>CAWDMB010000018.1:0-15600 GCA_963803375.1 uncultured Actinomycetes bacterium | reverse complement strand
ACGACGCTGGCTACCGCTCGGCGGGGGAAGCGGGCGTCGGTGGGGTCCTCCCTCCCGCGCGAAGCGGGTGCGCACCGCACACCGTGAGACACGCGCTGCGCGCTGGGCATCGTCGCCGGTGAGCGGCGATGGCCTGCAGGGTCGAGAGCGATGGATTCCATCACTCCACCTCCTACTGTTGACAACGTGCCACACTGTAGGCATGTCTGTGAACGTGTCCGTCCGCCTCGATGACCGCCTTGCTGAACGGCTTCGGCTACGCGCACGAGCGGCGGGCGAAAGCCTGTCCGATCGTCTGCGCCGCTATGCCGAGGAAGGCGCACGACGCGACGAGCACCCGATGATCACCTTCCGCGACGGGCCGACGGGCCGACGGGCCGGATTGATCGGCGGTCCTGACGTGTGGGAGGTCGCGATGTGGATCGACGACCTCAGCTCGAGCAATGATCCGGCAGCCGAGCTCGCAGCCGACGGCGTCGTGTCCCGCGCGCAGATTGACGCTGCGCTCGCGTACAGAGTCGCCTACCCGGACGAGATCCAGGCCAGGATCGAGCTTCACCGTAGCGAGACCGGCGCCGCCGAAGCGCGGTGAGGATCCTCGTCGACGAGATGTACCCGCCCGTCCTGGCGGAATCGCTTCGGTCGGCCGGGATCGAAGCAACAACGGTTACCGAGCTCCGGCTGGCGGGCGCCTCAGACGCAGAGGTGTTCGGCGCCGCGATCGCCGGTTGCTTCACCGTGCTCACCGAGAACGTCGGCGACTTCACGCGAATCGCGGCCGAACACAGCACCGCGGGCGGCCACCACCGCGGCGTGCTGATCGCGCTGTCGAGCCGCTTTTCGCGGCGGCCAGCCGGCATCCAGCCGCTCATCGCGGCGATCCAGGCCATCGCGAACGATCAGATCGACGACCGAGTCGTCTACCTCGAGCGGCCGCGCGACGAATAGCCAGAGCCGCCCTCCAGTCCACACAAACGAGGTGCGTTGACGCGGACCGCGGGATTCGCACCGCGCGGCGGAAGCAGGAGGCCCACGACTTCGGCTGCCGGAGGTCGTCAACGGCGGCACCGAGCAGCCGGACTGCTGCATTCCCACAAGGGCCAGGTGAGTCCATTCCCGCCTGCCGTACCGCTCAGTGCCGCCGCGATCCGACATCCCGACCGAACCAGGGTTGCTTCACCCCGCGAGGCCAGCCGACGCATGTACCTACAGATGAGCGCCTCGGCTTGCAGTGCTCGAGGCGCTAGCCGTGCTGAAGCTTGACGTATCTAACAGCGTTATGCTAACGTTGTTAGCCGATGCCGCCAAAGCCCAGAACCAAAGCACAGCAGGCCGACCGCCGCCAGCTGATCCTCGATCAGACCCGCCGGCTCGCGCGCGAAGCCGGCTGGGACGCGGTCACGATCCGCGCCGTCGCTCAGCGCACCAGGCTCAGCGCACCGTCGCTCTACGAACTCTTCCCCAGCAAGGCCGCGCTTCTGGCCGCGGTCGCGCGAGACGGATTCGCGGAGCTCGCCCGGTCGCTCGCCAGCAGCGACCGTGATGCCGACGTCGGCCCGTTGCACCGCTCCGCGGTGAGCTATTGGCGCTTCGCACACGACGACCCCACGCTCTATGACCTGATGTTCCACCAGCGGCTGGAGCTTCAGTTCGCAACCGGGAAGACACCCGCCGCGCTGCACGCGGGTTTCCGCGCGCTCAAGGAGGCGGTCACCGACGCCGCCCGCGAGGCGGCGGTCGATCTTGCTGACCCCGAGACGATGACCGAGGCGTGGTGGGCGACGATGCACGGTGTCGTTTCGCTCGCGCTCTCACGCCGCGTCCGGCGCAAGCCCGGCCACGCCGAGCAGCTGCTGAAACTCGTCGCAGATACCTTCACCGCCGGCCTGCGCGCCGGCGCCTTCCACCAACGCACACCCGCGAGAGGACGATCCAGATGAGCACCCATCGCGCGCTCGCCGAGCGCTTCGCCCAGACCCTGACCGACCACGACCTCGACGCCTTCGCTGAGCTCCTGGACGACGAGTACGTCAATCACAACCGCTACGCCGCGCCCGGCAAGGACGGCTCGGTCGGCATCTTCGCTGCCTTTCTTGCCGCGTTCGAGGACTTTCGCGTCGAGGTCGACGACATCGTCGACGCGGGCGAGACACTCGTTGGCCGGTACACCTACCGTGGACGCCACACGGGCACATTCATGGGCATTCCGCCGAGCGGCGCGCAGATCGAGATGCACTCGATCGACATCTGGCGGGTCCGCGACGGCCGCCTGCAGGAGCACTGGGACGAGCTGAACACGCTCGAGTTCTTCCAGCAGATCGGAGCGATACCCACGCTCAAGTGACCCCGCCCCGGACTCGATCCACTGACATCAGGACACCACGATGCTCGCTACCAGCCTCGCTCTCGCCGCGCTCGCCGCCGCCGTCGTCTACGGCACCGACATATTCGCCGCGCTCGTCCTACGCCCCGCGCTCGCGGCGCTCGACGACGGCGCGCTCACCCAGGCAGCCGGGCGCATCCACCAATACGCCGACCAGCGAATGCCACTCCCGGGCGCTACGAGCATCCTCGCCGCGGCCACCAGCACGCTCGCCGCAGGCATCGCCGGCCACCCCGTTCAGGCCTCGCTCACCGGCGCCGCGCTCGGCGCGCTGCTGGTCTGGCTCGTGCTCTACATCCGCATCGCCGCCCCGATCAACCGCGAGCTGACCCGCGCGGCCGCGGCCCACGAGATACCCCCAAACGCACGTGCGATGCAGCAGCGGTGGGACAGCATCATCAATCTCCGCGTCGCCCTGCAGACCACCGCTCTAGCCCTGCTCGTCAGCGCGCTCGCCGTGACATGACGACGTCGAGCCGCAAAGCACCACGCCTCCGGCGCCAAGACAAACGTGCCGGCGCCCTCACCTTCAAGGCGCCACCATGAAACCAGCCGACGGCAACGAGCAACTGGCGATGCCCGACGGCACCACCTTCGCCGTCATTGAATCCGCGTCCAGCAACGAGGACGCGCGGATCGAGCTCGAGATCACGATGGCGCCCGGCGCGATGGAACGGAGGGAGCAGCTCCCTCGGCGCCGACTGAGAGTTTGCGCGTCGTCGGCAAAGCAGGTGCGGCGCGGTTCGTGGCGATCGACCTGCTCGTCGCCAGAAGCGCGACACCGTCCGGCGGCATCGATGGGCATCGGCGAGCAGACGGTCTTGCGCTCCGCGCACTCGCCTCCGCCCGGATGCGAGCGCCCGAGTGCTGGTCCGCGACGCGCCCGCTGCGGACGAGCTGGGAGCGCGGCGATGCGGTCGCGCGGACTCTCGCTTCGCCCGAGCGATGCGGAAGCTGGCGTGACCCACTCGGGGCGCTCGGACGTCGTCCCTTGCGAGCACGTCGCCGTCGCCGACGCAGGCGCTCGTTCGTGGCGCAACCCGCAACCACGGCATGGTCAGCTCGTCGGTGTCCTCGCAGGTTGAGTCCGAGGTGGCTCCGGGCAGGCGCGCACTCGACGCGCCTCGCCAACCGGGCCAGCCGTGGGCGAGGGGAACGGAGGCCGACCGCCGCGACCGGGGGTCACGGCGGCGGGCCTCGGCCGTATTCAGGGTTGCTCGACGATCTCGAGGCCGCTGCCGTCCTGGTCGCCGACGGCGAACCCGGCCGGCGCAACAGCTCACCCCGGTCGACGCCGCGGGCTTGCAGGTCGGGATCGCGGCCGCGTCCGGGGTCGTGGAGCCGACGCCGGTCTCGACGCCGGTCGGCACGCCCTCACGCGTAGGAACGAGCGCGACCGCCACTCTGTCCCGGGGGTGTAGGCAGGACCGCCCCTCAGTCAGCCGATTGGGCTTGCGAGTACATGAGCGAGCCCGGCGTCGTGAGCGTCTCGCCGGTCTCCAGCAGCGTCTTGAGGCCGGACAGGATCATCGGCCAGCCGCCGTAGAGCTCCGGATTGGCGTCCTCGGGGAGCCGGTCGTGGATCACGGTCAGCTGGCACGAGTCGCCGACCGGGGTGATCTCCCAGGTGACCCTCGAGGCCCCGGCGGCCTTGACGTCGTCGCTCCAGAGCGCGTTGAAACTCTGCACGAGCCGACGCGGCGGATCGACCTCGAGGTTCTCACCCGCCGCGATGTCGATGACGCCGGGGACCGCCGCCGTGTAGCTCGAGCCGGCCGTCCAGTCGGAGTGGGTCTCGACCCCGAAGCTGTACTTGGCCCTCAGCTTGGGATCGATGATCGCCTCCCAGAGGCGCTCCGGCGTCGTCTTGATGTAGATCTCGAACACCGCCATGGCTCCCTTGCCGTCGGGGTCGGGGCTGAGTGGCACCCGGTGTGAGACGTCGACTGCTTCCATCGTTACCTCCTCGAGTTGGCGCTTGATGCCCGCGAGCGTGGCGGCCCAGGGCTCGGCGTACTTGCTCACCCAGCGGTCGTGGACGAGCCGGATCGGGACCGGGTTCAGGAAGTGGAACTTCTCGCGCCCGCGCCTGCGCGCGGTCACGAGACCCGCCTCCTCGAGCACCCGCAGGTGCTTCATCACGCCGAAGCGTGTCATCGGCACGCGCCCTTCCAGCGCGCTCAGCGTCTGCCCGTCCTGCTTGAACAGCTCGTCGAGCAGACCCCGTCGCGTGGGGTCGGCGAGCGCCTTGAACACCGCGTCCATGGGCCATGAGTATATGTGACCCTTTGGTCACCTGTCAACCGGCGGCACACGCCGGTGATGTCCGCCACCGCCGGACTCCAGCTCTGACCGACACGTGGTAACCGGCGGGGCCGCAATCGGCGCCTGGGCGGCAGCGGCCGCGCACGAGACAGGGTCCCGGGTCGAGACATGATTGGCTCTTGCGTGTGCACGAATCGCGAGCCGACATCGCCGCGCTGCAGGAGATTCTCGACCGCAGCTATGCGACCGCCGGCGCACACCTGCTCCGTATCCACAGCCCGAAACGGCGTCTCAGCGCTGAGGCCGTCGCGGCGCGCCTCGCCGGCATGTGCCTGCTGAGCCTGGTCACCGTCACAGCCGACGGCAGGCCGGTCGTCGGGCCGGGACTCCGGCCCCGTCTACGCGCGGATCGAGGCCGACAAGATGTTCACCTTCTCGGCGTCTTGACGCCTCGCCCTCGCGCGACACGGGCTCGCCCTCACCGCCACTGCAGGGCGGCGGCGACCCGGGTGAGGCACAGCGGTGGACGCGTTCTGCTCCTGCGCGAAGCGTGGCCGCTCGTGGCCGCCGCATGCGCCGGATCGAGTTCCGGGATAGGAGCAACATCCGTCGCCGATGGCGATCCGAGGTGCCGGGGCGCGCGCCGTCGACGAGTCTCGCGTGCTCCCTCGGCCTCGCTAGAAACCACGACCAAAGAGGAGGTACCGAGATGGGCAAGCTGGTGGTGACCGAGTTCGTGTCGGTGGACGGGGTGTTCGAGGACCCGGGCGGAGCCGAGGACTACGAGCACGGCGGCTGGACGTTCGAGTACGACCGCGGCGAGGACGGCGACAAGTTCAAGCTCGACGAGGTGATGGAGGCCGAGGTTCAGCTCCTGGGCCGGGTGACCTACGAGGGGTTTGCCGCCGCCTGGCCCTCGCGCGAGGGCGAGTTCGCCGACAAGCTCAACAACGATCCGAAGTACGTGGTCTCGACCACGCTCGAGGACCCCGAGTGGCCGAACACGACCGTGATCTCCGGCGACGTCGCCGAGGAGATCTCCAAGCTGAGGGAGCAGACGGGCGGTGTCATCCTGGTCGCCGGAAGCGGCAGCCTGGTGGCGGCGCTCCTCGGCGCGGACCTGGTCGACGAGCTTCGGCTGATGGTCTTCCCGACGCTGCTCGGGCGCGGCAAACGCCTCTTCCCCGAGGGCATCGACCGCCTGAAGCTGGAGCTGGCGGAGGCCAGGACCGTCGGCTCGGACGGCGTCCAGATCCAGGTTTACCGGCGGGCGGAGTAGAGGAGGCGAAGGAGCATGGATCAGCGCACCGCGCAGCAGGCGTTGAGGGAGCTGGAGCCGCTCGTCGGGGAGTGGACGCTCGAGGCGATCCCGCCCGGGGGCGAGCCCTGGCCGGGGGAGGCACGGGCCACGGTCGAGTGGCACGACTCAGGCGCCCATCTGGTCGAGCGCTCGACGGTGGATATGCCCGAGGCGCCCAACGGAATCTCGATCATGGGATGCGACGCGGCGAACGGCACCTACTACCAGCTCTATTCCGACGATCGAGGCGTCTGCCGCGTCTACGAGATGAGCATCGGCGACGGCGAGTGGAGGCTGTGGCGCGAGGGCGCGCCCTTCTCCCAGCGCTTCACCGGCAGGTTCGAAGACGACGGCGACACGATCGTTGGCCGCTGGGAGCTGGCGGAGGACGGTACGAACTACGAGACCGACTTCGACCTGATCTACAGGAGGGTCAAGGGACACGGCTCCCACTGACGGACCCGATGCGGGCGTCCCCAGGGCACCTGGCAGGCTCTCGGCTCAGCCGACGTAGGCGAACGGCAGCTCGTCGGCGACGTCGCGCAGCAGCGGCGCCTCGGCGTCGCGCCGGGAGGGGATGAGCTCCTCGACGGGCAGCGGCCAGGCGACCGCGACGTCGGGGTCGTCGTAGCGGATCCCGCGCTCGGTCACGTCCACGAAGTAGGCGTCCTGCTTGTAGAGCACGTCACCGACGTCCGAGAGCACGCAGAAGCCGTGCGCGAAGCCCGGCGGGACGTAGATCATGCGCATGTTCTCGTCGGAGAGCTCGAAGCCCTCCCAGCGCCCGTACGCCGGCGAGCCCCGGCGCAGGTCGACGGCGACGTCCCAGATCGCCCCGCGCGCGCAGCGCACGAGCTTGCCCGCGCCGCGCCCGACCTGGAAGTGCAGGCCGCGCACGACCCCGTGGCGGGATCGCGAATGGTTGTCCTGGACCATCTCCTCGGGGACGCCGAGGGCCACGAAGTCGCTGCGCCGGTAGGTCTCCGCGAAGAAGCCGCGCTCGTCGCCGAAGGCGGCGGGCGCGATCAGGATCGGCCCGTCGAGCGTCGTCTCGAGTTGCCTGAAGCGGTCGGGCACGGCGGAGCATCCAACCAGGATCGAGGCGTTCGCGCGGCGCGGTAGCGACCACACGCCGGCTCACGGCAGCAGCGTGAACTCCATCGCCGTCCAGACCGGCCGAAAGCCGAGACGTGCGTACAGCTCCTTCGGCCGGTCCTCGTCGTCGGCGCCGATCCAAAGGTCCCGAACGGAGCTCACCGCTTCGATCGCCGCGCGGGTGAGCGCCGTGCCGAGCCCGTCGCCACGGTGTTCCGGTTGCACGTAGACCTCCGTGATCTCGGCCGCAGCGCCGTCGCGCTCGAGCTGCGCGAAGGCCACCGGCGCGCGCTCTCTTCGCACAGCGAGAACCTGAGCGCCGCGGCGCAGCGCGACTTCCCGCGCCTGAGCGTGATAGCCGCCCGGATCCTGGTCGGGGAAATCCTCGCGGTACCAGGCGACCCGCAGCTCGCGCACCGAGTCGTAAGGGACCTCCTCCACGACTACGTCGGGTCCGGGCGGCGGCGCGATTTCCTGTCGCATCAACAGCAAGCGCAGGGCCCTCCAACCCCTGGCCTCGAAACCGCGCCGTAGCGCCTCGGCGACGTCGAGGACCTCGAAGTCCAAGCGCCGGTGCTCGAGCCCCGCGAGCGCCTCGTCGGCAACAGCCACGAGGGCCTCGAGGCTCATCGCCGGGTCCTCTTCGACCCTGACCAGGTTGAAGTCGTAGTAGCTCGGGTAGCGGGTGGCGCGCACCACGGTGCCATGCGCCCACGGCTCGACCACGTCACACACCGCGGCGTGCCGACCGTGGTGCCACGCCCGCGCGCGGTCCACCGTGTCGGCGTCCGAGCTGCCGCCAGCCGTCACGCGAGCAGCTTATTCACGCGGTTCCCGCGCGTCCGCGACGCCTTCCAGGCCGCCCTGCGCCATGCGCACCCGGGACCCGGCCGGGCTACGGGTCCAGGAGGTGGTCGAAACTCGCCTGGGCGCGGTCCGGCGCCGCGTTGGGCGCCGGCTGGCGCGCCCAGTGCGCGACGACCTCGGCCGCCCTCACCGTGCGCACGCCGACGGCGCGCTCGAGCGGCGCGACGCGCAGGCCGCCGACGACCGTGCCGCGCACCTCGGCGTGGAAGACGCGCCCGCGCGCCGAGCAGAGGACGAGGTCGCCGGGAGCGATCGGCACGCGCGGACCCTACCGGACGGATCCGCGTTCAGATCTGCATTGCGCCGACTAAGATCACTGCTACCATTGCGCGAGCAACGTTTGAGTTCTCCAAAGGTTGACCATGGCACAGACGCTTCTTCTCATCCCCCTCGACGACACCGTCGTCTTTCCGACGATGGACGTGACCCTGCCCATCGACGTCGGTGACGAGGAGCGCGTGCTGCTCGTGCCCCGCCACGACGGCGAGTTCGCGCCCGTCGGCACGATCGCCCGCGTCGCCGAGCGCGTCCGCCTGCCCGGCGGGGCCCGCGGCGCCGTCCTGCAGGGCGAGGCGCGCGGCGTCGCCCGCGCCGCCCACGCCGACGGCCAGGGGCGCCTGCGCGTCGAGGTCTCCGAGCGCGCGGACGACGTGCCCGTCGACGGGCGCACGCGCGAGCTCGAGCGCGAGTACCGCGCGACCGTCGAGGAGATCCTCGAGCTGCGCGGCGACGACGGCCGCGTCGCGGCCTGGGTCCGCGCGATCACCGAGCCCGGCCCGCTCGCCGATACCTCCGGCTACGCCCCCGACCTGACCTTCGAGCAGAAGGTCGAGCTGCTCGGGACCGTCGACGTCACCGAGCGCCTCGAGCTCGCCCTCGGCCTCCAGCGCGAGCGCCTGGCGGAGCTGCAGGTGCGCCGCCGCATCCGCGACGACGTCGAGTCCGGCGCCGCCAAGCAGCAGCGCGAGTACGTGCTGCGCAAGCAGATGGAGTCGATCCGCCGCGAGCTCGGCGAGGACGACGGGTCGGTCACCGACGAGTACCGCCGCAAGATCGAGGACGCCGGCATGCCCGACGCCGTGCGCGAGCAGGCCGAGCGCGAGCTCGGGCGCCTGGAGCGCATGGGCGAGGGCGGCGGCGAGGGCAACATGGTCCGCAGCTACCTCGACTGGCTCATCGCCGTGCCGTGGAAGGAGCGCTCCGAGGAGCGCCTCGACCCCGTGCACACGCGCGAGGTGCTCGACGCCGACCACGCCGGGCTCGAGGACGTCAAGGACCGCATCGTCGAGTACGTCGCGGTCAAGAAGCTGCGCCAGGAGCGCGGGATCCAGGCCGACCACAAGTCCGGCGCGATCCTGACGCTGATCGGCCCGCCCGGAACGGGCAAGACCTCGATCGGCGAGTCGATCGCCCGCGCGATGGGCCGCGAGTTCGTGCGCATGTCGCTCGGCGGCATCCGCGACGAGGCCGAGATCCGCGGGCACCGGCGCACGTACATCGGCGCGCTGCCGGGCCGCCTCGTGCGCGCGTTGCGCGACGCCGGCACCATGAACCCGGTCATCCTCCTCGACGAGGTCGACAAGGTCGGCGCCGACTGGCGCGGCGACCCGAGCTCGGCGCTGCTCGAGGTCCTCGACCCGGCGCAGAACTCGACCTTCCGCGACCACTACCTCGACGTCGAGCTCGACCTCTCCGAGGTCGTCTTCATCGCGACCGCGAACCAGGCCGAGACGATCCCCGGCGCGCTGCTCGACCGCATGGAGGTGATCCGCTTCGACGGCTACACGACCGCCGAGAAGGTGGCGATCGCGCGCGACTACCTGTGGCCGCGCCAGCGCGAGCGCAACGGGCTGCGCGAGGACGAGGTCGCGATCGACGACGCCCTCGTGGCCACCATCGTGGGCGAGTACACGCGCGAGGCCGGCGTGCGCAACCTCGAGCGCGAGCTCGGCACGCTCCTGCGCAAGACCGCGACGCGGATCGCCTCGGGCCAGACCGAGGCGCCGGTGGCGATCGACCTCGAGCTCGTCCGCGACGCGCTCGGGCGCCAGAAGGTCTTCCAGGAGGCGGCGGCGCGGACCGCGGTGCCCGGCGTGGCCACCGGCCTCGCCGTCACCGGCACGGGCGGCGACGTCCTCTTCGTCGAGGCCAACGAGATGAAGGGCCAGTCCGGCGGGCTCACGCTGACCGGCCAGCTCGGCGACGTGATGAAGGAGTCGGCGCGGATCGCCCTGACCTACGTGCGCGCGCACGCCGGCGAGCTCGGCGTCAGCGACGACGCGTTCGACGAGCGCGAGTTCCACGTCCACGTCCCGGCCGGCGCGATCCCCAAGGACGGCCCCAGCGCGGGCGTGACGATGACGACGGCGCTCGCCTCGCTGCTGTCCGGGCGCCCGGTGCGCCACACGGTCGGCATGACCGGCGAGGTCACGCTGCAGGGCCGCGTGCTGCCGATCGGCGGGCTGAAGCAGAAGGTGCTCGCCGCGCACGCGGCCGGCCTGACCGACGTCGTCCTGCCCGAGCGCAATCGCGGCGACCTCGATGACGTCCCCGCGGACGTGCGCGAGCAGATGACCTTCCACCCGGTCATGACCGTCGGCGAGGTCCTCGAGATCGCGCTCGAGCCCGCGCGCCGCGAGGCGCTCGCCGCCTGAGCCACCGGCTCCGCAAAGCCTGCGACCACACCTCCGGACGAACTAGGATCGCCCGGAGGTGTGGTTCGGGCGACGGAACCGGCAGGCCGCCGCGGCCGGCGCGGGCGTGGCGCTCGTCGCCGCCGTGGCGCTGCTCGACGCGGCGCTCGCCGGGAGCACCGTGCTGCGGCCGCTGCTCGTCGTCGGCCCGCTCGTCGCGGCGCTCGGAGCCACCCCGCGCGCGACGGCGCTCGTCGCCGCCCTCGCCGTCGCCGCGTGCGCCCTGCTCGGCGTGACCGACGACGACGCCGGCAGCACCGACCACCTCGTCGAGACCGCCGTCGTCGCGGCCGGCGGAGCGCTCGCCGTGACCGGCGCGGCGGCCCGGCGGCGGTTCGAGCGCGCGGCCGGGGCGGCCGCCACGGTCCTCGCGGTCGAGCGCCGCGCGCGCGTGCGCGCCGACTTCCTGGACCGCGCGAGCCGGCTGCTCGAGGCGCCGCCCGAGCCGGGCGCGATGCTCGACGAGATCGTCCGCCTCGCCGTCCCCGACATGGCCGAGCTGTGCATCGTCGATCTCGTCGCCGACGACGGCGCCGTGCGCGGAGCCGCCGTCTTCGCCTCCGATCCCCGCACGGCCGAGGCCCTGCGGACGATCCGCGAGCAGTTCCCGCTGCTCCGGGACTCCGATCACCCCGTCGCCGAGGCCGCGCGCACCGGCGAGCCCCGGCTCCTGCCCGAGCTGCCGGCGCGCGACCTGCAGCGCTTCGCGAGCTCCGAGGAGCACCTGCGGCTGATGCTGCGCATGCGCTACACGTCCGCCGTCGTCGTCCCGCTCGTCGCGCGGGGGCGCACGCTCGGCGTGCTCTCGTTCCTGCGCTTCGCCGGCCAGAACGCCTACGACGAGGACGACCTCGAGCTCGCCGGCGAGACGGCCCGCCGGGCCGCGCTCGCGCTCGACAACGCGCGGCTCTTCGCCGAGCTCAGGGGGACCGAGCGGCGCCTGGAGGCGGTGCTCGAGAACCTCGGCGAGGCGGTCACGGTGCAGCGGCCCGACGGCACGCTCGTCTTCGCCAACCAGGCCGCCGCCGCCCTCCTCGGCGCGGCGACGCCGGAGGAGCTCGTGGCCACGCCGGTCGCCGAGATCCTCGACCGCTACATCCTGCTCGACGAGGACGGGCGGCGCTTCAGCGCGCAGCGCTTTCCGCGCCTGCAGGCGGCGGCGGGCCGCGTCCCCGAGCCGACGCTCGTGCGCCGGATCACGAAGGCCGGCGGCGAGGAGCGCTGGCTGCTGACGAAGTCGAGCCCGCTCGACGACGAGAACGACCGCCGGCTCGTGGTCAACGTCATCGAGGACGTCACCGAAGAGCGCCGGGCCGCCCGGCAGCAGCGCTTCCTCTCGGTGGCCAGCAAGCTCGTCTCGTCGTCGCTGGACATGGAGGCGACGTTCGCCAAGGTGGCGTGGGCCGTCGTGCCCGAGATCGCCGACTGGTGCTGCGTCGACGTGCGCGACGAGCGTGGCGCGCTGCGCCGGCGGGCGCTCGCCGCCGACGACGACCGCCGCGACGTCCTCGACCGTGTCCTGGCGGCGCTGCCGCTGCGCGAGGGCGAGCCGGCCTCGCTCGCGGAGGTCGTGCGCACGGGGGCGACCGTGCACGTGCCGCGGGTCGCGGAGGACGAGCTCGAGGTCTGGACGCGCGGCGACCCCGAGGCGCTCGCGGCGCTGCGAGCCAGCGAGACGCGCTCGCTCGTCGTCGTGCCGATGACGGCCGGCGACCGCGTGCTCGGGATCGTCACGCTCGCCACCGCGCAGTCGGGCCGCGTCCTCGGGCCGAGCGAGGTCGCGCTGGCCGAGGAGCTCGGGCGTAGGGCCGGGATCGCGGTCGCCAACGCGCAGGTCCACGCGGCGCGCTCGCACATCGCGACGACGCTGCAGCGCAGCCTGCTGCCGCCGCGGCTGCCGCTCGTCCCGGGCCTGACGATCGCCGCCCGCTTCCGGGCCGCCGGCGAGGCGACGGACGTCGGCGGCGACTTCTACGACGTCTTCGGCGTCGGCGACGCGTGGGTCGTCGTCATCGGCGACGTGACCGGCAAGGGCCCGACCGCGGCGGCCACGACCTCGCTGGCGCGGTTCACGATGCGCACGGCCGCGATGTACGAGCGCTCGCCGGCCGCGGTCCTGCGACGCCTCAACGCCGCCTTGGCCGTCGACCCGGACCGCCGCCAGCTGTGCACGGCGGTCTGCGCGCGCATCGAGCACGGCCCGGAGGGAGCGATCGGCGTCGTCGTCGCCTGCGGCGGCCATCCGCCGCCCTACCTGCTGGCCGACGGGCGCGTCGAGCCGATCGGCGGCTCGGGGCCGCTGCTCGGGGCCTTCGACGACGGCGTCTGGGGCGAGCGCCGCGTCCCGCTGGCCCGGGGCCAGAGCCTCGTCCTCTACACCGACGGGGTCACCGACGCGCGCGGCGCCGCGGGGCGCTTCGGCGCGCACCGGCTCGCGGCCGTGCTCACGGAGGCCCACGCGCTCGACGCCGACGAGGTGGCCACGCGCGTCGACGCGGCGCTCGAGGCCTTCGAGGCCGACGAGCAGCGCGATGACGTCGCGCTGCTCGTCCTGCAGGCGACCGACGGGCCGGCGTCCGCGGGCGCGCTGCTCGCGGCGGCCGAGGGCAGCCCCGCCTGACCGAAACGTCCGCAGCGTGCGGCATGATCGCACCGCGACGGTTGACGCGCGGCGCGCCGAGGCTGTGGCATCCGTCGCCGAGGAGGAGGGATGCCGGGCCCGATCTACGTCAGCACGCTGTCGCGCCGTGACCTCGCCCGTCGACGGGCGCGCAGGCGCAGGCTCGTCCTGCCGCGGTCGGGCCGGTGGGTCGCCGCGCTCGTCGTCGTCGCTGCGGCGCTCGAACGCGTGCTCACCTGAGCGCTTCGCGGCCGAGCGCGCGCCGTCGTTCGCAGCTACCGGACGGCGACGCGTTCGACGGCGGAGGCGCCGGACTCGTAGGGGTACCCGGCCTCGAAGCGCGAGACGGCCCGGAACTCGTAAACGACGTTGCGATAGCCCTGGCGCAGGCGATGCGCCGCGCGAAAGCGCCCACGCCGATCCGAACGGACGGTCTTGAAGGTGATCCAGCGCTGCTCGCCGCGCCCGCGCGCCTGAAGCTCGACGACCTTCCCGCGCCGCGGCACCGGGCCGCCGAGCAGCCGGCCGGCGAGCACGATGCGCCCATAGGGCGCAACGACATGCCGCGCGGCGCGCAGGCGCACACCCGCCCGGACCTTCGCGGTCAGCCGCGCCGACGCGCCCCCGCCATGACCGTCGACGTAGAGGAACCGCACCCGCCCCGACGGAAACCGCGCCCGCAGCACCATCGCCCACGACCCGTCCCGCCGCGTCCTGGCCGAGGCGACCGTCCGCGTCGCCCGGCCGCGCGCCGCCGGCGCCGTCGCGAGCACCCGCACCCCACCCAGCGGCCGACCGTCGAGCGCGACCAGCCGCCCGCGCGTGCGGAACCGCTGATTCCACCGCAGCGTCCGCGTCGGCTTGAGCGTCACCGCGTAGCGCGCCCTCAGCTTCGCGGTCGGCACGAGCCGCGCCGGCGCCCCGGCAGCGACGAGGAAGCTCCCGACGTCCTTGAGCGCGACATTCCCCGCCGCGTCCTCGCTACGCAGGATGAGCCGGTGCGCCCCCGCCGCCAGCCGCCGCGTGTCGATCCCGACGAGGCGGTCAGGAGCGCTCGTCGGACACGGCGCGAAGTCGTCGTAATGACACGCCGCCGAAAGGTCATCGACGGCGACCGGCGCGCCATCGACCAGGGCCGTCGTCGCCCGCACGCCCGAATCGGCGTCCGCGACGTCGTACGTCAGCGTCTCGAGTCCTCGTCGCGCCCCCGCCTCGATCACGGACCCACCGACGCCCCCGACCACCGGCGCCACGTCCTCGACGAGGGTGAAGACGGCCTGCTGGATCTGGGCGCTTTCCCAGGGTGAGAACTGACAACTCTCGAAGCAGGCCACGCTGATGGCCATGGATCGCGCGCCCGCTGGCGTACTGCCCCCGAGGGGCGTGTCGACGCGGTTAATCCACCCGGTAGGACCGTCGGCGAGCGGCTGGTTGGTGACCTCCTGATCGTCGCTCCACACGGTCACCCACCCGTGGCTTAGGGGACCGCCGGTCTTCGGGGCGATCATCGCCTTCACGGTGACTCGCGCGAAGGACACGTGCGGCGCGGACGCGGGAACCGCGATCGCGATCCGAGTCTGCCCTTCGTTGCCCGTCTGGCCAGACGGCGTCTGCATGATCCCGAAGTCGCCGCGCGTCGCGCAGACGTTGTAGAGCCGGCCGCCGGGCCACGCGTAGAACTGCCAGTCCGTCCGGATGCTCGTCGGTCGCCCCGACGCGTCGCGGCACTGGTACATGCCGTAGCTTCCGGCGCTCGCGCGGCCGTCGCACCACCCCAAGACCGCCGCCGTCAGCGTCATCGCCAGGACGAAGCGGCGGAGGGTGGTCCAGTCGTGAGCGTGCATATGTCCTGTAGGCGCCGACGGTCGAAAGCTACCCCCTTCGGGGTCGTGGACGCTATCGCGGCCACTCAGGAGCGCACGACGGAGCCCACCGAACGTCGCGCACTTTGCGCCGATTGCACTCGCAACGCCCCGAAGGGCGATCCCGACTGCACGGCCGCGAGGACGATCCCCACCCACACCAGCGTGGCGAGGCAGACGTGGACCCAGACCAGCTCCGAGGGCAGCTCGAGCTGGTACTGCACGATCCCTAGCACGCCCTGCAGCGCGATGAGGAGGCAGATCCGCGTCAATCGGCCCTGGAGCTCGCGGTCGGCCCCACGAACGCGTGCGAGCAGCCACGTCGCCACGGCGAGAACGCCGAGCAGCGCCGCCAGGACACCGTGGCGGCCGATGATCCACGTCACGGTGTCGGCCCCCTTGAAGCTCAGCCGATGGACGACGTCACCGGTGCCCGAGCCGCCGGCATGCGGCCCGGACGCTGTGGCCGCGGTGCCGACGAAGATCGTGACCGCCCCGAGGGCGAACAGGGCCCA
>CAWDMB010000017.1:0-39667 GCA_963803375.1 uncultured Actinomycetes bacterium | reverse complement strand
CGGTCGCCATCGGCCGAAGCGGCGCGCGGCCCACCCGCGCCAGTCGCCGCGTGGAGCCACTTTCGCCCGTCCGCCCCGCGAGCGACATGGTGAGTACGGTGTGCGCGTGCCGCAGGACTGCATCTTCTGCGCGATCGTCGCCCACGAGCTCCCGGCCGAGGTGGTCGCCCGGGACGCGCACACGGTTGCGTTCATGGACATCAACCCCTGGCGTCCGGGGCACGCGCTCGTCGTGCCGCGCCGCCACGCCCGCGACATCCACGAGATCGACGATGACGAGCTCGGCCACGTGTTGCGCGCCGCGCAGCGCCTCGCGGCTCGAATGCGCGAGCGGCTGGGGTGCGAGCGCGTCGTTCTGTGGAACTCGTCTGGCGCGGCGGCCGGCCAGGTCGTGGCGCACCTCCACGTGCACGTGATTCCCGGCGCGGCTTCAGACCCCGAGATTCTGCCTCGCCGCGCCCCGCCCGACCCGGCGGAGATCGAGAGCGCGGCCGCGGCGTTGCGCCGCTGAGGGCTACGCGCGAAATCGCTCGCCCGCTCGTGCCGCGATCTCCTCCGGCCACAGGTCGATCGCTGCCTCCCAGTGGAGCCGCTCGAGGTGCGTCGCATCGGAGCGGTAGAGCGGCGCGAGATTCGAGCGGCAGGCGAGCCGCAGGTTGAGCGGATACCCGCGCGTCCCGGGCGGCGCTCCGTACAGCGCCATGTTGAAGCTCTGAAAGCCAAGCTCGGCGTAGAGCTCGAGCGCAGCGGCGAGGCCGTGCGCGAGCTCGTCGACCAGGGCGTCGTCGAGCTCGGTCGGGGACGCAACGCCTGGCAGGAAGGCGCGCAGCTCGCCCGGGGCCAGCGGTGCGAAGCTCGCCAGCCATTCCACGCGCCCCGTGCTCCCGAGGTGGCGCTCGCCGGTATTGCGCTCCGCGGCGAGGTAGGCGTCGAAGCGCTGGGCCGGGACGTCGGCCAGCAGCCGCTGGAGCGTCGTCGGCAGCGGATCGACGATGCCCTGCAGGTGCGGATGAAAAAGCGAGCTTCCGGAGGGCAGCATGTGATTGGCGCCGATCGACGCCCACCGCGACGCGGCATCGACGGCCATGACCGCGCGCGCGAACGCCACCTGCGTGGCGAGGTTGTCGGCGACCAGCCGGGCGGTCATCCGCTCCAGCGGCAGGTAGTGCAGATCGGGCGAGTACACCGACACCGAGCTGTGCTGCCCGTACGCGTGCAGGTTCGCGAACAGCACCGCCCGCCCGATCGCGATCCTTCCCTCGGGAGACAGCTCCGGCGGGAGCTTCGGGGTCAGCTTCGCCAGGCGCTCGCCGCAGAACGGGCAGCGCGCGGCGGTCTTGTGCGCGAACGTCTCGAGGTCGAACTCGCTCGGTGGCATCAGCCCGCGCGCGGGAACGAGCCGGGCCGTGTGGCCGGTGAGGGGATCCCAGCGCACCTCGACGTCGGAGCGGACAGGACGAAAGTCTCGCTCCGGGTGCAGGAACTCGGTCGTCAAGACCTGGCGTCGGAGCTCGATCATCATCGGCGCCGTCGCGTCGGCTTCTTCGCGCCCGGCTTCTTCGCGGCGGCCCCGGAGTCCGCGGGCCCGCCGACGGACTTCAGCAGGTCGGCCGGGAGCGTCATGGTGCTGACCGCTCGCTCGATCACGGCCGCCTGCGCCTCGAGCGCCTCGGCCGCCTGCTTGAACGAGAACGCGGCCGCCTCGAAGGCCTGAGCCTGGGCGCGCATGGTCGCCGGCGCCTGCTCGAGCGCCGCAACGAAGCCCTGCATCGGGGAGAGCAAGCGTCCGCCGAGCCGGGCGTCGAAATCGGCCTGCCGGCGCAATGCCTGCTCGAGCACCTCCGCCTGGCGCTGCAGCGGCGCAATCAGCTTGCCGCGCGTCGACGCGTCGAGGTTCGCCGCCGCGACCGTGCGCAGTTGCTGGAGGGCGTCCTGCCAGGCTCGGACCAGGTCAGCCGGATCGGCCATCTCGACTCCTCGCGATCGCGGTGCGGGGGCGGGCAGCGCACCGTTTGACGCCGGCCCGACTGGCAGCGTAGCCCCGGCGGCGGAGGGTCGTTCCGGTCGGCCCGAGCCTCGTGGGCGTCGGTGATCCCGCCGGCCGCGGCCCGAGCCGTGCGGGTTTGCGCCGTGATCGTCCGGCGGCCACGCCGGGCCGAGCTCGCCCTCGACTAGTGGGCCTTCTCGCAACGTTTGACCGCAAACGGCGGACGCCGATCACCGCCTGGCTTTGTCCTCGGTCGCGGCAATGGCTCCACCATTGCTCGCTCCCTGCGTCCTCGCCAGTCGGCGCCGGCGCCTCGCCGTTTCCGGCCCAACGTCACGAGAAGACCCACTAGAGGCTTGATGTGGGTTGGGTCGCGGGGCAGGTGGCGGCGTTGACATAAAGAAGAGGGCCTCCAGCCCTGCCAGCTCGTGATTGGAGCACGAGATGACCGCTTGTCTGGAGACCCTCGTTATCGCAGCCTACGTGTTCGCCGCGTCGGTTCGGATCCCTCGCTCGGGCCCTGCGGGCCTGATCACCGACGATGAGCTGATCGCGCTCGCCGCCGCGCAAGCAGCGACCGGCGTCTGCTCGGATCGCCAGTTCCTGGGCATGATCGAGCGGCTGCTGCCCGGTTGGTTTCCGCACCTGCCCGACCAGAGCCAGTACAACCGCCGGCTGCGGCGCCTGGCGCCGTGGATCGCCACCGTGCAGCTGCAGGTCGCGCAGCTGATCGCCGACGGCCAGATCCGGCTCGTCGACGGGACGCTGATTCAGTGCGCCAACTACCCCGGCTGCGCCTCCAAGAGCGAGTTCGCCGGGCACGCCAGCTACGGGTATTGCCCGTCCAAGAGCCTGTTCGTGTGGGGCATGCGCCTGGTCCTCATCGCCGACTGGAAGGGCACCCCGGTCGGCTATGACCTCGTCGGACCGAAGACCGGACAGGAACGCGAGTCCGCCTGGGAACTGGCCTGCGGGCACCCCGACAGCCTGCTGTTCGGCGACGGTGGCTTCTGGGGCGCCGAGTACCAGCGCACGATGAGCCTGATCGACGTCACGCTGATCACGCCCACCAAGCACAAGCTCGGTCAGCGACCACCGATGGAAATCGCCAAGGCCCGCATCCGCCTGGTCGCCGAGTCGGTCTTCAGCAACCTCAAGGGCCAGATGCGCCTCGACCAGCACCTCGCCAAGACCCTCACCGGACTGGTCCAACGCATCGCACAACGCCTGCTCGCCCTCACCCTCGGAATGCTCATCAACATCCTCACCGGCCGCCCGCCACGCGCCCTCGCCGCCTACGACGGACGATGAACCCACATCAAGCCTCTAGCCCCGAGCGTGCAATAGCGGCCCGGTAATGGCCGCGCCCCCGGCGGGCGGGGGCGCGGAAACGTCCGGTTGAGCGGGGATCCTTGGGCTTGCTGAAGGTCCTTGGTCCCCGAGCTTGGAGGTTCACCTTGAAGGTGATGCGTGATGGACGCCCGGTAACCGTAGAAGTCACGGCGGACGGAGCGGGCTTGGTGTCGCACGCGGGGACCGCGCTGCCGGCGCGGGTCGCGGACAAGCTGGGGCTCACGAACGCGCTGTCGGGTCGGCTGGCCGCGATCAAGCAGCGCCGTCGCGGGCATGATCCCGGCCGCGTGATCCGTGATCTGGCGGTGATGCTCGCCAACGGTGGTGAGTGCGTGTCCGATCTCGGCGCGGTGCGTGATCAGGAGGCGCTATTCGCACCGGTCGCGTCGGACTCGACCGCGTTCCGGGTGATCGACCGGGTCGCTGCCGACCCGGCGCTGGTGGACGCGCTGCGCGCCGCGCACGCGCGGGCGCGCGAGCGGTTCTGGGAGCTGCATGGCGTCCCCGAGCGGTTGACGATCGATGTCGACGCGACGTTGATCACCGCGCACTCCGAGAAGGAGCAGGCGGCTGGGAACTACAAGGGCGGCTACGGATTCCACCCGCTGCAGGCCTACGCCGATGAGACACGCGAGGCGCTCGCCGGTCTGCTGCGGCCGGGGAACGCCGGCGCGAACACCGCCGCCGACCACATCACGGTGCTTGACCGGGCGCTCGAGCAGATCCCCGTCGCCTCCATCGAGCAGATCGAGATTCTCGTGCGCGCCGATTCGGCCGGCGCGACGCACGGGCTGATCGACTACTGCCGCGAGGCGGACCTGCGCTTCTCGGTCGGCTACGAGCTGAGCGCGCCGATCCGCGACGCGATCCTCGAGATCCCCGATGAAGCCTGGGTTCCGGCGCTTGATCAGGACGCCAGCGAGCGCGAGAACGGCGAGGTCGCCGAGATCACCGACCGCGTCGAGCTGAGCTCCTGGCCCGAGGGAACACGGCTGATCGTCCGGCGTGAGCGCCCGCACCCCGGCGCCCAGCTCAGTTTCACCGACCACGACGGCTACCGCTTCCAGACGATCCTCACCGACCAGCGCGACGAGAATATCGCGATCATCGAGTGCCGCCACCGCCGGCGCGCCCGCGTCGAGGACCGCATCCGCGACGACAAGGACACCGGCCTTCAGAAGTTCCCGTTCAAGGCGTTCGCGCTCAACGAGGTGTGGCTGGAGATCGTCATGCTCGCGCACGACCTGATCGTCTGGACCCAGGCGCTGCTGCTCGACGGCGAGCTCGCCAAGGCCGAGCCCAAGCGGCTTCGCTACCGGCTGCTGCACGTCGCCGCACGACTCGCGTTCCACGGCCGCCGCGCCAAGCTGCGCCTCCAGCACGACTGGCCATGGGGTGGGCAGCTGCTCGCCGCCTTCCAGAAGCTCAAACAGCTGCCCGCGGCCACCGCCTGACCGCCGCCAGCAGCCGACCACACCATCAACCAGCCGCTCCCGGCCACCGCCGCAATCACCGCTGCCCAAAGACGAGCCCGCGCAGCCCACGCCGCCTCCGCGAGACCGCCCACACCGCCGCCACGACCCCGAACGCGGCCTCACCGTCACCACTCACACCCAGACGCGGCAGGTCCATCACCCTCGTGCGCCTACTGCATGATCCGGGCTAGTGCCCTGGCCTGGACGCGTTTCGTTGCCCGGCGCCGACGACCTCTCCCACCGCGATCGGCGCGAGCGAGGTGAAGACGACGAGACGGCGGAACGGCGCGGCGCGGGTCGGCGGAGCGGGAGGGACGGGCGGCACGGAGACCTCCGGTTCGAAGTTCGTCGAACATCGTAGCAGTCGTTCGATCTCTGTCGTACAATGGAGGCCATGACGACCGCGCTCGACGAGCCGGGGACCGCGCAGCTCGAGCTCCACGAGGTGCTGCACGCGCTGAGCGACCCGGTCCGGCTCGACATCGTGCGCCGGCTCGACGCGACCATCGAGCAGACCTGCGGCGCGCTGCCGGCCGCGGTCTCGAAGTCGACGCTCTCTCACCACCTCCGCGTGCTGCGCGAGGCCGGCGTCACGCGTACGACGCCGCGGGGGACGCAGCGCTTTGTCTCGCTGCGCCGCGAGGACCTCGACGCCCGCTTCCCGGGGCTCCTGGACGCCGTCCTGCGCTCCTAGCGGTCAACGCGCGGTGACGGCCGACGGCGTCACCTGGCTGGGCCACGCCACGGCGCTCATCGAGGTCGGCGGCGCCCGCACGCTCACCGACCCCGTCCTGCGTGGGCACCTCGCGCACCTGCGCCGCCACGCGCCAGCGCCGGCGACGCCGCCCGCGCTCGACGCCGTCCTGATCTCGCACCTGCACCGCGACCATCTCGACCTCGCGTCGCTGCGCGCGCTCGAGCCCGGCGTGCCCGTGGTCGCCCCGCGCGGCGCCGCCGGGGTCCTGGCCCGCGCCGGCCGCCGCGATGTCCGCGAGGTCGCCGAGGGCGAGGTCGTCGAGCTCGAGCCCGGCCTGCGGGTGCACGCGGTCGCCGCCGAGCACGACCCGCGCCGGTCGCCGGTGGAGGCCGGCGCGCCCCCGCTCGGGTACGTCGTCCAACGGGGCGCCCGGCGCGTGTACTTCGCAGGCGACACGTCGCTGTTCGCGGGCATGGCGGATCTCCCCGGCCCCCTCGACGCCGCCCTGCTGCCCGTGTGGGGCTACGGGCCCTCGCTCGGCGAGGGGCACATGGACCCCGCGCAGGCGGCGGAGGCGCTGACCCTGCTGCGCCCACGGCTGGCGATCCCGATCCACTGGGGGACGTTCCTGCCGATCGGGCTGCGCGGGCGGTACGGGCACCTGCTCGCGACGCCCGGGCCGGCGTTCGCCGCCCGCGCGGCCGAGCTCGCCCCGGAGGTCCGGGTGGCGGTGCTGGCGCCGGGCGACCGCGTCGGGCTCGACGACGGGTAGGCGGCGCCGCGGGACCATGCGTCAGCTCGCTGCGGGGGCAGCGAGTGCGTGGCCCATGCGCCAGGGTCGACGCGGGTCTCGACATCGAGGAGCATTGGCACCATGGATCAGGAGACCGCTCTCGCGGTGGTGGAGCAGTATCTGTACGCATCCGACCGCGACGTCGCGCACGAGATCTACCACGAGGACGCCGTCCTCGAGTTCCCGCAGTCCGGCGAGCGATTCGAGGGCGTCGAGAACTTCAAGCAGTGGCGGAAGATGTATCCGGCGAGGGTCGAGTTCCAGCTCAGGCGATTACGGGGACGCGACGACCTCTGGGTCGCCGAGGTCCTGAGCCGCTACGACGAGGGACCGTGGAACTTCGGCGTCACCGTCCTGGAGTTCCGCGGGGAGAAGGTCGCGCACGAGACGGTATACGGCGCGGGGAGCTGGGAGGCGCCGGAGTGGCGAGCGCGATGGCGCGCCGCGCCGCCCCGCGAGCAGAGCAGCGGCGAGGCAAGCGCGGCGGCGCGCGGTAAGCCGAGCGGCGGCCCATGATCGTGTGGACCCGCGGGCGCCGACGAGCTCTCGGGACTAGGCTGGCGCCCATGGCGGCGAGGTCCCGCGCCAGCGACATGCTCGCCCGCCTGCCGGCCGGGCCACTGCGGCTCGGGGGCGCCTGGCTCGAGCGCCTCGTGGCCGTCCAGCTCGTCGACCGCAGCGTCGCGCTCGCCGGCCGGGCCTTCACCGCGCTGATCCCGCTCCTGATCGTCTATGACGCGGTCGTCCCGACGATCGACGGCAAGGACTTCGCCGACCAGGTCATCGACCGCTTCGACCTCAAGGGATCGGCCGCCGACAGCGTGAGCCAGGCGCTCGCGTCGCCGGGCGACGTGCAGCAGACCTTCAGCGTCCTGGGCGTCCTGCTCGTCATCGTCAGCACCCTCTCGTTCGCGCGCGCGCTGCAGCGGCTCTTCGAGCTCGCGTTCCGGCTGCCACCCTTGGGCGGCGTGCGCGGCACGCCCTCGACCGTGCTGTGGCTGGCGCTGATCCCGGCGTTCGTGAGCGTCCGCGAGGTCATCGACGCGATCTTCGGCGGGCTGCTGGCGACCGTGCTCGAGCTCGCCTTCGCCGCGACGCTGTGGACGGTCACGCCGTTCATCCTGCTGGGGCGGCGGCTGGACTGGCGGCGGGTACTGCCCACGGGCCTCATCACCGCCGCGGCCATGTCCGCCCTCAGCGTGACCACGGTGATCTGGATGCCCCACACCGTGTCGGAGTCGGCAGAGCGCTACGGGGTCATCGGGGTCGCGTTCGCGATGCTGAGCTGGCTCGTCGCCGCGGGCTTCGTGCTCGTCGCGTCGGCGGCCGCGGGCGCCGTCGTCTCCGAGCGAGCCTGGCGGGCGCCGTGAAGCGGCGCCTGGCGCTGCGGCTCGTCGTCGACGGCGTCGTCACCGCGGCCGCGCTGCTGGCGCTGGCGGGGATCCTGCCCGGGCTGCACGTCCGCGACGCCGGGACGGCGATCGCGGCCGTCGCCTTGGTCTTCGCGCTCAACACGCTGCTATGGCCACTGCTCATCCGGCTCGCGCTGCCGCTCACGGTCCTGACTCTGGGGCTCGGCGCGCTCGCGCTCAACGGCGCCGTGCTCCTGCTCGTGGCCGCGATCCTCCCTGGCCTCACGATCGACGGGCTCTTCGAAGCGGTTGTCGTCGTCCTCGGGCTGACGGCTGTCCGGACGCTGGCCGACGCCGTCCTGTCGATCGACGACGACGCGCGCGTCGACCGCCACCGCACCCGGCGCGCCGCGCTCGCGACCGCCGAGGGCGGGGGCGACGTGCCGGGCGTGCTCTTCCTCGAGATCGACGGCCTCGCCCACGAGGTCCTGCGCCGCGCGCTGCGCGACGGCAACGCGCCCACGCTCGCGCGCTGGGTGCGGGAGGGCACACACCACCTCGACGTCTGGGAGACCGACCTGTCCTCCCAGACGGGCGCCTGCCAGGCCGGGCTGCTGCACGGCAGCAACGACGACATGCCCGCGTTCCGCTGGTGGGAGAAGGACCGCGACGCGCCGATCGTCACCAACCACCCGCGCGACGCCGCCGAGCTCGAGCGGCGCATCTCCGACGGGCGCGGGCTGCTCTTCGAGGACGGCGCGAGCCGGGCGAACATCCTCTCGGGCGACGCGCCGCACTCGCTGTTGACCATGAGCACGGTGCTCGACGTCCGTCGCGGGCGCATCGGGCGCGACTACTTCACGTACTTCGCGAGCCCCTACAACGTCGCGCGCACGCTGCTGCTCTCGCTGGCCGACGTCGCCCATGAGCTGCGCGCGGGCGCCGAGCAGCGCCGGCGCGACGTCCAGCCGCGGATCCGCCGGGGGCTGAAGTACGCGCTCGTGCGCGCGTGGGCGGTCGTTGTGCAGCGCGACCTGCAGGTCGCCGCGGTCCTCGGCGACGTCCGCGCCGGGCGACCGGTGCTCTACACGACCTTCCTGGCCTACGACGAGGTCGCCCACCACTCGGGCGTCGAGCGCCCGGACACGCTCGCCGTCCTGCGGCTCGTCGACCGCGAGATCGAGCGCATCGCCGCCGCCGCGGCCCGCGCCGGCCGGCATTACGAGATCGTCGTGCTCTCCGACCACGGCCAGAGCCAGGGCGCGACGTTCCTCCAGCGCTACGGTGTGACCCTCGAGGGGCTCGTCGCGCGCGCGTGCGGCACGGACGAGGTGGCGGCGGAGGCCTCGGGCGAGGACGAGGCGCTCGGGCGCCTGCGCGCCGCCGTGACCGAGGCCTCGCAGGCCGACACCGCCGCCGGGCGCACGCTGGCGCGGACGACGCACGAGCGCGGCGAGCTCGAGCCGGCCGCCGCCGCGGGCGACGAGCGGCCCGAGATCAGCGTCATGGCCTCCGGGTGCCTCGGCCTGATCTCGTTCCCGCGCCTGCCCGGGCGCGTGACCCGCGAGCAGCTCGACGAGCGCTACCCGCAGCTCCTCGACGCGCTGCGCGCGCACCCGGGCATCGGCTTCGTCCTCGTGCGCTCCGAGCGCGACGGCGCCGTCGTCCTCGGGGCGCGCGGCGGGCATCGCCTTGCCGACGGCCGCGTCGACGGCGACGACCCGCTGGCGCCGTTCGGTCCGACGGCGGCGGCGCACGTGCGCCGCACCGACGGCTTCGCCCACTGCCCCGACGTTCTCGTCAACTCGGCGTGGTGGCCGGAGACCGAGGAGGTCGCGGCCTTCGAGGAGCTCGTCGGCTCCCACGGCGGCCTCGGCGGCGGCCAGGCCCACCCGTTCGTGCTCGCGCCCGCGGACTGGCGCTGGCCCGAGGAGCCGGTCGTCGGGGCCGAGCGGCTGCACCGGATCCTGCGCGGCTGGCTCGCCGACCTCGGGCACGACGCGTACCGCGACCGGCGCCCGGCGCGGGCGGTGGCGGTGGGCGGATGACCGGCGCCCCGCCCCGGCCTGCGCTGTCGGGCGCATGGCGCACGGCGCTGAGGTCGCCGTCCGTGTCCGCGGGCTGGGCGTGGCTGCGCGAGCGGGACATCGAGCTCGGCTCTCGGACTAGGCTCGGCGCCGATGCGCGCGCCCGAGCCGGAGGTCGTCGAGGAGGTCGTGATGGTCGGCGGGCGCGACCTCGTGCTCGCGCGGCCGGCGGACGCGGAGGCGCTGCTCGACGAGGAGGCCTTCGGACGCGACGAGTTCCTGCCCTACTGGGCCGAGCTGTGGCCGAGCGCGCGTGTGCTCGCGCAGCGCGTGGGGGCGCTCGCGCTGCGCGGCGCGCGCGTGCTCGAGCTCGGCTGCGGTCTGGGGCTGCCGAGCCTGGCCGCCGCGCTGGCCGGGGGACGCGTCCTGGCGTCGGACTGGTCGCCGGAGGCCGTCGCCTTCGCGGCGCGCAACGCGCGCGCCAACGGGCTTGCGATCGAGATCGCGGTGGCCGCGTGGCGAGAGCCCGAGGCGCTCGTGGCCCGCGGCCCATGGGACCTCGTCCTGGGCTCCGACGTGCTCTACGAGCTGCGCAACGGCGAGTTCCTCGGCGCGGCGCTGCCGCGCCTTGTCGCTCCCAACGGCAGCGCCTGGCTCGCCGATCCGCGACGTCCCGCGGCGGAGCCGTTCCTCGAGCAGATGGCGGCCACGTGGTCGATCCGCACCAAGGTCGACGTCGGTCCGCCGCCGGTGGAGCTGCACGAGCTGCGCCGGCGCTAGGGGGCGCGCCCCGTGCCAGACGAGGAGGTTGGGGTTGCGCGCGGTGCGGTCGACGTTCGTGACGAGGGCGTCGAACCAGACGACGTCGGCGGCGCGCCGTGCGTCGAGGCCTCCGGCGCCGCGGGCGAGAACGGCAGCGCCAGGCCATCGCCCGCGCACGCTACCTGGCGGCACGACCTGCACCGCTTCGGCGCGGGCCCCGTGCAAGTGCGCGCTCGGCTTCCGAAAGCTCCCGCGACGGCGTACGGTCGGGGCATGCTCCCAGTCCACGTCGCGCTCGTGTCGCGCACCGACCAGATGGACGTCGCCCAGCTCGGCCACGTCGCCGCCGCCCTGCAGATGCAGGCGATCCGCGACGTCGGGCCGCTGTGGGCGCTGACCGCGACCGTCGACGCGTTCGCGCGGCTGCGCGACGTGCCGGTCGGCTACTGGGCGGTGGTGGTCGTCGACGACGTCAAGGGTGCCGCCGGCTACCACCTGGACGCCAACGGACAGCCCTATGCGCTCGTCGAGCACAGCGACAGCTGGTCGTTGACGGCCAGCCACGAGACCGTCGAGATGGTCGTCGACCCGTGGGGCCAGCGGATCGCGCCGGGGCGCTCACCCAAGCGCGACCAGGGCCAGGTCGAGTTCCTGGTCGAGGCCTGCGACCCGTGCGAGGCCGCCGAGTTCGCCTACACGATCAACGGCGTCCTGGTCTCGGACTTCATCACCCCGCAGTTCTACGACCCGCGCAAGACCGTGGCGGCTCGCTACTCGTTCACGGGAGCCGTCGCGCGGCCGCGCCAGATCCTGCGGGGCGGCTACATCTCCTGGCACGAGCCGCACTCGAACCACATCTGGCAACAGCTCTGGTCCGGCGCCGAGAAGGAGTTCAAGGATCTCGGCGAGGGTGACTTCGCGCGGCACGGCAGCCTGCGCGCCTTCGTCGACGAGCACACCGACCACCCGGGCCTCGACCACGGCCTGGCCGACGACGACGCGGCGCTCGCCGACGCACGCGTCGGGTGGTTGGGGGCCAACGCCTCGGCCGAGGCGCGCGGCACGCGCCTCGAGGAGGAGATCGACCGCCTGCTCGGCTGAGCCGGCGTGCGCGGGCGTGCACGAAACCGACATCGTCGACACCCCGACAGGGCGCCTGCCCGCTGTGCGAGGGTGGCTCAATCCCGAACCTCGCCGAGATCGGTTGGGAGACGATGCCGGGCGGCGCGCTCGCCCGTAACCCGCGCACCTGACGAGGGCGGCGGCGCCCTCGAGGGAGCGGGTCGTCCGCGTCATGCGAGCTCCTCGATCAGGGTCTGGATCAGCGTGTGCGCCTCGCCCTCGTCGAGCCCCTGGGCAACGAGGCGCGCTGCGTCGTCGGGATCGCGGGCGAACACGTGCAGCGTGTCGTCCTCGCGGGCGAGGACGACGTCGGTCGTCGCGTGCGCGCCGTCGTCCTGCCAGCGACTCGCGCTCAGCAGCGCGGCCTGCGGGCTGGCGGCGAGGACGGCGTCGGCGTCGGCCTCGCGCGGGCCGCGGTCGCCGGCCGGCAGGCGCGTCCACAGGCGCTCGAGCGCCTCCTCGGTCATGCGCAGCGAGTAGAAGTGGATGCCGAGTGCGTCGATGAGCACCTCGAGCGTGACGCCCTCGGGCTGGGGCATGAGCACGAAGCGCCACGGGCGGTCGGGCTGCGTTCCGGTGACCCGTGCGTCGAGGACCAGCCGCGAGCGCTCCTGGAAGGCCAGCGCGATCCCGAGGTCGCCGCGGACCTCGACCTCGTCGTCCCCAGCCGTCGTGGTGATGAGGTTGCGCGCGGCGAGCGAGCGGACGGCCTCGGCCAGCAGCTCGGGGGCCGGCTCGGCCTCGAGGAAGCCGATGATCCCGTTGACCGCCCCGATCTCGGCCAGCGTGTACGCGCCGAGCGGCACCGGCCCGGTGCTGACGAGGTGGACGACCGCCTCGACGAGCCCCTCGGGAGTGGCACCGCTGGCCCCGGCCGCGCTCATGCCTCGACGAGGCGCACGGCGGTCGCCACGGTGCGGTCGCCGGCGCGCAGCTCGCCGCGCCGGGTGGCGCCCGCGGGCGGCAGCGCCCAGCGCGGCGCCGCGGCCGTCTCCCCGAGCAGCGCGCGGGCGGCCGGCGAGGGCGCGTCGGTGATCCAGACGTCCGAAGCGCCGAAGAGCCCGCGGCCGGCCCGCGTGCCGGGCACGAACGCGATCTCGCGCAGCGTCTCCGCCCGCTCGGGCGGCGGGAACCGCACGGCGAGGTCGGCCGAGGCCGAGGTCACGTCGTCGGCATCCTCGAGACGCTCGAGCGCCGCGGTCAGGTCGGCCTCGGCGGCGTCGGGCAGCGCCACGCGGACGCCGAGGTCGGGGGAGAGGTACATCGGGCGCTTCTCGGTCATGCCCGACAGCCCCCACGGCCCCACGTTGCGCTTCTTGATCCGGTAGACGACGTAGTCCATGAGGTGCTGGAGGTCGCTCCAGCCCGGCAGGCGGAACCCGTGGCCCATCGCGGCCGGCGTCTTCTCGAGCTGGATCCAGGTGCCGCGGTCGGTGCGGCCGTGGAGCTTCTCGCGGACGAGCGGTCCCTTCAGCCCGAGGTCGGGGAAGCGCGCCTTGTCGATGTGGCGGTGGTGGCTGGAGAGCCGCGTGCGCGTCTTCGGGAAGCGCCACTTGTCGTAGAGCCCGGGCTCGTCGACGAGCACGTGGGCGCCGCACAGGACCTCGCGCAGCTGCACGACGTCGAGGCCGTGCCGCTCGAGGTCGGCGATCACCGCGGCCTCCGCGGGCGTCAGCCGCCGCGCCGCCTGCGCGAACCCCGACCGGTACGCCCCCGCGCGCGCGGTGAGCTCGACCATGAGCCGCACGCGCGTGCGGACCCGCTCGGTCTCCGCTCCGCTGAGCGGCGCGGGCTCGGCCTGGGGCGGGGCGTCAGCGTTGGCGGCCACGGTTGCGCACACGTTACGCGGCCGCTGCGGACAGGGTGGCGCGCGCCCGACCCGCTCGTCGGTCGCCGGGTTGCGCGTCGCCCCGCGCCGCGCGGGCACGATCGTCCAGAGCAGCAGTGGAACGCTCGAGTGTCGACGGGCGCTCGGTCGAGGAGGATCGTACACGTGACGGACTCGCTGCTGACCCCTGGTGCCCTATCCATGGGCTCACGATTCGCGCGTCGGCGCTCGCTGGAGTGGGCTTCTCCAACCGGCTCGTCGAATTCACCCGATGCGTCGCGGACCACCTGTAGGAGACGACGATGAGCCACGAAACACCCGCATCGCACGGCGCCGGGACCCGCCCGTTTCGATTGGAGCCGACGCCGATCCACGTGCCCGACGACGTGCTCGCCGACCTCCAGCGCCGTCTCGAGCTGACCCGCTGGCCGGTTGATGCGGGCAACCGCGACTGGTACTACGGCGTCGATCGCGCCTACCTGCAAGAGCTCGTCCACTACTGGCGCACCGACTACGACTGGCGCAAGGCCGAAGCCGCGATCAACGCCTACGAGCACTACCGCGCAGATGTCGAGGGCGTGCCCGTCCACTTCATGCGCAACCCCGGTGTCGGGCCGAATCCAACGCCCCTGATCCTCACCCATGGCTGGCCCTGGACGTTCTGGCACTGGTGCAAGGTGATCGACCCGCTCGCCGACCCCGGTGCCCACGGCGGCGACCCCGCCGAAGCGTTCGACGTGATCGTCCCGTCGTTTCCCGGCTTCGGCTTCTCGACACCGCTGCCCAACAACCCGGACATGAACTTCTGGAAGGTCGCCGACCTTTGGCACACGCTCATGACCCGAACCCTCGGCTACGAGAAGTACGCCGCCGCGGGCTGCGACGTCGGCGCGCTGGTCACCGGCCAGCTCGGCCACAAGTACGCCGACGAGCTCTACGCCATCCACATCGGCTCCGGCCTGAAGCTCACCCTGTTCAACGGCGACCGCGCCTGGGATCTAAGCGGTGGCCGGCCCATCCCCGACGGCCTCCCGGCCGACATCCACGCCCAGATCGTGGCGTTCGAGAAGCGCTTCGCCGTCCACCTCGCCGTCCACGTCCTCGACCCCAGCACCCTCGCCTATGGACTGTCGGACTCCCCCGCGGGCATGCTGGCCTGGATCCTCGAACGCTGGACCACCTGGAGCGACAACGGGGGCAACATCGAGACCGTCTTCACCAAGGACGACCTACTCACCCACGCCATGATCTTCTGGGTCACCAACGCGATCGGCACCTCGATCCGCACCTACGCCAACAACAACCGCTACCCCTGGACGCCCTCCCACAGCCGGCACCCCGTCATCGAAGCGCCCACCGGCATCACGTTCGTCGGATACGAGAACCCGCCCGGCGTTTCCACCGCGCAGCGCGTCCGGAACTTCCTCGATGGCGACCGCGCCGCCTGGTACAACCACGTCAACCTCACCGCCCACGACGCCGGCGGACACTTCATCCCCTGGGAAATCCCAGACCGATGGGTCGACGACCTCCGCCGCACCTTCCGGGGTCGCCGATAGCCGATCCGGTCCCGGCGGCATGCGGCGCAGTCGCGACCATGGCGGCCTGATGGTCGCCAACGCTCGGAAGCTCGTCGTGGAGCGCCTGGCCGCAAGGACCTCGAGGGCTGCGCGTTCATTCAACGTCATGCTCGCGAGCGCCGAGGGCGTCGACCCGGGTCCCGCGCGCGACACGACCTACCTCGCCGGCATCCGGACCTTCCTCGAGGAGTTGGCCCGCGCGGCGGGCGTCGGCGACCCGGCCACCTTCGCGCGCACGTGGCACATCCTCATGAAGGCCTCGATCGTGGCGGCGGGCGAGGGCGACGCCGAGGCGGCGAGGCGGGCCCGGGCGGTCGCGCGGCTCGTGCTCGAGCACGAGCCGGCGCCGGTGCGCTGAGCAGCCGCGCGAGCCAGTCGCGCGCGGCGCCGGCGACGGCGTCGAGGTCCGTCCTCAGGCTGTGGTCGCCCTCCACGGTCACGACCTCGCGACGCGCGCCGGGCGGCGGGACGCCGAACCGGTCGCGGGCGCCCTGCACGACGAGCGTCGGGACCGTCACCGCCTCGAGCTCGGGCAGGCGGCTCGGCGCGGCGCCGCCGGCCCTTCGGCGCGGGGGCTCCAGCGGGAACGCGAGGCACAGCACGCCGACGGCCCCGGTCGCCTCGGCGGTGCGGCAGGCCACCCGCGCGCCCGAGGACCGGCCGCCGACGACAAGCGGAAGACCGCGCAGCGCACCGGCGACGAGGCGCTCGACCGTCGCGGTCCACGCTGCGTCGAGCCGCGGCGCCGACGGCGGCGAGCGGCGCCCCGCGACGCGGTAGGGCTGCTCGACCAGCGCGACGCTCAGCCCTTGCTCCCGCGCGACGTGGGCGACCGTCGCGAGGTCGCGCGCGGCCACCCCGCCCGCAGCGCCGTGGCCGAGGACCAGCGCGCCCCGCGCATCGTCGGCCGCCTGCAGGTGCGCGGCCGCCGGCCCGTGAGGGGTGGCGATCGCGAGCGTCGTCACGTCACACGCTCCGGCGCGAGCGACGCCGGTACACGAAGGTCGCGACGCCCTCGGTGATCAGCGCCAGGCCGATCAGCGCCCAGGCGACATAGAACGCGACGCCGTGGACGTCGACGACGAGCAGCAGCGTCAGCCCCGTGACGACCGCCACCGCGCGAAGCAGAAACTGCCAGGGAAGCCGGGACGGCGGCCCGCGGGCGTCGCCTGACGCGGGCACGTCATGCCTCCGCGCCGCACGTCGGACGCGTCGGTGCCGGTCTGGTCACGGTCACGCTCAGAGTGACCGACCCTAGCGCCGAACCGATCCGGTGCCCGGAGCTGCGTCCGCGCGGCGGTCCCCCAGCCAGTACCGCGGCCCGGGGCCGCGCTCGCCCATGCGGTCGCCGGGGTTGGCGAGACGGCAACGCTCGAGCGACAGGCAGCCGCAGCCGATGCACTCCGTCAGGCCGACACGCAGGCGCTCGAGCTCGGCGATGCGCTCGTCGATCCGCGCCGTCCAGCCGCGCGATAGACGCGCCCAGTCACGTCGCGTCGGGGCGCGGTCGGCGGGCAGCCGGCGCAGCTCGCCGCCGATCTCCTCGAGCGTGAGGCCGATGCGCTGGGCAAAGACGACGAAGGCGATCCGCCGCAGGACCGCCCGCGCGTAGCGGCGATGGCCCGAGCCCGCCCGCTCGGAGGCGATCAGCCCGCGCTCCTCGTAGAAGCGCAGCGCCGAGGCGGCGACCCCGCTTCGCCGCGCGACCTCGGCGATGGTCAGGAGCTCGGCCATCGGCCCATGAGAGCACGCCTTCCCCCTTGACTTCAAGCGCACTTGAGGTTCTAGCGTGCCTGGCCATGGACGACGGACGAGCAGCGAGCGCGCAGATCACCGCGGCGGTCACCTCGTGGCCGGGCGTCGAGGCCGGGCTCGGTCGGCGCGGGGAGTTCGGCTTCCGGCTCGGCCGCCGCGAGATCGGCCACCTGCACGGCGAGCGGGCCGCGCACTTCGGCTTCCCGAGGCCCGTGTGGGCGCAGCTCACCGAGCAGGGGCGCGTCGGCCCTCACCCGCTCGACCGCCCGGGGTGGGCGGCGCGCCGGATCGAGAACCAGGCCGACGTCGACGACGTCATCGCGCTCATGCGCCTCAACTACGACCGCATCGTCGCCCGCCACGGCGTGCCCGAGGCCGCCACCTAGGTGCGGGCGGTCACCTCGAGCGGTTCGGCCCGCCTTCGGTCCTGATCCCCGCGGCGCCGAGCCGGCCGTGGCGCCCGGCGACGCGCTCGTCGAGGCGCAGGTCGCGGGCATCGCGTTCGTCCGGCGCTTACGAGGCCGCACGGGCGCGTGCGCTCGTCGGGCTGGCCTGCCGTGCGCTCGTCGCCCGCCGGGCGTAGCTTCCGGGCGGTGTGTTCCGCGATCGGTGCCCGCGTTGCGATCTTCGGCCCGCATCCGATGCTCAGCGTCGCAATCGAGTCGCGCGGGGGCGCCGACGACATCCACTTCCATCCTGGCGGGCAGGGTGTCTGGGTCGCGCGGATGGCGGGCGAGATGGGCGCGCACCCGATCCTGTGCGGCTTCATCGGTGCCGAGCCGGGCGTCCCGCTCGAGGTGCTCCTCGCCGGGCTGCGCGGCGAGCGCAGGCTCGTCCCGACCGCGAGCCCGAGCGGCAGCTACGTCGTTGACCGGCGGTCGGGGCGACGCGAGACGCTTGCCATGGTCACCGCGGACCCGCCCTCGCGGCACGAGCTCGACGCGCTGTTCTCGGTGACGACCGCAGCGGCGATCGCCGCCGATGTCCTCGTCGTCTGCAACCCGTATCCCGGCGACACGCTGCCGGTCTCGATCTACCGCGATCTCGTCACGGACGTGCGCGCCAACGGGACGCCCGTGCTCGTCGACCTTTCGAGCCCGCGCCTGGACAGCGCGCTGGCCGGGCGACCGGACCTCGTCAAGCTCAACGACTGGGAACTCGCCGAGTACGTGCGCGGCCCGGTCGCCGAGCCCGGGGAGCTGCGCGCCGCGGCACGCCGGCTGCAGGACGCCGGCGCCGGCGCCGTCATCGTCACACGCGGCGAGCGCCCAGCGCTCGCGTTCCGCGGCGATCGGGCCTCCTGGCAGATCACGCCCCCACGCTTCGACCGCGGCCACCGCGAAGGCTGCGGCGACACGATGATGGGCGCGATCGCCGCCGGCTGGGCCCGCGGTGAGTGCTGGGAGGACCTGCTCGAGATCGGCTGCGCCGCGGGGGCTGCGGCCTTCCTGCGTCACGGGCTCGGCAGCGCGACAGCTGACGTCGTCGCGGAGCTGCGCGCCTCGGTCGGCGTCGAGCGGCTGTAGTCAGTACGGCGCCGTGAGCGGGCGGCCGTCGATGATCGCGTGCGGCGCGATGCGCGCGATCCACTCGACGTGCGGGGCGAGTGCCGGCACGTTCGCGAGACGTTCCAGGCCCGTGGTCAGCTTTACGGGCCGGCCGCCGTGCGAGGAGTGCGCGTCGCTGCCGAGGACGTGGACGAGGCCGGCGTCGAGCAACGCGTGCGCGCTGTCGTCCGCGGCGAACGCGGCGGTGAGCTGGATCAGGACGCCGTCGCCGGCGAGCGCGCCCAGGCGGTCGAGCAGGTCGTCGGACTGGTGGCGCTCGGGGTGGGCGAGGACGATCCCGAATCCCTGCTCGCCCACCGCCCGCACGGTCGCATGCGTGCGATCCGACAGCGACCCCGCGCCGGGCTCGAGCAGGATCCAGCGCCCGGCGCCGCCGAGCGTGCAGGCGCGCAGCTCGTCGTGGGAGAGGTCGCTCACGATCGGCTCGGCGACCTCGGCGCCGGGTTCGACGCGCACCCGCAGGCCCGCCCCCGCCAGCATGTCGTTGACGAGCGCGCAGCGCTCGGGCAGCTCCCAGATCCGGACGTCGTGGTCGCGGCGGATATGCGGCGTCGCGACTACGACGTCGATGCCGTCGCGCTCCGCCTGGCGCGCCATCGCCACGGTGTCGCGGAGGTCGAGCGCACCGTCGTCGAGCGCGGGGAGGATGTGGCAGTGCAGGTCGACGAGGCCCACGGCCTGACCATAACCGCGCTCTGCTGGTCCCCGCCAGCATTCGTGCGCGATCCAGCGCTCCGTGTTTGTCGCCGCGCTGATGCCGATCGGGTAGGGCGGCAGTTTTCGGTCGCGCTCTCGAGGAGAGTCGTGCTCAGACCGGCCGGCCGAGGATCGGCCTCAGCGCCTGCACGGCGCCGACTACGCAGATGGCCGTGGCGAGGTAGATCAGGCCGAGGTGGCCGATCGTGTCGAAGCCGTAGGGGTAGTGGGACGGGAGCGCGACGTGTTGTCCGCGGAACATGAGGCGGAGGAAGCGGTGCTCAATTGGGCTCCTTCGTCGGTGGCCCTACTCCGCACTTTGCGCGGAGCCGGTAGAAGCGCGGGTCCGCTTTCCGCATCCGCTTGTAGAAGGGCGCCCGCTCACGTCGACGTCGATCACCGTCCATTCGGGGTTCATGCGTTCCTGAAGGCGATCTCCGGCACGGCCGTCAGGGCGCGCAGGGTGCCGTCGGGAAGGGCCTCGTAGTCGACCGAGTCGGTGACGGCGGGCGTGTAGACGTGGATCGAGAGCGCCACTCCGTGGTCGGGCTCGTGCCGGACCCGGTGGATGTACTCGGGGCCGAAGCTGAAGGCGGTGTCGGCGCGCCGGGTGTGGCTGTGCTGAGTGACGACGTGTCCGTCGATGGCCACGACCGTGTCCTCGATCAGGAGGCCGCTGCAGATGAACGCCGCTCCGCTCGCGCCGCCATGGTCGTGGAAGACGGTGTCCTGGCCCGCCGCCCAGCCGAACAGGGCGATCTCCAGCTGCGGGGTCTTGTAGAGAACCACGTGGCTGCGCCGCTCGAGGTCGAACCTGACGGCATGGCCCCACAGCCAGGGGGACCGACCGATGTCGGTGACGATCCCCTCGAGCTCCTCGAGGGTCCCGAGGGACGGCGTCATCAGCGTCTCGTCCAGCCATCCGCTCAGCGCCGGGGCCGCGCTCTTGGTCTCCGTTGCCATCGCCGTGCTTCTGCTCGTCGGGCTCACCACTAGGGACGGCGAGCCGCGGAACTCATGGCTGGGGGAGGTGGATCGGCGAGGTGGGGGATCCCGGCCACTCGTCGGCCGCGAAGCTCGCGGCGGATCGCCCTCGCGGCCCGTCTCGCCTCCTTGCCCATGTAGCCGAGCCCGCCGGGACGCTGCAGGTAGCCGATGAAGCGCAGACCCTCGGCGGCCGGGCGCGGCCCGATCGCCTTCGGCATGCCGTGCTCGCCGAGCACCCCGAGGTGGCCCAGCAGCGGCTCGAGCTCGCGCCGGTATCCGGTCGCGCAGATCACCGACTCGGGCTCAACCCGCGTCCCGTCCGCCAATTCGACCGCGCTCGAGCTGAGCGACTCGACGGCGGCGACGACCTCGATCCGACCGTCCTTGATCGCCTCGATCACGTCGGCGTCGACGATCGCGGGAACCTTGCCGCGCCTCCGCACGTCGGTGAATACCCCCTGCTCGGGCACCGGCAGGCCGTACTCGGTCATGTCGCCGAGATCCATGCGTCTGGCGAAGCGGGCGATCCGGTCGGCGACTCGGGTCGGCAGGTGCCAGAGCCAGGTGCCGATCAGGTCCCCGGGCACCGTCCCGGGACCCTGGCGCAGGAGGATGTTGGGTGGCGTCCGGACCGCAAGCCAGACCTTGGCGGCACCGCCCTCGGCCAGCTCGTGGGCGATTTCCATCCCCGAGCTGCCGGGGCCCACCACCAGCACCCGCTGATCCTTGAAGGGGCCGGCGTTTCTGTATTGCGACGAGTGGAGCAGCGCACCCTCGAAGGAGTCGCGGCCGGGCCAGTCGGGGATGAACGGGCTCTGTTCGTGGCCCAAAGCGACGATCACCTGCGGCGCGCGAACCTCACCCGCGCTGGTGTGAGCCACCCATTCCCCGTCACCCCGCTCGATCCGCTCGACGCGAGTGCCCAGACGCAGCTCGATCCCTTCCTCGCCGGCGTGGCGTTCGACGTGCTCGACCACCTGGTCGCGGCTGGGAAAGGGCGGCGTGCCCTTCGGGAAGGGCCGGCCGGGCAGGTGTGAGAAGCGCCGCCACGTATTGAGCCGCAGACCGTCGTATCGTGAGCGCCATGAGGAGGCGACCCGGTCGGCCTGGTCGAGCACCAAAGGGGCCAGCCCGGCGTCCTTGAGCGCGACAGCGGAGGCGATCCCCGCTGGCCCGGCCCCGAAGACCATGACTCGGCGTTCCAGCTTCATTGCACTCCTGGCTCGGCGTTCGCTTGCAGGCCGCGAACCTACGGCGAACGCGCCGCAGGCACATCGGCTGAACCACCCAAATTGCAGGCCGGAGCGGGTTGGGTGATCTCACCCAGTCGCCGGTCAGGCCAGGCCGTGCTCGTGCGCGTAGGTCGTGGCGGCGGCTCGGGAGGAGACGCCGAGCTTGGCGTAAGTGTTGCTTACGTGCCGGTCGACGGTCCTGACGCTGACGACCAGGTTCGTGGCGATCTCCCTGTTCGTCTTCCCGGCGCAGAGCAGGCGCAGCACCTCCAGCTCGCGCTTGCTGAGCCCGCGTGAATCGATGGCGTCGCCGAGACCCGCCGGCCCCTCGACGCGGGCGAGATCGATGGCGGCGCCGAGGCGCGCGAAGGTCTCCTGGGCCGCTTCCAGTTCCAGCTTCGCGGTGTCCTCGTCCCCGAGCTTGCGGCAGGCGAGCCCGATCAGCTCTCGGGTGCGGGCGCTCTCGTACGGAGCCCTGAACCGCTGCCAGAAGTCACCCGCACGACGGAGCGCCGCGAGTGAGGCCAGTGGGCGCCCCGCGGCCAGCTCGACCAGACCGCGCGCGTGCGCTGCCATGGCCGCGAGCGCGCCGGGCTCCTCGTCGCTGCCGGCGATCGAGTCGAGCTCGCCGCAACCCTCCTCCGCCCCCTTCAGGTCGCCGATCGACGCCAATATCTCGACGTACGCCGGCAGCAGACGCGCTCGCTTGCCGGGGCCTCTGGCTTCCGAGATCACCCTGCGGATTGCCGCCTCCGCGGCCTTCCCGTTCCCCTGGGCGAGCCTCAGCAGAGCGAGGCCCGGGTGCGGCTCCGAGCCTTGGCCGCTCGCGTCGCGATAGGCCTCCTCGGCCGCAGGGTGCTCACCACGCAGTCGGTGGACCTCTCCACGCTGGTAGTGGGCCTCGCCGGCCGCGACCGGGTTCTCTCCCTTCAGGCTGCGCTCGGCGGCCCGGCGAGCCTCCTCGATCGCCTCCTGCCAGGAGCCGTCCATGCGCATGATCTGCGCGCGATGGACCAGACAGCGCCCCGTGAAGGCGAGCAGGTCAGGTTGGCGCTCGCACCACTGGGTGAGGGCGGTCGTCCACTCGCGGGCGCGGCGAAGCTCATGCGCCTCCTCGCAGGCCAGGATCGCGCCGCAGTACACGATTCCCGAGCTGACCGGAGAGACCTCCCCCGCGACCACCGCGACCATCGCCATGTCGAGGAGCGCCAGGCCCTCTCGGAGCCTTCCGAGGCTGATCAGGGCGCTCCCCTGCGCGAAGGCGGCGAGCGAGAAGAGGTCGGGATCGCCGAAGCTCTCGCCGATCTCGGCCGCCTCGGCAGCGCTTGCCGCCGCGCGCTCCAGCTCGCCGCCCGCCTCCTGCTCGATGACCCGCGGTATCAGGAGATAGCCGCGCTCGACGCAGTCGCTTCCCTCACGTTCGAGTAGTCGCTCGGCACGGCCGAGCCACCCGCCGGCTTGGCCGAGCTCACCGCGCAGGGCGAGGGTCACCGCGATCCAGTGAGCGCAGCGGACCGCTGCCAGCGGCTCTTCTGCCCCGAGGTAGGCCCGGTAAGCGCGCTCCAGAAGCTCCTTGTACTCCTGCTCCCGGCCGAGCATGTAGGCCGAGATCGCGAGCAGCTCCAGGTCGGACGGACCGAGCGGGGCCGAGCGGTCAGCAGCCGTTAGCGCCTCATGGGCTTGGCGCCACGCCTGGCGGGCGTAGCACTCGCGCGCGCTTTCGAGTTCCGCCACGGCCTCCACCGAGGTCGATTATGTCGCGGGCGCGGGTCGGGGCGGCCTTAGCGCGCGGCGACGTGGCCCGGCGGGCAGCTCGCGCTCCTGCCGGCGTCGGTGCGGATGAGCAGGCCGTTCTCGCGCGTCTCGAGGACGGTGCGCGGGTGCCGTTGTCGACGTCGGCGAAACGGTCGTTGCGCCGGCAGATCACGCGCGCGGCCCGCTATTGCCGCGGCCGGAACGTGTCCCCGCGCAGTCGGCTTGGCGTCTCGGCGGGCTCGAGCGCATAGAGCTCTCGCGCAAGCTCGCGTTCACATGTTGGCGAGTCGGTGGTCGGTCAGTCTCTGGCGTGCGAGCGCGCGACCGCGACGACGTCGCTCAACACGCCTTGTCCAGCGAGCTGCGGTCCGGCGCCGGGTCCGGTGATCGTGACCTCTCCGATTGGAGTCGCTCGGCAGACCACGGCGTTTGTGGTCCCCTCGATGTTTGCCAGCGGATCCTCCCGGCGAACGAGCTCGGGCTCCACCCGAGCAGTCACAATCCCCGCTCCGTCGGGCTCGGAGAAGCCGAGCGTCGCTACGTGCTTGAGTCGGGTTCCGCTGGAGGCGGCCTGGTCCACCCGCGAGCGACCGATGTCGGTGATCCCGCGGCAGTCGACCTGCTCGCGTCGAAGCTGCCTGCCGAAGACGAGTGCCGACAGGATCATCACCTTCGCCACGGCGTCATGGCCCTCGACGTCCGCGGCCGGGTCACGCTCGGCAAGGCCGGCGCCCTGTGCTTCCGCGAGCGCGTCCTCGTAGGGCTTGCCTTGCGCCATCCGCGAAAGGATGAAGTTGGCAGTGGCATTGACCAGGCCCCGAAGCCCGACCGGGACCGCACCGGCGAGACCATCGATCAGCACGCTGAGCAACGGCGTTCCCGACATGACGGTGGACTCGGCGCGAAACGCTACTCCGCCCCGCCGCGCCAAGTCGGCGAGCTCCGCCCCGCGCAGCGCGACCGGCCACTTGTTGGATGTAACGACCGGGATCCGCCGCTGGAGCGCCTCGCGCATGTGCGCCAGGCCAGGCTCGCCGTCGGTGTGAGGGCTCGCCGTCACCTCCACGAGAAGGTCCGCTTCGGTCGCGCGGAGCCCTTCGATGGCGCTCGGCCAGCAGCGCACGCCGGGCTGCTCGGCGATCGACCTTCCATCGGAGGCCGATGCGAGTACAGACGGCAGGTCGAGCCCGCTCCCGTCGTAGATGAATCCGTCGCGCGCATTGGCGAGACCAACGACCGTGACGGCGATGCCGTACCGGTCCCCGAGCCTCTCGCCCTGCGAGCCGAGGACGCGGACGAGCCACTGGCCTACCGTGCCAAAGCCCACGAGCCAGATCCGCAATGGCTTCACGGGCTGGCCGACCGGCGTCGCATCTGACAAGCCTGACCGATCAGCAACCGCAGTACAGGAGACATCACACAGGGCCACTCGCCCGAGCGGAGAGGTCGTCGCGCGTGGCGTAGAGGTTGAGACACCTCGAGGCGCTGATCTAGCGGGCCCAAGACGCTGCGGCGGACGCGAAGCCAAGACTCTGACCGCGCTGATGGCGGGGGCCGAACTCGTCGACCGACGTTTGGATCGCTCGGTCGTATGGAAGGTGGACGTCGTGTCCGCGGCACTCCACAACCGCGCCGCCGCAGGCGGCCAGGGCAGGTGATCGGCCGGAAGGTCACGATCGCCATCTTCGTGGCGGCCGCGCTCGTTGGGGCCGGCGACGTCGCGTTGCTACTGGGTGATCGTGACGGCGACTCCGGCGGCGATGACGGGTGGGTCGGCTACTTCGATGCCGATCGTGGTGGCGTTGAGCGGGCCTCGGCGGAGAACGGGCTGCTCTCGCACGTTCCGGCTTCGGTGCGAGAGACGTGCGTGAAGAAGCCCGGGCTGCCCGGTCGCGACGTGCCCGAGACGGTTGTGCTGTGCGCCACACCGCGTGTCGTCGGCACCCTCTATGCGGCGTTCGCCGACCCGGTGCAGATGCGCAGCTATCTGCTCTCCTCCGACGGTGGGCGCAAGAGCCCGTGCTTTCGAGGCTGCTGTACCGAGCGCTGGAACGTCGTCTCTGAGGTCGCCCGTCCCAGCGCGCCGCGCGCGGACGCCTACGCGTGCTGGACGGACACCGACGGCGAGTACATCCAATGGGTGCGCGACGACCTGCAGGTCCTCGCGTGGATGAAGGCGCGCAAGGGCCAGCGCCCCGAGCTGCTGCGCGCGTGGCGTCTGGCCGGGCCGGTCTGAGCGTCGTAGCCCGTCAGCGCAGCACTCGCTCGTCGGGGCTCGTGGAGGTCGTCGTCGAGGTGTACCCGCGTTGCCGCGCGAGCCGACTCGGATCCCGGTGGTGTAATCGCGAGGTCTGCGTGCGTTGACGGCTCGCGTAGGGTCGAGCCGCCTGCTGGAAGCTGCGGGTTTCGTCGAGTAGCGGTCTCGACCTGCGCCGCCGCTGCCGTCCGACGCAGGAGCGAGCGCCGGCTCGGCGGCGACGCCGTCTTCACGCAGGAGCAGCCGCTTGCCGCCGGTCGTCGAGAGCGCAGCTCGCATCGATTCTCGGTCTGCGTTGGCTCTCTTCGCCCGGATGGCCAGGAGCGCGCGGGCACTAGGGTGCAACGCATGTCTCGCCCCGTGCTTGTCGCCGTCGACGAGGATGCGGGAGCACTGCAGGACGTCGAGCGTGAGCTGCGCGATCGCTACGCGCGGCACTACCGCGTCGTGTGCATGCGCACGACGCACGATGCGGTCGCCTGCCTCGAGGACCTTGCGGCCGCCGGCGAGCAGGTCGCCTTGGTCCTTGCCGGGCAGTCGCTCTCCGGGATCACAGGAAGCGAGCTGTTGGAACAGGCCGGTCGCCTTCATCCGCACGCAAAGCGCGGGCTGCTGATCGCGTGGGGTACCTGGGGGGAGCGAGCGACGGGCGAGGCGATCTTCGACTCGATCACGCAGGGTCGCATCGACCACTACGTGATCAGGCCTTTGGCATCACCGGACGAGCTCTTTCACCAGGCGATCTCGAGCTTGCTGCTCGAGTGGGCAGAAGGGCGGCGCGGCTGGCCTTACACGATCTACGTGGTCGGTGCGTCCTGGTCCGGTAGGGCGTACGAGCTGCGGGACGCACTCGACCGCTGCGCGGTCCCGCACTCGTTTTGCCTGGCCGACTCGAATGACGGGCGCGCCCTCGTCGCCGACGCCGGCGAGGGAGCCAAGCTGCCGCTCGTCGTCTTCCCCGACGGCACCGTCCTGACAGACCCGAGCAACGCCGACCTCGCGCGGGCGGCGGGCTGGACGGTGAGCCCGGAACGGATGGACTTCGACCTCGTGATCGTCGGCGCCGGACCGGCCGGGCTCTCGGCTGCCGTGTATGGCGCCTCGGAGGGTTTCGGCACCCTGGTCGTCGACGAAGGCGGGCTCGGCGGCCAAGCGACCTCCAGTTCGCTGATTCGCAACTACCTCGGCTTCCCGCGAGGGCTCAGCGGTCGCCGCCTGGCTCAGCAGGCATACGACCAGGCGTGGGTCTTCGGGGCGAGCTTCGCGTTCATGCAGAGAGTGACCGACGTTGGGCGCGACCAAGACGGGCTCTTCGTCACCCTCTCCGACAGCGGCCGCGTGCGAGCCCGCGCGGTGCTCCTGGCGACGGGCGCCAGCTATCGCCGACTCGGCGTCCCGGCGCTCGAGGCCTTGAACGGCGCCGGCGTCTTCTACGGCGGCGCGACTTCGGAGGCGCCTGCGATCGCTGGCCGAGACGTCTACGTGCTCGGGGGCGCGAACTCAGCTGGACAGGCTGCGCTGCACCTCGCCCGCTACGCGCGGCGCGTCACGCTCGTGGTGCGCGCTCAGTCGCTCGGTGCAGGGATGTCGCAGTACCTGGTCCGCCAGGTGGAGGCGACGCCGAAGCTCGCGGTCCGTCTCGGGACGGAGATCGTCGGCGGTGGCGGCGACGGGTGGCTGGAGCACCTCGTGCTGCGAGATCGCGTGGACGGCAATGAGGAGACCGTCGCTGCCGACGGGCTCTTCCTCATGATCGGAGCGCGTCCGCGCACCGACGGGCTGCCACCGGAGGTCGATCGGGATGAGCAGGGCTTCGTCCTCACGGGAACGGATCTCCGCGACGACCACGCGTGGCCGCTCGATCGCAGTCCGTCCCTGCTCGAGACGAGCATGCCTGGCGTGTTCGCGGCGGGCGACGTTCGACACGGCTCCGTGAAGCGCGTGGCGTCTGCAGTTGGAGAGGGCTCGGTCGCGATTCAGCTCCTCCACCGCCTGTTCGCGGCCGACCGGCTGCATCCGCGCGGCCGTCCGTAAGCGCGCGCCGTCACGATCGAGCGGTGACGACGCTCCTTCGTCGCGGCCGCGCGGCGGCTCGTGTTGGCGATCCGCGCGGCCTTCTCCTTGCTCTCGCCCTGCTTGCGCAGGGCCTCGTACTGCTCTGGGTCCTTCACGCGGCTGCGCTTGGTCATGCTTCCTGCTCTCGGTGTCGTCGCCGGGTTACCCGTGCCACGCCTGCTCTATCTCGACCAGAACCACCTCAGCGGGATCGTCAAGCGCAAGCCCGCGTTCCGCGAGCTCGAGCCGGCGCTGCGCGCCGCGGTGGCGGCGCGCGCGGTCGCGGTCGTCGAATCGGCCGTCCATCAGCGCGAGTCCGCCCCGCGGCCGGACCTGGGCGTGCTCGAGTTGCTGCGCGAGCTCTCCGGCGGGCGCCGGCTGCCCGCCGAGCTCGACCGCGCCGGACGCGAGGTGCGCCGGCGCATGGCGTGGACGATCGCCCGCGAGCTCCCCGAGCGCCGCGCGCGAGCCGGCGACGCGGCCGATCTCGACGCGCTCGCCGCGGCGATCCGCCACTGCGACCTCGTCGCCTGCGACGCGTTCATGGCGGACGTCGTCCGTCGCAGCCGCCTCGACGCCCGCTACGAGCGCGAGCTCTACTCCGGCCGGCGCGGCGACGTCCTGGCGCTCCGCGACCGGCTGCGCGAGCTCACGCCCGGCGGCGCCGCGGCTCGCCCGCGGCCCCTCGATCAGCCTCGCGGCTAACTCGGCTGGTGCGCGGAGAGTTTCGGAGCTCGCGCGCCCACGGATGAGGCCGTCGAGCTCGGGCCCATGCCCGACGCGCTGCGCGAGGCCCGCCCTCTCGCGGCGCAGGCCGGCGACCCGGCGGCGACGGTCGAGGGCGAGCTCGGCAACGTCGACGACTCCTCCGGCGCCGTCGGGAAGACGCTCGAACGTGCGCGTCGAAGCCGAAGGAGCGCTTGATCTGGCGCACGGAGTCGGAGACGCTCGGCGAGTTGCGGCCGCCCCCGCGGCCCACATCGAGCAATACGACCACCGGCCACTCGGCGCTGGACCACCGAACGCCGGCCGAGGTCCGCAAAGAGCTGAAACAAGGAAGCCCAACCCCAACGAGCGCAAGCGGCCCGAACCGTCAACGCCGCCGGGTAGCGGGCCGCCCGCGGGCGCCCGCGCGAGCGCCCGGGGGCTCCGCGTGGGTGGTCTACGGCGCGAGGATCGCGCTGATCGCCGGGGCGTACTACGGATCCGCCAAGGTCGGGCTCGACCTGGCCTTCGCGACCAGCAGCGTCACGGCGATCTGGCCTCCGACCGGGATCGCGCTCGCGGCGCTGGTCCTGTGGGGGCCGTCGGTGTGGCCGGGCGTGGCGCTCGGGGCGTTGCTGGCGAACGCGTGGACCGGGGTGCCGCTGGTCACGGTGCTGGGGATCACGAGCGGCAATACGCTCGAGGGGGTCGTCGGCGCCTACCTGCTGCGGCGGGCGGGCTTCCTGCCCTCGCTGGAGCGGGTGCGGGACCTGCTCGCGCTCGTGGCGCTCGCTGCGGTTGCGAGCACCGTGATCGCCGCCACGATCGGGGTCGGGAGCCTCGTGTTGGGCGACGAGGTGTCCGGCGACGACTTCGGCTCGGTGTGGCGCGTGTGGTGGCTCGGGGACATGGGCGGGGATCTGCTCGTGGCCCCGCTGCTGATGGCCGTTGCGGCGTATTGGCCTTTGCGTCGTCCTCCTGGTCGCGCGGGCGAGGCGGTCGTCCTGGCCGCCGCCGTGGTCGGGTTGAGCGTCTTCGTCTTCAGCCGGGACACGAACCTCGCCTACCTCGTCTTTCCCCTGCTCGTCTGGGCGGCCCTGCGCTTCTGGCAGCCCGGGGCGGCCGCGGCGAGCCTCGCGGTGGCGACGGTCGCCGTCTACTACACGGCCAACGACGAGGGGCCGTTCGTGCGCAGCAACCCCGACGACAGCCTGCTCCTCGCCCAGACCTACTTCGCGGTCACCGGGGTCACGGTGCTGCTGCTCGCCGCGGTCATCACCGAGCGCCGGCGGGCGGAGGAGACGGTCGAGCAGATCGCGGGGGCGCTGCAGGAGAGCCTGCTCCCCTCGCGCCTGCCCGAGATCCCGGGCATCGAACTCGCGGCGCGCTTCCGACCGGTTGGCGCGAGCCATCAGGTGGGCGGTGACTTCTACGACGTGTTCGAGTCCCGCGACGGCAGCTGGGTGGTCGTCGTCGGCGACGTGTGCGGGAAGGGTCCGAGGGCGGCGGCGGTGACCGGTCTGGCCCGCCACACTCTGCGAGCCGCGGCCGTGTACGAGCGGCGTCCGAGCGGCGTCCTGGCCGTGCTCAACGACGCGCTTCGCCATGAGCGCTCGCCGCGCGAGCTGTGCGCGGTCGCCTACGGCCGCCTGGACCGAGACGGCCGCGGCTTCCGCCTGACGTGCTCGACCGGGGGACATCCGCTCCCGCTCGTGCTGCGGCGCGATGGCACCGTCGAGCAGATCGGAACGCACGGCGTCGTGTTGGGCGCGGACGCAGATACACACCTCGCCGACACGACCGTCGAGCTGCATCCGGCGGATTGCCTGCTCATCTACACCGACGGCCTCACCGATGCTTATGCGCCCGCGCGCACGCTGGCGCCCGCGGACGTCGAGTCGCTGCTCGGAGCGTGTGCCGGCTCGAGCGCCGGCGAGATCGCCGAGCACGTGTCCCGCGCCGTGCTCGACCGCGGCCGATCGGAGCCGCGCGACGACATCGCGCTCGTCGTGCTGCGGATCGCCGATCAAGATCCGCGCGAGAACCGGTGGCGAATCGAGGCGACCGGGTGACGACCGCCGGCTGGTCGTTCGAGGCCACACCGATGGCGCCGGGAGACGGCCGACAGGCGATCGGCGAGTTCGCGGCGTCTGCCGGGGCGACGGCGCGGGCGCTCGGCGCAATCGCGGTGTGCGTCGCGGAGGCCATGAACAATGTCGTCGTGCACGCATACAGACACGAGGATCGCCCCGGCCGCATAGAGCTCGAGGCCGAGCTCGACGGCGATTGGTTGTGGGTCCGGGTCCGCGATCACGGTCGCGGCCTGGAGCCCCGGCTCGACAGCCCCGGGCTTGGACTGGGGCTGCCGCTGATAGCTCAAATGTCGGCAAGCTCGGAGATCGTCTCGTCCGAGCACGGCGGGACGGAGATCATCATGCAATTCGACCTGCGCGAGCAGGAGGACGACGCCCGGTGACCGGACGATTCCGTCGCCGCGAGCGACAGGTCAACGCGCCCGGCGCCGAGAGCGGCGTTGGCGCGGGGGGAGGCGCCGAACGGCTTCGGATCGAGGTGAGCGAACGCCCTCGCACGGCGCGGATGACGCTGTACGGCGAGTTCGACATCGCCTCCGCCGACGGCGCCATCCGCGCGCTCCACGAGCTCCTCGGTCGGGGTCTTGATGCGGTGGTCGTCGATCTCAGCGGACTGGACTTCATGGACTCGACCGGAATCAAGTTCCTGGTCGACGGCAGGGACAAAGCCCACGCACTCGGCGTGAAGCTCTCACTCGTGCACGGAGGCGACCCCGTGCGACGTGTCCTGAAGGTGTCGGGCGTCACGGCCCTCTTCGAGGACCAGGAGAACGGTCACTCCGCCGCGCAGTGATGACCGTGCGCGAGGTCAGCGCGCTTCTGTACCTCCCCGGCCAGGCCGTCGGGCGGCTCGAGCCGACGCGATCGACGTCGACCTCCGCCGTGGCGCTTGAGCTCCAACCCCCACCCGCCGTCCCGCGCCGCCCGCGAACGCCCGCGGACGGTTCGTGCGCCTCCCGGACGCGGGCCGGGGGGCTACGACGGCGGAGCTCGGCGGTGGCGGCGGGCGGCCTGTGCGAGCCGATCGGCCTCCCGGCGCCGACGGTCGGTGTAGTTGCGCAGTTCCTCGTCGGCTTGCTCTCGCTGGCGCGCGGCGAGCTCGGCCGCCTCGGCGCGGACCTCGGCCAGACGTTGATCGCGGTCGCGGCGGGCGGCGATGAGCTCGCGTTCGGCGGCGCTGCGCGCTTCCGCGAGCATCCGCTCCGCCTCTGCGCTCGCGTCGCCCACGATTGCCGCCGCCCGTTGCTCGGCCGCTCGGATGACCTCGGCGGCGGCCGCCTCGGCGCGCGCCTGCTCGAGAATCTCCGTACGCTGGCGCTCGGCGTCGACGCGGATCGCCGCGGCCTCCGTATACGCCTCGGCGAGCGTCCGATCGGCCGCCCGCACCTCGGCATCGGCGCGGCTCCGCGCGCCCTCGAGTGTCGCCTCGGCCTCCAGCCGCGCTCCCTCGATACTGCGCGCCTGCTTGGCCTCCTTGGCGGCCACCGCTCGTTCGCGTTGCTGAAGCTCCGTGCGCTCGTGTATGAACGTCCGTCCGATGTCGGTGCTCATGAACCACTGGCTGACGAGCTCGAGATGGCGGTCGACCTCGTCGGGGTCATAGCCGCGGAGCACCCGGCTAAAGGCCCGCTGGACGACGAACATCGACAGCGACTGTCCTCGCGAGGACATGTGGCGCAGTTTCGCAGCACCCGCCAGGAGTCCTGCCCGTCGACGCGTAGCGAAGGCCCTCCGCAGACGGCTCCTGAGAGGCAATGGAGTTAGGACGGCGACGGGTGTGGACCGTGTCGATGTCCGCCCTGCTCGTTCGACGCAGTGGTGAGCACCGAACCGCGACCGCGACCGAAGGAGCATGCGCATGCGACTGACGATGACCACCTTCCTGACCCTGGACGGGGTGATGCAGGGCCCCGGCGGGCCTGACGAGGATCGCCGCGGCGGCTTCGAGGACGGCGGCTGGCTCGTCCCGTACTTCGACGCCGACGGGGGCCGATTCGTCGCGCAGTGGTTCGCCGCGGCCGACGCGTTCCTGCTCGGGCGCTGGACCTACGAGATCTTCGCGGCGTACTGGCCGCGGGTCACCGATCCGGACGACCCGGTTGCCAGCCGGCTCAACACGCTGCCCAAGTTCGTCGCGTCGAAGACGTTGAGCGAGCTCACCTGGGACGGCTCGACGCTGCTCGCCGGCGATGTCGCGGAGCAGGTCTCCGAGCTCAAGCGCCGGCCCGGCCGCGAGCTCCAGGTGCACGGAAGCGGCGTGCTCGCCCGGACGCTCATGCAGCACGCGCTGATCGACGAGTACCGGCTGTTGACCTTTCCGGTGGTGCTGGGCCGCGGCCGGCGCCTGTTCGCGGACGGCGTGAGGCCGACAGCGCTGCGCCTCGTCGACAGCCAGACGACGAGCACCGGTGTCGCGGTCCACGTCTACGAGCCGGCCGGAGAGCCGGCGCACGGGTCGTTCGAGCTCGAGCCCTCGGCATGAGGCTCGGGCGATAGCGTCCGGCGTCGCGAGATCTTGCGGGGCGCTTTGCGGTCGGAGGCTCCGCGGCTATGTCGTCGCTGTCGTCTCGTGGTTGATCTCGGGGGCGGGCTCGGCGGGCTCGGCGGCGCGCGGGACGACGAGGATCGGACCGCGGCAGCGCCGTGCCGTGGCCTCGGACGTGCTGCCGAGCACGAGCCGCCGCACCATGCCCCAGCGGCGCGAGCCGACGACGACGAGGTCGGTCGTGGCGGTGGCGTCGGCGAGGACGTCGGCGGGCTCGCCGGCGACGACGCGGTAGCCGGCGTCGACGTCGTCGAGGTCGCGCGCGACCCAGCGCAGCTGCTCCTCGGCGCGGCGGCGCGCCGGCTCGAGCAGCTCCGGCTGCTCGAGCTGCGGCGCGGACAGCGCCGGGTAGCCGAACGCGAACCCCGTCGACCAGACCGGGAGGCGGTCGGGGACGGCCGCGAGCAGCTCCAGGCGCGCGCCGGTCCGCCGCGCGAGCTCGGCCGCGAGCGCGAGCGCGGCGCGCGCCTCGGGCGAGCCGTCGAAGCCGACGGCGATCCGCGCCAGCGCCGCGGGCGCGGCGGCGTCGTCGGGGACGATCGCGACCGCGCACGGCGCCCCGTGCAGCACCTGCAGCGCGTGGTCGCTCTCGAGCGCGCGCTCGAGCCGCGAGCGCCGGCGCCTGCCGACGACGATCAGGTCGGCGTGCTCGCGCTCGGCGACGTGACGCAGCGCATGCGCGGGCGAGAGCGCCGCGACCGTCGCCGTCAGCGCGCGCGGAGCGAGCTCGTCGCGGACCCCGCGAATCGCGCGCTCGATTCGCCGGCGCTGCTCGCGATAGCTCTCCGGCGGCGGCACCGGACCGAGCGCGTAGGCCGCCACCAGCAGCAGCAGCTGCGCACCCGTCGCCTCCGCGAGCACGCTCGCCAGCGCCACGGCGTTGCGCCCCCGCTCAAACCCGTCGCAACCCACGATGATCCTCCCGAACATGACCCGTGACGCTACGTGCGCGCCGACCCCCAGACATCGGTGATCTCCACGGACCCCCACCGACAAGCCACCCGAGACTCCGCGGGACGCCCACCGAACACGCCGCCCCCCCCGCACGGTCACGCCGCTAACGCCCGCGTCCAGCCGCCGGCCCGCCGGCCCGCCGCTGCGGCGCGCTACGAGCGACCCGATTCGCCGGCGGCCTCGGCGGCGAGGCGGTCCGCCAGCTCGTCGATCGCCGCGGCCACCGCCGCGCTCAGAGGGGCTCCGGCGGCGAAGCTCGCGCCCTCGATCGCGTAGACCTCGAGTCGTTCGGGCAGCCGATCGAGGGCGCGGGCCAGTTCGACGGCGTCCGCGACGCCGAAGGCGTGCGTGGACGAGCGCAGGAAGCGCGCGGGCAGCGGCGCCGCGCGCGCGTCGAAGCGGCGGACGCTTCCCGGCGCCGCGTCGCGTGCCGCGGCGTCGACGACGACGACGTGCCGCGCGCCCGCCCAGGCCTCGAGCAGGCCGGTGCCGTCGCCCTCCTGCTCGCGGGCGGCGACCGTACCCCGCAGCCGGCGCGCGACCATGAGCCCGGCCGCGTCGTCGCCGCGCCAGGCGTTGCCGACGCCGATCACGATCATGCCCGCTCGACCTCGAGGCGCAGGAAGTGCGTCGCGCAGGAGATGCAGGGATCGAAGCTGCGGATCGCCTGCTCGCAGCGATGTCGCAGCTCGTCGTCGCCGAGGTCCGCGTGGCGAGCGACGAACGCGTGCAGGCTCTGCTCGATGCGGCCCTGGTTCTGCGAGGTCGGCGGCAGGATCTTCGCGTCGAGGATCGTGCCTGCGTCGTCGATCTCGTAGCGGTGCCAGAGCAGACCCCGCGGAGCCTCGCTCCAGCCGCAGCCCACGGCCGCCTGCGGCTCGACGCCGACGAAGGGCGGGTCGGGGGGCTCGTAGCCCTCGAGCAGCCGCAGGGCCTCGTCGACCGCGAAGAGGATCTCGACGCAACGCACGACGATGCTGCGAAACGGGTTGCGGCAGACCGGCTCGAGGCCCGCAGCGTCGGCCGCCTCGCGCGCGAGCGCCGGCAGCGCGTCACGGTTGAGCGCGTACCGCGCGAGCGGGCCGACCAGGTACGACGTCCCGTCGCGCAGGCGCGCGTGCAGCGCCGTGGAATGGGGCACCTGGTGCTCGACGACGTGGGCGGCGAACGCGGATGGATCCAGCGTCAGGCCGGTGCTCGAGGCAAGGCGCCCGCCCTCGACCGCATATCGGCCCTCGTCGCGCAGGGCGACGAAGACGAAGTCCTCCTCGACGTCGGGGCAGGGCAGCGACGCGGTCCAGGCCACCGCCTCGCGCGCGAGCTCGCGCGCCTGCTTGAGCTCCTCGACCACCGGCGCGAGCTCCGCCCGCGAGGGCGCCCGGTAGAAGCCGCCCACGCGCATGTTGACCGGATGGATCTCGCGGCCGCCGATGACCCGCATCAGCGCGTTCCCCGCGCGCTTGAGTCGCAGCGCCCGCTCGACGACCCGGCCGTGATCACGGGCGATCGCGAACGCGCTCTCGTAGCCCAGGAAGTCCGGCGCGTGGAGCATGAACACGTGCAGCGCGTGGCTCTCGACCCACTCGCCGCAGTACAGCGCGCGCCGCAGGGCGCGCACGCCCGCGGGCACGAGCACGCCGCAGGCGTCCTCCATCGCGGCGATCGAGCTGACCTGGTAGGCGACGGGGCAGATGCCGCAGATCCGCGCCGTGATGTCCGGCACCTCCGTGAAGCGCCGTCCGCGCAGGAAGGCCTCGAAGAACCGCGGCGGCTCGTAGATCCGCAGGCGCACGTCCTCGACCCGCCCGTCGCGCAGGCGGACGTGCATCGCCCCCTCGCCTTCGACCCGGGCGAGCGCCGACGTGACGATCTCGCGCTCAGCCGTCGCGCGCCTCGCTCTCTGCCCGAAACGCCGGCGCCCCGGCGTAGAAGGTGCGGTAGAGCCGCACGACGTCGCGCTCGGGCATGCCGTGCCGGGCCAGCCACCCGGCCAGCGACCCGGTGTTGGGCGCCTCCATCGGGCCGAAGCAGCCGTAGCAGCCGCGGTGGTAGGACGGGCACAGCGCGCCGCAGCCCGCGTGCGTCACGGGACCGAGGCACGGCGTCCCGTGCGCGACCATGACGCAGACGTTGCCCGCCCGCTTGCACTCCACGCACACGCTGTGGGCGCCGATCGCGGGGCGGCGCTCGTTGAGATAGGCCGAGATCACCTCGAGCAGCTGGCCCTTGTCGGGCGGGCAGCCCTGCAGCTCGAAGTCGACGGGCACGTGCACGCCGGCCGGCGTGGAGTCCTGCAGCGAGCGGATGTACTCGGGGCTCGCGTAGACCAGCGCGACGAAGCCGTCGACGTCGGCGAAGTTGCGCAGGGCCTGGATCCCCCCGGCGGTCGCGCACGCGCCAATGGCGATGAGCCGGCGCGACCGCGCGCGGATGTCGCGGATGCGCTCGGCGTCGTCCGGGGTCGTGATCGAGCCCTCGACGATCGACACGTCGTAGCGGCGCTCGTCGCGCGCGCTTCCGGCCTCGAGGAAGTAGGCGATGTCGATCTCGCCGGCGAGCGCCAGCAGGTCCTCCTCGCAGTTGAGGAGCGACAGCTGGCAGCCGTCGCAGGACGCGAACTTCCACACGGCGAGCGATCGGCGGCGGGCGCGCGGCGCGCTCACAGCTCGGGCACCCGCATCAGCGCGCCGACGGCGTCGGCGCGGAACACCGGCCCGTCCTTGCACACGAACAGCGGCCCGAGCTGGCAGTGGCCGCAGTGGCCGACCGCGCACTGCATGCTGCGCTCGAGCGACATCCACACCCGCCGGTCCGGGACGCCGCGATCACGCAGCGCCGCCGCCGCGAACCGCATCATCACCTCGGGCCCGCACATCATCGCCACGGCGCGCCCCGCCGCGAACGCCGCGCCGCGGATCAGGCGCGTCACCACGCCGACGCGGCCGCTCCAGTCCGCCGGCGCCGCGTCGACCGTGACCTCGACCGCGACGTCGCGCCGCGCCCGCCACCGCCCGATCTCCGCGGCGTAGGGGAGCTCCGGCGGGGAGCGCCCGCCGATGAGCACGCTCACGCTCCCGTAGCGCGCGCGGTGCGCGAGCAGCTCGTGGACGACCGGGCGCAGCGGAGCGAGACCGATGCCGCCCGCGATCACGACGACGTCGTGGCCGGCCGCCTCGGCCAGCGGCCAGGCGACGCCGAACGGGCCCCGCACGCCGAGGACGTCGCCGGGCCGGGACCCGCTGATGGCGCGCGTCGTCGCGCCCACGGCCCGGACGGTGTGGACGAGCCCGTCGCCCGCCGAGACGGCGCTCACGGAGACGGGCGCCTCGCCGGCGCCGAAGGCGTAGAGCATCGCGAACTGCCCCGGGGCGAACGCGGGCAGGCCGCCCGCGTCGGTGACGCAGGGCTCGAGGTTCAGCGTCCACGTGTCGTGGGTCTCACGGCGGCGGTCGGTCACCCGGAACGGCGCGGGGGTGTGGTTTCCGACGGACCCGCTCACGCGGCCGGCACGGTCCCGTAGAGGTCGAGCAGCCGCAGGCGCGCGTCCTTGAGCCGCTCGGCAAAGACCAGCGCGAGCAGCCGCAGCAGAGCGTAGCCCAGCCTCGGGTCGCGCTCGCACTTGCCGCGCAGGCAGGCGGCGTCGAGCTCGAGGAGGTGGACGATCCCGAGCGCGCGGGCGTCGAACGCGTCGCGGTACGGGGGCACGAGCCACGACCAGCCCAGCACGTCGCCGTCGTGGAGCGTCTCGACCGTGGTCGCGCCGCGGCCCGGGACCGTGGTCTCGACGGCCACGGTGCCCCTGCGGACGAGGAAGAACGCGTCGGCGGGATCGCCCTCGCGCATGATGTGCTCGCCGGGCTCGCAGACACGGTTGCGCGCGCAACCGGCGATGGTGTCGCGGTGCTCGGGCGCCAGCGCCTGCAGCGCGCCGACCTCGGCCACGAGCTCCTCAATCGTCCGCATCGCCCCGCGCGCGGACGTCGGTCGCGCGGATCGCCGCCGTCTCCTCGGTGATGTCGATGGCCACGGGGCACCACGTGATGCAGCGCCCGCAGCCGACGCATCCGGAGCCGCCGAACTGGTCGATCCAGGTCGAGAGCTTGTGCGTCATCCATTGGCGGTAGCGCGACCGTCCCGAGCGGCGCACGCTGCCGCCGGACACGTGGGAGTGCTCGAGCGTGAAGCACGACTCCCACACGCGCGTGTGCTCGGCCTCGACGCCGGCGAGGTCGGTCGTGTCCTCCAGGGAGCTGCAGAAGCACGTCGGGCACACGAGGGTGCAGTTGCCGCAGCTCAGGCAGCGCCCGGCGACGTCGTCCCAGCGCGGGTGCTCGGCGTTGGCCTGCAGCAGATCGCGCAGGTCGGTCGTGTCGAGCGTGCGGCCCATGGAGGCCCGCGTGCGCTCGACCGCGTCGGACGCGGCCTCGCGCTCGTCGCGGCGGGCGGGCCGGTGGCGCACCTCGGCGAGGACGTCGGCCCCGCGTTCGCTGCCCACCTCGACGAGGAAGCGGTGGCCGCCGTCGTCGAGGATCTCGGTGAGGGCCAGGTCGTGGCCGCCGGTGACGCGCGGTCCGGTCCCCATCGACGTGCAGAAGCACGTCCCGCCGGCGCGCCCGCAGTTGACCGCGACGAAGAAGGCGTCGCGCCGGCGCGCCTCGTAGTCGGGCTCCACGTAGCGGTCGCCGAGGAACACGCGGTCCTGGATCGCCACGGCGTGCAGATCGCAGGAGCGCACGCCGACGAAGGCGTAGCGCCGGGACGGCGCGGGCGGCCGGACCTCGAGCCCGCCGTCGTCGCCGCGACGCGCGCGCCAGACCGCCACCGTCGGCGGGAAGAGATACCGCTTCAGGGAGTCGTGGCCGACGGCGTGGGCGAACACGGCCTCGTCGTCGCGGCGGCGCAGGCGGTAGGAACCGCCCTCCTGGTCGTCGACCCAGCCGGCGGGCAGGTCGGCGGCCGACGTCAGCTCGTCGAAGACGATCGCGTGCGATCGCACGTGGGGGCCGATCACCGTGAAGCCGCGCCGGCGCAGAGCGGCGAGCAGCTCGTCCAGGACCCCGCGATCGATGATCGCTACGAGGCCACCGGTGTCGGACCGGGCGCAGGACATGCGACACGACTACCGTACGCCGCGCGGGCGACGCGCTCAACGGCAAACGGCGAGCGCGCGCTGCGGGTTGTCCGCGCGTGGCGTCGTGCGACGCGCTTCCATCACCCGGCCGCTCGGCCGACGCCGACGGCGAGGACGTTGATGACGTCCAGCGTGGAGAGCACGCCGACGGGCTGGTGGCGGCCGAGCACGAGCAGGTGCGAGGTGCCCTTGCCCACCATCAGCGCGGTCGCCTCGTCGAGCGCCGCGTCGCCCGCGACCCACGATGCCTCGCCGACGAGGTCGGCGGCTCGCACGTCCCGGCCCGTGGCCGCCGCGCGCGCCACGCTCACGTCGGTGATGAACTTCCACGACGCGGGTGCGGGCGTCATGGCGACGGCGACGCAGTGCACGCGGTTGTCGACGAGGATCGCCGCGACCTCGCGCAGGCTGGCGTCGGGTGGGCAGGCGAAGACGCCGAGGTGCATGGCGCTGGCGACGGCCACGCGGTCGAGCCTCGAGGTGCTGATCGCCGGTCGCGCGGGACGCGGGGTGTGGGTCAGGCGCGCGTCGCGGCCGGCCAGCGCGGAGGCGATGTCGAGGGTCGACAGCATGCCGACCGGGTGGGCCGATCCGGACTCGAGCACGAGCACGTGTGACCGGCCCTGCTTGGCCATCGCGGCGGCCGCGGCCATCAGCGGATCGCTCGGTGCGACGGTCACGGGCGCGCTCGCGACGGCGGCAGCGTCGGCCGTGTCGATCGCCGTGGCGGCGCCGACGAGATCGAGGTCGGTGACGACTGCCGGCCGGCCTGCGGAAGCGTCCGAGAGCGCGACGGCGTGGACCTCGTGCACGACCATCATCCCGGCCACCGCGCGCAGGGCCGTGCTCGGCGCGCAGACCAGCAGGCCGGGGGACATGACGTCGGCCACGTTGACGCCGGTCAGCGGAGCGTGGTTCGCGGCGGTGGACATCGTCCCACGCTATTGCGCGGGTCATC
>CAWDMB010000016.1:0-278144 GCA_963803375.1 uncultured Actinomycetes bacterium | reverse complement strand
GGTGCGCTCTGGCTGGGTTGCGGCCTCGTCTTCGTCGCTCTAAGCGGCCCACTGGCGAGCCTGCTGACCGGTACGCACGAGGCGCGAAGGACCGCGCGCGACGCGTTAGTGGTGCTCTGGCCCGCGGCTGGCGCACAGCTCGTTACCGCGCTCGGCGCCGCGATGCTGGGCGTGCTGGGACGATATGGGCAGGCAGCTGCTGGCTACGTCATGGGTAGCCTCGTTACCGTCGGCGCCTTCCTAGCCCTCGCAGGCGCCGTTCGGGCGTCAAGGCGGTCGCACTGGCGCTCCTGGTCGGAGCAGTCGTGACGGCGACACCAGTGCTCTGGGGCCTCGTGCGCTCCGGATGGCGCCCCCGACTGCGGGTCAACGCGTCGGGAGCTGGTCGCCGGGCGACCCTCGTGCTCGTGGGAGCGGCGTCGGTGGCCGCGCCCCAGCTGCTGTTCGTGATCGGGATGGTCGCGGCCGCGAAACTCGGAACGGGCGCGCCAACAACGTTCTCCTACGGCTTCCTCGGAACCCAGGTGTTCGTGTCGGTCCTCGCCGGCTCGGTCTCGATCGTCGCGGCGGCTCCGATCGCTGCCGGCTGGGATCGCGATCCGGCCTCCCTCAGCGGCTCCATCGAGCGCGGCTTCCGGCTCGCTGTTCTCGTCCTTGTGCCCGGGGTCGCGGCCGTGGCTCTCATCGGATCGGACGTCGCAGCGCCGTTGCTGAGCGGCTTCGGGTCAAGCGACATCAGTGCCGTCATCCGCGCCTTCCTCGCGCTGAGTCCTTCGATCCTCGCCGCGCAGGCGACGGCGATCCCGCTTGTGGCTCTCTACGCTCTGCACCGCCATGCGCAGATTGCCGGGCTCGTGGTCGGCGTCGCGATCCTCCAGGTCGGTCTCTCAGCCGGCGCAGTGGCGGTGGGCGGGATCGTCGCGCTTGGGCTTGCGACGTCGATCAGCTTGCTGGCATTCGCTGGTGGGATCTACGCCCTGCTCTACGGCCGCTTGGCAATCCGCGAAATGGGGCGACGCGTCGTCGATCTGGCGCGGGTCGGGCATACCATCCGCGGCATGCTTCGCCACTCCGGCGATCCTCGGAGCGGAGGGCGCGCTCGCCTTGCTGATCGGGCTGGTGGCTCTCGGTCTGACCACAGTCTTTACAGGACTTCCAATGGACGCTCGGCCACGAGATCGAGGCAGTCGCCGCCCTTTCTCCACCCGACCGCGGCAGTGATCGGTCGTAGCGCAATTGCCAACGCCTGGGCCGGGAGTGTCAACGCGCCCCGGGCCACGCAGCGCCCGAAGACGACGTACTGAATCGAGCCAAGCAATCCAACGGTGGATGTGACTACCCACGCCTGCAGCGGCCGCAGGCCTGCGCGGCTCACCGCAACGGCGAGCGAGTCGGCATCAAAATGCTGCAGGTGGCGGGGGACGTCGAGGTGGAACCACCGGGATCCGAAGCTCCGGCGTTGCCACGAGTCCCCAGTACGGCACGGCCACGACCAGCCGGCCGCCGGGTCGCAGGAGCTCGCGACTCCGCCGCAGGTCGCCCACCGGGTCAGGCACGTGCTCGAGCGAGTGGTGGAAGATCACCGCGTCGAAGCTTCCGGCCGGCAAATCGATGGTGCTCCAACGTCCCCTGCTCGGCATCGACGCCTAGCGACCGCGCGATCCGGACAGCGTCGGCGGACGGGTCGAGGCCTGCCGCGCTCCAGCCGCGCTCAACAAACGCGCTGGCGAGCTCCCCTCGGCCGCATCCGACATCAAGCAGCCGGCCTGGTCTTTCCGCCAGCAGCCCGGCGAGGGCCGGGCGGTGCAAACGGGCCGCCATGTGGACGATGCGTAGGCGGCGAAGGAGCTCCCCACCGATCGAGCAGCCAAGCTCGCGGTAAGGATCGTATGACGACGGATAGTGCCGTGGGAGCTCTTTTGCCCGTCAGCCGAGGCACGGTGACGGCGAGCCCGCAGCCAGAGCACTCGGCGACGGCGAACCTCCCAGGCAGCGAGAGCAGGCGATCGCGGCCGTAGAGAGTCGCGCGCTTGAGCTCTGCACCACAGGCAGGACAGGCTCGGTCAGGTGAACCGCCGATGGCGGTGGTGCGGAGCATCGAGAGGGTATCCACGGTTGTCGACTAGGCTCGAGGCATGTGCGCAGTGACCGTAGGGCATGAGGTTGGTGCGCCGGTCGCTGCCCTGCGCGTCGGGTTCAGCCTCGCGACGCTCGCACCGGGCTACGTCGGCGGGGCCGAATCATTCGCACGGGGTGTGCTCGACGGCTTGCGCCGTCACGACGTCAGCGAGCTTCGGGTGCGCGTTATTGCCAACCACACGGCCGCGTCCGCCTACGCGTCGCGCGCGGGCGGGAACGTCGACCTGGTGACCGTGCCGGGTCCCTTCAAGAGCGGCCGTCTCGCGAGGGCCGTGGCGATGGCTCGCATGCGCGTCGATGCCGGGCGCCTCGCCGCGCGGACCGCCCGCGAGCTGGACGTCATCCACTACCCGATGACCGTCCCGCTTCCCGCACGTCGACGGCCTTCCCACAGTGCTCACGTTGCAGGACATGCAACATCGTGAGCACCCGGGAGCTGGTGCTCACGCTCCGAGCTGCTGTTTCGGCCAAACGCCTACGACGCCCCGGCACAACGAGCGGCCCGGGTGGTCACCGCCACGCAACACGCCCGCAATCAACTTGTCGAGCATCTGGGGATCGGCCATGAGCGGATCGTGGTCATCCCGCACGGCATCGACCACGGCCGGTTCTCGCCCTCCCCGGCTCCAGGCGATGCCGAACGGCTCGCTCGCATTGCCCTGGCAGAGCGCTTCGTTCTATACCAGGCCAACGTGTAAGCCCGACAGAGAACCACGAGCGGCTGGTGGAGGCGCTGGCGAAGGCCGAGGACCGCGAAATCCAGCTCGTCCTGACGGGTCAGGATTACGGGCGACTGAGCGCGTTACTCGAGCGCGCGCGGAGGTTCGGCGTGACGAGTCGCGTCATGCATCTCGGGCATGTGGCCGCCGACATCGTCCCGTCCTTGTACCGGCGGGCGACGGGCTTGGTCTTCCCCGAGCCTTTTCGAAGGCTTCGGAATCCCGGTGATCGAAGCGATGGCGTGCGGCTGCCCGGTCGCCGCGTCAGACCGCTCGGCGCTGCCGGAAGTCGTGGGCGGTGCCGGACTGCTGTTCGACGCGACAGACGTCGACGCCATCGCCGCGACGCTCGACGAACTCGCGGCCGGCGTCGGCAGGAGAACGGCTGGTTCGGGCCGGGATCGCGCGCGCCGCTGAGTTGACCTGGGACCGATGCGCGGATGCTCACGTTCGTATCTACCGACAAGCAGCGACGGGTGGCTCAGCAATACTCGGCGAGCGGCGACGCGCCTCGCGATGCTGCACCCGCGACAGGTACGCTTCCGCCCATGGAATGGGGTCTGCGCCTACGCGTCCTCTCGTATCGAGCCCGAGCGCGGAGTAGCGGAAGCCATCCGCACTCTCCCCATCCCGCTGCGACGTACTGAGGTGAGCGGCGCCGCGCACAAGTCGCCGCTTGAGTCGACGGCGCCGGACGAAGCTTACGCAGGGCATGAGCACACCTATCGTGCCGCGACGCTGGGCGGTCTAGTCCGTCATCATGCCGCGCGTCACGGATGGTCGTCCACGGCACGCGAGTGCGGTGAGGTTGGCCTACGCGTCCTAACTGGTCTCCCATGGGTGCTGGCTGGAACTCGCGGCTCCTTCGCACTCGACGGCGAGGTGTATCCGTACCTGTACCACCGGCGACACCCAACTTGGCTCAACGAGCGCACCGTCGAGGTTCCGATCGCACGGCGCATGGTCGAACGGCACCGGGGTACACGCATTCTGGAAGTCGGCAACGTGTTGGGTCTCTACGGGCCGCGGGAACACCTTGTAGTGGACAAGTATGAGCGCGCGCCGGGAGTGCTCAACGTCGACGCGCTTGACTTTCGGGACGAGCGCGGTTACGACCTGATCGTTTCGGTTTCGACGATCGAGCACATCGGCTGGGACAGCACCCTCAGATCCTGAGCGCGCGTCGCGCGCCGTCGAGCATTTGACAACTCTCCTCGCGCCCGGTGGGACCTTCATATTCACGGTGGGGGTCGGCTACAACCTCCTCTTCGATCGTGCGCTCGCGGCAGGCGCGGTGCCTCTCACGCAACTGCGCGCGCTCCAACGCCATGGACGCCGCACTCGTTGGCGGGAAGTTTCTCCCGAGGCTGTGTGGACAACCCCGTACGACGAACTATTCTACGCAGCCAGCGGCGTCGTGGTGGCCACCGTCCGGCGTAACTGACCCGTGGTTAGCCCACACACCGATAACTCAAGCGCCAGTGGGGGGCTGGCCACCTCGATCGCTTCCCGTGGGACGCGGGCCGGCTGCGGCCAGTCTCGATGATGAGAGCGCTTGACGCCGAAGCCCGACATCTTGCGCTTGATGACGCCGGGTCGGGTGGTGTGTGATCTTGCGGTGATGCTGGCCGACACCCGACTTCCGAGGTTCGTAGGCAGTTTCGGTCCGGGTTTCGGGGTGAGAGTGACTCTGTAGAGCCGTTCTTTGAGTGCGGCACGGCGAAAAAAAAATCGCGTAGGCACACGACTTGTGCCGTCTGCCTTGACTTAGCGCGAGGTGTACGCGTAGCGTGTAGGCACGGTGTATCTGCGGGTTACGCAGCGGCGCAACAAGGGTGGCCATGGCTCACGGCGTCTTCCGGCGCGGCTCGGCCTCGGGCGCGTGCTCGGGGCGGTCATGGTCTCGTCGCGCGCAGGACGATGTGCCGGGGCAATGAGGCGCACCTCCCGACGGACAACGTCATGGGTCTCGCACTGCGCAAGGCCACCTGACACCTCCGCCTCAGCCTGTGCCACCCTGACGCACGTGATCAGCGAACGCATGGGCCGGATCTTGAGCGCCGTCGGCGCCCTCCTCCTCATCGCCGGCCTCTTCCTCACCTGGTACCACATCGAACGCGCCACCGGGCCGTCGGATACGTCGGGCTGGCAGACGTTCACGCGGCTGCGCGTCGTCATCCTCATCGGCGCCGTCCTGCTCTTGGCCAGCGCGCTCGTGCGCCAGACGCGGGGGGTGCTCGTCGCGCGGACCGTGCTCGGGGTCGTGCTCGGGCTGCTCATCCTGCGGCGGATCATCGATCCGCCGGACATCGACGGGATCTCGTCGCAGTTCGGCGTCTTCGTCGGGCTGCTCGGGGCGATCGCCGCGGGGCTCGGTGGGCTCGTCGACTCCGGGCGGGAGCTCGCCGACCGCTATCCCGAGGTCGCGTTCTGGCGCCCGCCGGCGGGCGAGCTGCCCGCGGGTGGCGACGGCGAGCACGCGCGGCTGGACCGCTCCCCGCGTCGGCCTGCGGAAGGCCAGGTCGTCGAGTCGACGGCCGAGGAGATCCGTTAGCTAGCCTGCCCGGCCGCGATGGCCACCAAGTCCGCTCTCATCACCGGCATCACGGGCCAGGACGGCTCGTACCTGGCCGAGCTGCTGCTCGAGCACGGCTACGACGTCCACGGGATGGTCCGCCGGTCCTCGACGGAGAAGTTCGAGCGCATCGAGCACCTCCGCGACCACCTCACGCTGCACCAGGGTGACCTGCTCGACCAGCGCTCGCTCGTCGACACGCTGCGCGCGGCCAAGCCCGACGAGATCTACAACCTGGCGGCGATGAGCTTCGTCGCCGCCTCGTGGGTGCAGCCAACGCTCACCGCGGAGTTCACCGGCGTCGGCGTCACCCGGATCCTCGAGGCGATGCGCGAGACCTGCCCGGAGGCGCGCTTCTACCAGGCCTCGAGCTCGGAGATGTTCGGCAAGGTCCGCCAGGTCCCGCAGACCGAGGAGACGCCGTTCTACCCGCGCTCGCCCTATGGCGTCGCGAAGGCCTACGGGCACCACATCACGGTCAACTATCGCGAGAGCTACGGCCTGCAAGCGACGAGCGGGATCCTCTTCAACCACGAGTGTTACGCGCCAACTCTCCGTTCGGTCGTCCGTGATCGCGGCGTCGTCGTCGGTGCTCACGCCCGCGGATCTCGTCCCGCTTCGCCGGACAAGGGGCCCAGCGCCAGACCTTCGATCCCGGGCGCGCTCCTCGAGATCTGGGACGGCGAGGACTGGACGCCGATCACGGCGATCACGGCGACGCGACGTCGCGCGGAGCGAGCCCGATCACCGACTGCTGGCGATCGAGGCACGCGGCGGCGATCGTCGAGGTCACCGCGCACCACCACATGCTCGACGCCGATCGCGAGCAGCGGCTTGCGCGCGACATCGACGAGGGCGATCGAGCTCGCGCTTGGCCGACGAGGCCCCGAGACGCCGAACTGGACGACCGTGGCGCCGCGAGCTCGCTGAGCTGCTCGGCCTGCTTGCCGCCGACGGCTACGTCGACGCGACGACGGCGCCACGTTCTGCTTCACGAACAACGACGACGCGCTGCGAAGACGCGTGGCCGAGCTGTGGAACCGGTGCTTCCTCGGGTACGAGCTCTTCGCAGACGCTGCGCTTCGGGCTTCGATCCCGTCGCGACCGGTCGAGCACCATCAACCTCCTCGGCGGCTCCGGGCGTCGCCGGGTGGCTGCGCGAGCAGCTCTACACGCCGCACCGCTCACAAGCAGATCCCGCCGATCGTCCTCAACGCCGACGCCGCGACGCGCACGACGCCTTCCTCGACGGCTACTACGCCGGGCGACGGCCTCAAGCGCGGCAACGGCGCTCTCGATCACCACGAACAGCCCGGTGCTCGCGCAGGGTCTCGTGCTGGCTCTACGCGCTGCGCAGACCAGCAGTGCTCCGTCTACACCGAGCGCCGCGGCACTGCGACGCTACTACCAGCTCAACGTCGCCTCACCGCGTCCGCGTCGGCCTCAAGGGCCAGCACCTGCGCAAGGACCCCGCCGAGGTGCGGCGCGTCGTCGCCGCTCGACGACGCGCGCCGACGAGTGGGTGTTCGACCTCGAGACGGAGAGCGGCGTGCTCTGCGCAGGCGTCGGCCGCGTCGTCGTCCACAACTCTCCACGCCGCGGGCTCGAGTTCGTGACCCGCAAGATCACCTGGCACGCGGCGGCGATCAAGCACGGGATCCGCGACAAGCTCGCGCTCGGCAACCTCGACGCCTCAGCCGCGACTGGGGCTACGCCAAGGACTACGTCGTGGCGATGTGGCTGATGCTCCAGCAGGACCTCGCCGACGACTACGTCATCGCCACGAACCAGACGCACACCGTGCGCGACTGCGTGCGAGATCGCGTTCGACGAGGCCGGCGTCGAGGACTGGAGCGCTACGTCGAGATCGACCCGCAGTTCGTGCGCCCCGCGGAGGTCGACCTGCTGATCGGCGATCCGACCAAGGCCAAGCGCGACCTCGGCTGGGAGCCGACGACGAACTTCGAGGAGCTCATCCGGCTGATGACGCGGCCGACCTCGAGCTGCTCGCGACCTGAGCTTTCTGAGGGCTCGCGCCGTAGCCGAGCTTCGATAGACCGCGATGCCGATCTCGCTCTTCGCCATCGCGGCGCTCGATCGCTCAAACTCTCTATCTAAGAGTCATCTAATGCGGGCGTACATCTGAGTCGAATCGCGTCTTCGAGAATTCGCTATCTCTGTATCACCATCTCTCTCATCATCATCTCCATCTCATCGTCTGCTACATCGCGCTGCGCGCCATCGTCGGGCCGGTAACGACGCGGACGTGCGGTCACGTCTACGCCTCATCGAAGCGATCTCGCCGACGAAGCGCGACCATCTTCTGCAGTCGACCCCGAGACGATGGCGGACGCCCGACACTGTCCGCGCCTCGCTCTCGCCGCCACGAAGCATCGTGCCGTGCATCTCTTCGCAAACGTCTCGCCCTTGACCGAATCGAGCGCTCTATGCCCCGTGCTCGACGCCGCCCGCCGCACGACCTCAGTCGCGCGCCGGCGCGCTGGGACGGCGTCGACGTTCAGCTTCTTCCCCTCCAGGAACCTCGGCGGCCTGGCGACGGAGCGCGATCACGACGCGCGACGACGCGCTCTCCCCGCTGCCAGAGCGCTTCCACAGCTCCTACGATAAGACGGCGTTCGAGCACGTCGGCACAACTCGCTCCTTCCGAGCTCCAGGCCGCCGCGCTGCGCGTGCAGCTCTCGCACCTCGAGGCCTGGCCGACGCCCTTCCCAGGGCGTACGCGGAGGCCAGCGCCAGCGACGTCGTCGCGCGGCGCCACGGGGCGCCAGCCAGCCACCTCTACGTCTCCGCCACGGGCCCCAACGCGCTCGCGGCCGCGCTCGCGATGACGTCAGCCACAAGTCCCACTACCCCTACGCCCCCGCAGCCCCTTCGCTCATAACCGAGCGTCGCGGGCTCGAGTTCGTGACCCGCAAGATCACCTGGCACGCGGCGGCGATCAGGCACGGCGTGCGCGACAAGCTCGCGCTCGGCAACCTCGACGCGCACCGCGACTGGGGCTATGCCAAGGACTACGTCGTGGCGATGTGGCTGATGCTCCAGCAGGACCTCGCCGACGACTACGTCATCGCCACGAACCAGACGCACACCGTGCGCGACTGCGTGCGGATCGCGTTCGACGAGGCCGGCGTCGAGGACTGGGAGCGCTACGTCGAGATCGACCCGCAGTTCGTGCGCCCCGCGGAGGTCGACCTGCTGATCGGCGATCCGACCAAGGCCAAGCGCGACCTCGGCTGGGAGCCGACGACGAACTTCGAGGAGCTCATCCGGCTGATGACGCGGGCTGACCTCGAGCGGCTCGCGACCTGAGCTTCCGCCGAGGAGCCCATGGACCGTCGCTCACGGCCGACGATGCTCGCGTCGTGACCACCGCACCTCGCCACGCTCCCCTCGCCGCCGCCTGACGCGCGCAGCGTCACTCGACGAGGTCGCCGACCGCCTTGAGGAAGCGTTCGGCCGTGCCGAGGATGCGCTCGGCATCCTCGGCGGGAGCCTGCCACGCGTCGTAGTCGGCCTGCTCACGTTCGGGCTGCGTCGACTGGGCCGCGGCCGCGAGCTCAGCGTCGAACTCGCCGGGTTCGACGAAGACTCGTCGAAACTCGTGCCACGTTCCCCGGTGCGAACGGGGCTGCAGATCGCGTTCGCTCAGCGCCGCGCGTGCCGCGTACAGCATCGAGTACTACCCGAGGCTGATCGCGCCAGAGGGGTCTTGATCCGCGGCGGCGGCGGCCGCACGCAGTCGCCGCCTCGCCGCCAGCAGCAGCTCAGACGAGCGTGGGCTCACAGCCGGCCGGCGACGACGACGACCTTGGCCGATCGACCTCGTCGATGAAGAACGACCCGATGGCTCTCCGCTCACGCAACCACGCCGGCGTGTGGATGTGGATCGAGAACGACCAGGCGACATCGTCGAGCCCGAGATCGCGCGCGAGCGTGTGGAGCATGGTGCGGATCCGCTCCTTCTTCGGCCACGAGTCGTCGTCGACCAGGACCAGGACGTCGACGTCGGAATCCTCGCCCCTCCTCTCGCCGCGAGCGCGCGACCCGAACAGCCAGACCGCTCGCAACGTGTCGCCCAGGGCCGCCTCGAGTGCGTCGGCGTAGCGCTCGAGGAGCAGCCGCTCGCGATCGCAGAGCGCGGCTGACGCGAGCGTGGACATAGCGCAACTGTACGGTGCAACCTCCTGGAGCGACCGGCTACCGCCAGCGCTCGAGCAGGTCCTCGTCGCGCACGTCGCGCACGCGGCGCGCGGGCACCCCGACCATGACCGCCCGCGGCGCGACGTCGCTCGTGACGACCGCCCCCGCCGCCACGAACGCCTCCGCGCCGATGTCGACGCCCGGCACGAGGACCGCGCTGCCGCCGATCCGCGCGCCGCGGCGGATCGTCGCGCCGCGCAGGGTGAGCTCCGGGCCGTGGCGGGCCATCGTGTCGTCGTTCGTCGTCGACGCGCCCGGCCCGACGAAGACGTCGTCCTCGACGACGCTGAAGGCGGTGATGTAGACGTTCGTCTGAAGCTTCACCCGCTCGCCGACGACGACGTCGTTGTCGACGCTGCTCGCGCGCCCGACGACGCTGGCGGCCCCGATCGTCGTGCGCTCGCGGACCTGGGCGCCGTCGCCGACGATCGCCTCGTCGCCGAGCCGCGCCCCCGCGTAGACGACCGCGCCCGCGCAGACCGTCACCGAGCGGCCGAGCACGAGCGGCGCCGGCGTGGCGCGCGGCGCCGTCGAGGACCGCGCGAGCCGCGGCGCCTTGCCGAGGACCGCGCCGTGCTCGACGACGCAGCCGTCGCCGACGACCGTCCCGTCCTCGACGACGACCCCGGCGCCGAACAGCACGCCCGCGCCGACGCTGACCCCCTCGCCGAGCACGAGCCCGACGGCCTGCGCCGCGGGTCGCAGCAGCGAGCTCACCGGCGCGCGACCTCCGCGCGCAGCGCGGCGAGGTCGGAGTCGACCATCTCGGCGATCATCGCCTCGAAGCCGTGCTGCGGCACCCAGCCGAGCACGCGCCGCGCGCGCGACGGGTCGCCGACGGGCGGGGTCGCCTCGGGCGGGCGCACGAGCGCGGGGTCGACGCGGACGTGGGCGGAGGGGTCGAGGCCGACGTGGGCGAAGGCCGCGTCGACGAGCTCGCCGACCGTGCGCCCGACGCCGCTGGCGACGACGTAGTCGCCGGGCTCGTCGTGCCGGAGCGCGAGCCAGGCGGCGCGGACGACGTCGGCCGCGTGCGACCAGTCGCGCACCGCGCGCAGGTCGCCGACGACGAGCTCGTCCCGCAGGCCGAGCGCGATCGCCGCCGCCGCGCGGGTGACCTTGCGCGGGAGGAAGCGCTCGGGGCGCCGGGGGGACTCGTGGTTGTAGGTCAGTCCCGAGCAGGCGAACATCCCGTGGTGCTCGCGCAGCGCGCCGACGAGCCCGTGGGCGGCGAGCTTGGCCACGCCGTAGGGCGTGCGCGGGCGCATCGGCGAGCGCTCGTGCTGGGGCGACTCCCCCGCGTCGCCGAAGACCTCGCTCGAGCCGGCCACCCACACGCGCAGCCCGGGGTCGAGGGCGTGGGCGGCGGCGAGCAGCGCGGCCGTGCCGCCGGCGATCGCCTGGACGGTCTCCGTCGGGTCCTCCCACGAGGCGGGGACGAACGTCGGGGCGGCGAGGTGGTAGAGCTCGTGCGGCCGCGTGGCCTCGAGCGCCGCCCGCAGCGAGGCCGGATCGAGGAGGTCGCCGGGCACCACGGAGACGTCGCGGCGCAGGCCGCGCGGCTCGCCGCGGACCATGCCGATGACGTCGTAGCCCTCGCCGACGAGGAGCTCGGCCAGGTACGAGCCGTCCTGGCCACCGATGCCGGTGACGAGCGCGCGGCGGGCGGCGGGCACGGTCTGGAATCTATGCAAGTTGCCCTGCGTCGGAACTTCGACGCTCGCTCTGCGTTCCGGGTGCCGTACGCTCGCACGGCGCCCCGATGGCCTTTCCCTCCCCCGCTGCCCCCACCTCGCCGCTGCAGGCGGCCGTCGCGCCGCCGGCGACCGACGTGCTCGGCGTGCCGCTCGCGCTGACCGACTACGAGCGCACGATGGACTGGATGGACGCGACGATCGTGGCCCGCGGCAGGGGCTACGTCTGCGTCGCCGCGGTCCACACGGTGATGGCCTGCACGGAGGACGACGAGCTGCGCGCCGCGGTCCTCGGCTCGGCGCTGACCGTGCCCGACGGCCAGCCGCTCGTGTGGGCGATGAACGCGCTCGGCCATCCGCTCTCGCAGCGCGTCTACGGGCCGGACCTGATGGCGCGCTTCTGCGAGCGCTCGCGCACGAGCGGGGCGCGGCACTTCCTCTACGGCGGGCGCAACCAGGGCGCGCTCGTGCAGCTCGCGCTGAACCTGCGCCGGCGCCACCCGGGGCTGCAGATCGTCGGCGGCTACGCGCCGCCCTACCGCCCGCTGACCGACGACGAGCGGGCCTTCGTCGTCGCGGAGATCAACCGCTCGCGGGCCGACGTCGTCTGGGTCGGCATCGGCGTCCCCAAGCAGGAGAAGTGGATGGCCGAGCTGCGCCCGCGGCTGCACCCCGCGCTCCTCGTCGGGGTCGGCGCGGCCTTCGACTTCCACGCGGGCCTCGTCCCGCAGGCGCCGCGATGGATGCAGCGCACCGGCCTCGAGTGGGCCTTCCGGCTCGCGCACGAGCCCCGGCGGCTGTGGCGGCGCTACCTGCGCTACAACCCGCGCTTCGTGGCGGGCTTCGCGCGCCAGTGGGCGCGCCAGCGGCGCTCGCGCGCCGCCGCTCGCTAACGTCAGCCGCCGATGCCCGCCCCGTACGACGTCGCCATCATCGGCTGCGGCCGCGTGGGCCTGCCGCTGGCGCTCGCGTTCGCCGATCGCGGCCTGAGCGTGCTCGGCGTCGACAACGACCCCGAGCGCCTCGCCGCCGTCCGCGCCGGCCGGATGCCCTTCGAGGAGCCCGGCGCGCAGCGCGTCCTCGACCGCGTCCGCGTCGACTGGTCCGAGCACGCGTCGGACGCGGCGCAGGCGGACGCGATCGTGCTCACGCTCGGCACGCCCTCGTTCTCGCACATCGAGATCGACATGCGCGACGTCCGCTCGGTCCTCGACGACCTGCTCCCGCTCCTGCGCCCGGACCACCTGCTCGTCCTGCGCTCGACGATCGCCCCGGGCACGACGGACTTCGTCGCCGGCTACCTGGCCAAGAAGCGGGGCCTCGTCGCCGGCGAGGACGTCACCGTGGCGCACGTGCCCGAGCGGATCGCGGCCGGGCGCTTCTTCGAGGAGATCGGCTCGCTGCCGTGCATCGTCGGCGGCGTCGGCGAGCGCTCGGGCGACGCGGCCGGGCGCCTGTTCGAGCCGCTCGGGGCGCCGGTCGTGCAGACGACGCCGATCGAGGCCGAGCTCGCGAAGATCTGGACGAACATCCTGCGCTACGCGATGTTCGCGCTGCCCAACCGCCTGATGATGGAGTGCGAGCAGCACGGGGCCAACGTCTTCGAGGTCATCGACCTCATCAACCGCGACTACCCGCGCGGCGGCATGCCGGCCCCGGGCTTCACGGCCGGCACGTGCCTGCGCAAGGACTTCGCGTTCTCCGAGGAGCGCTCGCCGGCCCCGGGGATGCTGCTCGCCGTCTCGCGCGTGCACGAGTCGGTGCCGCTGTTCTTCGTCGAGGGCCTCAAGCGCCGCCTCGGCCCGCTCGCGGGACGCAGGGTCGCCGTGCTCGGGCTGGCCTTCAAGGCCGACACCGACGACGACCGCGACTCGCTCGCGCACAAGCTCGTCCGGCTGCTCGAGCGCGAGCTCGCCGACGTCGCCGTCCACGACCCGCACGTGGCGACGCCGACGGCCTCGCTGGAGGAGGTCGTGACTGACGCCGACGCCGTCGTCATCGCCACCAACCACGCGGCCTTCCGGGGCCCCGGCCCGCTGCGCGCGATCGCCGAGCGCGCCAGGCCCGACGCGGTGATCGCCGACCCGTGGGACAGCTTCGGCGCCGCCCAGGTCTTCGCCCCCGCCGCCGAGGTGGCGGCGCTGACGGGCGTCGAGCTGTGAACCGCGTCCTCGTCACGGGCGGCGCGGGGACGATCGGCGCGGCCGTCGTGCGGCGGCTGCTGCGCGACCCCGACTTCGAGGTCCGCGTCTCCGACCAGCGCGAGGCGCCGACGTGGATGCGCGAGGGCTGCGAGGTCCACACGGGCGACCTGCGCTCGCTCGACGAGGCCCGCGCGGCGACGCGCGGCTGCAGCCACGTCGTCCACCTCGCGGCGATCGTCGGCGGGATCGCGAACTTCCACCGGCTCCCGCACACGCTCACCGAGGTCAACAACGCGCTCTACAACGCCGTCGTGCGGGCCGCGCTCGACTACGACGTCGAGCGCTTCACGTACGTCTCGAGCTCGATGGTGTTCGAGCGCGCGACGGAGTTCCCGACCCCCGAGGAGCACCTCTGGAGCTGCCCGGCGCCGCGCTCGGCGTACGGGTTCTCCAAGCTCACCGGCGAGGTCTACGTCCGCGCCGCCCACGAGGAGCACGGGCTGCCCTACACGATCTGCCGCCCGTTCAACGCCTACGGGCCCGGGGAGCTCCCCGAGGACGAGCCGGGCCTCGCCCACATGGTCCCCGACGTCGTCGCGAAGTGCCTGGCGCTGCCCGACGGCGCGCCGCTCGAGATCTTCGGCGACGGGACCCAGACGCGCACGCTGACGCACGTCGACGACATCGCCGACGGCGTCGTCACGGCGACCGCGTCGCCCGCGGGCCTCGGCGAGGACTTCAACGTCAGCGCCTCCGAGGAGCTCACGGTGGCGGAGATCGCCCGCGTCATCTGGGCAGCGTGCGGCCGCGACCCCGAGGGCTTCGCGCTCGAGCCCCGGCCCTCGTTCGCGGTCGACGTCCAGCGGCGCTGGCCGAGCGTCGAGAAGGCCAGGGCGCTGCTGGGCTGGGAGGCGCAGGTCGACCTGCGCGACGGCATCGCCCGGACGGTCGATTGGCTCGCGGAGCGCGTCGGTGCCCACGCTCCCGGGTAGGGGCTCGCTCATGGCACCACTTCCCTCGCTCCGCCGCCGCCGCTCCCGCACCGACCAGGCGCTCGACCTCGTCAAGGGCGCGGCGAAGATCTTCGCCACGATCAAGATCGGCTCCGCCGCCGCCCGCGCCGCGAAGGGCGGCACGAAGGCCTACGGGACGGCGAAGACCGCCAAGGTCGGGGGCCGTCCGGTCCTCAAGCTGCTCGCCGCCCCGGCCGCCGCGGCGGGAGGCCTCGTCGTCTGGCGCAAGCTCGCCTCGTCCTCGTCGTCCTCCCGCGACGGCGCCGGTCCCGACCAGGGGCGCCCGATCGGCCCCGTCGCGACCGCGGAGGCCGTCTCGCCGCCGGCGACGGCGGCGCCGGGCAAGCTCGACTCGCCCGCGCAGGTCGCCGACGAGCCCCCCGTCGGGCCGCCGCAGACGGACGCGCCGGGCAAGCTCGACTCGCCCGCGCAGGTCGGCGACGAGCCCCCCGGCGGGCCGCCGCCGACGGACGCGCCGGGCAAGCTCGACTCGCCCGCGCAGGTCGCCGACGAGCCCCCGGTCGGGCCGTCGCCGACGGTCGCGAGCGACACGACCAAGTAGATGAGTTGTGCCACGGCCCGGCGATGAGCCGAGTGCTGGAAAAGGCGTCCATATGACGCCCTAGTCAGCACTCGGGCGGAGTTCGCCGCCTATAGCTAGGCCGCGAACGGGTCGTACGTCCCGAAGGACCAGAGGTTGCCCTCCAGGTCGCGGGCCGCGTACTCGCGCGAGCCGTAGTCCTGGTCGACCGGGCCGCGTGCGATCTCGGCGCCCGCGGCCCGCGCGCGGTCGTGGTGGGCGTCGACGTCCTCGACGACGACGTAGATCGACTGCGGCGAGGCGGCGGGGTCCGGCGGGGTGTCGCCGAAGAATCCGCCCGGGCGGTGCTGGCCGAGCATGACCAGGCCGTTGCCCAGGCGCAGCTCGGCGTGCTGGATCGTGCCGTCGTCGCCGCGATGGACCGCCTGCTCCTCGAAGCCGAAGGCCCGGCCGAGCCACTCGACCGCGGCCTCGGCGTCGCGGTAGCGCAGCGCGGGGTAGATGCTGGGGTGCTCGCTCATGTCCGCGACGCTAGGCGCGCCCGGCGGCCTCGTCGTGGACGGATGGGAGCGCCTCGCGCGCCCAGTCGAACGTGCTGCGCATGCCGTCCAGCAGGCTCGTCCCGGCCTCGAAGCCGAGCTCCGCCCGCGCCCGCGAGACGTCGAGCGAGCTGCGCTGCAGCTCGCCCGTGCGGGCCGGTGCGAACTCGGGCTCGAGCGCCCCCTCGGCAACGCCGGCGGCCTCGCGCAGCGCCCCGAGGACCTCGAGCACCGAGGACTCGACGCCCGTCCCCACGTTGTAGGTGCCGTTTGCCTCGGGGTGGGCGGCGGCGGCGAGGTTGGCGGCGACGATGTCGCCGACGTACGTGTAGTCGCGCGTCTGGCGCCCGTCGCCGAAGATCACCGGGCGGCGCCCCTCGAGCAGGCGTCCGCAGAAGATCGCGATCACGCCGGCCTCACCGCGCGGGTCCTGGCGCGGGCCGAAGACGTTGCCGTAGCGCAGCGTCACGCACGAGAGCCGGTAGAGCCGCTCGTACCAGCCGCAGTAGGCCTCGGCGCAGAACTTCGACTGGCCGTAGGCGGCCATCGGCTTCGGCGGCACGTCCTCGGGCGTGGGCATGACGTCGACCTCGCCGTAGATGGCGCCGCCCGTCGAGGTGTTGACGACGCGCCTGACCCCGGCCAGCCGCGAAGCCTCGAGCACGTTGATCGTGCCGAGCACGTTGATCGCGGCGTCCCAGGCGGGGTCCTCGATCGACTTGCGCACGTCGATCTGCGCGGCGAGGTGGAAGACGATGTCCGGCCGGTCGCCCGCGACGAGCTTGCGCAGGCGCCCGCCGTCGCGGATGTCGGCCTCGTGGAAGGCGCTGCCGCGGGCGATCGCGCCGTCGAGGTTGGAGCGCCGGCCGGTCGAGAGGTCGTCGACGACGCTGACCTCGTCCCCGCGATCCAGCAGCGCGTCGACGAGGTTCGAGCCGATGAAGCCGGCGCCGCCGGTGACCAGGGCCCTCATGGCCGCGATGCTAGTGGTAGACCGCCTCGAGGCTCGGCGCCAGCGCCGCGGGCGCCGCCAGGGCGCGGACGCGTCGCAGGCCGGCCTCCCCGGCCGCGGCGTCGCCGAAGCGCGCGGCGGCCGCCGCCGCGAGCGCCTCCGCGTCGCCGGGCGCGACGGTCGCCGCCGCCCCGACGAGCTCGGTCAGCGCGCCGGTCGCGCTCGCCACCACCGGCACGCCCGCCGCCATCGCCTCGGCGGCGGCGAGCCCGAAGGTCTCCGCGGCGCGCGAGGGGACGATCGCCAGCGCGGCACGCGCGCGCAGGCCCGCGAGCTCGGCGTCGCCGACGCGCCCGGCGAAGCGCACGCCGGCGGGCGCGCGGGCGCGCAGGCGCCCGGCCTCCGGGCCGTCGCCGGCGACGACGAGCGGCAGCCCCGCGCGGGCGCACGCCTCGACGGCGACCTCGACGCCCTTCTCGGCCGCCAGCCGCGAGGCCACGAGCGCGTGCTCGCCGGTGGCCGCGGCGGAGCGGGCCGCGAAGCTGCGCAGCACGTGCGGGACGACGTGGACGCGGGCGGGATCGAGCGGGGCGCGCAGCACGCGCAGGCGCTCGCGCGCGAAGCGCGAGGGCACGACGACCGCGTCGGCCGCCGTCGCCGTCCGCCGCTGCCAGAGCGCGAGCCCGGCCGCGTAGACCGCCGCCTCCGGGCCCGAGCCGCGGCAGCCCAGCCGCACGCCCGGGCGCGTGTCGCGGCCCCGGCAGCGCGTGCAGTCCTCGCCGCGGGCGTTGAAGCACGTGCCGACGGCGCAGACGAGGCGGAAGTTGTGCAGGTGCAGCACGATCCGCGCGCCCGCGCCGCGCGCGGCGTGCAGCGCGCGCGGGCCGAAGGCCGGCGTGAGGTTGTGGGCGCTGACCGCCCGCGCGCGCGTGCGGCGCACGGCGGCGGCGACGTCGTCGGGCGCCAGACCGCCGCGCAGCAGCGCGACCGCCGCCCGCGGGCGCCCGAGCGCGGCGGAGTCGCGCGCGAGCAGCTCGACCTCCTCGCCGAGGTGCTCGCGCAGCATCCAGCGGAGGTCGTCGACCGCGCGCTCCTCACCGCCGGTCACGCGGTAGCGATTGTGCAGGAGCAGGATCACGCGCCCGGCAACCTAACCTCTGGCCTCGTGAGGACCGCGGTCATCGTCCCGACGCGCCGGCGCGCGGCCTATCTCGACGTCGCGCTCGCCTCGATCGCCCCGCAGGCGGCGGCCGCGGGCGCCGAGCTCCTCGTCGTCGACGACGGCCCCGACGCGGCGACCCGCGCCGTCGCCGGGCGCCACGGGGCGCGCCTGCTCGCGCACCCGCGGACCCGCGGGCTCAACGCCGCGCGCAACACCGCGATCGACGCGACCGCGGCCGAGCTGCTCGTCTTCGTCGACGACGACGTCGCCGTGCGGCCGGGGTGGCTGCGCGCGCTGCGGGCCGCGGCCGCGGCGCTGCCCGAGGACGTCGGCGTGCTCGCCGGCCCGATCCACGCCCGCTTCGAGGACCACCGCGTGCGCCTCTGCGGGCGCGAGGGACCGCCGATCACGTTCCTGGACCTCGGCCCCCGCGACCGCGACGCCGAGCACGCGTGGGGGGCGAACATGACGGTGCGCCGCAGCGCGCTCGAGCGCGCCGGTCGCTTCGACGAGCGCGTGGGCCTCTACGGCGACGAGCAGGAGTGGCAGGCGCGCCTGAAGGCGGCCGGCGGGCGCATCCGCTACGTCGCCGCCGCCGCCGTCGACCACCGCCGCGCCGGCGACGACGCGCGCCTGCGGGCGCTGTGCCGCGCCGCCTTCGCGCGCGGCCGGGCCAGCCGCCGCAACGACGCGCGCACCGGCGCGGCGCCCGCGCTCGCCGCCGAGCTGCGGGTGCTGGCCGGCTGCCTGGCGCACGGCCCGCGCTTCGCCTGCTTCAACGGCCCGGTGCTGAGCGCCCACGCGCTGGGGCGCCTGCAGGTCGCGCTGGCGCCGGCGGTCCCCGACGCGACGCAGCCCGACTTCCTGTCCGGGACGAGCGGCCACGTCGCGGGCCGGCGCGGCGCCCTGCGCCGCGCGCGCGACCGCGGGCTCGACGTCCTCGCCGCGCCCCGCCGCGCGCGCCTGCGGGCGACCGCCCGCCGACGCCCGCCGCGCCGGCGCGTGCTCGTGCTCGGGGTCGAGCGCCCGGGGTCGATCATGGCCGCGGCGCGGGACGAGCTCGCCCGCTCACGTCACGCGGTCGAGCTCGACACCGCGCCGCCGGCCGGGCGTGGCAGGTTCGAGAACCTCAACGCGCTGCTGGCCGCCCACCGGGTCGAGGACTTCGACTGGCTCGTGCTGCTCGACGACGACGTCGCGCTGCCGCGCGGGTTCCTCGACGCCTTCCTGGCCGCGGCCGAGGACGCGGGCCTGCGGCTCGCGCAGCCCGCCCATCGCCTCCATTCGCACGCCGCATGGGCGGTGACGCGGCGGCGGGCACGCAGCGCCGTGCGCGAGACGACGTTCGTCGAGATCGGCCCGGTCACGGCCTTTCATCGCGACACGTTCGCGACGCTGCTGCCGTTCCCGCCGCTGCGGATGGGCTGGGGCCTCGACGCGCACTGGGCGGCGCTCGCGCGCGAGCACGGCTGGCCGCTCGGCGTCGTCGACGCGACGCCGATCGCGCACACCGTCGCGCCCGTCGCGAGCGGCTACTCGCGCGCCGAGGCGGCGGCGGAGGCGGAGGCGTTCCTCGCCGGGCGCGACTACGTGCGCCGCGACGAGGTCCGCACGGTCGCCGTCCATCGCTAGCCTGCTGGCCGTGTCGAAGCTTCTGGCCGCGCTCGCGACGGTCATCGCCGTCGCCGCCCCGGCCCGCGCGGCGCGCCGCGGCCGGCGCCGGCGAGCCGCGCCGGCCGGGACCAGGCACCACGCCCAGCGCCGCAGCCGGGCGGTGCGGCTCCGCTGAAGGTCGCGGTCGTCGCCGAGTTCTACCCCCGCGCCCACGACCCGGTGCTCGGGATCTGGGCGCACCGTCAGGCGCTCGCCGCGCGCGACGCCGGCGCCGACGTCCGCGTGCTCGTGCTCCACCGCCCGGTGCCGCCACGGGCCACGGCGCCGGGGGACGTCGTGCGCGTCGCCCGCACGCTGACCGCCCAGCCCGCGTCCGTCGTCATCGACGGCCTCGACGTGCGCTACGTGCGCTTCCTGGCCCCGCCGCGCTCCCGCTCCTACGCGTCGTGGGGCGCGTGGGCGGCGGCCCCGCTCGCGCTCGCGCTGCGGCGTCTGCGCGCGCGCTTCGCGTTCGACCTCGTCCACGCCCACAACGCCGTGCCCGCCGCCGACGCGGTGCTGCGGGCGCGCATCGGGGCGCCGCTCGTGGTCTCCGTCCACGGCGGCGACGTGCTCTTCACCGCCCCCCGCGTGCGCGGCGGCGCGCGCGCGGTGCGGCGCGTCTACGAGCGGGCGCGGCTCGTGATCGCCAACAGCGCGGGGATCGAGCGCGCCTGCCGCGACCTCGGCGCGCGTGCGAGTCGCGTCGTGCACCTCGGCACCGACGTCCCGCCCGAGTCGGCGCTCGCGCCGGCGACCCGGCCGACGCTCGTCACCGTCGGGCATCTCGTCGCGCGCAAGCGCCACGCCGACGTGCTGCGCGCGCTCTGGCTGCTGCGCGACCGCCACCCCGAGCTGCGCTACCTCGTCGTCGGCGACGGTCCCGAGCGCCCGGCGCTCGAGCGGCTGACCGCCGAGCTCGACCTGGGCGACCGCGTCGAGCTCGCCGGGCAGCTCGAGCACGCCGAGGCGCTGCGCCGGGCGCGCGCGGGCTGGGCGTTCGTCATGCCGAGCGTCGACGAGGCCTTCGGCGTCGCCTACGTCGAGGCGATGGCCGCGGGAATGCCGGCCGTCGGCGCGCGCGGCGAGCCCGGGCCGGAGGAGATCGCGGCCGCGGGGGGCGGGATGCGGCTCGTGCCGCCGGGGGACGTCGAGGCGCTGGCCGCCGAGCTGGACGCGCTCCTCGCCGAGCCGCGCTTCCGCCACGAGCTCGGGGCGGCCGCGCGCGCGACGGTGGCCGAGCGCTTCAGCTGGGAGGCCTGCGGGCGCGCGACGGTGGCCGCGTACGACGACGCGCTGCGGTGAGCCGCCCCGTCCTGCTGGTCACCAACCACGTGCCGCCCGAGCGCGCGGGCGCGTTCGTGGCGCTGCACCGTCGCGAGCGGATCGAGCTCGCGCTCTTCGGCGGGCGCTCGCACCACGCGACCGCGGGCGTGCCGGACCCCGGCGTCCCCCATCGCCACGTCGACCAGCGCGCGGTCCACGCGCTCGCGGCCTCCGGGCGCTACCGGGCCGTCGCCTGCGGCACGGCCGGGCGCACGGCGTTGCCCGCTGCCTGGACGGGCGCGCGCCGGGCCGGCGTGCCCTTCGTCCTCTGGAGCGCGCTCTGGGGCGAGCTGTGGACGCCCGCCCACGTGCTCGCCCGGCCGCTCATGGCCGCGATTTACCGCGACGCCGACGCGGTCGCCGCCTACGGCCCGCACGTCGCGGCCTTCGCCCGCGCTCACGGCGCCCGCCGCGTGGAGCTCGCGCCGCAGGCCGTCGACCAGCGCTTCTGGACGGCGCCGGCGCCCGCTCCGCGGCGCGCCGCGCCGTTCACCGCGCTCTTCGTCGGGCGCCCGGCGCCGGAGAAGGGCCTCGCGGTCCTGCGCGCCGCCTGGGCGCTCTCGGGCCTGCAGGAGGCGGACGCGGCGCTCGTCGTCGTGGGCGGCGAGGCGCCGCTCGCGCCGGCGGAGCTGCGCAACCATTACGGGGGCGCGAACGTTGTGGTCATACCGTCGATCCGCTCGCGGCGCTTCCTGGAGCCGTGGGGGCTCGTCGCCAACGAGGCCATGCACCAGCGCACCGCCGTCATCGCCACCGACGCCGTCGGCGCCGCCGCCGGCGGTCTCGTCCGTCACGGCGAGACCGGCCTCGTCGTGCCGGCCGGCGACGCGCCGGCGCTCGCCGGCGCGCTGCGACGCCTGCACGCCGACCCCGCCCTGCGCGAGCGGCTCGCCGGCGCCGGCGCGCGCGCGGCCGCGCCGTACGACTTCGAGGCGTGGGCCGGCGGCTTCTCGGCGGCGCTGGCCGCCGCCGGCTCGCGAGGAGGCCCCTGCTAGCGTTGCCCGCCCTGCCCGGCGAGGGCCGGCGTCCCGCCCCCGCCACCGATCGCGCCATGCGCCGACTCGTCACCCCCATCGTCGTCCTCGCCCTGCTCGCCCCCGCCGCGCCGGCCCTCGCTCGCGACCGCAGCGAGGAGCTGCTCGTCGACGCCTGCCGCGACGAGCAGGTCGACGGCACGTACTCGCAGGCCGACTTCGCCAAGGCGCTGCGCCAGATCCCCGCCGACACCGACGAGTACACGGCCTGCCGGGACGTCGTGCGCCGCGCGCAGCTCGCCGCGGCCGCCGGCGGCCGGCGCTCGGGCGGCGGCGGCTCGGGCGCCGGCGGCTCGGGCGGCGACGGCTCGGGCGGCGGCGGCTCGGGCGGCGGCGCCGGGGCCGGCGGCAGCGGCCCGGGCGCCGAGGCAGGCGGCGGCGAGAGCGCGGCCGGCACGACGCAGCCCGCGACCCCGGCCGAGCGCAAGGCGCTGCAGGCCGCCGGGCGAGCGGGCGCCAAGCCGGTCGAGCTCGCCGGCCAGATCGTCAAGCCGGGCGACGCCGGCATCGACGGCTCGCACAACGACCTGCCGGCGTCGGTCCTCGCCATGGTCGGGGTGCTCGCGGCGGCCGCTCTCGGCGGCCTCGGCTGGGGATCGTGGTCGCGTGTCCGCGCACGCCGCGCCGGCTGAGCCGCGGGCGCTCGGGCGCCGATGGGTGCTGCCGGCGGCCACCGCGCAGGCCCTGACCACGATCGCGATCGGGGCGATCCTCGCGGCGATCGCGCTCGAGGCCAACGGCGGGCTGCAGCTGGGCCCGCTCACCCGGGTCGAGATCGGGGTCGACCTCGGCGCGGGCGTGCTCGGCGCCGCGGCGGTCGTGGCCGGGGGCCACACCCGGCGCCTGTGGGGGGCCGTCACGCTGGCGTGCCTCGGGGCCCTCGTCGCCCTCACGGCCGTGTCGATCGCCTGGGCGGTCGAGCCCTCCGACGCGTGGATCGAGGCCAACCGCACGCTGAGCTACCTCGCCATGCTCGGCGCCGGGGCGGCGCTCGTGCGGCTGGCGCCGCAGCGCTGGCCGTCGGTGCTCGGCGGCGTCATCCTCGCCGCGGTCGTCGTCTGCGGCTACGCGCTGCTCACGAAGGTCTTCCCCGGGGCCCTGAACGAGGACGAGGTCTACGCCCGCCTGCGCGAGCCCTTCGGCTACTGGAACGCGGTCGGGCTCATGGCCGCGCTCGCCGGTCCCCCGTGCCTGTGGCTCGGCGCCCGGCGCTCGGGGCACGCGCTGCTCAGCGCGCTCGCCTTCCCCGTGCTCGGCCTGCTCGTAGTCAGCGTGCTGCTCGCATACTCGCGCGGCGCGCTGCTCGCCCTCGCGGTCGGCTGCGCCGCCTGGTTCGCCGTCGTGCCGCTGCGCCTGCGCGGCGTCGTCGTGCTCGCGGTCGGCGTCCTCGGAGGCCTTCTCGTCGCCGCGTGGGCGTTCTCGATGGACGCCTTGAGCGAAGACCGGGTCGCGCTCGACGCCCGCGAGGCGGCCGGCCACGAGCTCGGCGCGGCGATCCTCGCGATGCTCGTCGTCCTGCTGATCGCCGGCCTGGCGATCGGCTTCGCGTCCGCGCGCCGCGCGCCGTCGCCGGGGACGCGGCGGCAGGCCGGCGCGGCCGTGATCTGCGGGGTCGCGCTCCTGCCGCTCGCGCTCCTGGCCGTGCTCGCGATCTCCGACCGCGGGCTGGGCGGCTCGATCTCCAAGGGCTGGAAGGACCTCACGGACCCCAACGCGGCGACGCCCGCCAACGCGCCCGACCGCCTGACCGCCGTGGGCAGCGTCCGCGCGCGCTACTGGAACGAGGCGCTGAAGATCTTCCGCGACCACAAGGCGGTCGGGGTCGGCGCGGGCGGGTACGCGACCCTGCGACCGCGCTACCGGCGCGACACGCTCGAGGTCCGCCACGCCCACGGCTACGCCGTCCAGACGCTCGCGGACCTCGGGCTCGCCGGCGCCGCCGTCTCGCTGGCGCTGCTCGCGGCGTGGCTCGCCGCCGCCGGGCGCGCGCTCATGCTCTGGGGGCCGGGGCGCCGGCGCCCGTGGAGCCCGGAGCGCATCGGCCTGGCCACGATGGCCGCGGTCGTCGTCGTCTTCGGAGTCCACTCGTTCGTCGACTGGACCTGGTTCGTGCCCGGCACCGCGATCGTCGCCCTGCTCTGCGCGGGCTGGGTTGCCGGGCGCGGGCCGGTGGACGAACCGGTGCGCCGCCGCCGCGGCCTGGCCACGGCGCCGTGGCGGCTCGCGCTGGCGTGCGCCGTGCTCGTCGCGGCCGCCCTGGCCGCGTGGACGACCTGGCAGCCGCTGCGCTCGGCCGACGCGGGCAACGACGCGCTCGCGCTCGCCGAGGCGGGACGGATCACCGCCGCCCGGGCCGAGGTCGCCCGCGCCGAGGACCGCAACCCGCTGTCGGCCGAGCCGCTGTTCGAGCGCGCGGCCGTCGAGCAGCAGGCCGGGCGGCCCGACGCCGCCCGCGCCGCGCTCGAGGCCGCCGTCCGCCTGCAACCCGCCAACCCGGCGACGTGGCTGGCGCTCGCGCAGTTCCAGGTCGCCCAGGGCCACCGCCGGCGCGCCCTCGACGCGCTCGGCGGCGCGCTCTACCTCGACCCGCGCTCGCCCGCGGTCCAGCGGACCTACCTGCAGGCCATCCGGCTGGCGTCCTAGTGGGTCTTCTCGTGACGTTGGGCCGGAATCGGCGAGGCGCCGGCGCCGACTGGCGAGAGACGAACCCACCCGGCCCGCGAGCAATGGTGGAGCCATTGCCGCGACCGAGGACAAAGCCAGGCGGTGATCGGCGTCCGCCGTTTGCGGTCAGACGTTGCGAGAAGGGCCACTAGCACTGACGTCCGGTCTTGCTGGTAGGCATGGCCGGTCCCTCCGACGGCGATCGGGGGATGTTCGCGCCGCGCGACTGGTCCTCGCGCGGCGGGGCCACAACCGCATAGGAGGTACCGACCATGGCACAGGTTCGCAGCTGGGCTGGTCTGGATGTTCATGCGCGCAGCGTGCTCGCGGTGACCGTCGACGCGTCGACGGGCGAGCTGCGCACACGGCGGCTGCCGGGCACGACCAGCGAGGTGGTGGAGTTCTGCGCCTCGCTGCTGGGACCGACGCGCGTGGCGTACGAGGCGGGGCCGACGGGGTACGGGTTGGCGCGCGCGCTGCATGGCGCGGGGATCGGCTGCATCGTGGCGGCGCCGGGCAAGATCGAGCGCCCGGCGCAGGATCGCGTCAAGACCGACCAGCGCGACGCTGAGCGCGTGCTGCGGCTGTTGATGATCGACGGCCTGCACCCGGTCAGGGTCCCCAGCACCCAGGAGGAGGCGCTGCGCGACCTGGTTCGGGCGCGCGAGGACCTGCGCGGCGATCTGATGCGCGCCCGCCAGCGGTTGAGCAAGCTGCTGCTGCGCCATGACATCCGCTACGAGGACAGCGCCGGCGCGTGGAGCGCGCGGCACCGCGCGTGGCTGACCAGGGTCGACCTCGGCGAGCAAGGGGCGCAGGCCACGCTGCTTGACTACCTCGGCGCGATCGACGCGCTCGTGCTGCGCCGTGACGCGCTGGAGGTCAGCATCGCCGAGCTCGTCCCCGACTCGCCGTGGGCCGATACCGTCGCCAGGCTGCGCTGCCTGCGCGGGATCGACACGCTCTCGGCGGTCGGGCTGTGCGCCGAGGTCGGCGACTTCGAGCGCTTCGAGCGCGCCGGCCGGCTGATGAGCTACCTCGGGCTGGTGCCCTCCGAGAACAGCTCCGGCGAGACGCGCCGCCAAGGTGCGATCACCAAAACCGGCTCACGCCACGCCCGCCGACTGCTGGTCGAAGCCGCCTGGCACTACCGCAAGACACAATCTGATGAAGTAGAGTAGCGCGCGACGGCGTGCAGGCCGCGCGGCGGGCGCCCGCTCGCGCGCACCTCGAGGTCGGCGAAGCCGGCCGCGCCGAGGACCGCGCGCAGCGTCCGCGCGCTGAAGAAGCGCAGGTGGTCCGAGCGCGGGTCGAAGTGGCGATCGGACGCGACGACGACGCGCCAATGCCACGGCGTCGTGACCAGCAGCGTCCCGCCCCAGGCCAGCACGCGCCGGACCTCGGCCAGCAGACCGACGACGTCGGCGACGTGCTCGAGCACCTCGCCGGCCCAGACGACGTCGAACGCGCCCTCGGCGAAGGGCAGCGGCCCGCCCTCGGCGACGACGACGGCCTCCAGGCCGCGGGCGCGGGCGCGCCGCACGGCCTCGCGCGCGACGTCGGCGCCGACGACGCGCGCGCCCGCCGCCCGCAGCTCGGCCCCGAAGCGCCCGTCGCCGCAGCCGAGGTCGAGCGCCCGCTGACCCGCCCGCGCGTGGGCGAGCAGGAACGCGCGGCGCACGGCGAAGCGCTCGGGCTCGGCGTCCTCGGGCACCGCTCGCCAGACCGCCTCGCGCCAGGGCTCCATGGCGCGCCAGCGTATGTCGAGAAGCTCGCGCCCGCCGCGACCGCCGGGGTGCGCCTCGACGGGCAGCGGCGCTTCGCCGACGCGGCGGTCGCGCTCGACCTCGCGGCGGAACCAGCGGCGCTTCGCGGACGCGGCGGTCGCGCTCGACCTCCGGCGGAACCCAGCGGCGCTTCGCGGACGCGGCGGTCGCGCTCGACCTCGCGGCGGACGCCTAGAACGCGCCCCGCCGCGTGATCACGGCGGGCACCGTCTTGACCAGGATCGAGAGATCGAGGAAGACCGACCAGCGCTCGAGGTAGAGGAAGTCGAGGCGCACGAGGTCGTCGAAGTCGAGGTCCGAGCGCCCCGACACCTGCCACAGGCCGGTCATCCCCGGCATGACGAGGTAGCGCTTCTTGTGCCACGGCTCGAGGCGCTCGTAGTCGCGCTGGGGCAGCGGCCGGGGTCCGACGAGCGACATCTCCCCGCGCACGACGTTGAAGAGCTGGGGCAGCTCGTCGAGCGAGAAGCGCCGCAGCACGCGCCCGACCGGCGTCATCCGCGGGTCCTCGCGGATCTTGAAGAGCGCCCCCGTGGCCTCGTTGCGCTCCTCGAGGTCGGACTGGCGCTGGTCGGCGTCGCGGTACATCGTGCGGAACTTCAGGCATGCGAACGGGGCGCCGCCGATGCCCGGGCGCGCCGATCGGTAGATCGCCGTCCCGCGCGAGGTCAGCCGGATGGCGAGCGCGATCGACGCCAGCACCGGGCTGAGGACGACGAGCAGCAGGAGGCCGCCGGCGAGGTCGAACGAGCGCTTCAGCGCGTAGTCGAAGCCCTCGAACACCGGCGGCTTGAGCTCGAAGAGCGGCACCGACTGCCCGGGCACGAACTCGGCGCGATGGATCAGGATCTCCATCGTCGAGGGCGCGACGCGCACGACGACGCCGCGCTGGTGGCACTCGTCGACGAGCTCGACCGCCTGCGGCTGGGGGAACGCGGGGTCGGCGATGATGACCTCGTCGACGCGGTGGTCGACGACGACGCGCCCGATGTCCGCCAGCTCGCCCAGCGACAGCAGCCCGTTGTGGTGCCGGGGCGCGAGCGAGACGAAGCCGATGACGTTGATCGCGTCCGCGCTGTCGGCCAGCGCGTGGGCGACGGCCTCGATGTGGTGCCCGGTGCCCACGAGCACGGCGCGGCGCTGGTAGCCGGCCAGGCGCAGCAGCCAGCCGGTCAGGCGCTCGTAGAGGTAGCGCAGGGTCGCGACGAACGCCACCCCGAAGAAGAGCGAGCCGTAGAAGATGTAGTAGCTCGAGAACTCCTCGCCGCTGACGACCGCGAAGATCAGCGCCACGACCGTGACCTGGAAGAGCGAGGCGACGATTCGGGTGAGCCCCGGGCGCTGCGCGCGGTCGGCGTACAGGCCCGAGCCCGCGAAGAGCAGGGCGGTGACCAGGAAGGCGAACGGGACGTAGTCCTTCGTCTGCTCGACGGACGCGCGCAGGTCGAAGGCCCCCAGCGCCGCCGCCTTGAGGCACAGCGCGGTGAGGATCGCCATGAAGACGCCCGCGAAGTCGAGCGCGAGCAGCGTCGCGACGCGAGCCAGGCGCCGCAGCGTGTCCAGGCGCAGCAGGAACGACAGCGCCGGCGGGCGCTTGCGCCGCACGTCGCGCTCCACGAAGGCGAGGTCGACGGCGGGCGGCGGGGAGGCGCGCTCGCGGGACGCCTCGCGCGTGGGCTGCTCGAGGGGCATCTGCCGCTCTAACGGGGGCCGGGCGCCGTTGTCGCGGTCAACCTCACCGCGTCGAGCCCACCAGCACCGCAGCCCCGGCCTGATCGATCGTGCGCCGTAGGCCCTCGCGCAGCGGGACGGTCGGCTCCCACCCGAGCAGCGTGCGGGCGCGCGTGATGTCCGGGCGCCGCTGCTTGGGGTCGTCGGTCGGCAGCGCCTCGAAGACGATCTCCGACCGCGAGCCGGTGACGCCGATGACCGCCTCGGCCAGCTCGAGCAGCGTGAACTCGTCGGGGTTGCCGATGTTCACGGGATCGTGCTCGCCAGACTCGGCGAGCGCGATGATGCCGCGGATGAGGTCGTCGACGTAGCAGAACGACCGCGTCTGGCCGCCGTCGCCGAAGACCGTGATCGGCCGGTCGGTGAGCGCCTGGCGCAGGAAGGTCGGGATCGCGCGGCCGTCGTGGGCGCGCATCTTGGCACCGTAGGTGTTCTTCGCCATCACGCCCGTCCCGGCCCAGAAGTTCTCGAATCCCGGCACCGAGAAGTCGTAGACGAGATCCGTGGCCGCGACCTCGCGGACCTCGCTGACCCTCGCCCACACGAGGTCCCCCGTCCGACGGGCGTTGAGCCGCTGTGTGACGCCTCCGTCCCACGCGAGCGGACTCCAGGGCATCGCATTGGCGACGGTGAGCAGCCAGAACGGGAACCGCCGCTCGCCCCCACGCGGCCGGCACGTCGTCTCGTAGCGGCCGACCGAGGGCACGAGCCCGAAACGCGCCAACGCGACGACGAGGTCGTTCTTGAGCTCCTCGTGGACGGTGCTGAAGCAATGGCGCACACCGACGTTGGCGCCCGAGTGCACGCCGTCGCCCTCGCGATAGCCCTCGATGAACCACTTCAGGCGGCTCAGCGGCAAGCCCAGGATCCAGCCCGGGATGCGCTTGCGCCCGGCGCCGAAGCCGAGGAACGCGAGCAGCTCCAGGAGCAACCTGGCGTGGACGAAGATGGCGGCCGACCGCGCCGCGGTGGCGGGCGCCCAGACGACATGCAGCCCGAGCTCGCGCTCGATGACCGCCGCAGCTCGAGCCAGAAGCCCCGCGTCGGCGCTGATCGTGATGAACGCGTCGTGAGCGCTCTCGTGCCACGACCCCTCGGCCACCCAGAGGCCCAGCAGCCAGAGCAGGCCGTCGGTGACCTCGACCCGCGCGGGCAGGGCGACGTTGCCGCTGCGCCGGCGCACGAGCGCGCCGTCGGGTATCTCGTGCCCCATACGGCGCAGGCACGGCAGCGGTACCCGGTGGGTCTCCCGCATGCGGATGAGCTTCGCCCATGCTGCGTTGCGCCGGTTCCGGCCCTCGTTGCGACCCTCGCTGACGAGCAGGCCGAACAGGTCGCGGCGATGCTCCCACGCGGTCGCGCCGAGACCTGGGACTTCGACGAGCAGGTCCCACGGGTCGAGCTCGGCGTGGCGCCAGACCTCGAGCATCGAGACGGCGCGGCGGTTGCGCTCGGGCACGTCGAGCCGCCCGGCGATCGCGACGTGGTCGCCCACCTCGAGCTCCTCGACGGGCTTCGGGGTGGGCTCGCCGTCACGCCCTTCGACGAAGATCGAGTGGTGGCCGGTGACGCGGATCGAGCGGCCGTAGCGGGTTCGCACCTCGTAGCAGCGCTCGTCGGTCGGGTGGCCGATGAATGCCGTCGGCTCTGTCGCGAGCATCGCTCCGTCCTCGCCGAACGAGGGCACCGAGAAGCCGTCCGTCGGGTACTCGAAGGCCGGCGTGAGCTCCGCGGTGGACAGCATCCAACCGCTCGGCCCGAAGGCGGGCACGTACCCTGCCGCCACAGCGCGGCTCGCCAGCCGTTGACCCAGCTCGGCGGCGGTCTCGCGGTGCAGCTCGCGGCCGTCGTCGTAGAGGACCTGCTCGTCGGCCAGGACCGAGTTGAAGATCCGGACGATGGCCGTGTCCACGCCCTGCTGGCGGTGGTAGGCCATCGTCAGCGCCTCGGCGTAGCGCTTGGCCTCGTCGTAGACGCCGCGCGGGCCGATCGGGTTGACGTGGCCCCAGTAGTCCTCGGTCTGCGGGTGCACCTTCGGGTCGCCATAGACCTCGGAGGTCGAGAAGATGAGAAAGCGCGCCCGGTGCCGCTTGGCCAGCCCGAGCGTGTGGTGCGTCCCGTAGGACCCGACCTTGAGCGTGTGCAGCGGCAGGCGCAGGTAGTCGATCGGCGACGCCGGCGACGCCGCGTGGTAGACGATGTCGACCGGCTCGTCGACGGTGTACGGGTCCGTGATGTCGAGGTTGAGGTGGACGAACTCCGGGACGCGGATGTGCTCGATGTTCGCCAACGACCCGGTCTCGAGGTTGTCGACGCAGATGACGCGATGGCGCCGGCGCAGCAGCTCGTCGCACAGATGCGAGCCCAGGAAGCCGGCGCCACCGGTCACGAGGCAGGTGGCCATGGGTGTGAAGGCTACGTGACGGTCGCCGGCCCGGGACGTGCGGCTCGTGTGGCTCGGGCGCGCTCAGCGCCCGCGCGCGGCGCGGACGGCCTTCTTCGTCGCGTCGTCGCCGAGCACGAACGTGCGCGTGCCGCGCCGCTCGGCCAGCCCGGCCTTCGCCAGCCGCCGCAGCACGACGGGGCAGCGCTTGCAGCGCGGGCGGCTCTCGCAACAGCGCTTCTTCGCCTTGACGGTGCGGGCCATCGGGGTCCCGATGGTAGGTTGCCGCTGCAGCCATGCCCGCCCACGCCTTCGTGCAGCGCCTCAACGAGCAGATCGGCCACGAGTTCGCCGCCCACCAGCAGTACATCGCGGTCGCCGTCTTCTACGACGCCGAGACGCTGCCGCGCCTGGCGGCCTTCTTCTACGCGCAGGCGCTCGAGGAGCGCAACCACGCGCTGATGATGGTCCGCTACCTGCTCGACGCCGGCGAGGAGGCCGTCGTGCCCGGCGTCCGCGCCCCCGCCACGACGTTCGGCGACATCGTCGAGCCCGTGGCCGTCGCGCTCGAGCAGGAGCGGCGGGTCAGCGACCAGATCGGGCAGCTCGCCCGGGTCGCCCGCGACGAGGGCGACTTCCAGTCCGAGCAGTTCGTGCAGTGGTTCCTCAAGGAGCAGATCGAGGAGGTCGCGACGATGTCGGACCTCCTGCGCGTCGTCGAGCGCGCCCGCGAGAACCCGCTGCTGGCCGAGGAGTACCTCGCGCGCGAGCACCCCGGCGGCGACGGAGCTGACCCGACGGCGCCCGCGGCCGCGGGCGGCGCGCTCTAGCGCCGCAGCAGCGCGCAGACGGCGTCGGCCTGCATCGCGCGCAACCGGGCGAGCAGGGCGCCCGAGGGCGCGGGGATGTTCAGCGTGCTCGTCACGGAGCGCCGCCCGTCGCCCGTGGCGGCCGCCCACTGCACGTAGCCGGGGAAGTTGCCCGTGTGCCCGTAGACCGTCCCGCAGCGCGAGCGGTAGCGAAACAGCGCGAGGCCGGCCGCGTTGGCGCCCGGGCCGGGCGGGCTCGAGGCGCCACCGGCCACGAAGCGCCGCTGCTCGCGCCGCAGGCGCGCGCCGAAGAGCCGCCCCGACGCGTAGACGCGCACGAAGGCGCCGAGATCGAGCGGCGTCGAGACGATCGCGCCCGACGCCCACGCGCCCGAGGGGCTCAGCGACTCGCTGACGTCCTGCGGCTCGGACCCGGCCTCGGTCACGTAGCCGTGCAGGAAGGGGCGCGGCAGCCGGACGGTGGCGGGGAAGCTCGTCGCGCGCAGCCCGAGCGGCCGCAGGACGCGCGTGCGCAGCAGCCTCCGGTAGGAGCGGCCGGTGACCCGCTCGGCGATGAGGCCCACGACGATGTTGTCGGTGTTCGAGTAGGCGTAGCGCGAGCCGGGCGTGAACTCGAGGCGCTTGCGCGCGACCCACGTGATGATGCGGGCCGGGGACACGAAGGCCGCCGGAGCCGTCTGGAACTGCCGCCGGAACCCGTCGGAGGCCGTGTAGTCGGGCAGCCCGCTCGTGTGGTCGAGCAGCTGGCGCAGCGTCACGCGGCCCCACGCGGCGGGCAGGTCGGGCCGCCGGCGCGCGATCGTGTCGTCGAGCGCGAGCCGCCCGTCGCGCACGAGCTGCAGGGCGATCGCGCCGCTGAACGCCTTCGCCACGCTGGCGATGCGCATGTGGTCCGTCGCCCTCGGCGCCCGGCCCGTGCGCACGTCGGCCACGCCCGCGGTCAGCACGGTGTCCCGTCCGTGCCGGTGCAGCGTGACGATCGCCCCAGGGGGGCCGGCGGGCGCCCCGACCAGGCGCAGCAGATCGGCGCGAACGCGAGCGTCGCGCGCCGCGCTCGCCGACGCCGCCGCGGGCAGCGCCGCGCTCGCGAGCGCGATGCCCAGCACTCCGACCGTCCATCGCCTGGCGCCCATCGACCTCGCCTCCCTTCGCCGAAGGGACGTCTCTACCACAAGCGGACGTCCGCGCGCTGGGTCGCCGAAGGGACGTCTCGACCACAAGCGCACCTCCGCGCGCTGGGGTTCAGCCCGGCGACGTGCCCTCGACCCAGGCGCCCTCCTCGCGCTTCCAGATCGGCGCGCGGGCCTTGAGCGCGTCGATGATCTCGCGCGCGCCCGCGAAGGCCTCGCCGCGGTGGGGGGCGCTGGCGGCCACGATCACCGACGGCTCGCCGAGCGCGACGCGGCCCACGCGGTGCTCGGCCGCCGCCGCGCAGAGGCCGTGGCGCTCGACCGCCGCGGCGACGATCGCGCGCATCTGCTCGGCCGCCATCTCGGCATAGGCCTCGTAGTCGAGGAACGCGACCTCGCGCGTCACGCCGCTGAAGCTCACGACCGCGCCGGCCCGCGGGTCGCCCACGCGCGCCACGAGCGCGTCGAGCGAGAGCGGCTCGATGCGCACCGCGACGTGGAGGGCGGCGACCTCCCCGCCGCTCACGGGCGGGATCAGCGCGAGCTCGTCGCCCGCGCGCAGCTCGTCGCCTGGGTCGGCGTACTCGCGGTTGACCGCGAGCACGAGCGGCAGGCCGCCGGCGAGCTCGTCGACGGCGGCCAGCGCGTCGCGCACGCGCGCGCCCTCGGGCAGCTCGAGCTCGAGCGCGTCGCGCCCCGCACGCTCGCGCAGCGCCGCGAAGAGCCGCACGCTGACCCTCATCGCAGGTGTCCGGCCACGTCCCACGTCCAGAGCTCGACGACGTTGCCGTCGGGGTCGTCGACGTACGCCGCGCGCGAGCCGCCGTAGCCCTCGAAGGCGTGCTCGGTCACGGTCAGGCCGCGGTCGCGGAGGTGGGCGACGGCGCCGTCGAAGCGCTCGGGCACCACGTGTAACGCGAAGTGGACGTGGACGCCGCCGCGCCCGCCGGCGAGACCGACCTGCGGGCGCCAGAGCCCGAGGCGCGTGCGATCGCCGGCCATGACCCAGATCGCCTCGCGCCGCGGCCAGCGCTCGACGACGGGCAGGCCGAGCGCCCCCGCGTAGAAGCGCTCGGCCGCCTCGAGGTCGACGACCTCGAGCACGAGCTCGCTGACCCCGGTCACGCCGAGTGGGTCCATGGCGGCAGCGTACCCCCGGTAGCGTTCGGGCCATGGCCACCGAGGAACGCCTGACCGTCGCGCCGATCGTTGGGGCCGACGACCCGCGCCGCTTCACGGACTCCGGCATCGAGGTGCAGCCGCTCTACACGCAGGAGGACGTCGCCGAGGGCCTGCCCGAGCGCCTCGGGCGCCCCGGCGACGAGCCCTACACGCGCGGCGTGCACCCCGAGATGTACCGCCGCCAGCCGTGGACGATGCGCCAGTACGCCGGCTACGCGAGCGCGAAGGAGTCCAACGAGCGCTACCGCTACCTGCTCGCGCGCGGCGGCACCGGGCTGTCGATGGCCTTCGACCTCCCGACCCAGCTCGGGCTGGATTCCGACAACCCGCGCTGCCTGGGCGAGGTCGGCCGCACGGGCGTGGCCATCGACACGATCGACGACATGCGCACGGCCTTCGACCGGATCCCGCTCGACCAGGTCTCGACGTCGATGACGATCAACGCCCCGGCCGCGGTGCTGCTGCTCCTCTACGAGATCGTCGGCGAGGAGCAGGGCGTCCCGAGCGAGCGGCTGCGGGGCACGACGCAGAACGACGTGCTCAAGGAGTACATCGCCCGCGGCAACTACATCTTCCCGCCCGGGCCGACGATGCGGCTCACGACCGACCTCTTCGCCTACTGCCGCGACCGCATCCCGCGCTGGAACACGGTCTCGATCTCGGGCTACCACTTCCGTGAGAAGGGCTGCTCGGCCGTGCAGGAGGTGGCCTTCACGCTCTGCAGCGGCATCGCCTACGTGCAGGCGGCGATCGACGCGGGCCTCGCGGTCGACGAGTTCGCCCCGCGGCTGGCGTTCTTCTTCAACGGCCACAACAACGTCTTCCAGGAGGTCGCGAAGTTCCGCGCGGCCCGGCGGATGTGGGCCCGGATCATGCGCGAGCGCTTCGGCGCACGCGACCCGGACTCGCTCAAGCTGCGCTTCCACACGCAGACCGGCGGCGTGACGCTGACCGCCCAACAGGCCGAGAACAACATCGTCCGCGTCGCGCTGCAGGCCTTCGCGGCGGTCTGCGGGGGCACGCAGTCGCTGCACGCCAACGGCTACGACGAGGCGCTGGCGCTGCCGAGCGAGCGCGCGGCCCGGATCGCGCTGCGCACCCAGCAGATCATCGCCCACGAGGCGGGGGCGACCGACACCGTCGACCCGTTCGCGGGCTCGTACTTCGTCGAGGCCCTGACCGACGAGATCGAGGCGAGGGCGCTCGAGCTCATCGCCAAGGTCGACGAGCTCGGCGGCTCGGTCAACGCGATCGAGTTCATCACGGGCGAGATCGACGAGTCGGCCTGGGGCTACCAGGAGCGCTACCGGCTCGGCCAGGACGTCGTCGTCGGCGTGAACCGCTACCAGGAGGACGAGATCGAGATCCACGACCTCCTGCGCGTCGACCCCGAGTCCGAGCGCGAGCAGGTCGCCCGCCTCGACGCGTTCAAGGCCTCGCGCGACGAGGGCCTCGTCGGCCGCCGCCTCGAGGCGCTGCGCGAGGCCGCGCGCGGCTCGGGGAACCTGCTGCCGGTGATGAGGGAGGCCTTACGCGACCGCGCCTCGCTCGGCGAGGTCTGCGGAGCGCTGAAGGACGTCTTCGGCGAGTACCGGCCGAGATTCTAGGCGTGCGCGGCTTCCTCGCCGCCCTCGCGCTGATCGTCGCCGGCTCGGCGCTGGCCGCGGCCTCGGGCGGCCGGGTGGCGCTCCAGGCCGCCGGCCTGCTGATCGTGGGCGTCGGCGGCGTCGTCGGCGTCTCGAGCGCGTTCTACGTCATCGGGCGCAGCGAGGACCGCGAGCGCGAGCGGCGCGGCGGCGGGTCCTGAGCTACCAGACGGAGCCGTCGCGCCAGTCGCAGGTCAGCTCGCCCCCGAGGTCGAGTGGGACCGCCAGCGGGAGGACGTGGACGGAGCCGTCGTCGTCCTCGGTGCGGACGATCCCGGCCGGCGTGAGCGCCGAGGTCGGGCCCTCCCAGCGCCGCCAGCCCCGCCCCTGGTAGAGGCGCACGGCGCCGGCGGCGGCGCTCAGCGCGCCGAGCTCGTAGGCGCCGCGCAGCACGCGCTCGAGCGCCGCCATCGTCGCCCCCGCGTGGCCGCGGCGACGCCGGTCGGCGCGCACGGCCACCGCCTCGACGTAGCCCGCGCGCAGCGCCCGGCCTGCGTGGAGGATGCGGCGCTGGACGACCGCGGCATGCCCGACGAGCTCGGGGCCCTCCCACGCGAGCGCGTGCATCCCGCCGAGCGCGTGATCCCAGTCGTGGTCGGAGAAGCCGTCGCCGAAGGCCGCGTCCAGGAGCGCTCGGGCGGCCCCGAGCGCGGCGGCGTCCAGGTCGGCGGTGTGGGCGAGTCGAACGTCGGCCATGCTCGTCGCGATGCCCGTTGCGGCCACGTTCTATGACGCCGAGCGCAGGAGCCTCGGCGCCCGACGGCGAAGAGGGCCTGGACTCAAGCTCGCGAGCCCGAGACGACCGTCGCCTGGGAGGGCGACCGCGTGCGCGGCACGGTCGTGCTCGAGCCCGCCGGGCGGCGCGTTCTCGCGCGCGGGGGCCGAGCACCGCGGCTTCGGGGAGCCGCGCTGCAACCCGTGGCCGTCGCGGCCACGTCGCTCACCGCGGCGACGGGCCGCGCGTCGCGAACGTCTGTGCCACCGCCGCGCCGAGCGCGTGGCGGAAGCGCCCGGTCGCGAAGCGGCTCGCGTTGGCCACGCAGGCGCGGGCGTCGACGCTATCGGCCGGGAAGCCCGCGACCGCCGCCGCCAGCGCCGCGGGGTCGCCGGTCGCGTAGAAGGTCCCGGTCTCGCCCGCGAGCACGGTCTCGCGGCCACCCCCGGCGTCGGGCACGATCGCCGGCCGGCCGGCGGCCTGCGCCTCGACGGCGGCGATGCCGAACTCCTCCACGGCGGTGACGACGAGCGCGCGGCTCGAGCGCACGAGCTCGCAGAGGTGGGCGTCCGAGACGCGCCCGGCGAAGCTCACGCTCGGCCCGGCCATGCGCCGCATGCGCCGCGCCTCCGGGCCGTCGCCGACGATCACGAGCGGCCAGCCGAGCCGGTCGAAGGCCCGCACGGCGACGTCGATGCGCTTGTGGGCGACGAGCTCGGAGACGAGCACGTAATGGTCGCCGACGGGCCCGGGCGCGAAGCGCTCGGTGCGCACTGGCGGGTGGATGACCGTCGCGTCGCGGGCGAAGTGGCGCCCGATGCGCTCGCGGGTGACGTGCGAGTTGGCGATGTAGCGGTCGACCTGCCGCGAGACGCGGCGGTCCCAGCGCTGCCAGCGTTCGAGGATCCGGCGCAGGGCGAGCCGGGTGACCGGGGCGCGGGCCTTCAGCGTGGCGTCGCGCTCGTCCCAGGCGTACCGGAAGGGGTTGTGGCAGTAGCAGACGTGGACGGCGTCCGCGGCCGGCACGACGCCGTGCGCCCACGCGCTCGAGCTCGACACGACGAGGTCGTAGCCGCTGAGGTCCAGGCGCTCGATCGCCAGCGGGTAGAGCGGCAGCAGGGTCCGGAAGTTGCGGGCCGTGGGCCGCACGCGCTGCAGGAACGACGCGTGGACGCGCCGGTCGGCGAAGCGGCCCTCGGTGCCCTCCTCGTCGTAGACGGCGGTGAAGAGGTCGGCGTCGGGCCACAGGTCGCAGACGGCCTCGAAGGTCCGCTCGGCCCCGCGCAGGTCGACGAGGAAGTCGTGCACGAGCGCGACGCGCCGAGGCAGCGCGACGTCCACCGGCAGGGCGGCTGGACCGACGCGCGCTGTCCCCGCTGGGACCCCCACCGGGCGGCACCCTAACGACCCGGCCCGCGGCACGGCAACTGGCCTGTCGGTGCACGCGGGCGCATAGACTCGCCACCGCGATGACCCTACGCCAGCACACCCCCGAGAGCATCGAGGAGCGCCTCGGCCAGCTCGCCGAGCTGCGCCAGGCGGCGATGCATTCCTCGCCCGAGGCCGAGGCCAAGCAGCACGCCAGGGGCAAGCTCACCGCCCGCGAGCGCATCGAGCACCTCCTCGATCCCGGGTCCTTCCAGGAGCTCGACACGTTCGTGCGCCACCGCACGACCGAGTTCGACATGCAGCGCACGCGGCCCTGGGGCGATGCCGTGGTCACCGGCCACGGCACGATCGACGGGCGTCGCGTCTGCGTCTTCAGCCAGGACTTCACGGTCTTCGGCGGCTCGCTCGGCGAGGTGATGGCCGACAAGATGGGCAAGATCATGGACCTGGCCGCAAAGGTCGGCTGCCCGGTGATCGGCATCAACGACTCGGGCGGCGCCCGGATCCAGGAGGGCGTCGTCTCGCTCGGCGCGTACGGCGACGTCTTCGTCCGCAACGTGCAGTGCTCGGGGGTGATCCCGCAGGTCAGCCTGATCATGGGCCCGTGCGCGGGCGGCGCCGTCTACTCGCCGGCGATCACCGACTTCATCTTCATGGTGAAGGAGACCTCGCACATGTTCATCACCGGGCCCGACGTGATCAAGACGGTCACCGGCGAGGAGGTGGGCTTCGAGGAGCTCGGCGGCGCGATGGCGCACAACTCGAAGTCCGGCGTCGCGCACCTCGCGGCCGAGGACGAGGACGCGTGCCTGCAGGACACGCGCTACCTCATGAGCTTCCTGCCCCAGAACAACCTCGAGACGCCGCCGCGCGTGGCTTGCGCCGACGACCCGCTGCGCATGGACCCCGAGCTCGACGCGGTCGTCCCCGACAACCCGAACAAGCCCTACGACATGCGCAACGTCATCCGCCTCGTCGTCGACGACGGCGAGTTCTTCGAGATGCACGAGCACTGGGCCAAGAACATCGTCGTCGGCTTCAGCCGCCTGGACGGCCACGCGATCGGGGTCGTCGCGAACCAGCCGGCCCAGCTCGCCGGCGTGCTCGACATCGACGCGAGCGCCAAGGCCGCGCGCTTCGTGCGCACGTGCGACGCCTTCAACGTCCCGCTGCTGACGTTCTGCGACGTGCCGGGCTTCCTGCCCGGCACGAGCCAGGAGTGGGGCGGCATCATCCGCCACGGCGCGAAGCTGCTCTACGCGTTCACCGAGGCGACGGTGCCGAAGATCACGGTCATCACGCGCAAGGCCTACGGCGGCGCCTACGACGTCATGGCCTCCAAGCACCTGCGCGCCGACTTCAACTTCGCGTGGCCGACGGCCGAGGTCGCGGTCATGGGCCCCGAGGGCGCGGTCAACATCATCTACCGCCGCGACATCGCCGGCTCGCCGACGCCCGACGAGCGCCGCCAGAAGCTCATCGACGACTACAAGGCGCGCTTCGCCAACCCCTACGCCGCCGCCGAGCGCGGCTACGTCGACGACGTCATCGTCCCGCACGAGACGCGCCCGAAGGTCGTCACCGCGCTCCAGACGCTGCTGACCAAGCGCCAGCCGGGGCCGCGGCGCAAGCACGGCAACATCCCCCTGTAGGCGGCTGGTCCCGCCCTCCGTGCCTGTTAGGTTCGCGGCTCTTCGTCCTAGGAGCTGGAGCGTGTCCCCCCCTCGTGTCCTTGCCGTGGCGCTCGCGAGCCTCGCGCTCGTCGTGCCGGCCGGCGCGGCGGCGGCGCCGTCACGCCCAGACGTCACGGTCATGTCGCGCAACCTCTATCTGGGCGCCGACATCATCACCGCGGCCACGGCGACGGACCGCGATCAGCTGGCGCAACGCGCCACCGCGCTCCTCGGCGTCGTCCGGCAGACGAACTTCCCGCTGCGGGCGCAGGCGATCGCGCGCGAGATCCGCGCGACCCGACCGGATCTCGTCGGCCTCCAGGAGGTCGCGCTCTGGCGGCGCACGGCGCGGGGCGTGACGAACGACGTCCGCGACGCCAGCGTCGTCGTGTACGACTTCCTGGCGTTGCTGCGGCGCGCCCTCGCCGCACGAGGCCTGCGATACCGCGCCGCCGTCGTGCAGCGGGAGGCCGACCTCGAGGTGCCGACGAGCCTGGGCTTCGACCTGCGGCTCACGATCCGCGACGTCATCCTGGTCAGGACCGGCAAGCACGCGCGGGTGCAGATCCGCGGGACCCGCAAGGGCACGTACGCGAGCCTGCTGACGGTTCCGTTGCCGACCGGGCCGGTGCGCTCCGTGCGCGGCTGGACGGCGGTCGACGCATCCGTGCGCTCCCGTCGCCTGCGCTTCGTCAACACGCACCTCGAGGCCTACGACGGCGCGATCCGCGAACGCCAGGCCGCGCAGCTGCTGCGCGGCCCGCTTCGCTCACGCAGCCGACAGGCGATCCTCGTCGGCGACCTGAACTCCGCTCCGGGCGACGTCGGCGCCGAGGGGCTGGCGCTGCGGGCCGTGGTCGGAGCCAGCTTCGTCGACGCGTTCCCCGCGGCGCCGCCGACCGCCGGCCAGGACGAGCGGCTCGACAACCCGGTGTCGAAGTTGAGCCGATACATCGACCACATCCTGAGCCGACCGCGACTCAGAGCCGTCCGCACGCGGGTCGTCGGGGACCGGTCACGAGAGCGGATCGGCGGTCTCTGGCCCTCCGACCATGCGGGAGCCGTCGCGACGCTGCGGCTGCGCCGCTGACGAGAATCCGTGCCCAATCGCCGCCCCCGCCTGCGCATCGAGGCGCCCTCGGCGTCGCCCGAGGAGGCCGCCGCCGTCGTCGCCGCGCTCGAGCGCTTCCTGCGCGACACCGCCCCTCCGCTCGCGCCCGCGCCGGCGCCCGAGAGCCCGTGGCTCCTCGCCGCGCGGGCCGAGGGCGTCGAGCGCGAACCCGGCCGCGAGCCGTGGGCGTAGCGCCTGCGCGCCAACTTGACCGATCGGCGCCCCGGCGGTAGAGCAGGCGTGGTCGCCGCTCGTCGTACGGTCGCAGGCCGGCGACCGGCGCCGGCCCCCGAAGCCCAGGAGGCATCGATGAAGTACATGCTCATCATCTACGTCGACCCCGAGGCCGGCCCGGACCGGGCGTCGCCCGAGGGTCGGGCCCAGACCGCCCGCTGGTTCACCTACACCGAGGCGCTGCAGAGCAGCGGGGCGTACGAGGCCGGCGAGGGGCTCCAGCCCCCGCAGACGGCCACGACCCTCTCGGTCCGCGACGGCGAGCGGGTCGTGACCGACGGGCCGTTCGCCGACACGAAGGAGTGGCTCGGCGGCTTCTACCTGATCGAGGCCCCGGATCTCGACACCGCGCTCGACCACGCGGCGGGCATGCCGCACATCGAGACCGGCCACGTCGAGGTCCGGCCGGTCATGGTGTTCGAAGACGCGGACGCGACGCAGGGATCCGAGGCGGGGACGAGCGCCTCGTCGTGACCGCGGACGCGGTCGAGCGGGCCTTCCGCGAGGAGTCCGGGAGCGTTCTGGCCACGCTCATCCGCCACCTCGGCGGGAGCTTCGAGCTGGCCGAGGACGCGCTCCAGGACGCCTTCGCCGTCGCGCTGGCCACGTGGCCGCGCGACGGCGTCCCGGCGAATCCCGGGGCGTGGATCACGACCGCGGCGCGGCGCCGGGCGATCGATCGCCTGCGCCGCGAGCGCGGGCTCGCCGACCGCCTGGCGCTCCTGCGCGGGCTCATGGAGATCGACCGCAACGCATCCGAGCCCGCGGGCGCGGTCGACGACGACCGGCTGCGGCTGATCTTCACCTGCTGCCACCCGGCGTTGTCGATGCCGGCGCGTGTGGCGCTCACGTTGCGCACGCTCGGCGGTCTGCGCAGCGCCGAGATCGCGCGCGCGTTCCTCGTCCCCGAGCCGACGATGAGCCAGCGCCTCTGGCGCGCGAGGCGCAAGATCGCCGCCGCCGGCATCCCCTATCGCGTCCCGCGCGACGAGGACCTGCCGGATCGCATGGCCGGCGTTCTGGCCGTGCTCTACCTCGTCTTCAACGAGGGCTACGCGGCGAGCGCCGGCGAGCGCCTCGTGCGCGAGGACCTCTGCGCCGAGGCGATCCGCCTTGCGCGGCTGCTCGCCGAGCTCATGCCCGACGACGCCGAGGCCGCCGGCCTGCTCGCGCTCATGCTCCTGCACGACGGGCGGCGCGCGGCGCGCGTCGATGCCGATGGCCGGTACGTCGCGCTGCCCGACCAGGATCGCGCGCGTTGGGACGCCCCGCGCCTCGACGAGGGCGCCCGCACGCTGCAGCGCGCGCTGCGCCTGCGCCGTCCCGGGCCCTACCAGGTCCAGGCCGCGATTGCGGCGCTGCACGTCCGCGATCCCGTCGACTGGCCGCAGATCGCGGCGCTCTACGCCACGCTCGGGCGCCTCGCGCCCTCGCCCGTCGTCGACGTCAACCGCGCGGTGGCGGTCGGGATGGCCGACGGGCCGCGGGCGGGCCTGGCCCTGCTCGAGGCGGTCCGCGGCCTCGACGGCTACCAACCCCTGCACGCGGCGCGCGCCGAGCTCCTGCGCCGGGCGGGCGACGCCGGCGGCGCCGACGCCGCCTACGCGCGGGCGATCGACCTCAGCGCGAACGCGGTCGAGCGCGACGAGCTCGAGCGGCGGCGAGAATCGCTGCGGCCGAGCGATCGACGTCGCTGAGCGTCGTCGCCCAGTTGGAAACCGAGATCCGCATCGCGCGCCGCCCGCGCCAGACCGTGCCGCCCAGCCAGCACGTGCCGTCGGCCTGGACGGCGGCGATGACGGCATCGGTCGCGTCGTCGTCATCGCCGAAGCGCACGAGCACCTGGTTGAGGACGACGTCGTTGAGGACCTCGACGCCGGGCTCCTCGCCCAGGATCTCGGCGAAGCGCGTGGCGGCCGTGCAGCAGCGCTCGACGAGGTCGGCGACGCCATCGCGCCCGAGCGCGCGCAGCGCCGCCCACACCGTGAAGGCGCGCGCGCGCCGCGAGGCCTCGGGCGCCCAGTCGAGGCCGTCGCGCGCGCCCGGTGCGAGGTAGGCCGCGCCCGCCGACATCGCCGCCCGGTGATCGGCCGGGTGCGCGCAGAACGCGAGGCCCGCGTCGTAGGGCACGTTGAGCCACTTGTGGGCGTCGGTGGCCCAGGAGTCGGCGCACCCGGCGCCGGCAGTGAGGGGGCGCCGGGCCGGGCTCGCCGCGGCCCACAGGCCGAACGCGCCGTCGACGTGGACCCAGGCGCCGGCCTCGGCGGCGGCGTCGGCGATCGCGTCGAGCGGGTCGAAGGCGCCCGTGTTGACCTCCCCCGCCTGGGCGACGACGATCGCCGGCCCCTCGCCGGCGACGAGCGCCTCGGCCAGCGCCGCCGGTTCCATCCGCCCCTCGCCGTCGACGGCCACGGGGACGAGCGCGTCCGTGCCCAGGCCGAGAAGGCGCACGGCGCGATCGACCGTGACGTGCCGCGCGGCCCCGGTCAGGACGCGCACGCGCGGCGCGCCTTGGAGGCCGCCCGCCTCCGCGTCCCAGCCGGCGCGGGCCAGCACGGCGTGGCGCGCCGCGGCCAGGCACGTCACGTGCGCCATCTGGCAGCCCGTGGTCAGCGTGAACGACGCGTCCTCCGGCAGGCCGAGCAGCCCCGCGAGCCAGCCGCCGACGACCTCCTCGGCGATCGCCGCGGCCGGCGCGGCGACGTAGAGGCAGGCGTTCTGATCCCAGGCCGACGCGAGCCAGTCGGCGGCCAGCGCGGCGGGCGTCGCCCCGCCGATGACGAACCCGAAGAAGCGCGGGCTCTGGCTGCGCATGAGCCCCGGCTCAGCCGCCGCCGCCAGCGCGCCGAGCACCGCCGCGGGGTCGTCTCCGCCCACCGGCAGCGGGCCTCCCAGCGCGGCGCGCAGGGCGTCCGGATCCGTCTCGCGCGGGCCGACGGGCGCCTCCGGCAGTCCCTCGAGAAAAGCGGCCGCGCGGTCGGCGGCGTCGTGCAGGAGGGCCGTCCGGTCCATGGCTCGACCCTACGGGACCGGAGAGACCCCGGCCCTCAGCCTCCGTTGCTGCCGGCCCGGGCCGCGGTCAGCCTCGCGGGCGCCGAGCGCGCGACCTCGACCTCGGCCTCCACCTCTGGCGGGAACTCGGGCAGCGTCTCGTCGGCCTGGAGCATGACCATGCTCGTGGGCAGGGTGATCTCCCACGACTCGCCGACCTGCAGCGGCGGGTCGAACTGGCGCCCGAGCTCGACGTCGCGGTACGCGTCGAGCATGTCGTGGTCGGTGAACAGCGCAAGGTACCCACCGCCCCAGATGTCGCCCGTCTTCAGGAAGAACATCACCGAGCGCTCGTAGCCGGGCCGCACGGGCACGGCGACCGAGGCGCTGCCCGCTCGCAGGAACTGCTGGAAGATCGGGTCGGCGCCCTCGGCCTGCGCGAGGTCGGCCCACCGACTCGCGCCGGCCCAGTAGTAGGGGTAGAGCTGGTAGGTCGTGTTCTCCCACTCGAAGGCGAGCTCGAAGAACTCCGCGACCGAGCCGTTGGGCAGCGGCGCGCGCCAGCCGGGGTGCAGAGCGCCCTCGGCCTCGTCGATGACTATCCGCGGCGTGCCGTCCTCCTCGATGGCGATCGAGCTGTGGCCGGCCGCCGCGCTCTCGGTCAGCAGGTCGATGCACCCACGCTTGAGCTCGGTCAGCTCGATGCTGCGGTACTGATCCTCGCGGAGGGCGAAGGTCTGGGCCTGCGTGCCGGCCTCGGCCTTCGACGTGGCCACGGTCAGCGACTGCTCGTAGGCCTGGCGCTTGGTCGTGTAGCCCTTGACGATCGCCGCGTAGGTGGCGGCCTTCCAGCTGTCGAGCGCCTCTGCCGTGCGCTCGGCCTGGTAGGCGACGGTGAGCGCCAGCATGCCCTCGAAGTTCGCGGTGACCGTGATCGGGATGCTCGGGTGGACGAGCTCTCCGAAGGGCGCCAACTCCGGAGGGTGGACGGTCGGGATGGGCTGGTAGGTGTTGAAGTTCGACCTGATGACCTTCTTGTCGCCGTCGTCGGGATCCTTGAACGCCGTGAGGTAGAAGCTCATCCCGGCGACCTGCACGAGGATGACGTTGGCGTCCTCGGCCTTGGCCTCGTCCTCGCCGAGCTTGAGGGCGTCGACGAGGTTGCCCAGGCCACCCCGGTCGCCCTCGGCCGCGAGCACGCCGACCTCGGTCAGCCGGTAGCCGGGATCGACCGTCAGGGTGCTGTCGGACATCACGAGGCTCAGATCGCTGGGGTGGTCGTGCTCCTTGACCTCGATGGCCTGCATGGCGTCGGGATGGACGATCGTCTTGCTGCCGGTGACGTACGCGCGCGGCGGGAGCTCCACGGGCACGTCGTAGCGAGCGGCGAGCCGCGCGAAGTTGGACTCGTCGAGGTCCTGATGGCTCTCGAAGCCGTCCGTGCTGCCCTCCTCAAGGACCGCCAGCGAGCTCGGGCTGAGCCGCGACGGCGGCATCGGCTCCTCCAGCTCGGCCGTCGCGGCCGCCTCGCGCTGCGCGAGCAGGCCGTTGTAGAAGGCCGACGGCTCCGGCACGTTGAGCGAGAGCATCAGGCGCCGGCCGTAGTTCTTCAGGCTCGCGTCGTTGACCTGGTCGACCCAGCGGTAGAGGCCGTTGACGTTGGTGGTGCCCCCCTCGTTGTTCCAGCCGCGCAGCGACGTGTCCTCGCTCTCGGTGAGGATCGTCAGCGACGAGCTCTCCTTGATGGAGCTCCTGACGCTCTGGCTGGCCTCCTCGGTGATCGTCTTCGCGTACTCCTGCGAGGTGGAGTCCGACGACGACTTCGAGGTGTTGAACGACGCGTTGACCGAGGCCGAGACCTGGACGGGGCCGAACTTCCCGCTGACCGAGATCCCGGCCTGCACGCCGAGGCTCTGCTCGGCGCTCTGCTGGGCCTGCGTCGCGAGGCGGAAGCGCTCGTCGGTCTTGACGCTGCTCGAGCTCTCCTCCTCCTGCAGGGTCTCCGTCGTCGTGGTCTGGGTCGAGCGGGCCAGGCTGCGCAGGGTGAGCTCGCGGCGCTCGCCGCGCATGATCGACTCGAGCCGGCCGAGCTGGCCGAGCTCGTAGCGGCGCAGCGTCTGCTCGACGAGCAGCAGATCGGCGACCGCGGGCGGCTTGAGCGCCCCGACCTCGAGCGGCACGCGGAAGCGCCCGGCCGGGGCGAAGGCCGAAGCCGCGGCGGCGGCCGCCACGCCCGCGGACGCGGCACGGGCCGCGCCGGCGGCGCCGGCGGCCGCGGCCTCGAGGTCGATGAGGGCGTCGTAGTCGTCGAAGGCGAGCCCCGGCCAGCCTTCGAGCCCGTCGCTGCGCGCGGCCACCAGCAGCGCGAGCACGTGATAGGCGCGCAACGCGTCGATCAGGTGGTTCGTGGTCACATAGCGATCGCAGCCGCGGATCGTCTGGACGTAGAACGAGTCCCAGATCGTGAACATCGCGGCGTCGATGGCCTCGTCGGCGCGATCGGGGGTCAGCTCGGCCAGGATCCGGCTCAGCAACGGGAACCGCTCCGCGATCGCCGCGACCACGTCGGCCAAGAGGACGTCGGGCGCCAGCGCCTCGCGCAGGTAGGCCACGAAGGGCTCGAGCGCCACGATCGCCGGGCTGTCCACGTCCAGGAAGTCGGCCGAATGCGCGTAGGCGTTGGCCGTGGCCAGCTTCGGCTCGAACTCACCGGGCCCGAACAGCTCGGAGCGCAGCGAGCCGGCTCGCGGCTCGCGCCCGTCGACGATGAGGCGACCCGAGATCTGGCTCATGACGGCCCGGTCGGGCCGGCGGGTCGACGCAAAGCGGAACAGCTCCTGGGACGTGGCCATGGGAAGGCTCCTCTGGGTTATCGGGTCGAAGACGGGGTCGCGAAGCGGAAGGGCGAGGCCTGCGGCTTCGCGGTGGTCGCAGGAAGCGTCCATGTGGCCAGACGCTTGACGAGCGCTTCGAAGTGGGTCTTGATGACCGTGACCTCGGCCTCGTCGAACTGAGCGGTGGTCAGGACCCGGGCGTAGAGGTCGAGCAGCTGCTTCTGCTCGACATGATGAGCTCGTCGTAGGCCTCGACGTCGAGGCCGCGGGTGGACGTGGCGGGGGTGAGGTTGCCGGCCGCGAGCGCCTGCATCTCGGTGATGTCGCTGCGCAGCTCGTTGGTGGCTGCGAGCAGCTCGCCCCGCTGGGTCTCGTAGAACGTGCGGCTGAGGACGCCGGTGTCGGACAGCAGCGCGGCCAGGGCCGGCGCGGCCGCCCGCGAGGCGCGCGCAACCGAGCCGTCCGTGAGCGGGTTGGGCGGCGGCGCGGGCGTCGCGGCAGGATGCAGCGCCATCCAGCCCGCCGCGCTCGGCGGGCTTCCCCGCAGCTCGCCCAGCGCGCCGAGCAGCCCGGACGAGGTGGGATCCTCAAGCTCGGGGAGCTTGAGGAAGAACAGGATCGCCGTGAGGCGCATCTCGTCGACCCGCCGCGCCCGCTCGAAGTTCGTGATCAGTCCGCCGTAGAGCCGCTTGGGCTGGGCCCTGACGCCGACGTAGTTGGCGGGGCTGTAGGCGAAGGGAAGAGTCGCGGCATGCTCGGGGACGCGGAAGTAGGGCTCGGCGAACGTCGTGTAGAGGTACTCGGCGCGCTCCTCGGCCAGCAGCGGCACGCCCGGGTAGAAGTCGGCCTCGTAGACGTAGAGGTCCTGCGGAGGCAGCGGGTCCAGATAGACGGTCGGGGCCGGCACCACGCGCGGAGGCGCCTCGGTGATGACGTGCCCCTCGACGATCTCACCCGTCTCCAGCTCGTCGCTGTCGGTCTCATAGCCGGCAGCCTCGACCCGCGCCAGCATCCCGTTCGTCTGGAGGTAGGCCCACCACAGCGCGGCCTCGTAGCCGCGGACGATGAGCGGGCGCACGGTGTCGTCGAGCGCGCGATAGGCGCTTCGCAGCGGAGCGAGCTCCGTGACCAGCCCGCTGAGCTGGCTGACCAGGGGGTCCGCGACGAAGCTGTCGTCGGTGCGGAAGCGCAGGCCCGCACGCAGGACGGCGTACTCCTCGCGGACGGCGAGGCGATTCTCGCGCATGAGGGTGAGCAGCCTCCCCGCGGGCGTCGAGGCCATGAACGGCTCGGCGACCGTGTCCGCGCTCGGCTGCCCCGACGGCGGGACGTTCTTCCAGAGGTTCTGGAAGACGCTGTACGCCGGCGCGAGGGCCAGGCCGCCGCTCGCGTCGTCGAGGAACTTGCGCCACTGAGCGTCGGGGCGGGCAGCGTCGCCGATGAGCGCCTTGTCGTAGGCCATACGGGCCGCGACCGAGGCCTCCATGCCTTCGGCCATGGCCAGGTGGCTGACGAGCATCTTCGCTTGGGTCGCCTCGATCTCGGCCGTGACCGTGAACGTCTTGGACATGGCCTCGGCGATGCTCTTGGCCGTCGCGATCGGGTTGAGCAGCGCCTTGCCGACCTGCCACAGCGCCGACGACAGCGACCCGCCGCGCAAGCCGTCCAGCACCGTCGCGACTCCTCTGAGGTGCTCGGCCCGGAGCGTCTGCGTCGCCTGCAGCTGGCTCAGAGAGCTCACCTGGGTGCGCGCCGTGGTCAGGAGCGCCTGATCGGCCTCCTCGACCGCCTTGCGCGCGACGGGCGCCAACGCCGCCTGGCCGGCCCAGAGCAGGACGGCACCGCCCACCGTCTCGACGGCCGCCAAGGTCGCCAAGGACAGCGCGAAGACCAGCGCGGCCTCAGTGAGCGTCTCCGCGATCGACGGGCCGTCGGGGCTCTCGAGCGCGGCGAGGCGGTCCTCGACCGACTGCAGCCGCGCGTCCTGCATGTTGTCGACGGCCAGGAGCACGCATTCGCCCAGGAAGGCGTGGTGGGCGTCCTCCATCGCCTCGAGGCGGCCGAGCTCGGCGTCGAGATACTCGCGCAGCACCGCGGGCTGGCGATCGGGCGGGAAGGCCTGGATCGCGGCGACGAGCGCCTCGAGCCTGCGCGACGCGGACGCCGGGTCGAACCCCGGGATCATCGGCTCGGCCCGGGGACCTTGTCGCTGCGCGTCGACGCCATGATGAGGGGGACGCCAAGGGCGCGCGATCGTTCCCGGCCGAGCAAACAACCTAATCTCGGTCGGGGTATGTGTATATTTCCCCGATGGAGCCCGCCACCGTCCAGGGCCGCCGCGGCTCGCTGGAGAACCCCGAGGTCGTCGAGGACGTCCCGGGGCACGTCATCCCGATCCTCGAGCGCGAGTTCGACGACTTCGACACCGAGGCCGCCGCGTTCATGCGCGGCGACACGCCCGAGACCGAGTTCGTCGGCTTCCGCCTCAAGCAGGGCGTCTACGGCCAGCGCCAGGCCGACGTCCAGATGGTCCGCGTGAAGCTTCCGATGGGCGGCGTGACGCCCGAGCAGCTCGAGGCCTTCGCCGCGGCGATCGAGCGCTACGCGCCCCTGAACAAGGGCCACATCACCACCCGCCAGAACATCCAGGTGCACCACATGCCGCTGCCCGACGCGGCGGCGTTCATCCGGATCATCTCCGACAGCGGCCTCTCGAGCCGCGAGGGCTGCGGCAACACCGTGCGCAACGTCACGGGCGACCCGTGGGCCGGCGTCGCGCCGGACGAGCTCTTCGACCTCACGCCCTACGCGGGCGCGTACGTGCGCTACTTCGTGCGCCACCCGACGACGCAGCTCATGCCGCGCAAGGTCAAGACGGCCTTCGACGCCTCGCCGGCCGACCGCGCGCTGACCGGCATCCACGACATCGCCTTCCTCGCGCGCGAGCGCGACGGCGAGCGCGGCGTCGAGATCCGCGTCGGCGGCGGCACCTCGATCATGCCGCGCGTCGCGCCGACGCTCTACGAGTTCGTCGGCCTCGACGACGGCGAGTACCTCAAGGTCGCCGAGGCCGTCTTCAGGATCTTCGACCGCCAGGACTGGCTGCGGGTCAACCGCGCCCGCGCCCGGCTGAAGGTGATGGTCGACAAGGTCGGCATCGAGGCGTTCCGCGAGCTCGTCGACGAGGAGCTGCGCGGCGACTGGGTCGCCGAGCGCGACTTCGACGTCGCCGGCCTGCGCTTCGACGTCGACGAGGAGGAGCGGGCGCCCGCGGCGCCGGCCGCCTTCGCCGCCCCCAACGGGGACGGGGCCGAGTTCGAGCGCTTCCGCTCCGCCAACGTGCGCGCCCAGCGCCAGCCCGGCTTCTCGTCGGTGCAGGTGCAGATCCCGCGCGGCGACCTCAGCCCGCAGCAGCTCCGCGCCCTCGCCGACGTCGCCCGGCGCTTCTCGGGCGGATGGGTGCGCACGACCGTGCACCAGAACCTGCTGCTGCGCTGGGTGCGAGACGAGAGCGTCTACGAGGTCTGGCGCGCGCTGGGCGAGCTCGGGCTCGGCGGCGCGGGCGCCGACGAGATCGAGGACGTGGTCTCGTGCCCGGGCACCGACTCGTGCAAGCTCGGCATCACCTCGTCGATGGGCCTCAACGCGGCGGTGGCCGAGCGCGTGCGCGCGATGGAGCTCACCGACCCGCTCACCCGCGCCATCCACATCAAGATGAGCGGCTGCCCGAACGGCTGCAGCCAGCACCACGTGGCGAACATCGGCTTCTACGGCGCCTCGATCAAGGTCGGCGAGCACACGCTGCCGGCCTACGTCGCCCATATCGCCGGCAACTTCGAGGGCGGCGAGATCGTCTACGGGCAGCGGCTGAAGGTCCGGCTGCCGGCCAAGCGCGTGCCCGAGGCCGTCGAGCGCTGGATCCGCCTCTACGAGGGCGGCCGCGGGGAGGGCGAGCCCTTCAACGCCTTCGCGGCGCGGGTCGGGGCCAAGGCCTTCGAGGACGAGGTGCGCGAGCTCGCGCTGCCCGTGGAGTTCGGGTTGCAGACGATGGAGCACTTCGTCGACTGGGAGCGCAAGGTCCCCTTCGTCGTCCAGCGGGGCGAGGGCGAGTGCGCGGTCTGACGCAGACGCTCGCCCTCGCCGCCCGCCACGAGCGGGTCGTGATGCTGTGCTCGTTCCAGAAGGAGGAGTCGGTGATCCTCGACGAGCTCGTGCGGATCGCCCCGCACGCGCGCGTCGTGACGATCGACACGGGCGTGCTCTTCCCCGAGACGCTGCGCGCCTGGCGGGCCTTCGAGGAGCGCTTCGGCGTCGAGGTCGAGGTGCAGGACGCCGTGGGGGAATGGAGCGCCGAGCGCTGCTGCGGCGAGGCCAAGGTCGCCGCGCTGCAGCGCGCCCTCGACGGCGCGCAGGGGTGGATCACCGGGATCCGGCGCGAGCAGGCGCCCACCCGCGCGCACGCGCGGCTCGTCGAGTGGGACGGGCGGCGCGCGATTGCGAAGTACAACCCGCTGGCGGCGTGGAGCGAGCCCGAGCTGTGGGCGCGCATCCACGAGCGCGAGCTGCCCTACCACGAGCTCCACGACCGCGGCTACGACTCGATCGGCTGCGCGCCCTGCACGAGCCCGGGCAGCGGGCGCGAGGGGCGCTGGGCGCAGTCCGAGAAGACCGAGTGCGGGCTGCACGTCGTCGCGTGAGGCGCGAGCTCACCCACCTCGAGGCGCTCGAGTCCGAGGCGATCCACGTCATGCGGGAGGTCGCCGCCGAGCTCGAGCGTCCCGTGCTGCTCTTCAGCGGCGGCAAGGACTCGATCGTCCTGCTGCGCCTGGCCGAGAAGGCGTTCCGGCCCGGGCGCTTCCCGTTCCCACTTCTGCACGTGGACACGGGCCACAACTTCGGCGAGGTGATCGCGTTCCGCGACCGGCGCGTGGGCGAGCTCGGCGAGCGGCTCCTGGTCGCCTCCGTGCAGGCGTCGATCGACGCGGGGCGCGTCGCCGAGGAGACCGGCCCGCGCGCCTCGCGCAACCGGCTGCAGACGACGACGCTGCTCGACGCGATCGCCGAGCACGGCTTCGACGCGGCCTTCGGCGGCGCGCGGCGCGACGAGGAGCGCGCGCGCGCCAAGGAGCGCATCCTCTCCGTCCGCGACGACTTCGGCGGCTGGGACCCGCGCCGTCAGCGCCCCGAGCCGTGGAACCTGTACAACGGCCGCGTGCGTCGCGGCGAGCACGTCCGCGTCTTCCCGCTGTCCAACTGGACCGAGCTCGACGTCTGGCAGTACATCCTCGCCGAGGCCCTCGAGGTGCCGTCGATCTACCTCGCCCACGAGCGCGCGGTCTTCCGCCGCGACGGCATGCTGCTCGCGGCCTCGCCGCACGTCGAGCGCCTCGCCGGCGAGCGCCCGTTCCCCGCCTCCGTGCGCTACCGCACGGTCGGCGACCTGAGCTGCACGGGCGCCGTGCGCTCGGAGGCGGCGACGCTCGAGGACGTCGTCGCCGAGATCGCCGCGAGCACGCTGACCGAGCGCGGCGAGACGCGGGCGGACGACCGCGTCAGCGAGGCGGCGATGGAGGACCGCAAGGTGGCCGGATATTTCTGAGTACGCCCCGCTGCTGCGACTGGCCACGGCCGGGTCGGTCGACGACGGCAAGTCGACGCTCATCGGCCGGCTGCTGCACGACGCCAAGGCGATCCTCGCCGACCAGCTCGACGACCTCCACGGCGCCGACGGGCAGCTCGACCTCGCGCGGCTGACCGACGGCCTGCGCGCCGAGCGCGAGCAGGGCATCACGATCGACGTCGCCTACCGCTACTTCGCCACCCCGCGGCGCAGCTTCATCCTGGCCGACACCCCCGGCCACGTCGAGTACACGCGCAACATGGTCACCGGCGCCTCGACGGCGGACGTCGCGGTCATCCTCGTCGACGCCCGCCGCGGCGTCGTCGACCAGACGCGCCGCCACGCCTTCCTCGCCTCGCTGCTCGGCATCCGTCACCTCGTGGTCGCGGTCAACAAGATGGACCTCGTGGGCTTCTCCGAGGAGCGCTTCGATGCGATCGTGCGCGAATTCTGCTCGTTCAGCCGCCGCCTCGCCGCGCGCGACGTGGCCTTCGTGCCGATCAGCGCGCTGCGCGGCGACAACGTCGTCGAGCGCTCGGACGCGCTGGCCTGGTACGGCGGCCTGCCGCTGCTCGAGCACCTCGAGACCGTCCGGATCGCGGACGACCGTCCGCTCGACGCGCTGCGCTTCCCCGTCCAGTACGTCATCCGCGACGCCGGGCGCGACGGGCGCGGCTACGCCGGGCAGCTCGCCGGCGGCGTCGTACGCCCCGGCGACGAGGTCGTCGTGCTCCCCGCCGGGCGCACCACGACGGTCGCGGCCGTCGAGACGTTCGACGGCCCGCTCGTGGAGGCCGTCGCCCCCCAGAGCGTCACGCTGCGGCTCGCCGACGACCTCGACGTCTCGCGCGGCGACCTCGTCTGCCGCCCGCGCGACCGCCCCGCGCTCGCGCGCGAGCTCGACGCCGAGCTCTGCTGGATGGCCTCGACGCCGCTGCGGCCCGGCGCCCGGCTGGCCGTCAAGCACGCGGCCCACACGGCGCGCGCGATCGTCGAGGCCGTCGCGGACCGCGTCGACGTCGCGACGCTCGAGCGCGAGCCCGCGCCGGAGGGGCTCGGGCTCAACGACATCGGCCGCGTGCGCCTGCGCACGTCGCGCCCGCTCGCGTTCGATCCCTACGCCGTGAACCGCGCCACGGGCTCGTTCATCCTCATCGACGAGGCCACGAACGACACGGTGGCCGCGGGCATGATCGCGGCCTGAGGCATGGGCGACGGTCGCCGGGACTCGGCGCAGGCCGATCGCCGGGCCCCGGCCGGTCACCCTCAACTAGGCTCTGGCCATGTTCTCGAAGGTCGTGGTCGCCAACCGCGGGGAGATCGCGGTGCGCGTGATCCGCGCGCTCGAGGAGCTCGGCGTCCAGCCGGTCGCCGTCTACTCCGAGCTCGACCGGGGCGCGCTCCATGTCGCGCGGGCCGACGAGGCCTACCTGCTCGGCCCGGCCCCGGCGGCCCAGAGCTATCTCAACGTCGCGCGCCTGCTCGACGTCGCGCGCGAGTCGGGCGCCGAGGCGATCCATCCCGGCTACGGCTTCCTGGCCGAGAACGCCGCCTTCGCGCGTGCGTGCGAGGAGGCCGGGATCGCCTTCATCGGGCCGCCGGCGTCGGCGATCGAGGCCATGGGCTCGAAGACCCGCGCCCGCGAGCTGATGCGGGCCGCCGGCGTGCCGATCGTGCCCGGCACGACCGACGCGGTCGACACCTTCGACGACGCGATGCGCATCGCCACCGACGAGATCGGCTTCCCCGTGGCGGTGAAGGCGGCGGGCGGCGGCGGCGGCAAGGGCTTTCGCGTCGCGCTGGAGCCCGGCGAGCTCGAGGCGGCCTTCGATGGCGCCGCCCGCGAGGGCGACAAGTTCTTCTCCGACGCGACCGTGTACCTCGAGCGCTACCTGCCCGACCCGCGCCACGTCGAGGTGCAGGTCCTCGGCGACCGCCACGGCCACGTCATCCACCTCGGCGAGCGCGACTGCTCGATCCAGCGCCGCCACCAGAAGCTGATCGAGGAATCGCCGGCCCCGGCCGTCGACGCGGCGCTGCGCCAGCGCATCGGCCGCATCGGCGTCGACGCCGCGCAGGCCGTCGGCTACGTCGGCGCCGGGACGATCGAGGGCCTGCTGACCGACGGCGAGTACTTCTTCCTGGAGATGAACACCCGCGTGCAGGTCGAGCACTGCGTGAGCGAGATGACGACCGGCGTGGACATCGTCAAGGAGGGCATCCGCGCCGCCGCCGGCGAGCCGCTCTCGGTCGCCCAGGAGGACGTCGTGCTGCGCGGCCACGCGATCGAATGCCGGATCAACGCCGAAGACGCCTCGAAGCGCTTCGCCCCCGCGCCGGGGACGATCACGGGGTATCGCGAGCCGGCGGGCCCCGGGGTCCGCGTCGACTCCGGCGTGCGCGCCGGCGACGAGGTCTCGCCGATGTACGACCCGATGGTCGCCAAGCTGATCGTGTGGGACGGCGACCGCGAGCAGGCGACGCGGCGGATGCTGCGCGCGCTCGCGGAGTTCGAGATCGGCGGGCTCAAGACGCTGCTGCCGTTCCACGTCGCGCTGCTGAGCACCGAGCAGTGGACCCGCGGCGAGACGTGCCGCGACCTGCTCGAGGACCGCGACTGGCTCAAGGCGCTGGCCTTCCCGGCGCCCGCCGCGCCCGCCGACGGCGACGAGGACGATGCCCAGGTCGAGCAGGACTACACCGTCGAGGTCTCCGGCCGGCGCTTCGACGTCAAGGTCATCGGCCCGCCGGCGACCGGCGCCCTCGCGGCCAACGGCGCGGCGGCGGCGGCGACCGCGGGGCGCCCGGCGCCGCGCCGCCCGCAGCGCGCCGCGGGCGCCTCCACGGGCGGCGCGGACGAGCTCGTCTCCCCGCTGCAGGGCAACCTCTGGAAGGTCCTCGTCGAGGCCGGCCAGACCGTCGAGGAGGGCCAGCTCGTCTGCATCATCGAGGCGATGAAGATGGAGAACGAGATCACGGCCCACAAGGCGGGGGTCATCGCCGAGCTGGCGGTCAAGGAGGGCGACCCGATCACCACGGGCGCGACGATCGCGCTGATCCGCGGCGAAGGCTGAGGCTCGCGCGCCCGCTGCGCCGGGCGCCGAGACCGGCCTCGGCGCCGGGCGCGCGACGGCGTGACCGGCTACTCGTAGACCACGAGGTCGGGCGGCGGGCGCAGCCGGAGGACCTGGCGCGGCTTCATGAGCCCGGTGTCCTCCCGGTAGAAGAGCTTGTAGCCGTTGTAGTAGCGCGTGCCGTCGTGCGTGAACTGGCGGTACTTGGAGACCTTGTCCGGGCGGGTCCCGAAGCCGTCGACGTTCATCGTCATCGCCAGGCCGCGCGGCCGCTTGACCCCGTCCTTGCCCTGGATCATGTCCGCCGTGAACTGATGGACGATGAAGAGCTTCTGGGGCAGGCGGTGGCGGCGCACGATCCCCGCCACGTAGTCGGCCACCGCGTTGACCTTCGCCGCGTCGACCGACCCGATCGCGGTGCCCGGGACGACGCCCGGCGTGTGCCACTCGGGATCGAGCGCGATCCCGACGTCGGGCTCGCGCAGACAGCGACGCAGGTGGCGGGCCTCGTCGAGGAAGTCCGCGTGGCCGGGCTGGATGTCGAGGACGAGCAGCATCTTGTGGCGCCGGGCCGCGCGCAGATAGCGGCGCACGACGGCGTCGCTCTGCCGGCTGCGGTAGAGGCCGTCGGTCGCCGGGTCGCGGTTGGCGACCGTGACGATGAGCTCCATGGCCTCGAGCACCGGCCGGCCCGGGCGCGCATAGCGCCGGCCCTGGGCGACGAGCCGCTCCGCGGCGCGGTCGGGCGAGCCGATGCCGAGCGCGCCGAGCCCGGCGTCCTGCGGCGCGCCGTAGAAGGCGACGACCCGGTAGCGCGGGAAGATCGTGCGCCCGCCGCGCGGCAGCTCCGGCGGCGGGGGCGGCTCGGGGCGCTTGGCCTGCGTCCCCGGTCCGCCGTCGTCGGAGCCGTCTCCGCCGGCGCCGACGGCGGCGCCGGCGAGCGTCGCGCCCGCCGCGACGACCCCGAGCGCGATCAGGCGCCGGCGGCGAATCGCGCGCCTGCGGCGGCGCAGCGCGATCCGGTTCGTCCCCATGCGGCGCGAACCATAGGCACTCGTCGCGCCCGGCAGGCGCCGCCGGCGCGGTCAACCGTCGGACGGCAGCAGCGAGCAGACGACCATGTCGGCGCGCCCCTTCCTTCGAGCGCCGGGTCGACCGCAGCGTCGGAGGATCACCCACCCGCCTTGCGCACGTTGTCCTCGTGGTGGGCGCGCTGGGCCCTCGTGCGCCGCCCGAACGGCAGCGGCGCGCCGGCGGCCGGCAGCGCCTGCAGGTAGGCCACGTCCTCGCGCATGACGGCGAGCGCCCGCGCCGGCTCGAGTGGCCCGCCGTGGCCGGGCACGACCCAGGACGCCCGCTCGACATAGGGCTTCAGCCGGCCGAGCGTGGCGAGGTAGGCGTCGCGGTCGCCGTGCTGCTGCAGCCACGGGATCTCGACGGGCAGCAGGTAGTCGCCGCAGACGAGCACGCCCGCCCACTCGAGCCACAGCGCCATGCCGTCGTGGGTGTGGCCGTCGGCCGGGACGAGCTCGATCTCGGCCCCGCCGATCTCGAGCTTGCCCGGCACGGGCAGGGCCTGCACGTGTCCGAGCGAGAGCGGCCGCGGCCGCTCGACGTAGTTGGCCTCGTCGAACTCGCGCAGGGAGCGCTGGGCGTCGCCGGGCTCGGCCCGCAGGCGCGCCGCCGTCGTCTCCGCGCACCCGAGCGCCGCGGCGGGAAACGCGAGGCGCCCGAGGACGTGGTCCCAGTCGGCGTGCGTGCACAGCAGGCCCGAGAGCGTCCAGCCCGCCCGCTCGACGATCACCGGCAGCGCCTCGAGCTCGGACTGGAAGACGGGCGAGTCGACGACGAAGCACTCGCCGCCCCGGTGGACCACCGTGCACGTCGTCTGCCACATCTCGCTGCGGGCCACGACGACGTCAGCGCTGAGGCTGACGACCTGCACTAGTGGGCCTTCTCGTGACGTTTGACCGCAAACGGCGAGGCGCCGGCACCGACTGGCGTGAGACGAACCCACCCGGCCCGCGAGCAATGGTGGAGCCATTGCCGCGACCGAGGACAAAGCCAGGCGGTGATCGGCGTCCGCCGTTTGCGGTCAAACGTTGCGAGAAGGCCCACTAGACCCCGAGGAGCTTGGCCGCCTCCAGGAGCGTCTTGACCTCGGCCGTCGGCTTGCGCTGGCCGGACTCGAGCTCCTCGCGATTGCGGTTGACCCAGATCACCGGGACCTTCTCCTTCAAGCACGGCTCGATGTCGTGGTAGTAGCTCGCCGCGACGTGGACCCAGCCCTTCTTGGTGCCGATGCGCCGCGCGCATTCCTTGAAGTGCGCCGGATCGGGCTTGTAGGAGCGCACCTGCTGGGCGGTGACGACGAGGTCGAAGTCGTGCGGGATGTGGCGGCGCGTCTGGCCGAGGAGCTTGTCGTCGACGTTGGAGATCAGGCCGGTCGAGAACTTCCGGCCGAGCTTGGTGAGCTGCGTGTTGGTCTCCTTGAACGGCGCCCAGCGCTGCACGGAGTCGGGTAGGAAGCCCGCGCGCGAGGGCTCCAGCGGCCACCCGATGTCCTTGGCGATGCGCACGGCCACCCGGCGCAGGACCTCCGCGTAGAGCTCGTAGGAGCCGCTCTCGATCTCGCGCTCGTACTCGTGGAAGCGCGCGATGATCTCCTGCGGGTCGTCGATCGTGAAGCCGTCGCGCTCGGCCTCGCGGCGAAAGGCGCCGAAGACCCCACCCTCCCAGTCGATGAGCGTGCCGTAGACGTCGAACGTGACAAACGTGACCTTGGAGGGGAGCGCCATGGGCCGGGCATTCTGCCATCGGGCGCCGGCGGGGGCGTTGTGGATATAGAGTCCGCCCCCGGCCATGGACCTGCTCGAGTACCAGGGCAAGCAGCTCTTCGCCCGTCACGGCATCCCGGTCCCCACCGGGCGCCACGCCCGGACCGTCGACGAGGCCGTCGCGGCCGCCAAGGAGATCGGGTTCCCGGTCGTCGTCAAGGCGCAGGTGCAGATCGGCGGCCGCGGCAAGGCCGGCGGCATCAAGCTCGCCCAGGACGAAGGCGAGGCCCGCGGGCACGCCGACGCGATCCTCGGCATGGACCTGCGCGGCTTCACGGTCCACGAGGTCTGGGTCGAGGGCGCCTCGCAGATCGAGGCCGAGCTCTACGCCTCGATCATCTTCGACCGCAGCGCCAAGCGCCCGCTGCTCATGCTCTCCACGCGCGGCGGCATGGACATCGAGGCCGTCGCCGAGGAGGACCCCGGCGCGATCGCGACGCTGCACGTCGACCCGCTCCTGGGCTTCCAGGACTTCCACGGGCGCCGGCTGGCCTACGCCGCCAACGTCCCCGGCGACCTCGTGCGCCCGCTCGGCACGTTCCTGCGCCGCCTCTACGGCGCCTTCGTCAGCGAGGAGGCGACGCTGATGGAGGTCAACCCGCTGATCGTCACCGCCGACCGCGACGTCCGAGCCCTCGACGCGAAGGTCACGCTCGACGACAGCGCGCTCTTCCGCCATCCCGACAACGCCGCGCTGCGCGACCCCTCCGCCGAGGACCCGCAGGAGCAGCTGGCCAAGGAGCGCGGGCTCACGTACGTCAGCCTCGACGGCGACATCGGCATCCTCGGCAACGGCGCGGGGCTCGTGATGTCGACGCTCGACGTCGTCGCCCAGTACGGGGGGCGGCCGGCGAACTTCCTCGACGCCGGCGGCGGCTCGAAGGCCGAGGCGATCACGAGCGCCGTCGAGGTCATCCTCGCCAACCGGGGCGTGAAGGCCGTGCTCTTCAACATCTTCGGCGGCATCACGCGCTGCGACGAGGTCGCCAACGGGCTCGTGGAGGCCTTCCGCCAGATCGAGCCCGGCGTGCCCTTCGTCGTGCGCCTGGACGGCACGAACGACGCCGAGGGCCGCCGCATCCTGGCCGCGGCGGCACTGCCCAACGTCCACGCCGCGACCACGATGAACGAGGCGGCCGAGCGCGTCGTGGCGCTGGCGCGCGGAGGCGTCGCGGCGCGATGAGCGTCCTCGTCGACGAGGACACGCGCCTGTGCGTGTCGGGGATCACCGGGCGCGAGGGCACGTTCCACGCGCTCAACAACAAGCGTTACGGCACGCAGGTCGCCTCCGGCGTCACGCCCGGCAAGGCCGGCCACGACGTCGACGGCGTCCCCGTCTTCAACCTCTTCGTCGACGCCGTCCGCGAGACCGGCGCGAACACGGCGATGATCTTCGTACCCCCGCGCTTCGCCGCCGACTCGATCCTCGAGGCGGCCGACGCGGGCATCGCGGTCATCGTCGCCATCACCGAGGGCATCCCCGCCCACGACGAGCTGCGCGTCTTCAACCATCTCCGCCAGGCCCACCCGGGCACACGGCTCGTCGGGCCCAACTGCCCCGGCGTCCTCTCGCCCGGCAAGGCCAACGTCGGGATCATCCCGGCCGCCTTCTTCAAGGCGGGCAACGTCGGCGTCGTCTCGCGCTCGGGCACGCTGACCTACCAGATCGGCAACGAGATCGCCCAGCAGGGCTTCGGCAACTCGTCGATCGTCGGCATCGGCGGCGACCCGGTCCCGGGCTCGTCGTTCATCGACGTGCTCGCGCTCTTCGAGTCCGACCCGGAGACCGAGCTCGTCGTGATGGCCGGCGAGATCGGCGGATCGGCCGAGGAGGAGGCCGCCGACTACATCGCCGAGCACGTCTCCAAGCCCGTCGTGGCCTACATCGCCGGCTTCACGGCGCCGCCGGGCAAGACGATGGGCCACGCTGGCGCGATCGTCTCAGGGACGGCGGGGACCGCGAAGGCGAAGGCCGAGGCGCTCGAGGCCCGCGGCGTGCGCGTCGGGCGCACGCCGACGCAGGTGGCCGAGCTCGCGGTCGAGCTCCTGCGCGGCTGACGAGCGCGCCCGCCTCGGGCCGGCGCGGGAAGCGCAGCGCCGGCCCGTTGAGGCGAGGGGCCTCAGGCGGCCGACGCCGCGGGTCACCGGGTTCCGCAGGTGCCGGCATCCGCACTACCCTCTGGCGCCATGCCCGCCGCCAGCACGATCTCGTTCGCCCGGGGCGCTCCGTCGCTCGACATCGTCGACGTCGCGGGCCTGCGCGAGGCCGCCGCCCGCGCCTTCGCGAACGACCCCGGCGGCACGACCGCGTACGGCACCGCGGTCGGCTACCTGCCGCTGCGTGCGTGGATCGCCGAGCGCCACGGCGTCGGCGTCGAGAACGTCGTCGTCACGAACGGCTCGATGCAGGCCGACGCCTTCCTCTTCGACGAGCTCGTCGCCCCCGGCGACGCCGTCGTCGTCGAGCGCCCGACCTACGATCGGACGCTGCTGGGGCTGCGCGAGCGCGGCGCGGAGATCCACCCAGTCGAGCTCGAGCCCGACGGGCTCGACGTCGACGCGCTGGGCGCGCTGCTGCGCGCCGGCGTGCGCCCGAAGCTCGCGCACGTGATCCCGAACTTCCAGAACCCCGCCGGCCACACGCTCTCGCGCGCCAAGCGCGACGCCCTGCTGGCGCTCGCCCGCGAGCACGGCTTCACGGTCTTCGAGGACGACCCCTACGTCGAGATCCGCTTCGCGGGCGAGCCGCTCCCGACGATGCTCGGGCTCGACGACGCCGCCGTCGTCGTCTACGCGTCGTCGTTCTCCAAGACGATCTGCCCCGGCATCCGCGTGGGCTACCTCGTCGGGCCGACCGAGACGATCGGCGCGATCGTCCGGCGCGCGACGAACACGTACATCAGCCCGAACATGGTCGCCCAGTCGATCGTCCACGAGTTCTGCGCCTCGGGCGCGATCGCCGGCTCGATCGCGACCGTGCGCACGAACCTGCGCCGGCGGGTCGCCGCGCTCGTCGCCGCGCTCGAGCGCGACCTGCCCGAGGCGCGCTACGTGGCCCCCGAGGGCGGATACTTCATGTGGGTCGAGCTGCCCGAGGGCACCGACGTCGAGGCGCTCTTCCTCGCGGCGGCGGAGCGCGGCGTGACGTTCGTGAAGGGCACCGACTTCCTCCTCGAGGGCGGCGAGAACACGCTGCGCCTCGCCTACTCGGGGGTGACCCCCGAGCAGATCGACGAGGGCATCGGCCGGCTGGCCGACGCCTACCGCTCGCTCAGCGGCGCCCCCGCGCCCGCGTAGTCAGCGCCCGTAGCGCTCGCGCGAGAGCACGAGCTGCTCGGGCAGAGCCACGCGCGGCGGCGGCGACGGGTCGGCGACCACGGACACCGTCTCCGCCACGGTCGCGTCGATCGCCAGGTCGCGCCCACCGGCCATGACGCGGACCTGCTCGCCGTCGCGCCCGGCGACGGTGCCCTCGAGGCCCGGCTCGAGCCCCGAGTCCTTGAGGTAGTGCAGGAGGTCCTCGGCCTCGTTCTCGAAGCGCAGGACGCGGATCGCCGCGCCGTCGGCGACGTCGGCCAGCGGCACGCCCTCGATGCGCGTGCCGGCCACGATCGGATGGCCGTGCGGGCAGGTCTTGGCGTCGCCGATCGCCGCGAGCATGCGCTCCTCGAGCACCGGCGACATCGCGTGCTCGAGGCGCTCGGCCTCCTCGTGCACGTCGTCCCACGGGATGCCGAGCACGTCGGTCAGGAAGCGCTCGATGAGGCGGTGGCGGCGCACGACGTCGGCGGCGTGCTCCTGGCCGCTGCCGGTGAACGAGATCGTCTTGTCGCCCGCGCGCGTGATGTAGCCGTCACGCTCGAGCCGTCCGATCATCTCGTGGACGGTCGGCGGCGAGAGCTGCATCGCCCGCGCGACGTTCGCGCCCGTCATCGGCAGCCCCGCCTCCTGCAGCCAGAACAGCGTCTGGAGGTACTCCTCCTCGGCTACGGTGGCGTGCTCGGGCGGCATCGGGCCATCGTAGCTACGCTCCGCACCCGCGCGGCGGGCGGCACGCCCGCGCCGGTCACGGGCGCGAACCTACGCCCCCCGAGCCCGCGCAGGTTCTAAGCTGCGTCGGCGTGGCCCTGCCGCTGACCCCGCCGGTCCTGCCCCAGCTCGCGCGCTCGCGTTCGGCCCTGCCCGGCGGCGACGGCTGGGCCTACGAGCCCAAGTGGGACGGCTTTCGCGCCGTCGCCTTCGTCGACGGCCCCGACGTCGAGCTGCAGTCGCGCAACGGCCGGACGCTGACGCGCTACTTCCCCGAGCTGCGCTTCCCCGAGGGCCGCTACGTGCTCGACGGCGAGATCGTCGTGCCCGGCTCCTTCGACACGCTCGGACAGCGCATCCACCCCGCGGCCTCGAGGATCGCGAAGCTCGCCGAGGAGACGCCGGCGACGTACTTCGCCTTCGACCTCCTCGCCCGTGACGACGACGTGCTGCTCGCGCTGCCCTACGACGAGCGCCGCGCGGCGCTGGAGGCGCTCGTGGCCGCGCCAGTCGAGCTGACGCCGGTCGTGCGCAGCGCCGCCGAGGCCCAGCACTGGCTGCACGATGCCGAGGGCGTCATCGCCAAGGATGCCGACGCGCCGTACCGGCCCGGCGAGCGCGTCGGCATGGTCAAGGTCAAGCGCGTGCGCACGATCGACGCCGTCGTCCTCGGATGGCGTCCGGGCAAGGCCGAGCGCACCGTCGGCTCGCTGATCCTCGGCCTCTACGGCGACGACGGCCGCCTGCACGAGGTCGGCCACTCGAGCGGGTTCAGCGCGAGCGAGAAGCGCACGCTCGTCGACAGGCTCGCACCCTTCGAGACCGGCGAACGCGGCGTCGGCGAGCCGAGCCGCTGGAACAACGCGCGTGAGCTCGAGTGGGTCAAGGTGCGCCCCGAGCTCGTCGTCGAGGTCTCCTTCGACCACGTCAGCGACGGGCGCATCCGCCACGGGACGAAGGTCCAGCGCTGGCGCGAGGACAAGCCCCCGCACGCGTGCACGCTCGATCAGCTCGACGGCTGAGCCGTTCGGGCGCCTCGCCGCCGCAGCTCGCGCCCGGCGGCCTCGAGCGTCGTGTACTGCTTCGCGGTGGCCATGGTCGCTCACAGCCTGACCGATGCCCCCGTGCTCGTCGCCCCCGACAGCTTCAAGGGGACGTTCCGCGCGACCGCGGTGGCGGCTGCGATCGGCCGCGGCCTCGAGGCCGCGGGCCTGCCCGCGCCCGACCTGTGCCCGGTCGCGGACGGCGGCGAGGGGACGATGGAGGCGCTGCTCACCGCGCTCGGCGGCGAGACCGCGGCGGCGCGGGTCCACGACCCGCTCGGCCGCGAGCTGCAGGTCGGCTTCGCGCTGCTCGAGGACGGGGGCACGGCGGTCGTCGAGATGGCCCAGGCCAGCGGGTTGGGGCTGATCGCCGACGACGAGCGCGATGCCGAGGCCGCCTCGAGCTACGGGACCGGCGAGCTCGTCGCGGCGGCCGTCGCGGCCGGCGCCGAGGTCGTGCTCGTGGCCTGCGGCGGCAGCGCGACGACCGACGGCGCCGCGGGCGCGATCGCCGCGATCGAGGAGGCCGGCGGCCTGAGCGGCGCGCGGCTCGTGATGCTCTGCGACGTCCGCACCCCGTTCGAGCTGGCGCCGGAGGTCTTCGGGCCCCAGAAGGGCGCCGACCCCGCGGCGGCGCGGCGGCTGCGCGGGCGCCTGGAGCAGCTCGCCGCGACGTTCCCGCGCGACCCGCGCGGCGTGCCGATGACCGGCTGCGCGGGCGGGCTCTCGGGCGGCCTGTGGGCCCGCTTCGGCGCCGTCCTGCAGCGCGGGGCGCCGTTCGTGCTCGGCGCGCTGGGCTTCGACGCGCGGCTGCGGGCGGCCCGCGGCGTGGTCACCGGCGAGGGGCGCATCGACGAGCAGACCCTGCAGGGCAAGATCGTCGGCGAGATCGCCGTCCGCGCGCGACAGGGCGGCGTGGCCTGCAGCGCGATCGTCGGCCGCGACGAGCTCGGGGCCTTCGGCGCGCGGATGCTCGACCTCCAGCGCGTGCTCGAGGCCACGACGCTCGCGGAGATCGAGGCGGCCGCGACGTCGCTCGCGGAGATCCTCTAGACCGGGGCGAACTCCGCCCGAGTGCTGACCAAGGCGTCATATGGACGCCCTTTCCAGCACTCGGCTCATCGGCGGGCGGTGGCACAGCTGATCTACGCGCCCATGCGGCGGGCGCCGAGGTATCTGGGACCCCAGTAGGCGTCGAAGGTGGCGGCCTCGCGCACGCCGTGCAGCGTCGCCGAGATGAACGTCGTCGGGCTCGTGGCGATGCCGACGTGCGAGGCGCCGGTGCCGTCGGTGTCGAAGAAGACGAGGTCGCCCGCCTGCACGGCGGAGCGCTCGAGCGCGCGCCCGACGCCGAACTGGAGGTAGCTCGTTCGCGGCAGGGCGATCCCGGCTCGGGCCAGCGCGTAGACCGTGAGGCCCGAGCAGTCGTAGCTGCCCGGGCCGTTGCCGCCGTAGAGATACGGCAGCCCGAGCTTCGCGCGCGCCGCCGCGACGACGGTGCCCGCGCCGGGGAACGGCGGCAGCGCGCTCGCGCCGCCGGCGCCGAGCGTCGGCGACGTCGGCAGGCCGAGGGCGCCGAGCGTCTGCGGGCCGGCGATCCCGTCGACCTCGAGCCCGTGCGCGAGCTGGTACCGGCGCACCGCGGCGCGCGTGATCGGCCCGAAGTCGCCGTCCGCGGCGACGCCCAGGGCCCGCTGCAGCGCGACCGTGGTCGCCGACCCGGGGGTCGGGCCGCCCAGCGCGGCACGGGTGACGGGCCCGATCACGCCGTCGACCTCGAGGCCGTGGGCGCGCTGGAAGGCCAGCACCGCGGCCAGGGTCTGGGGCCCGAAGATGGCGTCCGCCGGGATCGCCAGCGCGCGCTGGGCGGCGGCGACCGACGGGCCGCGACTGCCGACCGCGAGCATCGGCGCGTGCGCGCCGCTCGTGGCCACGACGCCCTGCGCGAGCGCCGCCGCGCCCGCCGGACCGGCGAGCGTGGCGACCAGGAGCGCGGCTGAGACGGCGCCCACGGGCAGGCTCGAGCGGCGCTCCGCCATCGCCCGGCGCCGACGCGAGCGGGCCAGCGAGCGCTCCCACGGCTCGTGGCAACCGAGGTCTCGGCGGCCGGGCGGCTGCGCCAGGATCGCCCAGCCCTCGTCCGTGCAGCGCGACCGCGTCGATGCGCCAAGGAGACCGCAGACGCCGGACGGACCGGCACGCTTGCGGCACGGAGTGGGCGTAGCGCGCTGCCGGCTACGTCGTCGTCCGGCTCACGTGGCCGCGGGCCGCGGACGACGCCGTCGGTCGCGGACGAGCTGCGTCAGATCCTCGCGCTGCGCGCCAGCGCGACGACCGCGGCCCCGTGACGCAGGACCGCGACGTTCGTCATCGGGCCGCGCGGCAGCTCGACCACGAACGCGCTCCCGCGGCGCACGCGCGCGTTCTGCCAACGCGTGAGGCTCCCGGGATACGTGCGCAGGCGGCGCACGGGTAGCCGCGCGACGCGGGCGTAGCGCCGGCTCGGGGTCGCGGCCCCCACCGAGGGGACGTCGACGAGCCCGAGCGGCTGGTGATAGAAGATCGTCACCGCGGGGCGCTCGCGCCGGACGAGGTCGCGCCAGGCACGCGCCTCGGGCTCCGACCACGGCCGGCGCCCGGCGCCGGCCCAGCCCTGCGCCGAGTTGCGGTTGAGGTCGACGCCGCGGGCGTTCGCCCGGGTCCGGCGCGCGGAGCCGTCGGGGTTGAGGTCGCGGACGAGCAGCAGCTGGGAGCCCGCCGGCGCCACCGCGTTGGCGGCCAGCAGGGCGACGAGCCGGCGCCCTGCGCGCTCGTCGCCGTGGACGCAGCCGACGAGCAGCACCTTGCGGGGCGCCGCGGGGTCGCCGACGCGCTGCAGCGCGATCGGCCGTCCCTCGACCGAGCGCCCGATGACCTCGGGCGCCGGCGCCGGCGCCGCCGCGGCGCCGGCCGCCGCGAGGGCGAGGAGGGGATGCACCGCGCCCTTCTAGCATGGGCCGCCGTGGCGGTCACCCGGCAGACCGAGCCCTGGAGCGAACTGCTCGCCGAGGGCCGCGCCGACGCGCGCCTGGTGCGCGAGGCCTTCGAGGGCGCGCGCGAGCCCGAGCTCGTGCCCGTGCCGGGCGACCTGCACGCCGCCGTGCGCGAGGGCCTGCGCAGCGCCGGGATCGACGCGCTCTTCGCCCACCAGGCCGAGGCGCTCGAGTCGGCGTGGGCGGGCACGACGATCGTCACGACGGGCACCGCGTCGGGCAAGTCGCTGTGCTTCAACCTGCCGACGCTCGAGGTCCTCTGCACCGACGCGCGCGCCCGGGCGCTGTACCTCTACCCCACGAAGGCGCTCGCCCAGGACCAGGCCCGCGCGCTGCACGCCTTCGGGCTGCACAAGCGCCTGCGCCCGGCGATCTACGACGGCGACACCCGCCGCGAGGAGCGCTCGGCGATCCGGCGGCGCTCGAATCTCGTGCTCACGAACCCCGACATGCTCCACGTCGGGATCCTCCCCAACCACCGGGCGTGGGGCGACTTCCTCTCGAACCTCGCGGTCGTCGTCGTCGACGAGGCCCACGTCTACCGTGGGGTCTTCGGCTCGCACGTCGCCAACGTCCTGCGCCGGCTGCGGCGCGTCGCCGCCGCCTACGGCACGAGCCCGCGCATCCTGCTGGCCAGCGCGACGATCGCCAACCCGGTCGAGCTCGCCGAGCGCCTCACGGGCCTGCAGGACGTGCGCCTCGTCGACCGCGACGGCTCGCCGGGCGCCCGGCGCCAGATCGCGATGTGGAACCCGCCCGTGGTCGACGAGGCGCTGCAGCTGCGCCGCTCGGCGCTCGGCGAGGCCGCCGACCTCGTGGCCGAGCTCGTGCGCCAAGGCGCGCGCACGATCTGCTTCATCAGGTCGCGCAAGGCGGTCGAGCTCGTCGCGCGGATCGTGCGCGAGGCGCTGGCCGGCGACGGCCTGGCCGAGCGCGTCGCGCCCTACCGCGCCGGCTACACGCCCCAGCAGCGGCGCGAGCTCGAGGCGCGGCTGACGAGCGGCGAGCTGCTCGCGGTCATCACCACCGACGCGCTCGAGCTCGGCATCGACATCGGCGCGCTCGACGCCGCGGTCTGCGTGACGTTCCCCGGCACGGTCGCCTCGCTGCGCCAGATGTGGGGGCGGGCGGGGCGGCGCGGGCGCGGGCTGGCCGTCTACGTCGCCGGCGAGGACGCCCTGGACCAGTTCTTCTGCCGGCACCCCGACGAGTTCCTCGAGCGCCCGGTGGAGGCGGCGATCGTCTGGCACGAGAACGAGCCGATCCACCTCGCCCACCTGCTCTGCGCCGCCCACGAGGGGCCGCTGGGACCCGACGACGCCGAGACGCTCGGGCCGCGCTGGCGCGCCTACGCCGAGCTGCTGCGCTCGCGCGGGGAGCTGATCGAGCGCGGCGGGCGCTTCGTCCTGCGCCACCCGGAGGACTTCCCGGCCGCGCGCGTCTCGCTGCGCTCGGCCTCGCCGGACTCCGTCGCGGTCGTCGACATCTCGAGCGGCGAGCTGCTCGGCACGATGGAGGCCGCGCGCGCGCCCTCGACCGTCCACGACGGCGCGATCTACCTGCACCTCGGGCGCTCCTACGAGGTGCGCGAGCTCGACCTCGACGGGCGGCGCGCCTTCGTCGCGGCCTTCGACGGCGACTGGTACACGCAGCCCAAGCGCGAGACCGACCTCGAGATCGAGCGCCTGCTCGACCGCCGCGAGCTCATGGGCGTCACGCTGAGCTTCGGCGAGGTCACGGTCACCGAGCAGGTCCACGCCTTCCAGCGCAAGCGCCTGCCCGACCACGAGGTCATCGACCTGCAGGGCCTCGAGCTGCCGGCGCAGTCGTTCTCGACGCAGGCGCTGTGGTACGAGCTCGACGCCGGGCTGCTGGCCTCCGAGTTCCCGACCGAGGCGCTGCTCGGCTCGCTGCACGCCGCCGAGCACACGCAGATCGCGGTGCTGCCGCTGCTGGCGATGTGCGACCGGTGGGACATCGGCGGGCTCTCGACGAACCTCCATCCGCAGACCGGCCGCCCGACGATCTTCATCTACGACGGGCATCCCGGCGGCGTCGGCATCACGCTGCAGGGCTTCCGCCGCTTCGAGGCGCTCGTGGGCGACGCCCACCGGCTGATCGCCGAGTGCCGGTGCGAGTCGGGCTGCCCGTCGTGCGTGCAGTCGCCCAAGTGCGGCAACCTCAACGAGCCGCTCTCGAAGGCGGGCTCGCTCGAGCTCATGGGCCGCATGCTCGCGCGCAACTAGACGCAAGATCGCGTGCGCCCGTGTCCGGCGCCCGGACCGCGGCCGATGCTGTGCCGGGATGCCGCGGCGCCGCGCGCACGTGCTCTGGCTCGCCCCGGCCGCGACGGCGGCCGCGTTCGCGCTGCCCGCCCCCGCCTGCGCCGCGGCGGCCGGCGGGGCCGTCCCACCGACGTCCACCGGAGGCGCGCTGTACGGCGCTCCGGCGCGCCCGGTAGCCACGCTCCTGCGGGTCACGCCGGCGGTGGTCACGAGCCCGGGGCTCCCGCGCATCGCCCTGCGCCTCGGGCTCGACGAGCCCGGCCGGGTGATCGCGCGCGTCGTCGTCCAGCCGCGGCGCGGGCGCGCCCTCGTGCTGGAGCTCGGGCGCGTGCGCCCGAGCGCGACCGTCGTCGCCAGCTGGCGGCGCGGAACGCGGCTCTCGCCCGGGCGCTACCGCGTGCGGATCGACGCGCGGGGCCCGAGCGGCCTCACGCTGGCGCGCACGGCGCGCGCGCCGGGGCGCGCCGCGCTCACCGTGCGCGCGCCCCCGCCCCCGCCCCCGCCCCCGCCCGCGCCGGCCCCGGCCCCCGCGCCGCCGGCGACCGGCGTGTTCCCGGTCGCCGGGCCGCACACCTACGGCGACGGCTTCGGCGCGCCCCGCAACGGCTATACGCACCAGGGCCAGGACCTCGCGGCCGCCGAGGGGACGCCCGTCGTCGCGCCGGTGGCGGGCACCATCTCCGCCGTCGGCGATCAGCCCGCGGGCGCCGGCGTCTACGTCGTCGAGAAGGGCGCCGACGGCCACGACTTCTTCTTCGCGCATTGCCAGCAGGGGTCCCCGCGCGTGCTCGCCGGCCAGCCCGTCGCCGCCGGCCAACCGCTCTGCGCGGTCGGGCGCACGGGCGACGCGACCGGACCGCACCTTCACTTCGAGGTCTGGGTCGGGGGCTGGCGCGCCGGCCCGGCCAGCCGGCCGATCGAACCGCTGGCGCTGCTGCGCTCGTGGGAGCGGTAGGTCGCCGCGCGCGCCGTACGCCGACCGGGGCACGCGTTGGCGGTCGGTCGTAACCCGGCGCCCTACCGGGGCAGGCGATGACGGTCGGTCGTAACCCGGCGCCCTACCGGGCAGGCGATGACGGTCGGTCGTAACCCGGCGCCCTACCGGGGCACGCGATGACGGTCCGTCGTAACCCGTCGCCCTACCGGGGCACGCGATGACGGTCGGTCGTAACCCGGCGCCCTACCGGGGCAGGCGATGACGGTCGGTCGTAACCCGGCGCCCGTGCGCAGGTACGTCGGTCATGCAGGCCCCGATGCGCGACCCCGACGAGCTGCGAGCGCTGAGCGCGCTGGCCTTCGACGAGCTCCGGGCGGGCCTCGGCGGCCTGAGGAGCGTCCACGGGGCGATCGCCGACCGGGCCTTCGGCGCGGTCGGCCCCAGCGCGGCCCCCGCCCGCACGCTGCACGACGCGATCGCGAGCGGCGTCTGGGCGGCGATGGGCGTCGGAGCGGCCGCCGGCGGCAGGCTCGCCGACGGCGCCCTGGCCGCGCGCGGGCCGCGCGGGCGCGCCGTCACGAGGACGCCGCGCGGGGCCGGCGCCGTGGCGGTCGTGACCGGCCTGCGCGGCGACGTGCTCGCGCGCGAGGGCAGCGCCCTGCACGAGCCGATGAGCGCGCGCGTGGCCGGGCGCGCCGTCGCGGCGGAGCCTGGCGCGCTGGCCGCCGCCTATCCGTCGGCGTCGGGCGACGTCGTCCTCTTCGTCCACGGCCTCTTCGAGACCGAGCACTCGTGGCGCCACGACGGCGAGACGTTCGGCGACGTGCTCGCGCGCGAGCGCGGCTGGACGCCGGTCGACGTCCGCTACTCGACGGGCCTGCACATCGCCGAGAACGGCCGCGCGCTGCACGCGCTGCTCGGCGCGCTCGTCGACGCCTGGCCCGTGCCGGTGCGCCGGATCGCGCTCGTCGGGCACTCGATGGGCGGCCTCGTGGCACGCAGCGCCACCCATCACGGAGCCGAGGAGGACGCCGCCTGGACCGCGCTCGTCAGCGACGTCGTCTCACTCGGCACGCCGCACCTCGGCGCGCCCCTGGCCCAGGCCGTGCACTTCGCGAGCGCGGCGCTGCACGTCGTCCCCGAGACCCGCCCGGTCGCCGGTCTGCTGCGCCGGCGCAGCGCGGGCATCCGCGACCTGCGCTCGGGCTCGCTCGTCGACGCCGACTGGCAGGGACGGGACCCCGACGCCCTGCGGGCCGCCGCCCGGCGCGAGGTCCCGCTGCTCGCCGGCGCCGACCACACGTTCGTCAGCGCGACGATCACGCGCAGCCCGCGCCACCCGCTCGGACGGCTCGTCGGCGACGGGCTCGTGCTGCCCGCGAGCGCGCACGGCGCGGGCGGCCGCCGCGTCGGCTTCGAGGCTCAGCTCGCGCACGTCGGCGGCGTCCACCACCTCGAGCTCCTGCGCCACCCCGCCGTCCTCGCGCTGCTGCGCGAGCGGCTCGGGTGACGCACGCGCGAGCACGACCCGACGACCGTCCACCACCGCGTCGCCGGCCGCGACACGCGCGGGTGCCGCGCACGGCGGGCGGCGCGGGGCGATGCGACGGCACCGCCCCGGTCAGCGCACGCCGAGGCGCAGCTCGCCGGTCACGCCCGTCAACTCGACGCGCGCGGAGCCGGTGAGGTCCCCGAGGTGGTCGAGCAGGAGGCCCGGCAGCGCGGCGCCGCCGAGCAGCAGGCGGCGCGCGCCGTCCGGGGTCAGGCGCAGCGTGAGCGCGCCGCGGGCGCCGGGCGGCGGCGGCGTGGCCGGCACCGCGGCGGCCGCGCGCAGGTCGGCGCGCGGATCGGTCGACAGCACGAGCGCGCGCCCGAAGACGCCGGCGCGGGCGACCGGGCGGCCGCCCTGCTCGAGCGTGTACGCGCCGTCGCGCGATCGGTCGACGCGCACGTCGGCCAGCCCCGTCGCCCGGATCAGGCCCGACAGCGCGTCGAGGCGCCCGAGCTTCTCGCGCCAGTCCCCGGGATCGGGCGGCTCGGTGCGCGCCGTGTAGCGCCGGCCGTCGCGGCTCGTCAGCGTCGCGTCGGCGGTGAGCGCGCCGATGTCCGGGCGCAGCGGTCCGGGCAGGCGGGCCAGCGTCGCGAACGGTTCGAGCCCCGCGGCGGAGGCGAAGCTCGCGAGCCGCGCGAGGCTGCGCACGCCGAGGACGAGCGGGGCCGCCCCGCGCGCGACCGGCTCCCGCGGGCCCGTCGCCACCGGCAGGTCGGCGGCCGTGAGCCCGGCGGGCTCGGCCGTGATCCGGAACGGCACGCGCGCGCCGGTCGCGTCCGCGACGAGCACGGCGGCGCCGTCGCGCAGCGACCGGCCCCACCGCGACGCCGCGAGCGCGGACGCGCGGGCGCGCAGCAGCGAGCGCGGCGCGAACGTCGCGCGGACCGCCGCGCGAGCGGCCGGCAGCCCCCGCAGGCGGCGCTCGAACGAGGCGCGCGCGAAGCGCGCCGCCGGCGCGGCGCGGGCGTCGAGGGCGCGGCGCAGGTCGGCGGCCGTCGACGCGGCCAACAGCGTCGCGCCCCGCACCGCGAGCGCCGCGCCGCGCGCGCCGAAGAGCCGGGCGCCGCGATGGCGGCCGGCGCGGCGCAGGCCGCGGCCGATCGCGCGCAGCGCGGCCGCGTCGGGAGCCGTGAGCGCGAGCGTCCGCCCCGCTCCCGTGAGCGCGATCGCGGCCCGTCCCGACGCGAGCGCGTTCGCCGTCGCACCGGCCACCGCGCCGCCGGTGAGCGACGGCAGCAGGCGCGCGAGGACGACCGCGGCGAGCGGCGCCCGGCCGTCGGCGTCGACGAGGAGATCGGCGCCGGCCAGCCCGGTCAGGTAGGCGAGCGGCTCGTCCGCGACCGCGGCCGGGGCGCGCTCGCGCGCAGCGTCGCCCCCGCGGAGCAGGAGCGCGACGAGCGCGGCCGCGACGACGACGCCGACCACGGTCCCGGCGAGGATCCGCGTGCGACGGCGGGCCACCGCCGCGAGGCTACCGCGGTACCCTGACCGGCCCAGCGGCGAGATAGCTCAGTTGGTAGAGCACACGACTGAAAATCGTGGTGTCCCCGGTTCGAGTCCGGGTCTCGCCATCCGCTCTACGGCGCCGATCGCGCGACTACGACGCATCGGCCGCTTTCGCCCCGACGTCCCGAAAGCGTCCCGGTAGCTCCCGGCGAGCCTGCTCGACCTGCTCCTCGGCCGACACGACCGGCTCGCCCTTCAGCTCGCGGATCACGTGCGCGTAGGTGTTCAGCGTCATCGCCGGCGAGTGGCCCATCTGCTCCGCCAGCTCCGGGATCGACGTGCCGGCGCGAACCTGCAGCGACGCGCACGCGTGCCGCAGGTCGTACGGCGGCATCGACTCTATGCCCGCGCCCTCGCGCGCGACGTGCCAGACGCGCCGGGTCCAGTTCTTCCAGTCGTGCGAGCGCCACGGCTCGCCGTCCGCACGTGGGAACAGGAGCCCGGAGCGGATGCCCGTCGCGAGCAGGTAGGCGCTGATGTCGCGCTTGACCGGCTCCAGTAGATCGACCGCGCGCGGATGGAAGCCACGGACCTTCTGGCCGCCGACGATCTCGCCGTCGATGTTGCGCTGCTCGACCAGCAGCGTCCGCGCGCGCACGTGCCGCACCTCGACCGCGAGGAGTTCCTCGGGCGCGCGAAGGCCCTGGTAAGCGATCACCGACACCATCGTCGCCGCGTACAGCTTCTCGTGCTCGAGCAGCCAGGTCCGGATCGCCTCGACCTGGACCGGCGCCAGGCACACGATCGCGCGCTCGCGCCGGCCGCTCGGCTTCTCGACCTGCTGCACCGGGTTCGGACCCGGCACCCAGCGCCACCGGATCGCGTGCTTGAACATGCTCTGCAGCATCACCATCGAGACCCGCACCGCGTGGCGCCCGGCGCCGGCCGACTCCAGGTCGGCGCGGAAGTCCGCGATGACCTCGGGCGTGATCTCGCGCAGCTTGTAGAACCCGAGCCGCGGCTGTACATGATTTGCCAGCAACGGCTTGTAGCCGCGCCGCGTCCACTCCGCCAGGTTCGGCACGACGTGTCGGCGCCACCACTCCTTCGCCAGCTCCTCCACGGTCCGGTTCGCCTGATCGAACAGCACCAGCTCGCTCAGCTCCTTGCGCCGCTCGATCTCGGCCGCGAAGCGCTCGGCATCCTTCCTGCGCGAGAACGTCCGCTGCCGCTTCGGCGAACCGTGCCCGGCGACGTAGTACCGGATCCGGTAGCGCCCATCCGGCAACACCTGGATCTTCAAGCCGCCCGCCCCGCCTGCCGCTCGATCGCGTCGAGCTCGTCGACGAACACGCTCGACACGCCACGGCGACGCGCCTGCGTCACCGGCTCATAGATCGGCGGCGCCGACCGTGGCCGCACCTGGCAGCGCTCCTTCCAGCTCGCCACAGCCGCCGGATCGATCCTCAGCCGCGCCCCGACTTTGTACGCCCGCAGATTCCCGCGCTCGATCTCCCGATAGACCAGCGACCGCGACAACCCGGTCAGCTCGGCCACGGCATCGACCGACAGCAGCCGGTCCGCAGGCGACTCGCGCCGTCCCGCGATCCGCGCCTCGACCAGCTCCGCCAGCCGGTCGATCGCCTCCGCATCGAGCGAGCGCACGTCCAGCGTGACCGTCGCCAGCGCCCGAATCTCCCCATCACCCATCCGCCCCGCCTCCCGTAGCCAGCCCGACCTCTTCCCGCCCGATCTCCGGACTCCCGCCGCGACTCGCCGTCCACCGATCCGCCAGGGCGCCGGAACGCGCCTCGCGGCCGATCCGTCGTCGTTCTCGCTCCCTCGCGTGCTCAGACCGGGCCAGATACGCGTCTGCGGTTGTGAAGTGGCCCTGCCCGGCGAAGTGCATGCACGCCGTCCGCTCGCTCGGGCCCGCCGCGGCGAGCGCACGTTGTGATTCGTCGCGCGAGCGGGCGAGCAGCTGCGCGTGCACGAACGCCTCGCGCGCCTGGCGCAGCGCCTTGAACGTGGTCGAGTACCGGCGCGACTTCGTGAGGCAGTGCCCGCGGTAGCCGAAGGCGTGCGCGGTCCGCGCGAGCCGGTGATCGGTCAACTCGGTATCGAGCGCGAACGCGTGGCGCAGGTAGGTGCGAACGTGCTCGCGGACCGGGAGGGCGTCGACCTGGTGCTCGGTCACGGGGTGCAGCACACCGCCGGCCTGTTCGGTCGCCTTGGTCGCATACTTCGCGAGGTACCTCGCGCACCGCCGCGACTCCAGCGCCTGCCCGGCGCCGATCCGCTGCACGTCGAGCTGCGGTCCCCAGGTCACGTAGCCGCCGCCGACCCCGTCCGGGGCGGGCACGGTGACGTCGCGTGCGGCGACGCGGATCGCGTCTTCGAGCAGCTCGACGGTGAACCCGCGCCGCGGCGGTTGGACGACGTGCGCGCGGTACTTCGGCATCGCGCGGTCGAGCCGAATCACCGCGTGCAGATGGATCAGGCCCCGGTGCTGGTACTCGGCGACCTTCACGTAGGAGACGCGCACCTGGCGCTTGAGCCGCTTCTGCGTCACGCCGGTCACGCGCGCGAGCTTGCGCGGCAGATAGATCGTCGTCCGCCGCCACAGCTCGCCGAGCAGGTTATTCCAGATCAGCGCGCGGCCATAGTCGAAGCACTGCGCGCAGATCGGCTCGCCCAGGCACGGGTCGTCGTCGGCGTGGATCGCGCTGCAGCTCAGCCGCACGCCGTGCTCGCAGTTCGGCGCGTCGCGGCGTGGTCGGCAGCGCCGCGGGTTCCCGTCGGGCCCGGCTGCGCGGGTGTGGACGAGGCCGAAGCTCGGCGCGGTGAGCGTGACGAACACGAGCGGATGCCCGGCGACCGTGTCCGGGATGCCCTTACCGCCGCGCAGGCCCGCCGCGATCAGGTGATAGGCGTCCTGGCGGTAGCGCTCTGCGCACGGCGGGCATACCGCTTCGCGGCGGTTCCCGCACGCCTTGCGCAGCACGCCGTCGGGCTCGGTCGCGGTCGACCACACGCGCTTGTTGCCGTGCCCGTCGCAGGTCTCGATGTGGCCCTTGAGCAGGACCGGGTGCGCGCAGTTGCCCGAGGAGCGCAGCTGCGACTGGAAGCGAGCGAAGTCCGGCCGGCTCGCGCGCTCAACCAGGCCCTGGAGGAGTTCGGGATCCTGCAGATCCATCGTTCCTTTCAGCCGTCTCCCGGGGCCATCTCGATCACGCCATGAACGCAGCCGCAGTCGCCGGCCTCGTCGCCGTCGCAGCGATCGCAGACCGCCCATTGAGACCGTCCGTGCAGCGCGATGCAGCGCGGCGACTCGCATTCTCGAACGCCGCACCACAGGCACACGCGCGCGAAATTCCAGCGCAGCGGCTTGTCAACGATCCGCTCCGGAGCTTCGAGATCGACCGCACAGTCCAGGACCGCCATTGGGAGCCTCCGTCCCGTCGTTCGCGACCCGAGCCGAGTTGGTCTAGGTCAGTAGAGGTCGTATAGGTCCACTCGGACGGTACGCGGTCTTTCAGGCCCCGTCAAGGCCTAATGAGTCCCTATACTGACCAGCGTGGTCAACATCGGCGCCACCATCAAGCAACGGCGGGCCGAGCTCGGCATGTCGCAGACCGAGCTGGCGAAGGCCGCTGACATCAACCTCCGCCAGATCCGCCGCTACGAGAGCGACGAGCAGCAGCCGGCGATCGGCGTCGCAGTCCGGCTCGCGAACGCGCTCGGCATCACGATCGGCGAGCTAGCCGGCGAGACCTCCACGATCCCGCAGCTAACCGGCGAGTGGTGGGCCGCGTGGCAGACCTACATCGACGGCGTCGAGACGATCACCACGCAGCCAGTCGCGATCCAGCAGACCGGCGCGACCATGCAGATCAAGGCGCTCGCGCCCGCAGAGCGGGAGCACACCGGCGACTACCTCTGGCGCGGCGAGCTGCGCTTGTGGGGCTCAGACACGCTCATGGGCTGGTACGTCGCGACCGACGAGAACGTGCGCTCCAAGGGCACGATGTTCTTCGTCCTGCACACCCAGGGCGAGCACGCGATCGGCCGCTGGGTCGGCACCAGCTACGACGGCCCGCTCATCACCGGCGCCGCAGCCCTCGCGCGCAACCACGACGAACTGCTGCGCATCTTCGATAACCGCGAACGCCTGATCCAACAGGAGACGCCATGAGCCGCGACACGCCCCAGGCCTGCGAGATCATCGTCACCGGCCCTACCGACGACACGCTCGACCGCATCGCCCGCGAACTCGTCGACGCGCGCCTGATCGCCTGCGCCAACATCCTCGACACCCCCGTGACCAGCACCTACCGCTGGCAAGGCGCCGTCGAAGTCGAACCCGAGAAGCGCATGCACATGCACACCCGCCTCGACCTCGCCGACCAGGTCGTCGCGTTCGTCAAGGACCGCCACCCCTACGACGTCCCCAACGTCACCGCGATCCCCCTCGTCGCCGGCAACACCGACTACTTCGCCTGGATCGAAGCCGAGACGCGCGACGGCGACGCGACAGTCGACGCCGGGTAAGGACCGAAGGCCGACTACGGCGGAGCGATAGCGCGGACTGTCGCGCAAGAGACGAGCGGTCGGGGCGGACACGCATCGCACACCGCGTCGCACGGCAGCGCGGTGTCCGCTTCCGCGCTGGTCCCGTCCCCACCACTCCGGGTCCTACGCGCTAGTGCGCGGAAGCTAGTCGTGTTCGGGAAGCTGCGGCGACAACTCCCGCAAGATCTCCCCGGCACGCTTCGCGATGTCCTCGGCCCCCTGTTCTTTGGCGAGCCGCAACACGAGGAGCATGCTCAGATTGAGCAAGCCTACGATAATCGCCGCGGCGCCTGGCCCTGGCCCCTCACGGTCGTGCTCAAGCTTGGCGATGTGCTCGGCCGCGTTCCGTCGCGCATCCTCGCCCGGCTCCATCCACAGCGTTAGACACTCGATAGCGATCCGCGTTGCGTTCGTCGCCTCAAACATGGACGTCAGGCGTAGGGACGAGCGCGATCTGCGTGGGCCGCGAGCGGAGCCGGCGCTCTCGGCTGCATCGAGTTCGGTCTGCTGACGGGTAGCGGATGCGGCTGCCGTTCTAAGCTAAGGACCAGGCACGTCGAAGCGCTCGCGGACGGAATCGGCCAAGTCGGCGTTGAGCTGTCCGAGGAGGTGCTCTAGGGCGCTCTTGCGGGCGGCGTCTCCGTCGATGACTGCGAGCCATCGCCCGATTCCTGCGATGAGCGGATCTGCGTCGTGCCGCGAGGCGTCGACGCCATCAACTAGGCGGAGAGCTGCAATGACCGCCGCTACCGCCGCGCGCCGCTCGTCTGGGATATCGGTCGCGTCTGGATTCAAGAGCGCGGCGACGAGAAGAGACGTCGACACGATCGGGTCGATCTGCCGCAGTTGGCGATAGCTGTCGACGATCGCACCCGCCCATGCGCCAAGTCGCTCGGACGCCTCTGCAGCGACAGTGGCGAGCAGTTCCGCGTTGTGTGGCAGCCGGAGATCGACGCTCAGAATTGCCTCGTCGGCGAGCAAGGGCCGGAGGCAGCTTTCGAGCTCGAACCCGCGGCGACGCGCTGCGTCGACGTAGTTGTCGGGGTCGAACGCGCAACTCCAGACGCCAAGGTCGATCACGCTTAGCAGCATCGTGTGCGCGATTTCAGTGTCGAGCAGCCTTCGGCGCTGCGCGGCGTCCAGCAGCGCAAGTGTCCCGAAAGACGCTAGTCCGAAAGCGCGGGCGTAGGCCCGAAGCGCGCGATCGTCGCTGTACAACGGGAGATCGTTCTCCCGGGCGACGAACATCGCGCTCGCGACGGCAGACAGGCTCGTCGGGCGTTGGCCGGCGACGACCATCGCGGCGAGTTGATCCTCGGCGGAGCCGCGGTCGTTCGTCGCCGTTAGTGCCTTCGCCACTCCCGCCGCGGCTTCGTCGAGATCCCGCACGCGTGCAACGGTCGCCGGGTTCTCCTCATAAATCCGCGGCATCCCGTCAGGGTCGATCTGGAGCGTCGCGACGTGCTCGCCGCCGGCGCGCTGCCGCGGAGCGTCGACTAGCAGGTCGTGCACCGTCTGACCGATGCGCGATCCCGGGATCAGGGCTCGCAGTTGACTCCCATGGCCGTTGGCGAGCTCAGCGATCGTGATGCACGCCGTCTCATCCCAGCTCGCGGCCGCCGCCTCGAGGGCTCGCTCAGCCGCCGCCACTTCCTCATCGTGCGTGGCCTGATCGAAGATCGCCAGCGGCGACGCGCCGTTGCGGACGACGGTTTCTGCGGTCGTCCGCCCAACGATCCCAGCGAGGAATGCGATCGGCGTGCGCCCCTGCCGGACACCGTCGATCGCGTCCTGGCGGATATTGGCCTGCTCCTCGGTCTGCTCCGGCTGCGCCGCGGCAAGGAGGTCGATGATCGCCGCCCCGTCAGCGTCTTCGGGGATCGCGATCGCTTTCACCGCGCCTGCACCGGGATAACGCTCTTCGAAGTGGCCGATCGCGTCCTGGAAGCGAGCTACGACCTCCGGATCGTCAGGACGATCGCTTTCCGGCGCCGTCAGGACCGCGCTCACGAACGCCCGCTCGAGGTCGTAGGGACGATCGAAGCGGTCCGAGAGCTCCATCAACGACCGCAGCCGCTCGGTTACGTCATCGACGCCGAACGCCAGCAGCTCGGCCCACAGCAGATGGCGGTTGGCCTCCGCCGTTGGTGTCAGACCCTCAGAACGCGCTCGCGCGAGCCCGTCGCCATGCCGTCGCTGGCGTGCAAGCGCGAACACCTCTGCCCACACCGGATCGGTTCGCTCGGGTCGAAAGTCCGCCCACCGGTCCGCGATGTCCTCGAGCTCCTCCCACTCACCACCATCTATGGCCGCCTGCGCGGCAAGCCCGTAGGCGGTGTCTCTAGCAGCTGGCAGCTTGCGCTCGTCCGTCGCGAGCCGAAGTGCATCGCGGATCGCGCCCGTATAGTCGCTGGCGCGCCCCCGCAACCTGATGAGCCTGAGCATGTTGGGTACGGTGCGGTGCCGCCGCGTCAGAGCATCTTGGAGCGCGATAGCCTCGCCCAGCCTGTTATCGCCCTCGGCGATTTCCCTCCGCAACGCTAAGCTCGCGATGTCGTCGAACGCGGCGACGGCCGCGCGCGCTTGCTCATACCGGCCCTCGGCGAGGGCACGAGCGGCAACGGTATGCGCGAGCTCGCGCTCTCCTGACGCCAGACCGTCCGCCATGCTCGGGTCGAACGGGACACGAGGATCGCTTGCGGCGAGCAGGCGCAATTGGATCGCCTGCGTCCGCTGCTCATCGACCGTGATTTCGCGGATCAGCTCTTCGAGTTCGACCGCCGCGGCCACGAGGTCCCCGCCCGCCAGGACCTCGACCGACGCCCTGGTCAAGCGACCCTCGACCGTCGATCCATCCTCGTCGAGTAGACGCCGAGCGCGGTCAATATCCGAGACGCTAACCGCCGCCTCAAGCGCGGCTTGCCGCGCCTCGAGATCGAAGCCCTCGGACGTCTCGTCCATGTCGAGCACGCGATCGATCAGCGACTTCGTTGCATCGACGTCGCCGAGCACGGAACTCCCGAGCGCGGCACGCCCGGCGGCGACTCGCGCTACCGCCGCGCGCCCAATCTCTACCGCCTGATCGGCCAGTGAGCGCTGGTACTCCACCGCCGCGATCAACGGACGGTCGTCGCGGTCGCGAGCTGGTAGACGAGCGTGAGCACGCAGAATTGTCGCCAAGGTCGCAACCTCCTCCCAACCGCCATGTGGGCTGGCAACGCGGCTCGCTTCTGCCGCGGCTTGTGCCTCGGCGAAACGCTGGAGGCCGAGTAGTGTGATCGCACGCTGAATTTCCTTTCGCGCGATCTGCCCCTCCGTGACGACGATGACGGCGTCGATAAGGGCCAGTTGACGCTCGACATCGTCCTCCCGCGCAGCCGCGTAGAGCAGCACGTAGGGATGCTGCGCATCAAGGGCGGCGGCCTCCGGCCGCCGCCGCGCCGGCTGCGAGCGGCCGCGGGCGGCCGTCCTCGCCGGCGCCTGAGTCACGGGTCGAGCGTCCACGACGCGGGTCGGCGGCTGTGTCGGCTCGGGCCGCGATGAAGACGCCACCACCGAGCGCAGCTCAGACGCGACGACTCAGTCGTGCCATTCGACGCCGTGCGCGTCGAGCAGTTCCCCGACGTACCGACTCGGCACGACCACAGCGAGGCCGGCGTCTTCGACGAGATCCGGGATTGCACTGGCGCGGTACGCCAGCCGCGATGCCACCGCGACGCCGATCACACGGCTGTCGGTAGCAGAGTAGACGGGGCCGCCGCTGTTGCCCCCGTTGATCTGCATATCGGCGAGATAGACGTCAGGGAGATTCTCGGGCGTCGTAGAGGGAAGCTGCTCAAGATCGACCGACCAGGACGACGCCACTATGCCTGCGTTCGTAATGAGCACGAAGCTCATGAGCGGGTACCCAGAACACGCCACACCGAGACCGTCGGCAGGTCGGTTCGTGTCCAGCGCCGCAGGACTACAGACGACTGGTACGCGTCCGCTCCCGAGCGTCGCGTAGACCTCGCCGGCCACTGGATTCTTTCTCGGCGACAGAACCGCGAGATCATGGACGTTGTCGGTCGCAACGACGTCGACTGTTGCGACCGTGAAGCCTCCCCGCCGACCGCCAGGCATCAGATGCGGTATCCCGATGCCGGTGTGCACGAACGTCGCGCCGAGAGTTCGGCAGCGATCCTCCCACTGCGGGATGGCGTCAACCACGTGCTTCGCCGTGACTACGACACCCGTCGGTCCGACGATGAATCCCGTGCCGATTGGCCGGCTGAACACTTGTCCGTGGCCTCCGAGCTGCGCAACTGCGCTCTCCGATAGCCCCGTCGCCGTCAGGGTTATCTGCACCACGGAACGTCGGATCCGGTCGATCGCGTTTCGAAAGTCCATGGCCCGACACCCGATTCGCCGCTCGCTACGCCGCTCCTCTGGGACCTCCAGGCCGACAGTGATGCAAGGCTCGACCGCACCACGGCTAGCTCCGCCCCGCGAACCCGTCAAGGACGCCGCTTGGCGGCTCGCTGCGCTCGGCCCTGTCAGGCCGCCCTTGACGGAACCGCGACGGCTCCGCTGATGGGCAGCGTAGGTCCGGTGACCCGGACCCTGCCGAGCAGAGCTCAACCACAACGACGGCGACGACCAAGAGGCCGACGAGGGGCGTCCCCGAGGCGTCCCGAGCGGAACGCGTCCCCGCCTACGAGCCACCGAACCGTCACCTGCAAACCGGCACAGAACCAGCGATTCAGTCCCCTCGCCACGCGCCCGGCGAGCTCTTGGGACCACTGAAAATCGTGGTGTCCCCGGTTCGAGTCCGGGTCTCGCCATCGCTCGAAATGCCCGACTGCGCCTGGATCTCTCCTTTCCTGTGCGCTGGAGAGATTCCGCGCACTGGGCCTGGCGGGGCCGAATTTGGGCCCGGCACGGCTGAACGACCGCAATTCCAGGGAACTGCGGCGAATGGGGCGCGGGCACTGGCGGCTCGCTACTTGGCGCACCACGATTGGTTGTCGAGGCACGGCCGCCTGCCTAGGCCGTTTCGGCAGTTGCGGCCTCGTGCGCCTTCTTGGCGGCCTCGCGCAGTGGGCGAACTGGATGATCTGGCCGACGGCGCCCCACTTGCCGTCGGGGATGTCGTGGATGTGCACCCACACGCGCTGCTGGTCGCCGTCACCGCCCTCGGCGTCGAGAACGAGCTTGGCCGCCTCCTCGACGAGGCCGGCCTTGCGGCGGTCGCTCATGGCGCCGCCCGGCACGGTCACCGAGAGCACGGTGGACAGGTCCGGCTGGAAGATCTCGACGAGCAGGCTGTCCGGGCCTTCGGCCATCGCGTAGGCCGCGGCGGGCCCGCGGCGGATGTCGGTCACCGAGTGGCCGAGCGCGCGCAGGCGCTCGACGACGTCCTCGAGCTCGTCGGTGAGTACCCCGAGGTGGTGGACGGTGCCTCGGCCGCTGGTCCTTGGCCGCTGGTCGTAGAGGTGGACGCCCCCGCCGCCGACGCGCAGGAAGACGTTGCGCGCTCCGGCGAAGTCGACGTCGTGGACGACCTCGCCGCCGAACCCGTCGCACCAGAACGCGATCGTGGCGCCGAGGTCGGAGGCCATCAGGTGGGCGCGGTGGAGGCTGATCATGCTGGAAGCGGTTCGCGTTGCAGGACGACCTTCGTGGTGCGAGCGAGGTACGCGACCGGCGCGTCATCCCAGGCGCCGGTGAGCGTCGTGACACGCTCGGCGGGGAAGCCTGTCCGCGCGACGAACGCAAGGAGGTCCGGCAACACCGCGCGCGCGTGCGAGATGCCAACCCGCAACGTCGCGTCGGTCGCGTACATCCGCATCAGCGGCAGGCGTGTCCCGGTCGTCAGGTAGTACCCGACCGCGGTGCACACGCCGCCGGGCGCGAGCGCGCGGAGCGCGCGGCGGAGCCCGGGCGCGCGCGACGTCGCCTCGACGGCGACGTCGTATCGGCCCTCGGGGACGGACGGTGTCCGCGCGCCGAGCTCGGCGGCGATCGCCTGCCGAGCGGCGTCGCGATCGACGTAATCGACGACCTGCGCACCGTGCCGAGCGGCGAGGCCCGCGGCGTAGAGCCCGATGCTCTTGGCGCCGCCGCCGATCACGAGCACGCGCCCGCCGGGACGTGCTGCGAGGGTCGGCACGACGCTGCGCCAGGCATCGGCAAGGTTGTCGCCTCCGGCGGCGACGCGCTCCGGCGGCACCTCGTCGGGCACGGGCACGAGCATGTGATCGGCATAGGGCACGCGCAGCTCGTCGGCGATCATCCCGCCCCAGGTGCCGCTCGCCGGACCGAAGCCGAAGGCGGCAAGCTCGCGCCCGCCGTTGGTCCGCTCGCATTTCGAGGTCATCCCTTGCCGGCAGCGCGGACAGTTCCCGCACGACACCGCCCACGGCACGACGACGGTCTGGCCGATCCCGACGCCCTCGACTTCGCGACCGACAGCAACGACCTGGGCGACGCACTCGTGGCCGATCGCGAACGGGCCCTTGAAGGGCACCTTGCCGCAGATGCACCCGACGACCGGATCGACGAGACGCAGCGCCATGCCGGCTTGCAGCGCCCGCGAGACCGGGCGGTGGATCGGCAGCGTGTCGCCGTCACAACGACCAGCGAGGAACGGACGAACGATCGCGTCGCGCTCGTCCTCGATCCTCGGCGGCTCTCGTTCGTGCCATGCGAGCCGTCCTGAACGCATGAAGTGCAGCTCGCGCATCCCGCCTACTCGGCGGGCTCGCTGTCGGGAACGCGAACGGGGCCGCAGACGAACACCTGCTTGGTGTGGAGCCTGGGCAGCTCATCCGGAAGGGTCTCCCAGTCGAGGACGTGGGAGACGACGCTTCGCGGGTTGACGCGACCGCTCAGGGCGAGGTCGAGCGCGGCGGGGATGTGGGCGCGGACGTTGTCGCGCGCGATCCGCAGATTGATCGAGTTGAGGTTCATCTCGAACAACGGCAGCTCACCCGACTGGAAGTGGTTGCCGGCGCTCTCGCAGACGCCCTCCGGGACGAGCGAGCGGCATGCGCAAGCCAGCGCATCGACCCGGCCGGTCGTCTCGACCGCGACGTCGAAGACGGCGCCGGCGATGTCGCACGCGTACAGGCCGATGCTCCCGCGGTTCATGATCAGCACCGAGCGTCCGGGCTTCGCGAGCTGCATCGCCGGCCTCGAGGGCGCTCTCATGCTCGCCCGCGTCGACCGCCCCGCCGCACCATCGATCGCGTTCAACAACAGCTCCACAACCTCCTGGCCGCACCCCCAACGAAGGAGCCCGCATGGCACCGTCCAAGCGACGATCCCCGCGAACCCCGACACGATCGCCACCAAGCCGCTCGACGATGAGGGCTGGATCCCCTACGACCTCGGCGACGACGTCCCGTCCGGCCGGCCCAACAATTGCACGGCGAGCTGGGCCGCGCGCTGGCGCTCCTCCGGGACCAGCTCCGTCCGCGAGTCCCAGAAGACCGACTCGTGGGAGATCAGCTCGCCGGCGCCCTCGCCGCCGCGCCAGGCGTGCAGCCAGCCAGGGAACTCGTGGGCGGCCTGCACGATCATCGCGCCACTCTCGCTGCGGTACCGATCGACGACCTCATCGATCAGCTCGCGCTACTCGGCGCAAGGAGCTTCGCCGGCTTGATGCGTCCGCTGCCGGCGTGGTGGTCGCGCTCCAGCTTCTCTGCGACGTAGAGGATCAGCTCAGGCCGTGTTTCCTCGTCTGCCACAGCGGCCGCTTCCACCGCCCGCTCCGCTCGGAGCGCGAACGCCGCGCCGCACAGGCAAGCGCGCCGCCCGCGCGCCGGCCCGAGCGCGCGCCCTCAGCGCCCAGATCGCCGGGCCGCGCTGCCCGAGAGCGCTGACGGCCTGCGGCGCATGATCCACGCCAAGCTCATCGCCGAGGGCCGCCGCGCGGCGAGCCGCACCTGCGCTCCGTGCTCTGCCCCCTCGCGACGCCTATGACACCGGCGCGGCGGTGTACTCCTCGTCGCTGACGTGCTCGCCCCACGTGACGGGGCTGCCGTGGTCGTCGACTTCTTGCATGGCGAGGTGGGTCATGAAGCGGTCCGCGGCGACTGGCGACGTGTGGCTATTCGGGTCGCCGGAATAGGCCGTCTCGTGGTTGGTGTGGGAGCTGTGCATGGCCCCGCGAAGGGCGGGCCGGCGACGGGCCGGAACCCGACCGCCAGGGAGGGCGCGCCGGCGAGCCCGAAGGGCTTGAAGGCGCTTGGCGTGGTGGTCAACCGGCCGCGGTGTGGCCTGACCGATGATTTTCCGCGCCGTGCTGGTCTGTACGCCGAAATGCCGACTCATGGGAGGCTGACGTCATGCGGAAACTGACCTTTGGCATGAACCTGAGCCTCGACGGCTACATCGCCGCGCCCGGCGACGACCTCGGCTGGAGCGTGCCGAGCGACGAGCTGTTCCAGTGGTGGTCCGACCGGGTGGGGGCGACGGGCCTGGCGCTGTATGGGCGCAAACTGTGGGAGACGATGAGCTCCCACTGGCCGACCGCCGACCAGCAGCCCGGCGCCACACCGGCGGAGATCGAGTTCGCCCGCCGCTGGCAGGACATGCCGAAGGTGGTGTTCTCCTCGACGATCAACACGGTCGACTGGAACGCCCGCCTGGTCACCGGCGACGCTGTCACCGAGATCACCCGGCTCAAGGCCGAGGATGGCGGTCCCATGGACGTCGGCGGCGCCACCCTCGCCGCGGCGGCCATGCGGGCCGGGCTGATCGACGAGTACGTGCTGGCCACCGCACCGGTCTTGGTGGGCGGCGGCACGCCGTTCTTTACGGCCCTGGACAACTGGGTGAACCTGACCCTGGTGGAGACCCGGACGTTTCCCGACGGCGTGCTCCTGACCAGGTACGAGACCAGGCGCTGAGTGCCCGACGTCGGATCGGCGCGGGCGGTGCCGGATGCCCGGGCCGTCGGCGATCCAGGCGGTCGCCATCCACTCCAGGAACGGTGCCAACAACGCCGCGACCGCGGCGGGATCGCCGGTGTCGGCGAGCTCTTCGACGGCGGCGCGTAGCAGACACCGGTCGCAACGCTCGCGACGCAGCGGCGCCCGCTGCCCGCAGCCGGTGCACACTCCGATCGTGTTGCCGCGCCGCCGGTCACATGTCTCGCAGATCGCGCCGCCCTCGACGCGCCGGTGCGCGGCTCGCGGCTTCTCGCAGTCCAGGCACGTGACTCGTCGTGCGCCGACTGGCGCACCCCAGGCAGATCGCCCGCTGCGGATCGCCGGCGTGATAGCACGGCTGCTCGCGCCCGCACCTGCTGCACGTCGCGACCGGGGGCCGATAGCAGCAGTCGCCGACCGCGGGCGACGTGTCGGTCGCGCGGACCGCGAGCCGGCCGACGCGACCGCAGACCCCGCACACGCCGGCGGTCGGGGCGACGTTGCGAGCGCGGACGACGAGCGCGACGAGGAGGGCGAGCGCGAGCACTGCGGCTGCAGCCGTGGATCATCAGGTAGCCGGCGAGGATGATCGCCGGCACCGGGACGCGGCGGACGTCGGGCATGCGCTGGCGAGCCTCCCCCGTGTCAGAGCGCCTGCGCCGCTTCCGGCGGGCGCGGCACGAGCCTGAGCGTCGTGGCCCGCACCTCCGGCGTTGTCATGAGACTGATGCGCAGCGTCGCGTCGCGTCGCAGCGTGGCGAGCTCCAGCTCGTCCGCCGCCCCGATCCGCGCAAGCTCGTCGCTGGTCCAGCTCGTCACGGCTGCACCATCACCTTGATCGCTTCGCGCTCGGCCATCGCCCGGTAGCCGTCGGGCACCTCGTCGAGGCGCGCGACCCGGTCGAAGACCCGGCCGGGTTCGATCCTGCCTTCGAGGACGTCCGGCAGGAGCTCCTCGATATACGCGCGGACCGGGGCGGGGCCGCCGCTCACGGTGACGTTGGCGAAGAACGCCGGCTGCGACGCGGGAATCGTCTCGTCCTGGGGCACGCCGACGCGGCCGACGGCGCCGCCCGGCCGCGCGATGCCGATGGCCGTGCGCGTCGACTCGGCGAGCCCCACGCACTCGAGCACGGAGTGCACGCCGAACCCGCCGGTGAGCTCGCGCACGCGCTCGACCGCCTCCTCGCCGCGCTCGCTGACGACGTCCGTCACGCCGAACTCGCGCGCCAGCGCGATCCGGTCGGCGTGGCGGCCGAGGATGATGATCTGCTCGGCGCCGAGGCGCCGGGCGGCGAGCACGCCGCACAGCCCGACGGCGCCGTCGCCGACGACGGCCGCGGTCTTCCCGGGCCCGACCCTCGCGGCGACCGCCGCGTGGTGGCCCGTCCCGAGCACGTCGGACAGCGTCAGGAGCGAGGGCATCAGCGCGTCGTCCTCGCCGACCGGCAGCACGACGAGCGTTCCGTCCGCCTGAGGGACGCGAAGGGCCTCGGCCTGGGCTCCGTCGGCGTCGCCCGAGCCGAAGAACCCGCCGTGGACGCACGACGTGTGCAGCCCCTCGTGGCAGAAGGCGCAGCTGCCGTCGGAGTACGCGAACGGCATGACGACGAGATCGCCGGACTTCACGGTGCGGACGTCCGCGCCGACGGCCTCGACGACGCCGATCGCCTCGTGGCCCATGCGGCAGCCCGTCTCGGTGCGTTCAAGCGTGGCGTACGGCCACAGATCGCTGCCGCAGATGCAGCCGCGGGTGACGCGGACGACGGCGTCGGTCGGCTCGATCAGGCTGGCGTCCGGAACGTCCTCGATGCGGACGTCACCGGCGCCGAACATGACGGTTGCGCGCATGGGTCACACCACCTCCGCGGTCGCGTTCTCGTGGGCCAGCGACGTCGAGAGCCCGCGGAAGGCGTCGGCCTCGCCGACCGCCGTGGCGACGGCGTCGGGGTTGCGGCCGGTGGCGACGACGGCGTTGCCGGCGGCCAGCGCAGCGTCGGCGCTGTCCACGCCCATCCCGCGCCCGGCGCCGGTGATCAACCAGGTCTTCTTCTCGGTCATCGCTGTAGGGAAGCACGGCACGGCGCCGAGTGAGAGTCCCTGTCGATGTAGGGACCGACAGGGTCTCCCAGGCGCGGGCGCGCGGGTCGCGAAGCGGCGCTTGCGGTACTCCTAGAACCTGCGCAGCCGCTCGATCGTCTCGTCGCGGGTCCAGTCCTCGTCCGCCAGGGCGTCGAGCTCTTCGAGCGCGGCCTTGGCTTCTACCGGGGGCAACCGCGAGCGGGCTTCCCGCAGCGCGACCCCGGAACGACTGTGAGTTCATGGAGAGCCGAGGGTTACGGCCGGCCCACTCGAGTACGAGCGCAACGAGCGCACGGTCGCGAGGTCGGCATTCGCTCGCCCGCGCTTCTCCGAGGATGCGGCACTGTCACGATTGGGCGGGTCGCTGTCGAACTGGACGATTCGCGACAGCGCCGCCAACGTCACTGACCGATGCCCACGCCACGCTCAGTCCAGCGCACCTACCTGGTGCTGCTGCTCGGCAATACGCTGGCGGCGTCGCTGATCTGGGGGATCAACACGATCTTCCTGCTCGACGCCGGGCTCTCGAACCTGGAGGCGTTCGCCGCCAACGCGTTCTTCACCGGCGGGATGGTGCTGTTCGAGGTCCCGACCGGGATCGTCGCCGACACCGTGGGGCGGCGCGCTTCCTACCTGCTCGGGACGCTGACGCTGACGCTGTCGACGCTGCTGTATGTGCTGCTGTGGCAGATCGAGGCGCCGTTCTGGGAGTGGGCGGGCGCCTCCATGCTGCTCGGCCTCGGCTTCACGTTCTTCTCCGGCGCGGTCGAGGCGTGGCTGGTCGACGCGCTGACGGCCACCGGATATGAGGGAGAAATGGAGTCGGTGTTCGGGCGCGGGCAGGTCGTCACCGGCGTCGGCATGCTGAGCGGCTCGGTTGCGGGCGGGTTCATCGCCCAGCAGGTCAGCCTCGGAGCGCCGTTCGTGCTCCGCGGGTTGATCCTCGTCGTGATGTTCGCTCTCGCCTATACGCTCATGCACGATGTCGGGTTCACGCCCGACACCAGGACCGGAGTGCTGCCCGAGATGCGGAAGATCGCCGCCGCCTCGATCGAATACGGCTGGCGGGTGCCGGCGGTCAAGTGGCTGATGGTCGAGGCCCTGTTCACCGGCGGCGTCGGCATCTACGCCTTCTACGCCCTGCAGCCGTACCTGCTCGAGCTCTACGGCGATCCGCACGCCTACCAGATCGCCGGACTGGCGGCCGCGATCGTCGCCGGCGCCCAGATCCTCGGCGGGATCGCGGCGCCGCGGATCCGCCGCCGCTTTCACCGCCGCACGTCGGCGCTGATCGTGATGGCCGCGCTCAGCACGCTGACGCTGCTTCTGGTCGGGATCGTGAAGAGCTTCTGGCCGGTGATCGGGCTGACCGTCGTCTGGGGCCTTCTGTTCGCCGCCACGATGCCGATCCGCCAGACCTACATCAACGGGATGATCCCGTCCCGCCAGCGGGCGACGATCCTCTCCTTCGACTCGATGATGAGCTCCAGCGGCGGAGTCTGGGCGCAGCCGGTGCTCGGCCGCGCCGCCGACGTCTGGGGCTACGCGCAGTCGTACCTGCTCACCGCCGGGATCGCCGCCCTCGCGGTGCCGTGCCTGGCGCTGTCGAGGCGCCAAAACGCCCCCGCCGACACGGTCGAGGTGTCCGAGGCGCAGCCCTCTCCCCAGCCCGCCTGACGGGATCGCGAGGCTCGTCTGGCCCGGGCCCACGTCTGGTTAGGTCGCACGCTCCGTTACGACGCCCGTCATTCCGTCACCTCGAAGCTGAACATCATGCCGCTCTCGTGGTGCTCGGCGATGTGGCAGTGCGCCATCCAGAGCCCGACATTGGTGATGTCGAGCAGGATGTCGACCGTCTCCCCGGTGCGCACCAGCACCGTGTCCTTCCAGACCAGGTCGGGCTCGTCGACTCCGTCGCGGCTGAGGATGAGGAAACGGCCGGCACCGTGGACGTGGAACGGGTGGTGCATCGGGTGGTCGCCGGCCAGCTCGTTGAGCAGGCGGACCTTGACCTGGTCTCCGACCCGGAACCGCCAGTCGATCGCCGCGTTCTCGGCGCCCGTGTCGCGGTCGATCAGCTTCCAGCGCATGTTGGCCGGCGTGGTCATCCGGTTTACCTCGACCATGTCGTCCTCCCACTCGATCCCGCCGGCCGCCGCGTGGTCGTGGGCCTCATCGGGGTGGCCGGAGTGCTCGTGCGCCCCGTGCTCGTGCGCGCCGTGCTCGTGCTCCCCGTGCTCGTGCTCGTGGGCGCCGGGCTCGTGGCCGCCTCCGGCCTGCGCGACGAGTTGTGCCGGCAACAACTTCATGCCGCACTCCGGGCAGTGGCCCTGCTCCGCGCTGACCACGTCGGGGTGCATCGGGCACGTGTAGGCGGTTTTCGCAGCCTCGACCGCCAACAGCTTCATGCCGCACTCTGGGCAGTGGCCGGGCTCCTCGCTGACGATCGCCGGGTGCATCGGGCAGGCGTAGGCGATGGCCCCGTCTGCTTCCGGCGCGCCCATGTCCATCTCGGCGATGAACGCCAGCTTCTTGTCGGGTTCGGCCTCCAAGTAGGGGGCGATCCGTTCCCGCTCGGCGACCATGTCGGCGTGGGTCCGCAGGACCTCGAACTGCGCCTCGAGCGACGGCTCGACGCGCTCCTCACGGACCTGGATCGCGGCCAGCGGAAAGACCCGCTGTGGGGTTTGGTGCTCCAACCTGAGCTCTCCGGCCTGCGCGAACAGCACGTCGACCACCACACGCTCCGACGGCGGCGAGGATGACCTCCTCGACGAACTGCTCGTGCTCGACGTGGCCGCTGTCACCGCCGACCAGCTTCATCCGCGCCCCCGGCAGCGCCGCCTTGAACACCCGGGTGTTGGCGGTGTTGGTCAGGTAGAAGCGCACCACCTCGCCGAGCCGCGCGGTCAGCGAGAGGTCGGGCTGACCGCTGACCAGCAGCACGTCGCCGAAGCGTCCCATCGCCGCGTGCGTCGTCTCGACGCGACTGAACGGAGCGACCCTGCCGTCCTCGAGCAGGATGTCGTCGAGCGTCAGCACGATCTCGCGGTTGACCGGCGGCCAATAGTCGGGGTCGGCCGGCTCGACGAGGACGTTGCCGTACAGCCCCATCTCCTGGCCGTAGTCCTCGCGGATGTGCGGGTGATACCAGTACACGCCCGGGTCGGGGAACGTGACCCGGGCGGCGAACCGCTCGCCCACCGCCATCGGCTGCTGGACCTGATGGGTTCCGTCGTAGCGGTTCTCGAGCCGCAGCCCGTGCCAGTGGACCGTGGCCTCCATGTCGCCCTGATTCTCGACGTCGACCACGATCTCCGAGCCTTCCTTCACCTTGAGCGTGGGCCCGGGGATAGAACCGTTGTAGGCCAGCATCCGCACGGTGACGTCGCCGAGTCGCTTGGCCACCGGCGCGATGCGCAGGTCGAACCGCTCGCCCTCGGAGAGCTCGACCAGTTCTGCGGCGTGCGCCTCGGGAAGGCCGGCGGCCTCTCTCGGGAAGTGATCCGAAGTTGGAGTCATGTCGACCTCCTGTGGTTCACGCGACGCGCTCGGGCGCCCGTGCTCGGGCCGCCGCTGTCCGCTGGAACGTCGCGATCTGATGGGCGAGGTACTCGGCGTCGTCCTTGACCCAGCCGATCAGCGCCGAGCCCCTCGTGTGCAGCCAGGACAACCCGAGGAAGTAGAGCCCGGGCGACTCGGTCACGCCGCGCTGGTGCACGACGCGCCCGTCGCCGTCAAAGACGGGGACGTCGATCCACGAATGGTCGACTCTGTAGCCGGTTGCCCAGATGATGGCCCGGACTTCGAGCCTTTCGCCGTCGCCGAGGCCCACGGTACGCCCGGCGGCGTCGACGACGCGACCATGGAGCCGCACACCGTGCCGGCGACGCAAGGCCCGCGGGCGAGAGCCGATCAGCGTGTCTCGCCCCGACAGCCGGCGGCCGACCCGGGACGCGGTCGTCTTGCGGAGCAGCCCGGTTGCCTCGAGGTACCAGAACAGGTCGCGGCCGAGGATGCGCTGCGGAAGCGGCGTCTGCCGCGAGCCGATCGACAGGTGGACCTCACGGGAGGCAGCGAGCTCCTCGGCGATCTGGAAGCCCGTGTTGCCGCCGCCGACGACGAGGACGGGTCCTTCGGGGAGATCCTGCGGCTTCCGGTAGGTCGTGCTGTGGAACTGCACGATCTCCGGGTCCAGGCGCTCGGCGATCGGGGGCACGAACGGCACCTGGAACGGGCCCGTGGCCACCACAACCTGGCCGGCTTCGTAGGTGCGGTCGTCCAGCTCGACCAGGTAGGTCCCGTTGGTTCTGCGGATCGAGCGGACGCGGCTGTCGAGCTCGAGCGGCAGCTCGAAGCGGCGGGCGTAATCGATCAGGTAGTCCGCCACCTCATCGCGCGTCGGATAGCTGTCCGGGTCGCCCGGGAAGGGCAGCCCCGGAAGGCCGCTGTAGCGCACCGGCGTGAACAGCTTCAGCGAGTCCCAACGCGCACGCCACGCGGCCGCCGGCTCGTCGCTCGCGTCGAGGATCGAGAAGTCACGCCCCTGCCGCGCGAGGAAGTGGCCGATGGCGAGCCCGGCCTGGCCGCCGCCGACGACGATCACCTCACGTCGAATTCGGGCGTGGTTGGGGTGACGGCCGCCGCCGCCGGGAATCCTGTGAGTCCCGATGTTCGCGCTCCAACGTGGGGGGTCGGTCCCATGGCTTCCCTCAAAGCGCGAGGCCAACCCCGGATGAGTACGCCCGGGAAGTCGAGTTCCTCGGCCGGGATTGGCGTGGATGCGCTCCTCGTTGGGTCTCGCGGCACTCGCAGGATCGATCGCCGGTTCGTCGGCTTCCACAGAACCCGACCAGGCGCCGCTCGTCGGCGGCCGTCGCCCGCGAAACCGGCCCACCGACCGACGGTGCCGCTCAGCCGCCGCCGGTGGCGACCGGCGCGGCGGGCGCCTCGGCGCGAGCCCGTGGCAAGCGGCTCGCGGGCTCCCCGACCTCCTGGGTCTCGCGTTCGCGGCGCTCCAAGAAGCGGACGGTCACGAGCAGCACGATCGAGACGAGCAGGCCGGTGATCGCGCTGAAGGACGACTCGACGAAGATGAAGACCTGCGTGATGAAGATCTGAACGAGCATCGCGCGGTCGAGCATGCGATAACCGCCGAGGCGGTCGCCGCGGCGCAGCCTCACGATTCCGACGGTCACGAACCAGGCCGCGACCGCCGAGGAGACCAGCGAAGCCAGGTTGGCGACGCGGAGGTGATCGAGCGCGTCCGAGCGGAAATCGGCCTCCGCGCCGCCGAGCCTGAGGCCGAGCGCGGTGACGAGCACGAGCACCGAGAGCAACGTCAACGCGGCCCACCCGGCGAACCCCCACACCAGCACGCGTTGGAACGCGCGCCGCTCGACGAGCCAGGAGCACCAGGCCCTGAGGCGCTCCCAGGCGCGGCGCACGCGCCCGGGCGCCCGGGGAGCGATCACCGCCGTCTCTCGGACGAGCGCGCGCAGGGGCTCGACCAGCGGGCCGTTGCCCGCCCCGTCGAGGAGCCCCAGCACCCGCTCCCTGTCGCGCTCGCCGAATTCCCCGCGGGCCGCCTCGGCGTACAGGTCGATGGCGTTGAAGAGGTTCTCGGGCTCGGAGAACCCGCGCCGGGTCTGCATCCAGCGCGTGGCGAAGTACAGCAGGACGAAGACGATGTAGATGATCGTCGCGGTCGGCTCGAAGAAGTAGTCGTTGTCGGACGTGACGAACTTCCCCAGCTCGTCGATGAAGAAGCCGAAGCCGACTCCGCCGACCACCGCCGCCGGCCGCCGCCAGCTGCGGCCCAGGAACGACAGCAGCAGCCCGATCGCGATCAGCATGAACAGCCCGCCCCACAGGAGGTGGGCGATGTGCAGCCTTCCACCGCCGAGCTGCGGGTAGTTGGTCGCCCACAGCTGCAGCCGGATGACGATGATCATCGTCACGGCCGAGATCAGGAAGGTGTCCTGGATCGGGCCGATATCGACGCTGCGGATCGCGCGGGCGCGGAATTCCGATCCACAAGCCCGCCGCCGCTGAAGCCCCACCCCGACGCGCTTACCGAGCTCCCGGCGCGAGCCCTCCACGAGCCGACGCTACCAGGACACGGCCGGCGGGTCCATCGACCAGGAGTGGGGCGCGCCGGCGCCGTCGCGGGCGCCGGGCGCGCGCGGCTGTCCGCCACCGGCGGCGCAGTCGACGCGGCGCGCGCAATCGCCGTGGTCGGTCGCGGTCATTCGCGTTGCGCCGGCGCGCCCGCGATGCGGTCCTGAAAGCGCCGGTAGCGGCGCGCGTGGCGCTCGTAGCGCCGGGTCGCTCGGCCGAGCTTGCCGCTGCCCGGCGCGTAGCGCCGGCGCGCCCACGGCGAGTCCGGCTTGGCCAGGCGGATCGCGCCGACGACGCCGACGATCGGCACCAGCACCCCGGCGACGCCGAGCACGACCTTGCCCTTGAGCACCGCCACGATCGCGATCGCCACGACCACGAGCGTCGTGACGACGATCGTCACCGTGCCCGAGTCGGTCGAGAAGGGCAGGAAGCCCATCAGCAGCAGCCCGCCGAGCAGGGTGGCGATGACGACGGCGTCGACCGACCGGCGGCCCTCCTCGGCCCAATAGACGTCCTCGAGATGCAGCCACAGCGCGTACTCGTCGAGCGTCAGCCCGGCGCCGACGCCGAAGCCCGCGGCGACGATCTCCAGCCACGGGCTGTCGGGCTGCAGCGCCAACGCGAACCCCATGCCCAGCAGCAGCACGATCCCGAACACCAGGTGATGGACGTGCAGCCCACCCTCGGTCGTCACGCTCCCCGGCCACCACGGCACCCGCGGGCTTCGCATCAACCGCGCGCTCGTGCGGATGAACAGGAACGACACCAGCAACGTCCCGAGCACGATCAGCCCGGCACGCGAGGACGCCGTGTCGAGCGAGCCCCCGCTGTCGAACTCGAGGACGAGCTCGGCGATCGGGGGGATCACCGGGTCACCCCGTGAAGACCGGGACGCGGCGAGCGCCGGCAACCGCCGCGCAGGAGCGGGCGTCGACGCGGCCGGTGGCGTCGGCCGACGCGGTGGCGGCGGCCGGGACGCGGGCTCGTCGCGGACGACGCGCCACCGCCCAATCCGGCCTGAGGAGACGCCCGCTCCACGGCGCGACCATACCGAGGGCCACCGGACGACGGCACGGTGGTCTTGACCGACGGGACCACGGCTGCGCCGAGACGGGACGGATCGGACCCGGGCGGCGCATGCCGGGCACCACCCGCCCGAAAACGCGGCGTCAGCCAACCACGAGCGCCATCCACGCCCGCGGGCAATCAGCGACGGGCCGTGGATGATGTGCGCGTGCCCGCTCTCGCGACCGTAGCTTGCGGGGTCCGACACGGCCGGTCACCTCGGTGGGGGCGGGTTCGTCGGCTTCCACAGAACCCGACCTCGAGGAGAACGAGATGAAGGTGTTCGTCGCCGGTGCGAGCGGCGCGCTTGGCAACCGCCTGGTGCCGCAGCTCGTCGCCGCTGGTCACGAGGTCGTCGCGATGACGCGGTCGGCCCCGAAGACCGCTTCGCTGAACGCGCTGGGAGCGCAGGCCGTGGTCGTCGACGCGTTGGACCGCGAGGCCGTGGTCGAGGCGCTGCGGCGGGCCGAGCCGGAGGTCGTCATCCATCAGTTGACGAGCCTCGCCGGTGCGAAGAGCTTCAAGCGGTTCGACAAGGAGTTCGCGCTCACCAACCGGCTGCGGACCGAGGGCACCGATCACCTGCTCGAAGGGGCCCGGGCCGCCGGTTCGCGGCGGTTCATCGCGCAGAGCTACGGCAACTGGAACTACGCCCGGACCGGGACCGGCCTCAAGACCGAGGAGGATCCGCTCGATCCCGACCCGCCCGCCAACCAGGTCGAATCGCTGGCGGCGATCCGCCGGCTCGAAGCCGCGGTGATCGGCGCAACCGGGATCGAGGGGCTCGCGCTGCGGTACGGCAACCTCTACGGACCGGGAACGGGCATCGCGGACGACGGTGACATCGTGGCCAGCGTTCGAAGGCGGCGGTTCCCGATCGTCGGCACCGGCGCGGGCGTGTGGTCGTTCATCCATGTCGACGACGCCGCCGCCGCGACCGTCTGCGCGATCGATCGCGGAGCGCCGGGCGCCTACAACGTCGTCGACGACGAGCCGGCTCCCATGTCCGAGTGGCTGCCCGAGCTCGCGCGGGCCGTGGGCGCCAAGCCGCCGCGACGCGTCCCGGTATGGCTCGGTCGGATCGCCGTCGGTGAGGTCGGTGTGTCGATGATGACCCAGATCCGCGGCGCGTCGAACGCCAAGGCCAAGCGCGAGCTCGGTTGGACGCCGCGCCATGCGAGCGTCCGTGAGGGGTTTCGCACCGGCCTCGGCGATGTGCCGACCCCGCCGCCACCTGACTAGACAGCGACGACGTCGGTAGCGTGCGGCCATGTCGTCGAACTGGCCGACGGTCGATTACGAGGACTGGAGCGCGACGTGCGACACGCTCCACGCGCACACCCAGGTCCTCGGCAAGCTGGCGGCGACGATCGCGCCACCCGAGCCGCACCTCCAGCACGCCGCGCTGCGGCTGACCGCGCGCGGCTGGGAGACGGCCCCGCTGCCGACGCCAGACGGCTCGGGAGCGCTCGTCGTTGCGCTCGACCTGCACGCCCACGAGGGGGTCGCCGAGCACAGCGACGGGCGCGCGCGGCGCGTCGCGCTCGAGCCGGACCGCGCGGTCGGCGCGGTCACGCGCGACCTGCTGGATGCCGTCCGCAGCCTGGCCGGCGCCGTCGAGATCGACCCGACGCCGCAGGAGGTGCCGTGGAGCGTGCCGCTCGACGAGGACGAGGTGCACGCGCGCTATGACCGCGGTCAGGTCGCGTCCTACTTCGCCGCCGCGACGCGCGCCGCGCTCGTCCTTGGCGCGTTCCGCGCGCCGTATCGCGGGCGCTCGACGCCGGTCAACGCGTGGTGGGGCTCGTTCGACCTCGCGGTCGGCCTCTTCTCGGGCCTGCCGGCCGATCCCCCGTCGGATGACTTCATCATGCGCAACGCCATGGACGCGCAGGAGGTCGCCGTGGGCTGGTGGCCGGGCGACGCGCGCTACGGCCGGGCGGCGTTCTACGCCTACGCGCACCCGGCGCCGGACGGATTCGCCGAGGAGACGCTCTCACCCGCGACGGCCCGCTGGGAGGCGGCGCTGGGCGAGTACATCCTGGACTGGGACGACGTCGGCGCGAGCGCCGAGCCGCACGCCGCCGCGCTGGATTTCGCGCGCTCGGCATTCAGCCACGCCTGCGCGGTGTGCGGGTGGGACCCGGCGCTCCCCGCGAGCGCCGAGGGGACGCCGCCGCCGGTCACCTGAGAGGGCGCGGAGGTCGGCCCGTCGCAGTGGTCAAGCCACGGACTGCAGGAGCGCACCGGCGGCGTAGGCCAGCGCGGCAGCGAGTCCGCCGACGACGAGGGTCTCAAGCGCCGATCGCCACCAGGACTGGTCGACGAAGCGGGCCTTCAGGGCGCCCACCGCGAGGAAGGCGACGGCCGTCATCAGCGCGCTCCACGCGAACGCGTGATCGAGGTGTCCGGGCGCGGCGAGCTCGTAGACGAACGCGATCAGCGGCAGGAAGCCGATCGTCACGAAGGCGGCCAGCGTGGCGAACGCGGCGCGAAACTCGTTGCGCGCGGTCGCGGCGAACCCGAGCTCCTCGCTCATCATCGTGTCCGCCCAGCGGTCCTCGTCGGAGGTGATCACGTCGACGACTCGCTCGAGATCCCGTCCCTCGAATCCCTTGGCCGCGAAGATCTGGCGGACCTCCTCGCGCTCGCCGTCGGGGACGAGGCGGATCTCGCGCTCCTCCGCGCGGCGGGCGCGTTCGCGCTGCTGGCGCTCGGCGCGGGAGCCGAGGAAGTTGCTGACGGCCATGCTGAACCCGTCGGCGATGAGGTTGGCGCCCCCGAGGATGATCACCACGGTCTCGTCGAGGTCGGCTCCCGCCACGCCGGCGACGACCGCGAACGTCGTGACCGCCCCGTCGACGCCGCCGTAGATGAAGTCGCGCAGGTAGCTGACGGACGGCCGTCGCCCCAGCCGCGCGCGCACGGCGCGTGGCGTGTGCTGCTCCTCGAGCGACGTCGATGGCGTCCGCGGGCTCCTCAGGCGCCGAGCCATCCGAGCGATTCTGGCACGCCCGGGCCGAGCGTTCGGAGCGCGCGCGAGCGCGCGAAGCCCCGGCCTCGCCGCCCGTGCGACCGCATACCTCGCCAATGCTCCGAGGACGAAGTCGAGCTCGCCGAGGCCGTGACCGACCGGCGCCGACGTTGCGCGCGGCTACCGGCGCAGGCGCCGCCCGAGCAGCTTCTTGGCCTCGTCGGCCACGAGCACGACGCTCGCCAGCCCGATGCACACCGCCCAGTCGCCGACCCCCAAGGGGGTCGTGTCGAACGCGTCGTTGAGGAACGGCACCTGCACCGCCGCCACCTGCAGCCCCGCCGAGAGCGCGACGGCTCCCCAGAGCAGCGGGTTGGTGAACAGGTGACGCAGGGCGCTGGTGCGATCCGAGCGGGCGTTGAAGCAGTTGAAGAGCTGGGCGAACACGAGCGTGGTGAACGCCATCGTGCGAGCCTCGTCGATGTCGCCGGAGCCGCCCAGCAGCCCTCCGGACAGGCGAAGGTCGAGCGCGACGAGCGTCACCACCGCCATCACGGCGCCCACCCAGAGGATCCCGCGCCACATCTCGCCGTCGATGACCCGGTCGGTGAGCCGGCGCGGCGGGCGCCGCATCACGTCGTCGGGCGGCGGGTCGACGCCCATCGCGAGCGCCGGCGCGGTGTCGGTGAGCAGGTTGATCCACAGGATCTGCGTGGCCAGCAGCGGCACGGCCACAGCCTCACCGCTGTCACGGAGGCCGAGCGCCCCCGCCAGCAGCACTCCGAAGAGCATCGTGAAGACCTCGCCGATGTTCGACGACAGCAGGAAGCGCAGGAACTTGCGGATGTTCGCGAAGATGACCCGCCCCTCCCGCACCGCCGTCACGATCGTGGCGAAGTTGTCGTCGGCGAGGATCATGTCCGCCGCCGCCTTCGTCACGTCGGTGCCCGTCACCCCCATCGCCACGCCGATGTCCGCCGACTTCAACGCGGGCGCGTCGTTGACCCCGTCGCCGGTCATCGCGACGATCGCCCCGCGGTCCTGCAGCGCGTCGACGATCCGCAGCTTATGCGCGGGCGCCACGCGCGCGTAGATCGAGACGTCGCGCGCCGCCGCTCTCAGCCCCTCGTCGTCGAGGCCGTCGAGGTCGGCGCCGGTCAGCGCCCGCGAGCCGGTCTCGGTGATGCCGAGGTCCCCCGCGATGCGAACGGCGGTACGAGGGTGGTCGCCCGTGATCATGCACACGCGGACCCCCGCTGCCACGGCCTCGGCGATCGCCACCCTGGCCTCCGGGCGCGGCGGGTCGATGATGCCGACCATCCCGAGGTACACGAGCTCCCGCTCGACCGCCTCGTCCTCCGGCGGCCGGCTCGTGTCCGCCAGCGGCCTGTACGCCACGGCCAGCGTACGGAGGGCGAGGTCGGCGAGCCGGTCGACGGTCGCGAGGATCTGGCTCCTGCGGGCGTCGGTCAGCGGCCGAACGTCGCCGGCGATCCGCTCGGCTGCGCAGCGCGCGAGCAGTACGTCGGGCGCCCCCTTCGTGACGACGGCGATGCCACCGTCGCGCTCGACGTCGGCCTCCAGCGTGGTCATGAGCTTGCGCTCGGACGTGAACGGGATCTCACCGACGCGCTCGAACCGCGATTCGAGGGCCTCGGCCAGGCCCCCGACCTTCGCCTCCGCGACCAGGAAGGCGGCCTCGGTCGGATCGCCCTGGATCGTCCACTCGCCGTCCTGGTGGCGCAGCACGGCGTCATTGGCCAGGCTGCCGCCCCCGAGCACGAACCGGACCTCGTCGAGCAGCACGGGATCGTCGAGCGGGCGCCCGTCGACGCGCAGCTCGCCCTCCGGCCGGTAGCCGCTGCCGGTCACGTCCGCCTCGCCCGAGGGCGTGATCACCCTTTCGATCGTCATCTCGTTCTGGGTCAGCGTCCCGGTCTTGTCCGAGCACACCACCGACGCGGACCCGAGCGTCTCCACCGACGACAGCTTCTTGACGATCGCGTGCCGGCGGGCCATGCGCTGCACCCCGAGGGCGAGCACGACCGACAGGATCGCCGGCAGCCCCTCCGGCACCGCGGCCACCGCCAACGACACTCCGATCAGCAGGACGTCGACGACGTCGGACGCCTGCTCGATGTCGGCGGTCAGCAGGATCGCAGCCACGACGACGATCGCGATCACGATCACGGCGATCCCCAGCGCGCGTCCGATCCGGGCGACCTCGCGCTGCAGCGGCGTGCGTTTCTCCTGCGTGCGGCCGAGGAGCCCGGCCACGCTGCCCATCTCGGTGGCCATGCCGGTGGCGGTCACGACCGCCCGGCCCCGGCCCCGCGTCACGGCCGTTCCGCTGAACACCATGTTCACGCGGTCCCCCAGCGCGGCTCGCTCGGGGAGTGCCGCAACGTCCTTGAGCACCGCCTCGCTCTCGCCGGTGAGCGACGCCTCGGCCACCATCAGGGAAGCGGCCTGCACCAGGCGCGCATCGGCGCTCACCTCATCGCCCTCGCTCAGCAGCAGGACGTCGCCCGGCACGACGTCCGCTCCTGCGACGCGCTCCTCGCGGCCGTCGCGGACGACGCCGGCCGTGGGCGAGGCCATGCGCTGGAGCGCCGCAACCGCCTGCTCGGCGCGCGCCTCCTGAACGAAGCCCAGCACGGCGTTGAGGACGATGATCACCGCGATGACGATGGCGTCGTACGGCACGCCGTCCGCACCCTCGACGGCCCACGCGACGACCGACACGACGACGGCGGCGATCAGGAGGTAGATCAGCGGGTCGGCGAACTGGGCGAGGAACTTCCGCCACGCCGGTACGACCTCGGCCGACCGGAGCTCGTTGCGCCCGTGCCGCGCAAGGCGGGCAGCCGCCTCGGCCGACCCCAGGCCGCGACGCACGTCGGTGCCGAGCTCCGCGGCGACCCCGGCCGCGTCATCGCGCCACGGCTCGTGTGCGACCGGTGCCGCCATCAGCGACGCGCCCGGATGCCGAGACGCATCCTGTGCAGCAGCCCGCAACCGTCGCCCACGATCCACATGATTGCGAGGCAGCCGCGGCGGCACGTCCTCGAGGTGGCGCCGCGCGCGGCCGTGGTTGCGCGTCACGACGTCATCCCGTCCGGGTGATGAGGTCACGGGCGGGGTGCGGTTTGATGCGAGCGTGCGCCGAGCCTGCCCTGCCCTGCTCAAGGAGCGATCGAGATGACCGAGACCAGTCGAGACGTCGCCCGCGACGGCGCTCGGTACGGGGACGCGTTCCTGCGCAGCGACGCGCCCGACGATCAGCTCCCGAGGACGGGGATGCCGGCTGTGGACGCGATGCGGCTGGTCGGCGAGGAGCTCGTGCTCGACGGGATCCCGATGCGCAACCTGGCGACGTTCGTGACGACGTGGATGGAGCCCGAGGCGCAGCGCGTGATCGCCGCGAACCTGCACCGCAACTACATCGACCACGCCGAGTACCCGCAGACCGCGGAGATCGAGCAGCGCTGCATCCGCATGCTCGCCGACCTCTACCACGCGCCGGGCGAGACGACCGGCACGCGCACCCAGGGCTCGTCGGAGGCGATCATGCTCGGCGCGCTGTCGCTGAAGTGGAAGTGGCGGGCGCGGCGCGAGGCCGCCGGGCGGGCGACGGACCGGCCGAACCTCGTGTTCGGCGGCGACGTGCACGTCGTGTGGGAGAAGTTCTGCCGCTACTTCGACGTCGAGCCGCGGATCATCCCGCTGCAGCGCCACAAGTTCACGATCGGCCCGGAGGACGTCGAGCCGCACGTCGACGAGAACACGATCGGCGTCGCCGCGGTCCTGGGCACGACGTTCACGGGCCACGCCGACGACATCGCCGGGATCAACGACCTGCTCGTGCGCCTCCACGACGAGCGCGGGCTCGACGTGCCGCTGCACATCGACGGCGCCAGCGGGGGCTTCGTGTGGCCGTTCCTGTACCCCGACACGCCGTGGGACTTCCGCCTCGAGCGCGTGCGCTCGATCAACGTCTCCGGGCACAAGTACGGGCTCGTGTACCCGGGGCTCGGCTGGCTCGTCTTCCGCGAGCGCGGGGACCTGCCCGAGGACCTCGTCTTCTACGAGAACTACCTCGGCAAGCGCGACGCGACGTTCACGCTGAACTTCTCGACCGGCGCGAGCATGGTCCTCGCGCAGTACTACACCTTCGTCCGCTACGGGCACGAGGGCTATCGCTTCATCATGGAGACGATGCAGCACAACGCACGCGCGCTCGCCGAGAAGATCGTCGCCGGCGGCGACTTCGAGCTCGTCGGCGACGCGAACGCCGAGCAGCTTCCGCTCGTCGCCTTCAAGCTCGCCGCGGAACGCAACTTCGACGAGTTCGACGTCGCCTCCCAGCTTGCCGCCGAGCGCGGGTGGATGCTCCCCGCCTACACCCTGCCGCCCGACGCCCAGCACGTCACGATCATGCGCGCGCTCGTCAAGCACACGCTCGGCCACTCGCTCGTCTCGACGCTCGCCAACGACATCGCGCAGGCCGTCGCGACGCTCGCCACCAAGGGCGGCCTCCACGAGCTCGACCGCCGGCGCGTGAAGACCGGCACCGGCTACTGACCCGGCCCCGGCCGAGGCGGCCCGTCACGCCGCCGCGCGCTGCGCGCGCACGACGGCGGCGTCGATGGAACGCAAGCGGGGCGCGGGCGAGATCCTTCAGCCGGACGAGGTCATCCGCGCCGAGGGGGCGGCGACTCACGGATCGGGTAGCGAGACTAACCGCGGCAGCTGCCCGAGGGGCGGGCCACGGCGGTCGCCGACAAGCGGATCAGGCCCGCAACTTCTGGTCGGTCCCGGGAGCGTTGCCCGCCATGACCGGGCGGCGAACGGCGAGACGATCGAGTTGCCCAGCGGCATCGAGAGGCCCGCGAACGGGGCCGACGATCTTCGGTCGCTAGAGCCCGAGCTCGCGTCGGACCTGCTCACGGTCGAAGCCTGCCCGCTCAAGCTCGCGGAGCAGCATCCCGACGTGCTTGCTGCTCAGCTCTGCGCGCCCATGGTCCGCGACCGTGACGGTCGTCCGCGTTTGTCGGAAGCGACGGTGGCTGCTCGCGCGTCGCGGCACCTCGGTAAAGCCGTGCGCGAGCAGCCAGCGGACCAGCGTTCGCTTGGAAAGCGCCATCTGCGGCGACTGTAGTCAGTCGCGGCCTTGTCCACAGCACCTCGGTCGGGTAGGGCCCGCTCTCGGTCGGCGCCGCGCGAGGTCCGGACGAGCGCTGCCGCCAAGGCCCTCGGCCAGAGCAGCGAGCGCGACGCCGAGCTTGTCCGGCGCGTCCGCCAGCGTCTCGAGCAACTCCCGCCCGGCCTCCGCGGTGACGCCACGATGCCAACCGGGCCATAGCTCGCCGACACCCTCGACGCGGCGTGGGCCAGCTGCCGTCAGGAACGCGACACGCGTCGCGTGCCGAGACAACGCCGCGTGATCGCCCACGTGGGCGCGTGCGCGCACCGCGCCCGCTACGCGATCGGCGCTGGAGCCACGGGCTCGGCGGCCGGGCTGTGCGGGTCGATGAGAATCTTCGCGTGACGCTCGGGGCTTCCGAGCGCCGCGAACGCGGCGTCGACGCCCTCTAGGCCGACCGTCCCGCTGATCAGCGGGGCGGGCTCGATCTCGCCCGCGGCGAGCATGTGCAGCGCATCGCGGAACTCGAGCGGGGTGTAGGCGAACGCGAAGCGCAGGTCGATCTCCTTGTTGATGGCCATCGCCGGCGTGATCTGGTCCACGCCGACGACCACGCCAACCACGACCACACGCGAGAACAGCGGTGCGCCGTCGATGATGCTCTCGATCACGCCGGGGACCCCGACGCACTCGAAGATCACCGGGTGCTTGGGCGCGGCGCCAAGCGCGTCGGCGAGCCGCCACGCGTGCCACCAGCCGACCGGGAGGCGCTCGAGCTTCTCGCGCGTGCCGACCACGAGCTCGAGCGCGGAGGGCAAGTCCGTAAGGTGGCCGCGCCCCGTGACCGCGGCGAACGGGGACACGTGCGCAGGGTCGACGACGATGTCGGCACCGCAAGCGCTGGCCAGCGCGCGGCGCCCCGGCGAGTAATCGCTCGCCACGACCATGCGCACGCCCTTGGCCTTCAGGACAAGGATCACCGCCAGTCCAATCGGACCGCAGCCGATCACGATCGCCACCGTGCGCTTGCCCACCTCGCCACGGCGCACGGCGTGCAGGGCCACCGCCATCGGCTCCGTCAGCGCCGCGACGTCGGGCGTCAGGCCGTTGGGCACCGGCATCATCAGCGACTCCTCCACGAGCAGCTGCTCCGCATAGGCGCCCGGAGCGTGCAGCGACAGGCCAACCGTGTCGACTCCGTGACTCCCGCGCAGGAGCGGCAGCGCCACCACCCGCGTCCCGGTCGGCGAGCTGCGTCGGCACCCCGGGCCGTGCTCGGCGACCTCGCCACAGAACTCATGACCGAAGACGACCGGTTCGTTGGAGCGAGCGAACCGGTCGTAGCCCGCGCGCGCCGCCATATCGGCCCAGTCGTCGCAGCCGTGGCGCGCGTGGAGGTCAGAACCGCAGATCCCACAGCGCAGCACTTGGATGCGCACCTGCGCGCGTCCGGGCACGGGCTCGGGCCGGTCGACAACTTCGAGTTCGGCGTTCCTGCAGACGACCGCCCTCATCGCATGCGGGGCAGGTCGTGGGATCTCCGACGACGTATCCCGCTATGCCTGCGCCGCGGGGTCAACGTTCTCGCCATGTCCAGCTCCGTGGACCTGCGACGTTCGGGCGCCGCCGCGGGCGGCAAAGAACTCGCCAAGTAGCTGCGTGACCCGCCCGGGGTCGTCGTGATGAACCCAGTGCGAGGCGTCCGGCAGCCGCACGACTCGCTCGAGATTCGGCACGTCCGCACGGCCAGGTTCGGCCAGCTCAGCGCCGAGATAGCGATCGCGCTCGCCCCAGATCACAAGCGTCGGGGCGTCTACCGAGCGGATCCGCGCCTCAGCGCGCCTCGGCGACTGACGGAAGATCGCGCGGTAGTAGTTGATCATCGCCGTCACTGCACCCGGTTGCGACCACGCCTCGATGTAGCGATCGATGGCATCCGCCGTGAAAGCTCCGGGTCGCGCGTCGTGCTCGAAGCCGAACCTGAAGAACCACCAGCGCCCGGTGCGCACGCATCGCTCCGGCAGCCACGGCAGCTGAAAGAAGAACATGTACCAGGACTTCAGGAGCTGCCGCGCGCGTCGCAGGCCATGGAGAAACCGGCGCGGATGGGGGACGTTCAGGATCGCCAGCCGCTCGACGGCCTCCGGATGGTTCATCGCCGTGACCCACGCCACGGCCGCACCCCAGTCATGACCCGCCACGCAGGCCGACTGTGCTCCGCGCTCATGGATCAGATCGCGCACATCGACGGCCAAGCGGTCGACGTCGTAGGCCGCGACACCCGACGGTCGCGACGAGAGGTTATAGCCACGCATGTCGGGCGCGACGACCTGAAATCCGGCCCCGGCGAGCGACGAAATCTGAAACCGCCAGCTGAACCAGAACTCGGGAAAGCCATGAAGCAGTACAACCAGTGGCCCCTCGCCGGCCTCGACGTAGTGCAACCGTACCTCGCTGAGATCGGCGTAACCGTCCCGAAGCCCATTCGCGTCGAGCATCGACACCGGGGCCAGCATCTCCGGGCGCCGATGCGCAGTCAAGGCGTCGCGAAGACGACACGCGCGAAGACACCGCCGCTTGCTGACGCCGCGGAGACGGTGCGTCTGCGTGACACCGTCACCGTCGTCCGCCGCGCTATGCCGCGGCGGCGTCGGGCACCTCGGTCCGTCCGGCGTCGAGTGCCATGTCCGCGACGACGTATGCCGGTCGCCGCTTGAGACGCTTGCGGTGGGCGTCGGCGACGATGAGCGCGCCGACCTCGCGCAACAGCGCCCGCCGCTCGCATCCGGGCCGCGCGAGCAGCCGCCCGGTGGCGCCCAGCAGGCGCGGCGGACTGAACACCTCAGACGGCCTCGAGCGGTGGGCGAACAGGTTCAGGAACAGGTCGATCTTGCCCTGCGCGAGCAGCCGCCGCTGCATCTCGGGCAGCGCAGCGGGTAACGCACCCGCCTTGCCCAGATCGGTGGCGAACCAATAGTGCTCGGCGGCGTCCTCGTCGCGCCAGCGCCCCCACCGCGCGAGGGCACGGTCAAGCCCGTCTCCCGAGCCATCCGCCGCGCTCAGGATCGTCGGGGCGAGCGCCTCGACCTGCCGGAACGCATCGCCGATCCCCTGGCCCGGCGTCGGGTCCTTGAAGTGGCCGGCGTCGCCGACCAGCACCCAGCCGGGACCGGACGCCTCCCGGAAGAACCCCTGGAAGCGCAGCATCCCGAAGAACCTCCCCACCCGGCGCGCACCCGACAGCGCGTTGGCCACGGGCCGGCAGCTGTGGGCGTACTCCATGAAGCTGCCCTGGAGGTCCCGGCGGAAGCGCGGAAGCTCGCGCAGATCGGGGATCACCAGGACCTGATAGAGGCCGCTGTCGGCGGGGCATCCGACCACCAACCGGTCGGCCCACCGGTGGAAGATGAACGCGGGATCCGGGCCCGGCTCAACGCCCTCGAAGAAGCTCCAATAAGCGAAACGCTCGTTGGCGATCAGGTTGTACTTGCGGGCACCGACGAGCGCGGCGATCGTGGAGTTGCGGCCGTCGGCGCCGACGACGAGCGGCGCCTCGAGCGCGCTCTCGGAACCGTTGTGCGCTACCCGCACGCCGGCCACTCGCCCGCGATCCTCGACCAGGCCCGTGACCTTCGTCGCCATGCGGAGCTCGGCGCCGGCCTCGGCCGCGGCCGCGGCCAGGATCGGATCGAGCAGCAGACGGCGCACCGAGGTGATCCCGCCGACGTCGCCCGGCCGCTGGGGAAGCGGAACCGTGTATTCGAGGTCTCCCGATCGGACGTGGACACGTTCCATGAAGCACGCGCCGGTCGCGCGGATGCGCTCGGTGACGCCCTGGCGGTCCAGGAACGCCATTGCGGGCGCCTGGAAGATATGCGTCGACAGGGTGTCGTGGGGAAAGGTCGCACGCTCGACCACCGCGACGCGCGCGCCCTTGCGGGCAAGCAACGCCGCCAAAGGCGATCCCGCGCAGCGCGCACCCACCACGACGACGTCGAAACGCTCAGCCATGCTGCCCCCACTCCCTCGCTGCCGGCCACCGACGTCCGCCGAGCGAAACGCCGCTATGCGACGCGTGCGTTCGGCCCACGTTCGTTGCCTGATTCGCAGTAGATCCACTGATAACGAATGGCGCACACGGCCAGTGAGGCATTCGTCACAGTGCCGGGCTGACCGGCGTCCCCGCCTGACCCGACCACGCGCTCGGCGACCCCGGGCCGGGCGCGGGCGGTAGTCGAGGAACGCCCGACGAGGCCGCTGGATCTGCGCTCGACTCGGGTAGGCTCGCCTCGACTGCTATTCGCTTGGAGTTCGAGGTGGACTGCCCATCCTGCGGTCATCCCAACCGCGCGGGGGCGCGCTTCTGCGGGAGCTGCGCGATGCCGCTTTCCGGCTCGTCTGGGTGTCCGAGCTGTGGCGCCTTGAATCCGGCTGGTCAGGCGTTCTGCAACGCGTGCGGTGAGGCGCTTGCGGGGTCGGGAGGCGTCACCCGGGTGGGCGGCACAGCGGCCGCTGCGCCGGATCCGCGCTCCTACACTCCCGAGCACCTCGCCGAGAAGATTCGTGCCGGCCGCCGCATGCTGGAGGGCGAGCACAAGCAGGTGACGGTGCTGTTCGCCGACGTGGTGGGCTCCTTGGAGCTGGCCGAGCACAGCGAGCCCGAGCAGTGGCGGGCGATCATGCAACGGCTCTTGGCGATCCTGTCCGCGGGCGTGCATCGCTTCGAGGGCACGGTCGACAAGTTCACCGGGGACGGGATGATGGCGCTGTTCGGGGCGCCGATCGCCCACGAGGACCACGCGCGCCGCGCCTGCTACGCGGCGCTTGATCTGCAGCGCGAGCTGGCCGCCTTCGCGGCGGAGCTGCGACGCGCGCGGGGCCTCAGCTTGTCGGTGCGGATGGGGCTGAACTCCGGCGAGGTGGTGGTGGGAGCGATCGGCGAGGACCTGGGCATGGACTACACCGCGGTGGGCCACACGGTCGGCCTCGCCGAGCGGGTCGAGCAGCTAGCCGCACCGGACCGCATCTATCTCTCGGAGCGCACGGCGGCCCTGGCAGAGGGCTATCTCGCGCTGAACGATCTGGGCGAGTTCGAGCTCAGGGGCGCCAGTCGCCCACTGCGCGTGTTCGAGCTGACCGGCGTCGGCGAGGCCCGCGGACCGCTCGACGTGGCCCGCGCCCGGGGCCTGTCGAGGTTCGTCGGGCGCGACGAGGAGCTGCGGCTGCTCGAGGGCGCCCGGACGCGGGCGCTGGGCGGCCGCGGGCAGCTGATCGGGATCGTCGGCGAAACCGGCGTCGGCAAGAGCCGGCTCTGCCACGAGTTCGCGGAGCGCCGGCGGGCCGACGGCGTGCCCGTCTATCACATCGCCGGCCAGGCCCACGCCAAGTCCGTCCCGCTGATGCCCCTACTCCAGTTCCTGCGCGCCTACTTCGACATCACCGAGGAGGACTCCGACCAGACGGCGCGCGAGCGGATCGCCGGCAGGCTGCTGCTGCTCGACAGGGCCTTCGAGGACGACCTGCCGCTGCTCTTCGACTTCCTCGCCGTGCCCGACCCCGAGCGCCCCGCCGAGCGGATGGACCCCGAGGCGCGCCAGCGCCGGCTGCTGGGGCTGATGAGGCGCCTGACGCGCGCCCAGCGTGCCCGCGAGCCCGGCGTCACGGTGATCGAGGACCTGCACTGGCTCGATCCCGCAACCGAGGTGTTCCTTGCCAGCCACGTCGAGGCGCTCCAGGCGACGCGCGGCCTGACGCTCGTCAACTTCCGGCCCGACTACCACGCCGCCTGGATGTCGCGCTCCTACTACCGCCAGATCGCGCTCGCCCCGCTCGCCTCCGCGGCGGTCGAGGAACTGCTCGCCGATCTGCTCGGCTCCGATCGCTCGCTCGCCGACCTCTTCGAGCTGGTTCGCGAGCGCACCGAAGGCAACCCGTTCTTCATCGAGGAGCTCGTACGATCGCTGGTCGAGGCGGGCAGCCTGGTGGGCGCGCGCGGCTCCTACCGGCTCGCCGCACCCGTCGCACAGGCGGCGGTGCCGGCCAGCGTGCAGACCGTGCTCGCCGCGCGCATCGACCGGCTCGCGCCGCGAGAGAAGACCGTGCTGCAGGCGGCCGCGGTGATCGGCAAGGAGTTCTCCGGCCCGGTGCTGGAGCGCGTCGTAGGGCTCGCGCCGCCCGAGCTCGAGCAGGCGCTTGGCGGACTGGTCGCGGGCGAGTTCGTCTACGAGCAGGAGCTCTACCCGGAGGCCCTCTACGCCTTCAAGCATCCCCTGACCCGAGAGGTGGCCTACGGATCGCAGCTCTCGCGTCGCCGTGCCGTCGCGCACGCCGCGGTCGCCCGCGCGCTCGCCGAGCTGTACCCCGAGCGGCTCGACGAGCGCGCCGCGCTCGTGGCAGGGCACTGGGAGGCCGCCGGCGAGGCGCTCGAGGCGGCGCGCTGGCACGCCCGGGCGGCGGCCTGGTCGGGGACCAACGATCCGAGCGAGGCGCTTGCGCACTGGCGCCGGGTGCGCGAGCTCGCCGACGCGGTGCCCGAGTCGGCGGAGACCGTCGCGCTCGGTCTGACGGCGAGGATCAACGCGCTCAACTACGGCTGGCGGCTCGGGATCTCGCCCGAGGAGGCCCAGGCCCTGTTCACCGAGGCCGAGCGGATGGCCTCACAGGCCGGGGACATCCGCTCGCGCGCGCTCCTGCTCGCGGTCTACGGCGAAATCAGGGGCACCGGCGACGGCGACGTGCGCGAGCACGCCAAGCTCACGCGCCGGGCGATCGCCCTCGCCGAGGAGTCCCGCGACCCGGCGCTCTACATGAGCGTCGCGCTCGGCGCCTACGCCGTCTACTGCACCGGCGATTACCGCGAGGCCGTGGCGGTGCTCGATCGCGCGATCGAGCTGGCCGAGGGCGACCCCACCGTGGGGGCCGGCATCACCGTCGGCTGCCCCTATGCCTACTGCCACGCGTTCAAGGGGGGTTTCCTGGTCACCCCGGGCGAGCTCGACGAGGCAGGCCGCCTGCTCGAGCAAGGCAGGAAGCTCGCCCGCGAGCAAGGGGACGTCGAGACGGTCGGCTGGAGCCACATGTGGTCCGGCTGGCGCGCGTACTTCCTGGGAGAGCCCGAGGCCGGGCTTGGCCACGCGCGGCAGGCGCTCGAGATCGCGGAGCGGATCGGCGACTCCTTCTCGCGCGCCTGGGCCTGGCTCGTCCTCGGCTTTTCGCAGCGGGTGAGGGGCGAGTGGCGGCCAGCGGTCGAGGCCCTCGAGCGCTCCCTGGCGATCGCGAGGGAACGGCGCACTGCGCGCGAGGGGGACGGCTTCCGTCTCGCGCTGCTCGGCGAGTCGTACCTCGGCCTCGGCGATATCGAGCGGGCCCGCGCCCTGGCCGCGGAGGGGCGCGAGATCGCCCATGCGCGCGGGAACCGCCCGTATGAGACCTATGCGAGCCTGGCGCTGGCGCGAGTCCTGCTCGGCTCGGCCAACCCCGCCGCACGCGAGCAGATCGAGGCGGCGCTCGCGCGCGCTCTGCAGCTGGCACGCGACACCGGCGGTAAGGCGTTCGAGCCGCTCGTCCACGTCGAGCTCGCCGAGCTGGCCCGCCAGAGCGGCAACCGCGAGCGGCACGAGCGAGAGCTCCACCAGGCGCAGCGCCTGTTCGCCCAGATCGGAGCGACCGGTCAGGCCGAGCGCCTAGCGGACGAGCTGGCGTTGCCCGCCCGCTAACCGTCCGCTCCCCTCCCGACGACTTTCGGAAGCGTCTCCATGGCGCCACCGGCCTGCAAGGCCCCTTCCGCGTTTGCGAGGGCGGTATATCCGGGCGCCCGAGGGCGGCGGAGGTGACGGACGGTCTCCATGGTCCAGCACAAGTGACGGGCGCGTGCCGGCAAGCCCGCCGGCCACTCCCAAAACCGGCTGGCGTATCCTGCGCTTGTGGCCGAACCACGAGCGGGCGAGTAGGATCGGCAGGCCAACTGCTCCAAGGAGGGGAGGGCTCATAGCACACCGCCGCGAGGCGTCCCGAAGCGCGTTGGAGGCCTTCACCACCGGCGACTTGGACGTCTACGACGAGGTCATCGCCCCGGACTTCGTCGACCACGATCCGCAGAACCCGTTCGCAGCCGCCCTGCGCGGGCCCCAGCTCATGCGCTCCGCGGCGACGCTGTATCGGACGGCATTCCCGGACCTCGTGGTCACGGTCGAGGATCAGTACGAGGACGGCGACGTCGTCATCAGCCGCTGCACGGTCACCGGCACCCAGACGGGCGAGCTCCCCGGCCTGCCGGCAACCGGCAAGCACGTCGCCATCGGCGCCGTGCAGATCGACCGCTTCGAGGGCGACAGGATCGCCGAGAGCTGGCGCTACTGGGACACCCTCGGCATGCTCCAGCAGCTCGGCGCCGTCCCCACGCCGCGCGCACCGGCCTACTAACCGCCGCGCCCCCGCCCCGAGCGCCCCGAACCCGCGCCGCGGTCCCACCCCCTGCTGGAAGCTGTCCGCCGGCCGCTCGCGCTGTTGACACGCCCCGCGGGCATCTGTAGGACGTTCGGCGAGCCACGTGACTCTTCCTAGCGCCCGCACCCGCGAGCTCGCCAATGCCCTCGAGGAGGTCGGGGCCCTCGTCGCGCGGCTCAGCGGTCGGCGTCCCGCCGTCTTCCTCGACTACGACGGCACGCTCACGCCGATCGTCGACCGGCCGGAGGACGCCGTGATCTCCGACGACATGCGCGATGCCGTGCAGCGGCTGGCGCAGCGCCAGAGCGTGTGCGTCGTCAGCGGCCGCGACCGGCACGTCGTTCAGCAGCTGATGGGGCTGGAGAACCTGATCGTCGCCGGCAGCCACGGCTTCGACATCTGGAGCCCTTCCGGCGGCGCGATCCAGCGCCTCGAGGGGACCGAGTTCGACCCCCTGATCGCGGAGGTGACCGCGCAGTTGCGCAGCGGGCTCGGCTCGGTGCGCGGCGCACTGATCGAGCCGAAGCGCAGCTCGGTGGCCGTGCACTACCGGCTCGTGGAGGAGCCGGAGCGCGCGCGCGTCAAGGCGATCGTCGAGAGGACGCTGGCCGACCACCCCCAGGCGCTCAAGCTGACCCCCGGCAAGATGGTCTTCGAGCTGCAGCCGAAGATCGACTGGGACAAGGGCAAGGCCGTCCTTCACCTGCTCGAGGCGCTCGGGCTCGACGGCGACGACGTCGTGCCGCTCTACATCGGCGACGACGTCACCGACGAGGACGCGTTCGCGGCGATCGCCGACCGGGGGCTCGGCATCCTCGTCGCGGACCGCGACGACCCGGACCAGTCGGAGCGAAGCACGGCGGCGTCCTACGTCCTGCGCCATCCCCGCGAGGTCCAGCAGCTGCTCGATCTGCTCGCCGGCCTGGAGGAGCAGGGGGGAAGCGCCTCGGTGCTGACGTACGACGGTTTCGACCCGGCCGAGGAGGGGTTGCGAGAGACGCTGACCTCCACCGGCAACGGCTACTTCTGCCTGCGCGGCGCCGCCGAGTGGGAGGACTCGGACGACGTGCACTACGCCGGCACCTACGCGCATGGGATCTACGACCGCGAGACCACGATCATGGGTGGGCGCCCGGTACCCAACGAGGACATGGTGAACCTGCCGAACGGCCTCGTGCTCAAGTTCCGAGTGGAGGGCGAAGAGCCGGTCTCGCTGTCCAACGCAGAGCTCCTCTCCTACCGGCACGAGTACGACTTCCGCGACGCGCTCGTTTCGCGCGAGCTGCGCTTCCGCGATCGCGCGGGTCGCGAGACCACGCTGCGCAGCCGCCGCTTCGTGAGCATGGATCGGATGCACCAGGCGGCGCTGGCCTGGGAGCTCGTGTGCGAGAACTGGTCGGGCCGGCTGGAGCTCGTGTCGGCGATCGACGGGCGCGTGCTCAACAACGGCGTCGCCCGCTATCGCCAGCTCTGGGGCACCCACCTGGATCCCCAGGCGCCGCGGATCTACGGTCGCGACGTCATCGCGCTGAAGGTTCGCACCCGGCAGTCACGAATCGAGATCGCCGAAGCAGCGCGTACGCGCGTGTTCGTCGGCGGCCACGAGCTCCCGGTGGACCGGGCGACCTACCAGACCGAGGACTACATCCAGCAGGTGCTCAGCTTCGACGTCGAGGAGGGCGTGCCGGTTCGCGTCGAGAAGCTGGTCGCGCTGTACACGTCGCACGACCGCGCGATCTCGGAGCCGCTCGACAACGCGGGCCGCAGCGTGGCCCGCTACACCGACTTCGACGAGGCCCTCGCGGGGCACCGGCGGGCCTGGGACGAGCTGTGGTACGTCTGCGACCTCCGCGTCCCGCGCGAGCCGCGCGTGCAGTACCTCCTGCGCTTGCACATCTCACACGTCCTCCAGGTGTGCTCGCGCCTCACGGCCCATCACGACGCGGGCGTGCCCGCTCGGGGTCTCAACGGCGAGGCGTACCGCGGGCACGTCTTCTGGGATGAGCTGTACGTGTATCCGTTCTTGAACTTCCGCTTCCCGGAGATCACGCGCGGCCTGCTGCTCTACCGCTACCGGCGCATCGGCGAGGCGCGCGGCGCCGCCCAGGCCGCCGGCTACCGCGGCGCCATGTTCCCGTGGCAGAGCGGCAGCGACGGCGCGGAGGAGACGCAGATCGTCCACCTCAACCCGCTCTCGGGCCGCTGGGACCCCGACCTCAGTCGCAACCAGCGGCATGTCAACGCCGCGCTCTTCTACAACGTCTGGCAGTACTACCAGGCGACCCACGACGTCGACTTCCTGCGCGACCACGGCGCCGAGATCATGATTGAGATCGCCCGCTTCTGGGCGTCGATCGCGCAGTTCAACCCGGTCCGCGAGCGGTGGGAGATCCACGGCGTGATGGGACCCGACGAGTTCCACGAGAAGCATCCGGGCGCGGCGCAGGGAGGTCTGCGCAACAACGCCTACACGAACGTCATGGTCGCCTGGATCTGCGGCGTCGCCGGCACCGTTCTCGATCTCCTTCCTGCCACCCGGCGCGACGCCCTGCGCCGGCGGACGGGCCTCAGCGGCGAGGAGATCCGCGCCTGGGAGGACATGAGCCGCCGCATGTTCGTCCCGTTCCACGAGGACGGGGTGATGAGCCAGTTCGAGGGCTACGAGGACCTCGAGGAGCTCGACTGGGACGACTACCGCAATCGCTACGGCGACATCCAGCGCCTGGACCGGATCCTGCGCGCGGAGGGGGACGATCCCGATCACTACAAGCTCGCCAAGCAGGCCGACACCCTGATGCTGTTCTTCCTCTTCACCGACGAGCAGCTTCGCGACATCATCGAGCGCCTGGGCTACGAGTTCGCGCCCGACAGCCGCCGCCGGACGATCGACTACTACGACCCGCGGACGTCGCACGGGTCGACGCTGAGCTTCCTCGTGCACGCCGGCGTGCTCGCGGCGATCGATCCGGAGAGCTCGTGGGAGCGCTTCCTGATCGCGCTCGAGAGCGACATCGGCGATATCCAGGGCGGAACGACCAAGGAGGGCATCCACATGGGCGTCATGTCGGGGACGCTCGACCTGGTCCAGCGCGCCTACCTGGGCACCGAGATCCGCGACGACGTGTTGCGCTTCGACCCGCGGCTGATGGACCGGCTCGACGGGCTGTCGCTGGTGATGCAGTTCCGCCGCGTCCCGCTCGGCGTGTCGCTCGACCAGGGCCGGCTCACCATCGCCGCGCTCGGCGAAGGTGAGGGCCCGGCGGTGCGCGTCGGCGTCCACGACGACGTCCGCGAGCTGCGCGCCGGCGAGCCGTGCACGTTCGAGCTCGCCGCCGCCGGGACGCGCTAGCGGGCGTCCCGATTCCGTGGCTCGGTCTTCGACGTCGACGGCGTGCTCGTCGACTCGCCGCACGAGCGCGCCCGGCGCGAGACGCTCCAGGAGATGATGGAGTCCGAGTGGCGCGACCTGCGGGGGCGCACGTGGTAGGACGCCAGGTCGGAGGCGCGTGATGACCGAGTCCTCGCTCGACACCAGCCACGGGACGGTGCAACTCCGCGCGGCCCGCGATGTCCTGCTGGCCAACCGCGAGGACTACGACACCGCATACCGCACCGGCGACGTCGCTTCTCGGGACGCCGACGGCTACATCAGCTGCGTCGGACGCACCGACGACGTGTTCAAGGCGTCGGACTACCGCATCTCGCCGTTCGAGCTCGAGAGCGTGCTGATCGAGCACGAGGCGGTCGCCGAAGCGGCGGTCGTCCCATCGCCCGACGCGATGCGCCTCGCTGTGCCCAAGGCCTACGTGACGCTCGCCCCGGGCCACGAGCCCACGCGCGAGACCGCGTTCGCGATCATGCGCTTCGCGCGCGAGCACCTCGCGCCCTACAAGCGCGTCCGTCGCCTGGAGTTCGGCGAGCTGCCCAAGACGATCTCGGGCAAGATCCGCCGCATCGAGCTGCGCGACGAGGAGCACACGCGCCTCACCGGCGGCTCGCCTGCCGCAGGACGGGCGGCGCTCGAGTTCTGGGAGGAGGATCTCCCCGAGCTCAAGCGATGAGCCGCCCCGGCAGGCTACCGACCCGGTCTCGGCCGAGCGCGGCCCGTCACGCCGCCTCGCGCTGCGCGCGCCTCGCGCGCGCCTTCGCCGCCTCGACCTCGCGGTCCTTCGACGGGGCCGACGTCGACAGGTCCGCGATCAGCAGGGCGGTCGCCGCCGCGACCTCGTCGACGGCGCGGTCGAAGGCCGCCGCGTTGGCGCGCGAGGGCCTCGTGAAGCCACTGACCTTGCGCACGTACTGGAGCGCGGCGTCGCGGACCTCCTCGTCGCTCGCGGGCGGCTCGAAGTTGAAGAGTGGGCGGATGTTGCGGCACATGGCTCAGAGCGTAGCCACGGCGCCATCGCCGCGGTCGTGGCGCGGCGCGGCGGAGGGCTCAGCCCGTCGTCGGCGCCGCGGCAGGCGGCGGGGGCGCGGGCGCGAGCGGCGGTAGGTAGCCCCACGCGCGGCAGAGCCCCAGCAGCGAGGGATGGATGTCCTCGACCGCCGGCGGCGGCTCCGGCGCCTGGACGCGGCCCGAGCGGATCCTGTCCTTCCAGTCGCCCAGCCCGACCTTGTAGCGGCCGTGGTCGAAGCGCCCGTAGTCGACCATCGCGGGCTCCCACGGTACGCCGAGGAACGCGCACAGCTCGCGCGTGACCCGCTCGGGCTCGCTCGCGAGCTCCTCGTAGCGCACGGTCAGACCGGGGTACTCGTGGCGCGCCTTCTCGAGCGCGTCCCCGTAGATGCGCACCATCTTCGCGTTCTTGTCGGGGGTGTCGGCCGCGCGGGTGGCCTGGCGCGAGCGGGCGATCGCGCCCGGGTGGCGCAGGAGGAAGATGAAGCGCGCGTCGGGCCAGCACTCGAGGATGTCGGGCGCGATCAGGACGTCGTTGGGGGTCTTGTTGACGATCACGCGCTTGTCGCTCACCTCGAGCTCGCGGTGCAGGATCCGATCCCAGAGCAGGAAGCGCAGCGTGCGCTCATCCAGGCCCGACTCCTTGAGCGCGCGGCCCGAGTACTCCGAGCCGATCGTCACGGCGATGTCGCGCAGGTGCAGCTCCTGGGGCGCGTGGATCTGCGAGTGGCTGTCGAGGAGCACGCGCAGCAGCGTCGAGCCCGAGCGCGTCGGGCACAGGACGAACGCGGGGGTGGTCACGAGGCGGGGGCCGAGCCCGCGCTGGCGGGGGCGCCTGCCGGCCTTGCGCAGCTCGTAGCCGACGCTCCGTCGCAGCGCGCCGTTGAGGGCGTCCTTCGCCTTCACCGCACTCAATCTACGATGCCGGACGGATGCGCGTCGTGCCCCCCACACCCGACGTCGAAGCGTTGTGAGCCTCACCCACCTCCAGCGCCTGGAGGCCGAGAGCATCCACATCCTGCGCGAGGTCGTGGCCGAGTGCGAGCGCCCGGTCATGCTCTACTCGATCGGCAAGGACAGCTCGGTCATGCTGCAGCTCGCGCTGAAGGCCTTCCATCCCGGGCGCCCGCCGTTCCCGCTCCTGCATGTCGACACGACGTGGAAGTTCCGCGAGATGTACGCCTTCCGCGACCGGATCGCAGCCGAGCACGGGCTCGAGCTGATCGTGCACGTCAACGACGAGGGCCTGCGCCGGAGCATCAACCCCTTCGACCACGGCTCGGCGCTCCACACCGACGTCATGAAGACCGAGGGGCTCAGGCAGGCCCTCGACGAGCACGGCTTCGACGCGGCGTTCGGGGGCGCCCGCCGCGACGAGGAGAAGTCGCGTGCCAAGGAGCGGGTCTTCTCGTTCCGCTCCGCCCAGCACCGCTGGGATCCCAAGAGCCAGCGTCCCGAGCTGTGGCGGCTCTTCAACGCCCGTAAGCGCCCGGGCGAGTCGATCCGCGTCTTTCCGCTCTCCAACTGGACCGAGCTCGACGTCTGGGAGTACGTCGAGCAGGAGTCGATCCCGATCGTTCCGCTCTACCTCGCCGCCGAGCGCCCGGTGGTCGACCGCGACGGCGCGCTGATCATGGTCGATGACGACCGCATGCGCCTCGCCCCGGGCGAGCGCCCGCAGCTCCGGCGCGTGCGCTTCCGCACGCTGGGCGACTACCCGCTGTCGGGCGCGATCGAGAGCGACGCCGACAGCGTCGCAGGGATCATCGCCGAGATGCGCGAGGCCCGGACGTCCGAGCGCGAGGGTCGCGTCATCGACCACGACGGTGCGGCGTCGATGGAGCGCAAGAAGCAGGAGGGCTACTTCTGAGCGCCACCGTCACCACGGGCCTGCTGCGCTTCATCACGTGCGGCAGCGTGGACGACGGCAAGAGCACGCTCGTCGGGCGGCTGCTGTTCGAGTCCGGGCTCGTGCCCACCGACCAGGTCGCGGCGCTCGAGGCCGACTCGCGGCGGGCCGGGACGCGCGGCGGCGAGCTCGACTTCGCGCTCCTGCTCGACGGCCTCGCGGCCGAGCGCGAGCAGGGCATCACGATCGACGTCGCCTACCGCTACTTCGCCACGGAGCGGCGCTCGTTCATCGTGGCCGACACGCCGGGACACGAGCAGTACACGCGCAACATGGTGACGGGGGCCTCGACCGCCGACTGCGCCGTGCTCCTGCTCGACGCCCGCAAGGGCGTCCTCACGCAGACGCGCCGCCACCTCTATCTCGTCGCGCTGCTCGGCATCCGCCACGTCGCCCTCGCGGTCAACAAGATGGACCTCGTCGGCTTCTCGCCCGAGCGCTTCGCGGGCATCGAGGCCGAGCTGCGCGCGCTCGCCGCCGAGCTCGGCCTCGAGGAGCTCACGACGATCCCGGTCTCGGCGGTGGACGGCGACAACGTCGTGGCGCCCAGCGCGCGCACGACCTGGTACGACGGCCCGACCCTGCTCTCCTACCTCGAGACCGTCGAGGTCGACCAGGAGCGGATGGAGGCCGAGCCGTTCCGGATGCCCGTCCAGCTGGTCCTGCGTCCGGACCTCGACTTCCGCGGCTTCGCCGGGACGATCGCCGGCGGGACGATCGCGCCCGGCGAGCCCGTCCGCGTGCTGCCCTCCGGGCGCGAGAGCACGGTCGCGCGCGTCGTCACCTTCGACGGCGACCTCGCGCAGGCCGTCACCGGCCAGGCGGTGACGCTCACGCTGGCCGACGAGGTCGACGTGAGCCGCGGCGACGTCCTCGCCTCGGCCGCGCGGCCGCCTGCGGTCGCCGACCAGTTCCGCGCGACCGTCGTGTGGATGGCCGAGGAGCCGATGCTGCGGGGGCGCAGCTACCTGATGCGCCTCGGCGCGGCGCAGGCCACGGCGACGGTCGCGCCGATCAAGCACAAGGTCGACGTGGCAACGATGCACCGGCTCGCCGCCACGCAGCTCGACCTCAACGAGATCGGGGCGGTCGACCTCGAGCTCGACCGCCCCGTCGCCTTCGACGCGTACGCGGCCAACCGCGACACCGGCGGCTTCATCCTCGTCGACCGCATCACGAACGACACCGTCGGCGCGGGGATGCTCGAGTTCGCGCTGCGCCGCGCGAGCAACCTGAGCTGGCAGGCGGTCGACGTCGACCGGCGCGCGCGCGCCGAGCTCAAGGGCCAGCGGCCGTGCGTCGTGTGGCTGACCGGGCTCTCCGGGGCGGGCAAGTCGACGATCGCCAACCGCGTCGAGCGCGAGCTGCACGCGCTCGGGCGCCACACGTACCTCCTCGACGGCGACAACGTGCGCCACGGGCTGACGAAGGACCTCGGCTTCACCGAGGCCGACCGCGTCGAGAACATCCGCCGCGTCGCCGAGGTCGCGCGGCTCATGGTCGACGCGGGGCTGATCACGATCGTCTCGTTCATCTCGCCGTTCCGCAGCGAGCGGCGAATGGCGCGCAGGCTCGTCGACGAGGGCGCGTTCGTCGAGGTCTTCGTCGACACGCCGCTCGCGGTCGCCGAGGCCCGCGACCGCAAGGGCCTGTACGCCAAGGCGCGCCGGGGCGAGCTGCACAACTTCACGGGCATCGACTCGCCCTACGAGCCGCCCGAGGCGCCCGAGCTGCGCCTCGACACGACCGCGACGACGCCCGACGAGGCCGCTGGGCGTGTCGTCGCGGAGCTCCGCGCCCGCGGGATCATCGCCTAGCGGATCCAGCCCGCGCGCCGCCGTCGATCTTGGGGGGACACCCGTACTGCGCCCGGGGCATGGCGGTGTTAGAACCGGTCGCTTCCTTCCTGACCCCGCACTCCGGACCGGGAGCCCCGAAGCCCGATGATGCAGACCCTCACCCGCCGCGTCCTTCGCCACAAGCGGCTCGTCGCCCTCGGCTGGCTGCTGCTGACGCTCGTCGGCGTCGCCGCCGCCGGACCGGCGTCCTCGGCGCTCGACCAGCGCTTCAGCGTCCCCGGCCGCGAGGGCTGGGAGGCCAGCCAGGAGATCGAGCGCCTCTACGGCAACGGCGGCGAGACCCTGCCGCTCGTGCCGGTGGTCTCGCTCGCGCAGGGCAGGACGGTGGCCTCGCCGGGGGTCCGGGCCGACCTGCGTGAGCTCGAGCGGACCGCCAACAAGGCTGTCCGCGGCTCGCGTGTGGCGGGCTTCGGGTCCACCGGGGACCGGATGTTCACCTCGCGCGACGGCCGCACCGCGTTCGTCTACGTCTTCGCGCCACGCCCCGACGATCCGTTCGGCTCGCTCGTCGACGCCCAGCGCGCGCTGCGCGACGCGCTGCGCGGCCAGAGCGTCGGCGGGGCGCCGGTCCGCCTCACCGGCTACGACGCGCTGGCCGACTCCTCCGGCGGCGGCGACGACGGACCCGGCGTGCTGCTCGAGGCCGTGATCGGAGGCGTGGGCGCGCTGATCGTGCTCCTGTTCGTCTTCGGCTCGGCGCTCGCCTTCGTGCCGCTCGGCATGGCGATCTCCTCCGTGCTTGTCTCGTTCCTGCTGCTGTGGGGGCTGACGGTCATCACCGAGGTCTCGCCGATCGTGCAGTTCCTCGTAGCCCTGATCGGCCTGGGGGTCTCGATCGACTACGCGCTGCTGATCGTCGTCCGCTGGCGCGAGGAGCGTGAGCGCGGCCTCGAGGGCGACGAGGCGGTCATCGCCGCGATGGGGACGGCCGGGCGCGCCGTCGTCTTCTCGGGCACGACGGTGGCCGTCGGCCTGCTCGCGCTCGTCGTGCTGCCGCTGCCGTTCCTGCGCAGCATGGGCTACGGCGGCCTGCTGATCCCGCTCGTGGCGACCGCCGTCGCGATCACGCTCCTGCCGGTCATCCTCGCCACGGTCGGGCCGCGGATGGACCGCCGGCGGATCCGGCGCCGCGACAACAGCCACGCGTTCTGGCAGCGGTGGGCGGAGATCGTGGTCCGCCGCCGTTGGGTCGCGGCGATCGCCGCGACGGCGGTGCTGCTGGGCCTCGCGGGCGCGGCGACGAACCTCCACCTCGGCAACGCCGACCCCGACACGATCGCCAAGTCCGGCCCCGCGAAGCAGGGGCTCGACGCGCTCGCCAGCTCGGGCATCGGCAAGGGCGCGATCGCCCCGGTCGAGACGCTCGTGCCCGCGGCCGACGCGGAGAGGGTGGCCGTCGCCCAGCGGCGTGTCGAGGGCGTGCACGGCGCCGCGGCGCCCGCGGGCCCCGAGTGGCGCCGCGACGGGCGGGCGATCGTCGCGGCGGCGCCACGCGAGGGCGACGACGCGCAATCCGGCCGCGACGCCGTCCAGGGCCTGATCGACGCCGCGCACGGCGCGTCCGCGCGTGCCCGCGTCGGCGGCAGCGGCCCGCTCAACGCCGACTTCATCGACGCTGTCTACGGCTCGTTCCCGCTCATGATCGCGGTGATCTCGGTCCTCACGTTCCTGCTGCTCGCGCGCGCGTTCCGCTCGCTGCTGCTGCCGGCGAAGGCGATCGTGCTCAACGTCCTGTCGATCGGCGCAGCCTGGGGGATCATGGAGCTCGTCTGGCAGCAGGGCCACGGCTCCGACGAGCTCTGGGGCATCGCCGCGACCGGATCGATTGCGTCGTGGATCCCGCTGATCGTGTTCGCCTTCCTCTACGGGCTCTCGATGGACTACGAGGTCTTCATCCTCGCCCGCGTTCGCGAGGAGTACGACAAGACCGGGGACACCGACGAGGCGATCGTCTTCGGCCTCGCCCGCACGGGGCGGCTCGTGACGAGCGCCGCGCTGATCCTGTTCCTGGCCTTCGCGGCGCTGGCTTCCGGACCGGAGACGGACGTCAAGATCCTCGCGACCGGCCTCGCGGCGGGCATCCTGCTCGACGCGACCGTCGTCCGAGCGGTGCTCGTGCCCGCGCTCGTGTCGCTGTTCGGGCGCTGGAACTGGTGGCTGCCACCGGGCGCGGCGCGCGTGCTGCGCGTCCGGCCGTCGCCCGAGCCGCTCCCCGAGGCCGGATAGCTAGCAGCGCCCGCCCGAGCCCCACGCGTAGCAGTCGACGAGCGCATCGGTGTACGAGCGCAGGCTCACGGCATTGCCCGCGTCGGTGAGCTCGAAGGAGCCGCGGCCCAGGCCCCTCGACAGGCGGGAGTCCTCGCGCGGCGAGCGCGCGACCCACAGGCGCAGCGTCTCGCCGGGGCCGAGCTGGGCATCGCTCGCGAAGTGGTAGCTCCAGACGAAGCGGTTGCGAAACCCGCGCAGGTGGAGCTTGAGGAGATATGGCCGCAGGTCCGCGGGAGCCGCACCGACGTTCGTGACGCTGATCGACTCGGGCGTCGCCGGGTGAACGGAGAGCCGCACGACGCCCTGCAGCGGGTCCGCGCACGGGGCGGGGCACGGGTAGATCATCGACGCGCGCAGGTCGCCCTGCGGGTCGAAGAGGTAGCCGCCGTCGCCGAGGTGCCGGCCGTCGTAGGTGACGTTCTCGAACGCTGAGGAGCGCTGGCACCAGTGGAAGTCGGTCGGGGTGTCGCGCCCGCAGCCGACGTGCACGCGCACAGACCCACCCGCGGGCACTCGCGCGACGGCCGGGAAGGCGTAGCCCGGGACGCCGTCGGCGCCGATGTTGAGCCACGAGTCGCGCACGAACCAGCCCGCCAGCGGCAGGTCGCGCGGCCCGCCGTTGGCGACCGCGATCCACTCGCCGTTGAGGTTGCGCTCGTCGTTGCCGTCGGCGTCCCAGTTGACGGTGACCCCGAGCGGGAGGTCCTGGTCGGGCCCGGCGCCGCACCCGGCCGGGTCGTAGAGCCCGCGATGCGCGGCGGCGACGAGCTCGGCCACGAGCCGGTACTCGAGGTCGTGGGCGTTCTCGACCGCGTTGGGCAGCCACAGCGCGAGCCCGCGCTCGAGCACGAGCCTCGAGACGTCGACCCACGCGCCGCCGACCCGGGCGAAGACCGAGCGCCGCAGCCGGCCCCCGGTGCGACTTCCCGGACGCTGGGCCGCGAGCCGGACGACGCGATCCGAGCGGCGGACCGCGCCCTGCACGACCGCGGCGGCGGCGACGGCGTGGCAGGCGCCGCGGCGGCGGCTCGGGCGCGAGCTGTAGCGACGCAGCTCCATCGCGTTGATGCCGGTGAAGCGGACCGTGCGCACCACGCCCGAGCCTCGTGGTCGCACGCGGATCGTGTCCCCGTCGGCGACGAAAGTGACCTTGGCCTGCCACCACGTGCAGATCGGGCGCGGCGTGCCGGCCAGGCACGGCGCCCGCCAGGCCGCGTCCGCCCCGGGCGCGGCCAGCACGAGGCCGAGCACGGCCGCCGCGACGACCGTGCACGATCGCTTCATGCCGCAGACCCTATTCAACGGGTCGCACCGCAAGGCGGTCACCTGGGCTCGCCTCATGCCCGCCCGGCGACAGACGCGTCACACCGCGCTCCTGGACCCCCGGGCCAGCCGCGCGTCACGATCCTCCGCCCGGCGGTCAGGCGGCACGCGGGCCGCGGGCGGAGATGCTGGCGAGCATGGACCAAACGACGATGCCGGCCTTCCGTATGGAGGTCGACGGCACCTGGATCGACCGGATGGGTCTCGAGCGCACGCTGCACACCGACGTCTTCCTGGTGGCGGCGCCGGGTCCCGAGGCGGCCGAGGTGGCCGCCGTCCAGCTCTTCGCCGCGGCCGCGGCGCGCCAGGGTCGGCGCGTCGACGGCGAGCGCTGGGTGCGCGCGCTGGACGGCTGAGCGCGCGCCGGATGCTCGGCCAGCTCGCCTCGTCCTCGCCCGCCCGGAGGCGAGCGAGGACCGGCGCCGCCACCGCACCAGCGGCCCGCGGCGCCGCCAGGTACTTGCGGACCGTCTTGCGGTCCCGACCGGTCAGTGCGTCACGGTCACGGGCCGCAAGAGCGCCTCGACCTGGTCATGGCCCCGGCGGTCGGAGACGCCATGACGTCCCTCGCGACACCACTCGAGCGCCGTGTGACCCTGCCGCTCGTCGCGAAGATTCGGGTCAGCGCCGCAGGCGAGCAGATGCTCGACGCTCGCGACACGACCGTTCTGCGCGGCGACGCGAAGCGCTTGACGGCCCCACTGCTCATCGCTTGCGTCGATCGGCGTCCCGGCCTCGAGCAGCTCGTCGATCACCCGCAGGCGCTCGTGGTCGGCGGCCATCACAAGCGCCCGGATGCGCGCTTGCAGCGGCGTCCGCGGGCTCAGATAGCCATTCAGATCACCGACGGCCGCAGCCTCCTCGACGCTTTCAGCGCGCGCACCCGCCGCGACCAGCACGTCCATCACCTCGGTCATCCCGAACACCGCCGCGTGCAGCAACGCCGTTCCGCCCGGAACGCCGCCCGCGTTTGACGCCGCCCGCGCATCGATGTCCGCCCCGGCTTCGATCAGCACCCGAGCGACCGCCGCATCGCCATAGCTGGCAGCCGTGATCAACGGCGTCTCAGGCTCGCCGGGCTCCCCATCGATTAGCGGGAGGGGGTCAGGACCCCCTCCCGGCCTCCCCCGGGTGGCGGCTCGGGGCGCCGGGCCGGCGAAGCCGGCCCTCGTGGTGGATGCTGGGGCGATGGCGGGCACCGCGGGCGTGGCGAACATCAACGACGTCCTCGAGGGCCATGTGGCGCTTGAGGTCGAGTGTGTCGATCGGCTGTATCTGAACGCGTATGTCCCGAACCTGCAGGTCGGCGGGCAGGTCGTGCGGTTCATCACCCGGCATCTGGGCAAGCCGATCCCGTCGGCGGCGCTGTTGGGCAACATCGGCAACCGCTTCCGTCGTGACGTCAGGGCGTTCGCCGACGCCCACCGGATCCCGATCCTGGCGCTCAAGAAGCCCGATCGGTCGCGGTGGGATGACCGCAAGCTCGACCATGTCCGCCCGTTCCTGGAGCGTGCCGAGCGTGAGCGCCGCTTCGGGGTCGTGGCGATCGTGGCTTGCCAGGAGTTTCAGTGGGTCATCAGCGCCCGCAACCGCGCGACCAAGCCGAGGGCGGTGTGCTTTGAGTTCTTCAAGGAGGAGCGCCGTGTCGGCGTCTACTACTTCTACATCTGCGATCCGGACTTCGGCCCTGGCTTCATCAAGATCTGCAGCTACTTCCCGTACCCGGCGAAGGTCTGGCTCAACGGGCATGAGTGGGCCAAGCGCCAGGCCGACCGCGCCGGCATCGACTACGTCGCGCTGTCCAACGGGTTCGCCGCCTGCGCGCAGCCCGATGCTCTGCGGGCGATCTGCGACAGCTTCGGGCCGCGGCACGTGCAGTGGTTCTTCGATCGCTGGATCGAGAACCTTCCGACCCCGTTCACCGCGGCCGACCGCGCGGCCGGCTACTGGTGGCAGCTGTCGATGCGCCAGGTCGAGGTCAGCCGCACGCTCGTGTTCGACGACCCGCGCCGCGCCCGCGGCTTCTTCGAGGCGCTCGTCGCCGACAACATCGACGATCGGCCGTCCCGAGCAGATCGCGATCGTGTTCGCCCGCCAGGTCCGCAGGACGACCAAGGGCGCGTTCCGCACCCGCGTCTTCGACCCGGGCACCGACGTCAAGATCGACTTCTCCTACAAGCACTCGCGGATCAAGCAGTACCTCAAGGACGGCCGCGCGCTGCGGATCGAGGCCGTCATCAACAAGCCATCCGACCTCGACATCCTCGCCCGCCTCGAGCACCTGCCCGAACTGATCGACAAGGCGCGAGCGATCAACGAACGGCTGCTTATGATCGAGCGTGCCGGTCAGAGCTGTGCCATCGGCTCTGCGCTGTTTGAGCGCATCCACCAGCCCTACAACCGAGAGGGCCATCGAACCGGAGCGCTGCGCTTCGGGGATTCACGCGCCATCGCTCTGGCCGGCGCCCTGCACATCCTGCTGCACGCCGTCACCGGCTTCACCAACAAGAGCCTTCGCGGGCACGTCGCCGGACTCCTCGGCCAGCCCTACAGCCCCAGCAAGATGAGCTACGACCTCCGGCGCCTGCGCCTGCACGGCCTCATCACGCGCCTGCCGCACAGCAACACCTACATCCTCACCAGCGAGGGCATCCGCGTCGCCGTCTTCTACAGCAAACTCCAAAACCGGCTCCTCCGGCCGCTGCTCGACGCCGACAAGCCACCCGCCCCGACCCCCGTCCGCCGCGCCCTCGCCACGCTCGAGCACGCCGTCAACGACTACACCCACAACGCCCGCCTCGCAGCATGAAACTCGTCACAAACGCACGACTTCCCACCACCAAGAAGGACTAGCGCGCCGGCCTCGATCAACGCCCGGGCCAGCATGTCGGCGCCCGGCACATCGCGCCAGACGCCGCGCGAAGTGTCATAGCGCAGCATCGCCACATACCCCAGCGGCGACGCGCCCTCGGGGTGATCGCACCAACGCTCCATCCGTGCGACCGCCAACTCCAGCTGCTCGCCCAGCAACGCGCGCAGCCGCGCCGCATCGGCGCTATCGAGGACCTCGCGGCGCAGCACCTCGATGCGCAACTTCGGCCAGCTCGCGAACCCGTACTCGTGCGCAACAGCCAGCTGCGCCGACGCCAGCACAATCCGGTCGGAAACCGCATGCACCCGCCGCAGCGCATCCACGTCGCCGGTCGCTGCAGCACGCAACAAATCCTTGGCCTGACGACGAAGCTGGCCGAACTCGGGTCGAGGGGGAAGATCGGGCATGACGACTCCTACCGCCTGTGGTCCGCGTCCAAGCCGAGGAGATCGCCATCCAAGGGAGCGTTGCGCTGCAACACGGAGGTGGACTCAGTCCTGCCCGCGAACCCGGAGGCGCCCTCCAGCACCACCCCACACCCTACCGGCGATCCAACCTCCGCACAGTCAACGACATGTCCTCGACGCGCCCCATCGATCGATCACGCCCGCCGCAGCCTGGGCCATGCTCTCGGCCGAGCAGCTGTTCGGCGCCGACGGCGCTGTGACGCGCGGCAAGCGCGCCCAGCGCGACCCGCGCGGCCTCCTCGCCGGCCGCAACCCGCTGCAGGAGCGCGACGAGCACGTCGACGATCGTCAAGCTCACGCTGTCGCGCTCAAGGGGTTCCGGTAGCAACCACACGGAAATGGTCGTCGAGCGTTGGACGCGGTTGGCGTGACACCGCGCGGCTCGGCCAGTGCTAGGTCGAACCGTCGATGGCGCCAGCCCGGCGTCGAGCAGCCGCCGGCGCCAGACCGAAATCCGCGTCGAGCCCGACCGACCGGACGGCCGAGCGTCGCCGCGGTCGGCGAGACGCTCGACGGCGCCGGCGATCGCGCAACAGTGAAGACACGAGCTGGCCCTGCCGGCCAGGACTCTCGCCCCAGCCCGGATGGCCACCGACGGCGCGACTCGCGCCACGAGGCGAGAGGCAGGGGTCACTGGGTTTGACTGCGGGGCCGGTGCCCTCCCTCTACGCGTGTTACCCCACCGGCCCGGGTCGCGTCCCTACCTAGTCGACCGCTCGAGGGGTCCTTCGACCTCTCGCGCCAAGCGCACCAACGAAGGGACGGAGAGCTAAGACCATGACGCCGAGTAGACAGGCCCGCAGGCGAGGCGCGCCCAAGCGCGAGCCCAGTTCTCGCCGGCTCTTACCGGCAATCAATCCCCGATCTGGTCAGCTCGTGCCGGCAATCAACGCTCAACGACGACGAAACGCCCGGCGAGCGCACGGCACCCCGACCCAGGCCGGCCCCGTCGGTCTGAGCGACCCCTGGTACGCGTACCTGAGGCGATCGTACGATTAGCGCGGAGTGCTGCCGATGCCCATGCCGGCGTGGCCGGGGGCAGGCGGCTCGAAGGCGCGCAGGCTGGATACGCGAGGGCCGGCGCGTCGCCGGCCCTCGAGGTCCCGTTTGGAGGTCTACGAGAAGAATCCGCCACGCGGGCGTTCGTTCGCCATTGTGGCGCCGAATGCGGCGCCCCACACGCGGGAGCTCGAGCTCAGACCGCGTCTTGACGAGCGCGCGTCCGAGCCGGTGTGGCCTACCCAAACCGCTCAAAGCGATTCGCCACGTCGCGGCGCGCAACGACGGCGTGCTGATCGGCGGCTGAATGCGTCGGGCGACATGGACACACCGGGGAGCAGATCAGGGCATCTCTGGGCGCGACGCTGGAGCGCCAGCACTAACCTCGTGCGTACCACGCATAGTCTCGAGAGGAGATTCTCATGAGCTCCGCCGATGCGTTGAGCAGGCTTGTGTCGGACGGTCGGACCGAACTTCGGGAGGGCTACGCCGAGGTCAGCGACGTGCGGCTGCATTACGTCGAGGCCGGCGACGGGCCGCTGATCGTTCTGCTGCATGGCTTCCCGGAGTTCTGGTACGGCTGGCGGCTGCAGATCGCGCCGCTCGCGGCAGCGGGCTTCCGCGTCGTCGCACCCGACCTGCGGGGGTACAACCTGTCGTCCAAGCCGGACGGCATCGCCGCCTACGGCGCCGGCAAGCTGGCCGCCGACGTCCGCGGTCTGATCCAGGAGCGCGGCGCCGCGTCCGCGCTCGTGGCCGGCCACGACTGGGGTGGAACCGCCGCATGGACGCTCGCGATGAACCACCCCGAGGTCGTCGACCGGCTGGCCATCCTCGACGCGGCCCATCCGCGCAAGCTCAATGAGGGGCTGCGCCACCCCAGCCAGCTGCGGCGGTCCTGGTACTTCTTCTACTTCCAGCTCCCGGATCTGCCCGAGCGCCACGTGCGGGCCGACGACTGGGAGTTCTTTCAGGACTTCCTGCGCGACGCGCGACCCCCGTACACGCCCGAGGAGATGAAGCGCTACATCGAGGCGTGGTCGCAGCCCGGGGCGGCGACGGCGATGATCAACTACTACCGCTTCGCGGTGCGACACTCGTCAGGCGAGATCCGTCCCATCACGGCGCCCACCCTCGTCATCTGGGGCGGGAGCGACCGCTACCTCGGCCCCACGCTCGCCGAGCCCCACCACGACGACGTGCCCAACCTCGACCGCGTCGAGCGCCTGCCCGACGCCTCGCACTGGGTCCACCACGACGAGGCCGAGCGCGTCAACCAGCTGCTCATCGACTTCTTCACCCCCGCCCGATGAGCCAGCGCACCCTCCCGTAACCTCGGTCGGGACACGACAGGAGCAGCAGATGTCCGCAACGGGACTCACCGCGGGTGGCGGCACCGGCATTCGCCCATTCGAAATCGGCTTCGACGCGTCGGAGCTCGCCGAACTGCGCCGACGCATCGACGCCACCAGGTGGCCTGAGCGCGAGACGGTTGACGACGACTCCCAGGGCGTGCCGCTCGCGACCATGCAGGAGCTCGCGCGCTACTGGGCGACGGATTACGACTGGAGAAGGTGCGAGGCGCGGCTGAACGCCTTGCCGAACTTCCTGACCGAGATCGACGGGCTGGACATCCACTTCATCCACGTCCGCTCGCGGCACGAGGACGCGCTCCCGCTGATCGTCACGCACGGCTGGCCCGGCTCGATCGTCGAGCAGCTGAAGATCATCGAGCCGCTCACGGATCCGACGGCGCACGGCGGCAGCGAGGCGGACGCCTTCCACGTGGTGATCCCCTCGCTTCCAGGCCATGGGTTCTCCGCCAAGCCGGCCACCACCGGCTGGGATCCGGTGCGTATCGCACGTGCCTGGGTGGTCCTGATGAACCGCCTCGGATACACCGAGTTCGTGGCGCAGGGGGGCGACTGGGGAGCGGCCGTCACACAGGCGATGGGCATGCAGGCGCCTTCGGGCCTGCTCGGCATCCACTCGAACATGCCGGGCACGGCTCCGGCCGAGGTGGTCAAGGGGTTCGAGACCGGCGAGCCGGCGCCGTCCAGTCTCTTGGACGAGGAGCGGCGCGCGTACGAGCAGCTGAGCGCCTTCTATGCGAAGCACGTGGCCTACGCGCTGGTCATGGCGACGCGTCCGCAGACGCTGTACGGGCTCGCGGACTCGCCCGTCGATCTCGCGGCGTTCGCGCTCGACCACGGCGACGGGACCGGTCAGCCCGGCCTGGTCAAGCAGGTCCTCGAAGGCCGGCTGCAGAGCGACCTCACGCGCGACGACCTCCTCGACAACGTCACGCTCTACTGGCTGACCAACACCGGGGTCTCCGCAGCGCGCCTGTACTGGGAGAACAAGGCGGACTTCTTCGACGCCAAGGACATCTCGATCCCGTTCGCCATCAGCGTGTTCCCGGACGAGCTCTACCAGGCCCCGCGCAGCTGGGCCGAGCGCGCGTACCCGGACAACCTCATCCACTACAACAAGCTCGACCGAGGTGGCCACTTCGCGGCGTGGGAGCAGCCCCAGCTCTTCACCGAAGAGCTCCGCGCTGCCTTCAGGTCGCTGCGGAACTAGGCGGTTGCGATGGTGAGCTCAGCCGCGAGCGGGCCGGGGGCCCGCGGCGCGTTCGGTCCCATCAAGCAGGTCGCGGCCGGCCTCCTGGACGTCGGCTACGTCGACGTCGGCCCTCCCGACAGTCGCGCGGTCGTTCTGCTGCACGGCTGGCCGTACGACATCCACACGTTCGGCCAGGTCTCGCCGCTGCTGGCAACGGCGGGCTACCGGGTGATCGTCCCGTACCTGCGCGGCTACGGCACGACGCGCTTTCTCTCCGACGAGACGTTCCGCAACGGGCAGCAGTCGGTCCTGGCGGTCGACACCGTCGCGTTGATGGACGCCCTCGGGATCGAGAAGGCGGCCGTCGCCGGCGCCGACTGGGGAGCGCGGACGGCCGACATCGTCGCGGCGCTCTGGCCGGAGCGGTGCGCCGGGCTCGTCTCGGTGAGCGGGTACCTGATCGGAAGCCAGCAGGCCGGCGAGCTGCCGTTGGCGCCGGAGGCCGAGCGGCAGTGGTGGTACCAGTACTACTTCGCGACCGAGCGCGGCCGGGCCGGGTACGAGCGCTACCGGCGCGAGTTCGCGAGGCTCATCTGGCGCTCGGCCTCGCCGCAGTGGGACTTCGACGACGCCACGTTCGAGCGCAGCGCCGCCGCTCTCGACAACCCGGATCACGTGGCGATCGTGATCCACAACTACCGCTGGCGGATCGGCCTGGGCGACGGCGAGCCGCAGTACGACAGGCTGGAGCGCCGCCTGGGCCAGGCGCCCGTCATCAACGTGCCGACGATCACCCTCGAAGGCGACGCCAACGGCGCGCCGCATCCGGACCCCGGCTCCTACGCGGGGAAGTTCTCGGGCCCGCACTCGCACCGGACCATCACCGGCGGCATCGGCCACAACCTGCCTCAGGAGGCGCCTGAGGCGTTCGCCCAGGCGGTCATCGACGTCAACACCCAGTAAGGAGCTCTCATGTCAGAGGCAACCTCCAACGCCCCGCTCACCGTCGTCCTCGTCCACGGCGCCTTCGCCGACTCGTCGAGCTGGGACGGCGTCATCGAGCGCCTCCAGGCGGCCGGTATCCAGGTGACCGCGGCGCCGAATCCCTTGCGCGGCATCTCCCACGACTCAGCCTACGTCGCCAGCTTCATGAAGCAGGTCCCCGGACCGGTCCTCGCCGTCGGCCACTCCTACGGCGGCGCGGTGATCTCCAACGCGGCGAGCGGGCTCGGCAACGTCGTCGGGCTCGTCTTCGTCGCCGCGTTCGCCCCCGACGAGAGCGAGCGCCTGGGCGAGGCGACCGCCGGCTCGCGCGACAGCGTCCTGGCGACGGCGCAGGTCGCGCTGCAGTACCCGACTCCGGACGGCGCTGGAACCGCCACCGAGTTCGCGATCGATCCCGCGAAGCTCCACGACGTGTTCGCCGCCGACCTACCGGCGCAGCAGGCCGCCGTGATGGCCGCGACCCAGCGGCCGGTCTCCGAACTGGCCTTCACCGAGCCGTCCGGACCGCCCGCCTGGAAGTCGCTGCCGTCCTGGACGGTGCTCGCGTCCGCCGACAAGGCGGCCGGCACGGACGTGGTCCGGTCGATGGCCGAGCGCGCCGGTGCCACCATCACCGAGGTCGAGGGCTCGCACGTGATCATGATCTCCCGGCCCGACGTCGTCGCCGACGTGATCAAGACGGCGGCGGCCGCGGTCAGTCGCCCGGTCGCCGCCACGGCGGGCTAGCCAACTCTAGAGCTCGAGCATCGCCGCGGCGACCTCACCGCCGGCCACGTCGGGAATGGCGGTCGCGGCGCGTTCGAGTACGAGCAGTCGTGCACCGGGAATGTCACGCGCAAGCGCTTCGCCGTTGCTGACAGGGAAGAACGGGTCACGGCGACCGTGCACCACGAGCGCCGGGATCGCAAGCTCGGACAGGCGCTCGCGCCAGCGCGGCTTGCAGTCGAGCTTTGAGAACACGATGCCCATCTGGTTGGCCATCTGGACCGTGGGCTCCGTGCTCGGCGTGCGATCGGACCAGTCGGGCATCGGGCGCGAGAACGGCCGATCCAGTGTCGTCGCGTCATGGTCGGGCAGGTCGTCGTCGGGCCGGCCGGGTGCGACGGGCCGCGTCCCGGCGAGGGTAAGCGCAGTGAACGCCCGCCCGGCGGTGTGGCCGCACCGCCGGAGCCTGTAGCCGAGCGCCCGCACGGCAGCCGCTCCGTCAGATCGGAGCGAAAGTACTTGTCACCCGCCTCGCCGGGCAGCCACGTCATCGCGTGGCCGGGCCCCGGCCCGATCGGGCACAGCGTTCCGTCGATGTCGAGCAACAGCAAGCGGCCTACGCGCATCCACCGACCGCAGACTGCCACGTGCCGGGCACCGGACGCCACGGAAACCGATCTGCCGTCGGCTTGCTGGGACGCTCCGTCGCGTTGAAATCGCCCGGCCGGAGGACGTCGGCGATCGCGCCGGCCGCTCGCACACGCCGCGGACCTCCGCCGGCGAGGGGCATCCGGCCGCTGCCCTGGCAGGCGGCAGCGCCCCCGGGGTGTCCACGGGTGCCGCAGGGAGGCGGCCAGGCGCAGCAGCTCGTCCCAGTACAGAGTGATCCGCGCGGCGCGTAGCTTGTGCTCGAGCAGCTCGCCCGTCGACCGGCGCCCCCGTGCTGTGCCGGTATCGGCTATCTGCGTGCGGCAGCGCGAACACGTTGATCACGCTAATCACCGCGCTCCGACGACGCGGCCGGGCCGGGTGTGGCTGACCGCGTCGCGCCGCGGCGGTCAAGGGTCGCGACGTCAACCGACCGACGAGGTCAACATGTAGGGCGATGCCGCGCCGCCCCACCGAACGGCTCGTGGTGAAGCGAAACCGCCGGACGAAGTCGTGTCTGACTGGGCGTTCCTGACCGACCACGCGCACGTGCTCGTGCTCCTCGCTCGCGAGCCGCGCAGCACCGTCCCGCAGCTGGCACGCGCCCTCGACGTCGAGGAGCCCAATGTTGAGGCGATCCTGAAGGACCTCGAGAACACCGGGTACATCTGTGCGGCTGTCGCGAGGACGCCGGCCTACGCGATCGACCGCGCCAGGCCGCTGCGCCATCCGGTCGAGGCCCACCATGCCGTTGGACGACTGCTCGACGCCGTGCAGTCCCCCTCCGACGTGCTGGCCGAGCGTCTGGCGGAGCACGACTGAGCGTAATCGCGTCGAGCCCGACCGCCCGCGGCGGACACCGACGTCTTCATGGCTCGTCGGCCTCGCCGCCGCGTCCGCTGTCTGCGCGCTGGCGTGGCTGCCGCCCGATTCGACCAGGGTGCCGACCACCCGCCGCGGCGGGTAGGGCCCGGCGCGGCGCCCAGCGCATGCACTGGCTCGTGCTGGCGCGTTGGCGCGCTTGCGTTCGAGCGCGCTCGAAGTTCTGCGGTGTTCTCATGACCGCTGAGATCGACTCAGAGGCGTTGACGATCGCCGAAGGGCGGCCCTCTCCGGGCTGTCGGCGCACACGCTGCGCTACTACGAGCACATCGGGCTGCTCGACCCGGTCGCCCGCGCGCACGGCCGGCAGCGCCGCTACGGCGCCCCCGATCTGGCGTGGCTGGCGTTCTTGCAGCGGCTGCGCGCGACCGGTATGCCGATCCGCGACACGCAGCGCTTCGCCGAGCTGCGCCGCCAGGGCGACGAGACCATCCCGGCTCGCCGCGCCCTGCTCGAGGCGCACCGCACCGAGGTGCTCGAGCTGCAGCGCGACGTTGCGGCGGTCACCGACAAGATCACGCACTACCAGCACTTTGAGACCCATTTCTGATGACTGCCGACGCCTTGACTTCTGACCGCTACGCCCGCGGGCGCGACACGCTCGCCGAAGTCGACGGCTCGGCCGGCGAAGCCGTGGTGGACTCGCGCGCATGCCGCCGCGGGCCGCGATCGCTGCGGCCGCCGTCACGGCGGCCTCGTACGGCCGGCCGGCGGAGGCGGGCTCGCGTCGCTGCGTAAGGTCTGGGTCGATGACGTGCTCGTTCGTGGTGACGGGAGGTGGGCGCGGAGTCGGCCGCGCCATCGTGGAGCGCTTGGCCCTTCGTGGCCACGTGATCGCCCTAGACCGAAACGCCGACAGCCTGGATTGGACGGCGGACCGGTCTGGCGTCGAGGGGTTGGCCGGGGACGGCACGGACGAGCGAACGCTGAGCGTCGCGGTCGAGCGGGCCTCCCATGCCGGCCCGCTCGCAGCCTGGGTAAACAACGCGGCGGTCTTCCGAGACGCCGCCGTGCACGACACACCGCTCAATGAGGTGCTCGAGCTCATCATGACGAACCTCGGGCTGGCCGTGGCGGGCAGCGCCGCCGCGATCCGCCGCTTCCTCGCGGACGGCACTGATGGTGCCATCGTCAACGTCTCGTCGCATCAAGCCCAGCGGGCGGTCCCCGGCGCGTTGCCCTACGCCACCGCCAAGGCTGCGATCGAAGGGCTCACACGCGCGCTGGCTGTCGACTACGCGCCTCGCGGCATACGCGTGAATGCCGTCGCGCTGGGGTCAATCGTGAGCGAGCGTTACAGCGAAAGCCACGACGACGAACTGCGGCGACTGCACCCGCTCGGGCGAGTCGGCCGCGGCGAAGAAGTTGCGGCCGTGGTCGACCACCTGCTCTCCGCCGACGCGAGCTTCGTGACAGGCGCCGTCGTGCCCGTCGACGGCGGCCGCGCCGCGCTCGGCCAAGATCCCGAAGCACGCGACGTGACCGCTGGCGGCGACGCATAGTCCCGCCGGCGGTGTCGCCACGCCTGGCAGCGTCCCGCTCACCGATCCTCTTGCGGCGCGACGCAACGCGACTGCGTGTGCGCCGGCTCGCGGGGCTTATGCCTGCGCGCGCGGCCGGTCCGGCGGCACACGTGCACGATCAACAAGCTTCGCGCGGCGTATCGAAGCCATTCGGCGCAGCGCAGCGGGTCTTCGGCGCAGCGCAGCGGGTCTTCGGCGCGGTCGCGCGACGGCGGTCGACGCTGGTCGAGGGTCGGCCTTGACGCGTGCGTGTCGCAGCCTGTGAGCGTGATGCCCGGCGGCGGCCCCACGCTCGACGATGTGGCGCTCGAGTGAGCCCGCGTGCGGCAACCCGGCCGGCCGCGACCGGAATCACGTGGGGAAACCGCGCGATGTCGGTTCGAGCAACCCGGTGGGAGTACGGTGGCGGGTGATGGCTCGACCCCCGATCGACGGCGGCACGGTGCTGATCACCGGTGCCTCGGCCGGCATCGGCTGGGAGATCGCCCGAGCCCTCGCGGGCCGCGCCGGCGCGATGGTGCTGGTCGCTCGCCGACGCGAGCGGCTCGAGCAGCTCGCGCGAGAGCTCCAGGCCGGGCATGCCCGGGCGGCGGTTCACGTGCGACCGGCGGATCTCGCCGATGGGGCGGAGCGTGACCGGGTCCTGGATGCGATCCAGCGTGACGTCGGCGATGTCGATGTACTGGTGAACAATGCCGGCGCCGGCGATCAGGCGTTGCTCGAGAGCGCCGACTGGCCGCGCCTGGAGCGCCTGATCGCGGTCGGCGTGCTCGCCCCGGTCCATCTCACGCAGCGTCTGATCGCCGGGATGGTCCAGCGCCGGCGGGGCGGCATCCTGAACATTGGTTCGGGGGCGGGCTTTAGCTTTATGCCCGGCAACGCGGTGTACGTGGGCAGCAAGCACTTCCTCGACGGGTTCACGGAAAGCCTGCGCGCCGAGGTGGCGCCCGCCGGTGTGGTCGTGACACAGGTCGCGCCTGGCCCGGTTGACACGGAGTTCGACTAGGCCGCAGGCATCCAGGGTGGGATGCCCGGGGGGCCTCCTCAGCGTGTCCGCATCTCGGCCGAGCAGTGCGCCCGAGAAGCCATCGCAGGCTTCGACGCCGACAAGCCGCTGGTGTTCCCGGGCCAGCCGTATCGGACGATGATGCGCGTCCTCCCACTGCTACCGCGAGCCGCGCAGCGCCGCCAGGCGAACGCGACCGCTCGGGCTCTTCGCGCGCGGGCGTAGGCCGCGCTCACGCGCGCTTCGCCCACGGCGGCTTCTTTCGCTGGGCCAGTCGAAGTCCCGCAGGCGGATCCCCCTGTGACACGGCTCTCAGTGTCATCCATGAAGGAGCGGGCCGTGTCAAGGGGCGGTTAGGGCGCTCTGGCGGTTGGGCGCCCGGTGTGCGGTGACGGCCGGGGCGTGGGCGGAAGCGTCTGAGTCATCCGTTCGGTCGCGCTGGGCGGGCCGGTTGTGTCGTGCGACGCTCGAGGGCTCAATCAAGTGGGCGGCCGTCGGCTTGCCCGGGCGGGCGAGCGGAGGCCATTGACACAGCCGAGCTCGCTCGAGGAGTCGCTGCGCCCCGGGCGGGCGGCGCATGATCGGCGCGGCGGGTCATGTGCTGACCGCCGGCGGTCTGATCGCGCGCGTCTTGGCTCGGGGTGCCAGGCAACGGATCTCTCCGTCGCGCAGGCCGTAGTAACAGAGCGTGAGGATCTGGCGCGCGACGGCGACCTTGGCGATCTGCTTGCCGCGGCGCTTGGCGATCCGCTCGTAGGTGTCGCGCAGCGGGCCGCCGCCAGTGCCGGCGTGCTGGGCGGCCTCAACGAGCGCCCAGCGCAGCGCCCGCGAGCCCTGGCTGGAGATGTGCCCGAGCCGCGCCTTGCCGTCCGAGCTGCGGACCGTCGGTGTCAGGCCGGCCCACGAGCACAGTCGGCGGGCGGTCGCGAAGCGGTCGATGTCGCCGACCTCGGCGATGACGAGCATCGCGATGTAGCGCCCGACGCCGCGGATCTGGCAGAGCACCTCGACATAGGGGTCTTCTTTGGCGCGGGCATCGATCTCGCGGCTGGTGGCGTCGATCTCGCGCGTGAAGTCGGCGACCAGCGCGAGATCGCTGTCCAGGCGCCGGCGCGGGCTCTCGCGCAGCTGGAGCTCGGTTAGGAACTGCGTGCCGGCCGGGCCGAAGAGGTCGCTGTACGGGCGCTGGATGCCGTTCTTGGCCAGGATCGCCGAGACGCGGTTCTTCAACGACGAGCGCATCCGCGTCAACGCGACGCGGTGGCGCAGCAGGTCACGCAGGTCGCGCAGCTCGCGCGGGGCGATGTAGGCCTCCGGCAGCAGGTCGGCGCGCAGCAGCTGCGCCAGCGTGCGCGCGTCGACGGCGTCGGTCTTCACCCGCGCCGAAGCGATCGCCTTCGTGCGCATCGGGTGCGCGAGGTGCAGCTCATGGCCGGCGTCCTGCAGCAGATCGGCCAGCCACTCCCAACCGTACGTCGCCTCCAGCGCGATCCGGCACTCGCCGACGTCCTCGAGCAGCGCCAGGAACGTCTGCGGATCGTTCACGATCCGCCGCGACAGCAACTGCGCGCCCGCCTCGTCGAGCGCCGCGATGTGCGAGCGCTTGCGATGCAGGTCGATGCCGACAGAATTCATCTCTGGGCCTCCCTCGGTGCGAGGTTTGAGCGTGTGCCCGCTGGCATAGCGCCCCGGGCACCCCGTCGCTAGCAGGCCCGCTCCCTCATGACATCAAGGCCACTCGCGAATAGGTGATCCCCTCGGCCTGACCGTAGCGCTGCAGCTCCGGTCAGCTCCGCACCGCTGCCACCGCCTCGATCTCAACCAGCGCGCCGGGCGGTCCGATGTCCGACACCGTGGCCACCGTGATCGCGGGCGGGGAGGCATCGCGCGGCCAGAACTCGCTGAAGGCCGCGAGACCCGCGTGTAGCTCGGCGCCCTCCACGTAGAGAATCGTCCACTTCACGATGTCCGTGACCTCGGCACCAGCGGCCTCCAGGCACGTCCGGAGGTTGGCGAAGGCCTGCCGCGTCTGCTCGGCCATCCCGGGCCCGACCACCGTGCCGTCCGCTCCGACACCGTTCTGCCCGCCGACGTAGACGATGTCGGCGCCGGCCGGCACGCGTACGACCTGACTGAAGGCGGGGCTGGAGTGCAAGGCCTCGGGGTTGATGTGCGTCGCTGTCGTCATGCGCGGCACGTCCGGTTCTAACTGGGTCGCGGTGGCGGCTACGCGGGCTCGGGCACGAGCCGCCCCTCGACCGCCTCGGTCTGCCCGGAGCCCTTGATCAGCACCGCCGCGGCCACAGCCGCGGCGGCGGCCAGGCCCGCGCCCGCCAGCAGCGCGTGGTGCAGACCGTCGACGTAGGCCTGCGGCGAGCCGCCGAACGCGTCGGCCGAGGGCACGAGCGCGCCGAGCGCGGCGACGCCGACCGCCACGCCGGCCTGGCGGAACGTGTCGTTGACGCCCGCGGCCAGGCCGCTCTGCGCCTCGGGCACGGTGCCGAGCGCGACGGCGATGACCGACGGGTTGAACATGCCGGTGCCGACGGAGGCCAGGAGGAAGCCCGGCAGCAGCGCCGTCCACGAAGAGTCCGCCTCGGCCATGAGCATGAGCGCGAGCCCGGCGGCGACCAGGGCGAGCCCGCCGGCGACCAAGGCTCGCGCCGACACCCGCTCGGTGAGCGCGCTCGTTGCGCCCGAGACGAAGAACATGACGACCGTGCCCGGCACGTAGACGAGCCCGGCCTCGATGGCCGTGAGCCCGAGGACCTGCTGCAGGTAGATCGTCATGTAGAGGAAGAGCGCGAAGAACGACGCCGAGATCCCGAAGGCCGCCGCCTGCGCGCCCGTGAACGAGGGGTTGCGGAACAGGCGCAGCGGGAGCATCGGCTCGGCCACCCGGTACTCGATGGCGGCGAAGGCGGCGAGCAGGACGCCGGCGCCGGCCAGCTCGGCCAGGATCAGCGCGCTGCCCCAGCCGTCCTCGTTGCCGCGCAGGAGCGCGAGCACGAGCAGGAACAGGCCGCCGGTCAGCGCGAGCTGGCCGGGCCAGTCCAGGCGCCGGGGCCGCGGGTCGCGCGACTCGGCCACCTTGGTCCGCGTGATCCACAGGCACGCGAGGCCGAGCGGGATGTTGACCAGGAAGATCCACTGCCAGTCCAGGCCGCTCGTGAGCGCGCCGCCGACGAGCGGCCCGATCGCGAACGAGGCGCCGATCGTCGCCCCGTAGGCCGCCAGCGCGCCGGCGCGCTCGCGCGCCTCCGGGAACGCGTTGGCCAGGATCGCGAGCGAGACCGCGAACATGATCGCCGCGCCGAGCCCCTGCACCGCGCGGGCGATGTTGAGGAACGTGATGTCGCCGGCCGCCGCGCAGAGCGCCGAGGCGCCCGTGAAGAGCGCGAGGCCGATCGTGAACAGCCGCCGACGGCCCAGGCGGTCGGCCAGCGAGCCCGCGGTCAGGACCGTCGTCGCGAGCGCGAGCGTGTAGGCGTCGACGACCCACTGCAGGCCGCCGAGGCCCGCGTGCAGGTCCTCGGCGATGCGCGAGAGCGCGGTGTTGACCACCGCGATGTCCAGCATCAGCATCGCCGTGGCCGCGCAGACCACGACGAGCGTCCAGCGCTTCGTCGTCATGATTCGATGGCTCCGGGAGAGAGGTGTGCGGGACCGACCTTGGCGCCCCGCGCCCGCTGAGGCCATCGAGGTATCCGCACCCGGGGGGGCCGGGTCCCTCCCGTCCTGACCTTTCCGTGCGCGACCCGCGCGGCTTCGCGCCGCCGCCCTGCGGGGCGTCGAAGGCGCCGCGCCATGCGCGACGATGGCCGTCCGTGGGCCACGAGCTGCTCGACGTGTACGACGACGCCGGCGCGCACGCGGGCGTCAAGGAGCGCGCCGCGGTCCACCGCGACGGCGACTGGCACGTCGCCTTCCACCTCTGGGTCGTAAGCCGCGCGGGCGTGCTCCTGCAGCGCCGGGCATCGACGAAGGCCTCGTGGCCGGGGCGCCTCGACGCCAGCGCCGCCGGGCACCTCCTGGCCGGCGAGCGCGTGGCGGACGGGCTGCGCGAGGCCGAGGAGGAGCTCGGGGTGGCCTGGCCGTTGGATGCCCTCGTCGCGCTGGGCGCCCACCGCGTCGAGGACCGCGAGCGACCCGGCGTCGTCAACCGCGAGCTGCAGCACGTCTTCGGCGTGCGCGACGAGCGCCCGCTCGAGGCCTTCGACGCATTCGATCGCGCCGAGCTCGACGGGCTCGTCGTCGTCGGCCACGACGGCTTCGCCGCGCTCGCCCGCGGCGCGCCCGCGCCGGTCGCCGCCACGACGTGGGACGGCCTGCGGGTCGCCGCGACGGCGGTCCGCGCCGGCGAGCTCGTCCCCTCGCCCTACCTCGCGTCGCTCGCGGGGGCGCTCGCGGCGCTCTGAGCCACGAGGCGCTCGGAGAGCTCGCGCAATCGCCGCCGGGCCGCGGGGTCGTAGGCCTGGGGATCGGCGCGCGCCTCGCGCCGGCCGTTGAAGTAGGCCCCGGTCACGCCGTCGAGGGCCGGGTCGGCGACGAGCCGCCACGTGGCCTCGAGGCCCTCCTCGATCGTGCTCGCCGGCGGGCCCGTGACGATCTTCGTTGGCATGTACGTCGCCGGGTGCAGGGCGGTGACGGTAACGCCGCGGTCACGCAGGGCGTCGGCGAGGTCGAACGTGAAGAGGACCTGCGCGAGCTTGGATTGGCAGTAGGCGCGCGTCCCGTCGTAACCGCGCTCGAGCATGACGTCGTCGAAGTCGAGGTCCATCTGGCCCGCCGAGGCGACGTTCACGACCCGGGCCGGCGCCGAGGCCAGGAGCCGGTCGAGCAGGGCGTGCGTGAGCGCGAAGCCGGCGAGGTAGTTGACCGCGAAGCGCAGCTCGAGGCCGTCGTCGCTCTCCATCCGCGCGCCGCCGCCGGGGACCGAGGACCCGATCCCGGCGTTGTTGATCAGCACGTCGAGGCGCCCGCTCCGCGCGCGCACGTCGGCGGCCAGCGCGCAGACCTGCGCGAGCGAGGCGAGGTCGGCGGTGACGAGCTCGAAGCGGCCGTCGCCTGCGCGCTCGAGCGCCTGGTGCCCGCGCGCCTCGTCGCGCGCGTGGAAGAACACGGTCGCGCCCTCGGAGCCCAGCCGCGCGGCGAGCGCGAGGCCGAGGCCGTCGGTCGCGCCGGTGACGAGGATCGTGCGGCCGTCGAGCTCGGTCATGCGCGCGGCGGCAGCGTAGCGCCGCGTGCGGGCGCAGCCCGTCGTCCAGGTCGCGCCCGCGATCAGACCGGCGTCGCAACGGGCATGAACACGATCATGCACACGATCGGCGGAGCGCTCGGCGGGCACGTCGCGGCCCAAGCCGCGGCGTCGCGCTAGCGGGGCGCGTCGTGCAGGAGCCGCCGCCGACGCCGCGTTACCTCCGGGTCCTCGCCGCGCTCGACGCCTCGGAGGACGCCGCCGACGTGCTCGCCCACGCGATCCTCGTCGCCCAGGTCCACCGGGCGCGGCTGACGCTGCTCATGATCGTCCCGCCGCCGCCCGCGTGGGCAAGTGCGCGCCCGGAGGCCGCCGCCTCGATCGCCCCGGCGCTCGAGGCCCTCTTCGAGCGCGAGCTCGCGCACGCGCGCGACGCCGTCCCCGAGGACGTTTCGGTGACGACGATCCTCGACCACGGCCATCCGGCCGCGCGGATCCTCGCCAACGCCCGCGAGGGCGGCCACGACCTCGTCATCCTCGGCAGCCGCGGGCACGGCGGCCTGCGGGCCGCGGCCGACAGCGTCTCGCTCAAGGTGCTCCACCACAGCCCGGTGCCGGTGCTCGTGGTCCGCGTGCCGCACCCGCCCGAGGAGGGCGAGGGCGCGCCGGCGAGGCGCGCGGACCCTGGCTAGGCGGCCTGCGCGGCGGTCTCGACCGGCGGAGCGTCGGCGCGCACGGCGGGCTGCTCGCCGCGCCGCTGCGGCCGGCGCACCTTGACGTGCTCGGCGAGCAGGTACGAGCCGACGACGAAGCCAGCGGCGAGGACCTGGGCGGCGATCGTCTCGTAGGTCGGGTAGATCTCCAACCAGGCGCCGAGCCAGCCGGGCAGCGCGAAGGGCAGCGGGTGCTCGGGCAGCCAGCCGAGGTCCTGGAAGGTCGCGGCCGTGCCGCCGGTCATGACCACCAGGACCACGCCGATGAGCACGCCCGTGAGCACGAGCATCTTGCGGTAGGGCAGCTTGTGGTGCAGCCAGAACGTGACGACGCCGACGGCGACGGTCCCGGCCAGGCCGATCGCGACGCCCTCGAGCACCGTGCCCGTCCCCGCCTGCAGCTGGAGCGACTGGAGGAACAGGACGACCTCGAAGCCCTCCCGGTAGACGCTCGTGAAGCCCAGCGCGACGAGGCCGATCGTCGCCCCCGCGCCGCCGGCGGCGAGCAGCCGGCGGCGGCGGCGGTGATGGCGCCCGATCCACTCCGACCAGTAGACCTTGTGCACGAACCAGTTGAGCACGACGAGCAGGACGACGATCGCCAGGAAGCCCGTGATCGCCTCCAGCCGCGTGCCGAGCTCGGAGAACGCGTCGAGCACGGCCTGCACGACGAACCAGGTAACCACGGCCGCGGCGAAGGCGGTCGCCGCGCCCGAGACGACCGGCCCGCGGCGGGCGCGGTTGGCGCCCACGAAGCTCGCGATGACCGCGGCGAAGATGAGCACCGCCTCGAGGCCCTCGCGGAAGACGATGATCGCCGAGTTGAAGACGACGGTCGCGTGGCTCTGCTCGCCACGGACCTCGGTCGGGTCGACCGGCCCGCTGCTCGCGGTGGCCATCAGGTAGACGAGGCCGGCGACGACGGCGAGGCCTGAGAGCCACCAGGCCAGGCGCGTCGCGCGCCGCGAAGGGACAGCGTGCGCACTCATGCTTAGGGGAACCTAACAAACTCCGATGCAACGTGTCGGGATTGTCCGCCTCGCGATGCTCGGTCGAGTCGGCGGAGCGTCAGTCGAAGCGCAGGATGAAGGCCGTCTCGTCCAGGTAGCACCAGCTCCAGTCCTCGCCCGGCTCGGCCGAGCGGATGAGGGGATGGGCCTCCTCGTGGAAGTGGGCGGTCGCGTGGCGGTTGGGCGAGTTGTCGCAGCAGCCGATCTTGCCGCAGCTCAGGCACTGGCGCAGGTGGACCCACGTGGAGCCGATCTTCAGGCACTCCTCGCAGCCGGCGATCTGCGCGGGCAGCTCGGTGACCTGGACCTGGTCGAGGTGCGAGCAGACGGCGGACATGGCGGGCAGGCTACTCCCCGCCCGGCGCCGGCCGGCGGCGCAGCACCCGGATGTCGCCGGGTCCGCGGCGGATCACGCGCTCGGCGTCGAGGTGCTCCGGCACCGCCTGGGCGAACTGGCCTCGGCCTGCATGGGCGGCTCGTGGCCCGGGCTCCCGCGTCGACTCGAAGTGCGGGCTAGCCGCCGATCAGCCCCAGCTGGAGCGCCTGGCCGAGATCGTCGCGCACCGACCAGTGCTCGATGACCTTGCCGTCCTGCACGCGCCAGATGTGGATGTGTTCGACGGCGAACTCCTTGCCCGACGGGGGGCGGCCGAGGAACTCGCCGAGGTGACGGCCGTGCATGGTCACGCGCCCGACGACCTTGTCGCCCTCGCAGATCTCGTCCTCGATCTCGGCCCGCATCGGACCCCAGAGCCCGCGCAGCCAGCTCACCGTCTCCTTGAGGCCCTCGGGGCCCTGCGGGCTCTCCGAGGGCGCCTCGTGGTTGACGAAGTCGGGGTGGATCAGCTCGTCGGCCGCGTCGAGGTCCCCCTTGTTGAACAGCTCCTCGAGCACGCGCCGGGCGACCAGCTTGTTCTCGTGTGACATGTCGTCCCCTTCGGCCGAGGCCTACGCGTCCCCGGAAACGGTAGAGCGCCGTGCGACCGGGACGGAGGGACGATCGAGTCGAGCCATCCAACGCATGGGCTGCATGCGCCCCCCGGTCTTGAAAGACCGGTCGGGGCACCGGCCTCGGCCGCTCCGACGTCGCAGCGTAGTGAGAGGATGCGCGGGCCATGGACGTCACGTCCGCTGTCGGGAGCATCCTCGCGGCCTTCGGGCTCTCGGGCGCGGCCGGGCTGAACGCCTGGATCCCGCTGCTGGCCACGGCGGCGCTCGGGCGGGCCGGCGTCGTCGACCTCGCCGCCCCGTACGACGGCCTCGAGTCCACGCCCGTGCTCGTCCTGCTCGCAGTCGCCTTCGTGGCGGACTTCGTGGGTGACAAGGTGCCCGTCGTGGACCACGTCCTGCACGCCGCGGGGACGGTCGTGCACCCGGTCGCCGGCGCGCTCGTCTTCGCGGGCTCGACGAGCGTGGCCAGCGACCTGCCGCCGGTCGTCGGGCTGCTGGCGGGCGCGCTCGTCTCGGGCTCGCTGCACGCCGGCCGCGCGACGGTGCGGCCGGTCTCGACGGCGACCACCGCAGGGACCGGCAACCCGCTGCTCTCACTGGGCGAGGACGTCGGCTCGGCGATCTTGACCGCGCTCGCCGTGCTCGCCCCCGTGCTCGCGGTCGTCGTGCTCCTCGGGCTGGTGTACGCGCTCTTGCGCGCATGGCGCCGGCTCGGCGAAATTAACCGGGGCCGCCCGGCGCGGACGTAGGAGCCGGGTTGCCACCGCCCGGAACCTACCCGGCGGTTCGGCGCGACGCAGTCGGCGGGCGGCTAGCGTGAGCGAGGAGGATGTTGAACATGCTGCACGACGCCGTGCGCACGGCGGCGCACGCGATCGGCCTGATCGCCGATCGGACCGCACACGTCGACCCGTGGGGCGTCGCCGCCGGCACGCTGCTCTACCTGCTGGCCCAGGCGATCCGCACGCGCGGCTGGTACACGATCGTCCGCGCCGCCTATCCCGACGCCGTCGGGCTGCGGGCGCGCGACGTCACGCGCGCCTACCTGGCCGGCGCCGGGATCAACGCGATCGTGCCCGCGCGCGGCGGCGACGTCGTCAAGCTCGCGATCCTCCACCGTCGGATCCCCGACTCGAGCTACGCGACGCTCGCCGCGACGTTCGTGCCCGAGACCCTCTTCGAGACCGCCGTCGGCGCCGGCCTCGTGGCCTGGGCGCTCGCGCGCGGCTTCCTGCCCGTGCCGACGGCCACCGGCGAGTTCCCCGCGCTCGACGTCTCGCTCGTCATCGAGCACCCGGTGCTGTCCACGATCGGCGCCGCCGCGCTCGCGGCGGGCGTGTGGTGGGCGCTGCGAAGGATGGGGCCGCGCCTGCGCCGCGGCCTGGCTATCCTGCGCACGCCGCGCCGCTTCGTGACCGGCGTGGCGAGCTGGCAGGCGCTCGCGCGGCTCGTGCGGCTCGCCTCGCTCGCGGCGTTCATGGCAGCCTTTGCGCTCCCGGTGACGGCCTCGACCGTCGTCCTCGTCATGGCCGCGCAGGGCGGCGGGCGCATCATCCCGCTGGCCCCGGCGAGCGCCGGCCTGCGGATGGCGATGCTCTCCTACGGCTTCGTCGAGGTGACCGGCGAGCCGGTCGACATCGCCTCGATCACGGCGTTCACGGTCGGCGTCGGCGCCGCCCTCTCCGCGGCCGGCCTGGTTCTCGCGATCGTCCTGTTGGCGCGCGAGTTCGGCACGCTCTCGCCACGGCGCGCGGCCCGGCTCGCGCGCGAGCGGCTCGCGCCGGAGGCCGGCGAGCGCGTGCCTACCGGATGAGGACCGGCGTCCCGAGCGGGACGCGGCCGAAGAGCGCGACGACGTCGGAGACGTGCATGCGGATGCAGCCGTGCGAGGCGCGGCGGCCGATCGACCAGTCCTCGCCGGTCCCGTGGATGCCGACGCCGCCCGCGAGCCCCATCCAACGCGCCTTCAGCGGGTTCGCCGCCGAGCCGCCGTCGACGGTCGAGCCCGCGAGCTCGCCCGCCCACGGCGAGTTGGGGACCGACCACACGGGGTTGACCTGCTTGCTCGTGATCGCGAAGCGCCCCGTCGGAGTCGGGTAGGCCGGCCGGCCGACGGCCACGCCGTAGCTGCGCACGACGCGGAAGCCCTTGAACAGGCGCAGGCGGAAGCGCGCGCGGTCGATCGTGATGACGGTGGCGTAGGCGCGACGCATGGCCCTCGTGTCGAAGCGTGGGCGCACGACCGTGTTCTCGTGCAGGACGCGGGGCGCCCGCGGGTCCTGGAGCGCGGCGTCGATCCGCGCCCGCACCCGCCCGACGTCGAGCGCCCGGCCCGGGCGCCCGCGCGTGCGCAGGATGCGCCGCAGCGTGATCCGCGCCCGGGCGTTGCGCGGCGCACGGCGGATGCGCTTGGCCACGCGCTCGACGAAGGCCTCGACCGCCGCGCGCGAGTGGGTGATCCGCGGCTCGACGCGCGTGACGCCGCGCTTGGCGGCGACTGCCCTCAGCGCGGTGCCGAAGCTGTCGAGGCGCAGCCGGGCCGTCGTGACCTCGAGGAACCACGGGTGCGCGCCCGTGCCGAGGACGATGTCGCGGTTCAGCCGCGGCCAGAGCTCGGCCTCGAGCTTCGCCTTGGCCTCCACGGCCGTGAGGTTCGAGAGGTCGACGCCGCCGGCCGAGACGCCGGCACGCACGCGCGCGGGCTCCTGCGCGGCGGCCCGGGGCGCGCCGACGGTGAGCGCGAGCAGGACGAGCAGGAAGACGGGGCGGCGCATGCGGGCGCCCAGGGTAGCGGCCGCCTAGGCGGCGGCGCGCAGCGGCCGTTGCGCGGGTCGCGGGCCGTGGCCGGCGAAGAACGCGTCGATCCACGACCACGTCGTCGCCCGCGCCGCGCGCCCGGTGAGGACGCCGAGGTGCCCGCCCGGTCCCGTGCGCAGGGCGACCTCCGGCGCGCGCACGAGCAGCTCGGCGACGTGGTGCACGGCGGCCCGCGGCGCGAGCGCGTCGCGGTCGCCGGCAACGGCGAGGACGCGGACGCGGACGTCGGCGAGGTCGACGACGTCGGCGCCCAGCGTCAGCCGCCCCGCGGCGAGCTCGTTGACGCGGAAGAAGCGGTGGTAGAGCTGGCCCATCGTGCGCCCCGGGTACGCGTGCATGCCGTCGATGAAGTGGTCGACCGCCTCGATCTGGGCCAGGAACTCGCGGTCGTCGAGGTGCGCGGCGACCGCGAACGGGCGCGCGAGCTCCCTGTCGAGCGAGGCGAGGCGGAACGCCCGGCGCACGAGCGGCGCGGGCGCGACGCCGAGCACGCGGTAGATCGCGGTGCCGAGCGCGCCGTCGGCGAGGCCGGCGACGGGTCGCAGCGGCGATATCACGCGCACGCGCGAGAAGTCGACGGGGCTCGCGACCATCGCCAACGCGCGCACCGGCAGCGACGGATCGGCCGCGAGCGCGAGCGCGGACATGATGCCGCCCAGACACCAGCCGACGACGGCGACGGGCCGATCGCCGGCGTCCTCGCTCACGCGGCGCACCGCCGTCGGCACGACGTCGCGGATCCAGTGCTCGAGTCCGAGCTCGCGATCGGAGAAGCCGATCGGCCCGTAGTCGAGCTGGTAGGTCGGGTGGCCGAGCGCGAGCAGATGCTCGGCCAGCGAGCAGCCGCGGCGCAGGTCGAAGCAGCGCGCCGGCGCGGCGAGCGGCGGCACGAGCAGCACCGGGTCGTCGCGCCCCGCGACCGCGTCGCCGGCGCGCAGGTAGCGCAGCAGCGTGCGCTGCGGCGCCTCGTCGACGATCCGCGCCGGCGTCGGGCGCAGGTCGGCCAGACCGGCGCCGAAGATGGCGTCGAAGACGTTCGCCGCCGCGGCGGCGGGGTGCGGCAGGCGGGGGCGCGGCAGCGAGAGCATCGGCGCGCCCGCAGTGTAGGGCCGTCACGCGCGCCCGTAGACGGGCACGTGCGCGCCGCTCGTGGCCACCGCCGCGTCGGAGCACAGGTGCGTGATCACGGCGGCGATCTGCTCGGGCGCCACCCAGCGCGCATGGTCGGCGCCGGGCATCGCCGCGCGGTTGCCGGGCGTGTCGATCGTCGAGGGCAGGATCGCGTTGGCGCGGATGCCGTCGTCGCGGTACTCGACGTCGAGCGCGTCGACGAACGCGAGCACGGCGGCCTTCGCGGTCACGTACCCGGCCGCGCCGGGGAACGGCATCAGCGCCGCGCGCGAGCTCACGCAAACGACGGCGCCCTCGCCGGCCGCGAGCAGCACGGGCAGCGCCGCCGCGCAGACGAGGTAGGTGGGCCGCAGGTTCAGGCGCAGCTGCCCCTCGAAGGCCTCGACGGGGGTCTCGTGGACGCGCCCGGGCGCATCGAACCCGCCGACGAGGTTGACGACCGCGCGCAGCTGCGGCCCGGCGACGTCGACGACGCCGGCCACGTCCGCGGGGTCGGTGAGGTCGGCCCGGACGAGCTCGAGGCGCTCGTGCTCGCGCGCGCGCTCGAGCTCCGCCTCCGCCACCCAGGGCACGACGACGCGCCGGCCGTCGTCGAGGAAGGCGCGGGTGACCGCGGCCCCCAGGCCGCCGGTCCCGCCCGTCACGAGCGCAGTCTGCATCGGGTCAGATCCTCCTTCGTGCCGGCGACCATCACACCATGCGAGGACACCCTATGTCGTCCGCGCCGGGACCTACGGTTCGGCCCGTGCTCGTGCGCGATCTCCTCGACGGCCAGGAGCTGGACCAGGTCCTCCTCGTCCGGTCGGCCGAGGTGCGCACGCGGCGCGGCGGCGGCGACTTCCTGCGGCTCGTCCTCGGTGACCGCTCTGGCCACCTGGCCGCGATCGTGTGGGACGACGTCGCCCGCGCACGCGAGCTCTGCCGCGCCGGCACGCCGGTGCGCGTCGCCGGGCGCTTCGAGGTCCACCCGCGGTGGGGCCCGCAGCTCGCACTGCGCTCCGTGCGCGAAGCCGCGTCCGGCTCCTTCGATCCCGGCGACCTCCTCGACGGCCCGCCACGGCCCGCCGAGCGCATGGAGGAGGACCTCCACGCGCTCGTGGCCACCGTGCAGGACCCCCACCTGCGCGCGCTGCTCGACCGGACCCTCGGCCCCGGCGCCCGGACGTGGCCCGAGTTCCGCCGGGCGCCGGCGGCCAAGCACTTCCACCAGGCCTACGCCCACGGGCTGCTCGAGCACTGCCTGTCGGTGGCCCAGGGCGCCAGCGCGCTGGCCGCGCTCTTCCCCGGCATCGACCGCGACGTCGCGGTCACCGGCGCGCTCCTGCACGACATCGGCAAGCTCGAGGCCTACACGATCGACCCCGCGGCCATCGACCTCACCGACGCCGGCCGCCTGCAGGGCGAGATCGCGCTCGGCTACTTCCGCATCCGCCGCGAGATCGAGGCGGTCGCGGGCTTCCCGCCGACGACCGCGCAGGCCGTGCTGCACATCATCCTCAGCCATCACGGCTCGCTCGAGCACGGCAGCCCGGTCGTTCCCTGCACGCGCGAGGCCACGCTCGTGCACTTCCTCGACAACCTCGGCGGGCGGCTGGGCTCCTTCGACCGCCTCGAGAAGGGGCTGGCGCCGGGCGCCTCGTGGACGCCGTTCGACCGCGGCATCGGCGCAAGCGCCTACTTCGGCGCGGTCGACGAGGCGCGCGAGCGGCAGGCGGCCTGAGGCCCGCCGCTCGCCCGAACCGCCACGAAAGACCGCAAACTCCGGCGCGCCCGGCACCCGGCGGCCGGTCGTCGCCCGGGCGGTTCTAGTCTTGGGCGTCCATGGCCAAGGACACCGAGAAGCTGATCCGCCAGCTCTCGCTCATCTCCTACCTCATGGCCGAGCGGCGCCCGGTCACGGCGCACGAGATCCGCCGCGACGTCGAGGGCTATGCCGGGATGAACGAGGACGCGTTCGCGCGGCGCTTCTACGCGGACCGCGCCGAGCTCGAGTCGCTGGGCATCCAGCTCACGGTCGAGCGTCCGGTCGACGGCGCCGCCGAGCAGGAGAACTATTCGCTGCGCCCCGAGAACTTCCACCTCCCCGCCATCGCCTTCAGCGACGAGGAGCTCGCCGCGCTGCAGTTCGCGCTGACCCTCCTCGACGGCGAGTTCGCCTACGCCGAGCCGCTGCGGCTCGCGCTCCAGCAGATCTCCTGGGGCCGGCCCTCGCCGCTGCGGGCGCCCGACCAGCGCTCGCTCGCCCTCGGCGTCCGTGGCGAGGCCGGCGGCCACGAGCTCTCCCATCGCCTGGCCAAGATCGAGACCGCGATCTTCCGCCAGAAGACGGTCACGTTCGACTACTACACGATGGAGCGCGACGCGACCGGTGCGCGCAGGGTCGACCCGTACCACCTGCTCTTCCAGGGCGGCCAGTTCTACGTGCTCGGGCGCTCGCACGAGCGCCGCGCGCTGCGCGTCTTCCGGCTCTCGCGGATCCGCGGCAAGGTCGCCTACGCGACCAAGTCCGAGCACGACTTCAAGCGCCCGCGCGACTTCGACCCGCGCGCCTTCGCCAACCGGGCCGAGTGGCAGTACGGCGAGATCGAGGACACCGCGCGGGTCTGGGTCTCCGACCGGATCGCCTGGCAGGTCGAGCGCCACTTCGGGCGCTTCGGCGAGGTCGCCCCGGCCGCTGGCGGCGTGCTGTTCTCGACGCCGTACGCGAGCGTGCGCCAGCTCGCCTCGTGGGTGCTCGCGCTCGGCGAGCACGCCCGCGTCGAGGGTCCACCGGCGCTGGCCAGCGCGGTGCACGAGCGCATCGGGCTGCTGGCCGAGCGCCACGACCGCATGCCGCGCCTGGCCCCCGCGGTGCCCGTGCACGCCGGCGGCAACGGCCACGTCGAGGCCTCCGACGACGAGCGCGGTCGCGAGGCGACGATCCGGCCCGAGCGCTTCGCGCGGCTCGTCACGCTGGCCTCCGTGCTGATCGAGGCCGGGCGCGCGGGCGAGCGCCTGCGCAGCGAGGGCGTGTGCGAGCGCCTGAAGCTGTCCGAGGCCGAGCTGCGCGAGGACGTCAACGTGCTCAACGTCGTGAACTTCGGCGGCGGCTCCTACGTCCTCTACGCCGAGGTCGGCGACGACGGCTGGATCGAGATCGACCCCGAGCCCTACTCCGACAACTTCGCCCGTCCCGCGCGGCTGCTCCCCGTCGAGGCCAAGGCGCTCGTGGCCGCGATCGACCTCATCGGCGAGCACCTGCCCGAGGGCGCGCTCACGAGCGCGCGCGCGAAGATCGTGGCCGCGCTCGGCGCCGATCCGATGGAGCAGGGCCTGCAGGTGGCGTCGGCCGCGGCCGACGACTCGGCGATCGCCCACGTCGTCAACGAGGCAATCGCGCGCCGCAGGCTGCTGCGCCTGGACTACTACAAGGCCAACGAGGACGAGTTCTCCGCGCGGACCGTCGAGCCCTACGCGCTCATCAACGGCCAGGAGGGCTGGTACGTCGCGAGCTTCGACCCCGCGCGCGACGACGTCCGCCACTTCCGCCTGGACCGCATCAAGCACGCGGCGGTGACCGACACGCCGTTCGTGCCGCGACCGGAGGTGGACCCCGCGGCCGACGTCGACGGCTGGCCGCGCACGGGCGAGGTCGAGGCCTCGCGCACGGCCCGCGTCTGGATCTCGCCCGAGCGCGCGCGCTGGGAGCGCGAGACCCGCAAGGTCGCGCAGGAGCTCGAGGACGGCTCGATCGTCGTCGAGGTGCCGTTCAAGGGCGCCGACTGGCTCGTGCGCGAGGTGCTGCGCGAGGCCGGCGACGCGGCGGTCCTCGAGCCCGCCGACGCCCGCGAGGCGGTCCGCCGCGCCGTGGCGCGCCTGCGGTGAGCCGTCGCAAGCAGATCGAGCTGACCGACGAGGAGGTCGAGGCGCTCCTCGCCGAGGAGCGCACGGTCATCTGCGCGACGAACGGCGTGCGCGGAGTGCCCCACCTGATGCCGCTCTGGTACGTCGTGCGCGACGGGGAGCTGTGGGCGTGGACCTACCGCGCCTCGCAGAAGGCGCGCAACCTCGAGCGCGACCCGCGCGCCACCGTGGAGGTCGACGCCGGCGACGAGTACCGCGAGCTGCGCGGCGCGATGCTCGAGTGCGACGTCGTGCTGCACCGCGACGTCGACGCGGTCGAGCGCTTCGGGCGCGAGCTGTTCGTGAAGTACACGGGCGCCGGCGCCCTCGACGCGCTCGCGCCCGAGGTCCTCGAGATGGTCGCCGCGCAGGCGCCCAAGCGGGTGGCGCTGCAGTTCGTCGAGCGCCGCCGCGCGACGTGGGACCACCGCAAGCTCGGCGGGGTGTACTGACGCGAACCGTCGACGTGCCGCGCCGTCGTTCGTCGCCGCTGCCACGCGACCATCAACGGGCCGGCGGCGGCCTCGGCGCAACGTGCGCCAGAAAGCCACTAGGGTCGCCCCGCGATGGAACGCCTGAAGGGGCTGATCCTGTCCGGCGGCCGGGGGACGCGGCTGCGCCCGATCACCCACACGAGCGCCAAGCAGCTCGTGCCCGTCGCCAACCGCCCGGTGCTCTTCTACGGGATCGACGCGATGGCGCGCGCCGGGATCGACGAGATCGGGATCATCATCGCCCCCGAGACCGGCGCCGAGATCCGCGCTGCCGCGGGCGACGGCTCGAGCTTCGGGGTGCGCATCACCTACATCGTCCAGGACGAGCCCGCGGGCCTGGCCCACGCCGTGCTGACCGCCGAGCCGTTCCTCGGTGACAGCGCGTTCGTCATGTACCTGGGCGACAACCTCCTACAGGGCGGGATCGACGACCTCGTCGCCGCCTTCCGCGAGCACGAGCCCGACGCGCTGATCCTCCTGACCCCGGTGCCCGACCCTCAGCACTTCGGGGTCGCCGAGCTGCGCGACGGGCGGGTCGTGGCGCTGGCCGAGAAGCCGCCCGAGCCCAAGACCGACCTCGCGCTCGTCGGCGTCTACATGTTCACGCCGGCGATCCACGAGGCCGCGCGGGCGATCGCGCCGAGCGTCCGCGGCGAGCTCGAGATCACCGACGCGATCCAGCACCTCGTCGACAGCGGCCGGCGCGTCGAGCCCCACGTCGTCCGGGGCTGGTGGAAGGACACCGGCCGTCTCGAGGACATGCTTGCGGCCAACCGGCTCGTGCTCGACACGATGATCGGCCGCGTCGAGGGCGACCTCGTCGACTCCCAGTGCGACGGGCGCGTCGTCGTGGAGGCCGGCGCCGTGCTGGAGCGCTCGACGGTGCGCGGCCCCGCGGTCATCGGCGCGGGGGCGCGGCTCGTGGACTGCTACGTCGGCCCGTACACGGCCATCGGCGAGGACTGCCGAATCGAGCGCGCGGAGGTCGAGCACTCGATCCTGCTCGCCGGCTCGGCCGTCGTCGGCCTCGACGGGCGCATGGAGTCCTCGCTGCTCGGGCGCAACGTGCGCATCGGCCGCGGCGATCGCCAGCCGCGCGCCTACCGCTTCCTCGTCGGCGACAACTCGGAGATCGGGATCCTCTGAGGACGGCGGGCCCGATCCGGCGCGGGCGCGAACTGCTCCGCGACGGCCTGGCGGGCCTGCAGCACGAGGATCGGCGTGCCGGAGAGCATGGCTACGCGGGCCGCGGGCGCAGCGACGGGCCGAAGATGCGTCGCCGGCGCGCGCGGGCGCGCCGCCCGCGCTCGGCCGGCGCGAGCCGCCGGCGCTCGGCTGCCTCGCGCCCGATCGTGTGCTGGAACGCCGGGTCGTGGATGAGAAGATCGAACATGCTCGCAATGGTGGCCGTAAGGCCCCACCCCGCACATCGGGCATTCGCCCTCGGTCCCCGGTCCGGACCCCTCAGGGCGCGATGTGATGACATGGGCCGCATGCGACTCCTGGTCACCGGAGCCGCGGGCATGCTCGGGCAGGCCGTCGTCGTCGCCGCCACGCGGCTGGGTCACGAGGTCACCGCGCTCTCGCGCGCCGAACTGGACATCACCGACGCCGACCACGTCCGGCGCGCGCTCGCGGCGGGCGCCCCCGCGGCGGTCGTCAACTGCGCCGCCTGGACGGACGTCGACGGCGCCGAGGCGCACGAGGCCGCCGCGACGCGGATCAACGGCGACGGCGCGGGCGTCGTCGCGCAGGCCGCCGCGGCCGCCGGGATCCGCCTCGTCCACGTCTCCACCGACTACGTCTTCGACGGCGGCAAGGCGAGCCCGTGGGTCGAGTCCGATCCGGTCGCGCCACTCGGCGCCTACGGGCGCTCCAAGCTCGCGGGCGAGCGCGCGGTCACCGCGAGCGGCTCCGAGCATGCGATCGTCCGCACCGCCTGGCTCTTCGGCGCGGGCGGACGCAACTTCGTCGACACGATGCTCGCGCTCGGCGCGGAGCGCGACGAGGTCGCGGTCGTCACCGACCAGGTCGGCAGCCCGACGTGGACGGGGCACCTCGCGCCGGCGCTCGTCGAGCTCGCCGAGCGCCATGGGGACACCGGGATCTTGCACGCGGTCGTCGAGGGCAGCTGCTCGTGGAACGAGCTCGCGGTCGAGGCCTTCCACGTGGCCGGCCTCGCCTGCCGCGTGCTGCCGACGACCTCCGATCGCTTCCCCCGCCCGGCGCGGCGGCCGCGCTACAGCGTGCTCGGGACCGAGCGCGAGCCCGCGGTCAGGCTCCCGGCCTGGCAGGAGGGCGTCGGCGCCCATGTGCGCGAGCGCCTCGCGGTCGGGGCCGGGCGATGAGGCTGCTCGTCTGCGGCGGCGCGGGCTTCATCGGCTCGAATTTCGTCCGTGTGCGCGTGCGCGACCACGGCGACGAGGTCGTCGTGCTCGACAAGCTCACCTACGCGGGCCGCCGCGAGAACCTCGAGGACGTCGAGCACGAGTTCGTCCACGGCGCGATCGAGGACCCGCGCGCGGTGACCGCGGCGATCGAGGGCGCCGACGCGGTCGTCAACTTCGCCGCCGAGACGCACGTCGATCGCTCGATCGCCGAGCCCGACGCGTTCGTCCGCACGCACGCGCTCGGCACCTACGTGCTGCTCGAGACCGCCCGCGCCGAGCGCGTGCGCCTCCTGCAGGTCTCCACGGACGAGGTCTACGGCTCGATCGCGGAGGGCTCGTTCACCGAGCGCTCGCCGCTGCATCCCTCCTCGCCCTACAGCGCGACGAAGGCGGGCGCCGACCTGCTCGTCGCGAGCTACTTCGAAACATTCGGCCTCGAGACGCTGATCTGCCGCGGGTCGAACACCTTCGGGCCCTACCAGTACCCCGAGAAGCTGATCCCGCTGATGATCCTCAACGCGCTGCACGGCGACCCGCTGCCCGTCTACGGCGACGGTCTGAACGTCCGCAACTGGCTCTACGTCGAGGACTTCGCGCGCGGGATCGGGCACGTCCTCGAGCACGGGGCGTCCGGCGAGGTCTACAACGTCGGCGGCCCCGACGAGGCCACGAACCTCGAGGTCGTGCGGCGGATCGTCGAGCTCACCGAAGCCGACGAATCGCTCATCGAGCACGTGACCGACCGCCCCGGCCACGACCGCCGCTACTCGCTGGGCTCGGGGAAGGCCCGCGCGCTCGGCTGGGAGGCGCAGGTGCGCTTCGCCGAGGGCATCGAGCGGACCGTGGATTGGTACCGCGAGCGCCGCGACTGGTGGGAGCCGATCCGCGCGGGCGACTTCCGCGCCTACTACGAGCGCCAGTACGGCCGCGCGCTGGGCTGAGCGCCGACGCTGCTCGAGCGCGTGACCGAGCACGTCGCGCTCGCATTCCCGGCCGCGGACGGCGCGGACCCCGGGCTCGTCGGGCGCTCCCGACGCGACCCGGAGGGAAACGCGGTGGAGAGTTCGTACCGTGGAGAGGATGCGTACCGACGAAGCAGAACGCCGGGCGACCCCTCCGGCCGCGGCCGCCCGCCCCCGGGAGGGCCGCGGCGAGCCGGCGATCGCCGTCAGCGGCCTGAGGAAGGCCTTCGGCGAGGTGCGCGCGCTCGACGGCGTCGACCTCGACGTGGCGACCGGGACCGTCCTCGGGCTCCTCGGGCCCAACGGCGCGGGCAAGACGACCGCCGTGCGGGTGCTGACCACCCTCCTGAGGCCCGACGCGGGGACAGCGCGCGTGGCCGGGCTGGACGTCGTGCGCGACGCGGCGCGGCTGCGCGAGCGAATCGGCCTCGCCGGCCAGTACGCGGCCGTCGACGAGAACCTCACGGGCCTCGAGAACCTGACGATGGTCGGGCGCCTGTACGGCGAGCGCCGTGGCGCCGCCAAGCGCCGCGGCCGGCAGCTGATCGAGCGCTTCGATCTCGTCGATGCCGCCGACCGGCCCGCGAAGACGTACTCGGGCGGCATGCGCCGGCGGCTCGACCTCGCCGCCGCGCTCGTCGCCTCGCCGCCGGTGCTCTTCCTCGACGAGCCGACCTCGGGCCTGGATCCCCGCAGCCGGCTCGAGGTCTGGGCCACGATCGAGGACCTCGTCGCCGATGGCTCGACCGTGCTGCTGACGACGCAGTACCTCGACGAGGCCGACCGCCTGGCCGACGCGATCGCGGTCATCGACCACGGGCGGGTCATCGCCGAGGGCACGCCCGACGACCTCAAGGACCGCGTCGGGGGCGAGCGCCTCGAGGTCCGCCTGGTCGGCGGCGGCGCCGCCGCGGCCGCCGTGCACGCGCTCGCGCCGATGTCCGACGAGCGTCCGGCGGCCGGGGACGACGTCGTGCGCCTGCCGGTCCGCCGGCGCAGCGGAACGATCGTCGAGGCGGTCCGCCGGCTCGACGAGGCGGGCGTCGACGTCGACGACCTGACGCTGCGGCGCCCGACGCTCGACGACGTGTTCCTGTCGCTGACCGGCCACGCGGCCGAGGCGGCCGCGGACGAGGAGCGGGCGGCATGAGACGGCTGGTGACCGACACGATGATCGTCGCCGAGCGCAACCTCGTGCGCCTGCCGCGCGCGCCCGACCTGCTGCTCGCCTTCACGGTGCAGCCGGTCATGTTCGTGCTGCTGTTCGTCTACGTCTTCGGCGGCGCGATCTCGACGCCCGGCTACGACTACGTGGACTTCCTGATCCCGGGCATCATCGTCCAGAACATCGCCTTCGGCGGCTTCGTGACCGCGCTCGGGCTCAACGAGGACCTCACGAAGGGCCTCATCGACCGCTTCCGGTCGCTGCCGATGGCGCGCGCCGCGGTGCTCGCCGGGCGCACGCTGGCCGACGTCGTGACGAACACGCTGTCGGTGATCATCCTCGTGGTCACCGGGCTCATCATCGGCTTCAGCTTCAACGCCGGCGTCGGTGAGATCGCGCTCGGGTTCGTGCTGCTGCTGCTCTTCGGCTACGCGTTCTCGTGGGTCTTCGCGCTCCTCGGCCTGCTCGTCTCCTCGCCGGAGTCGGCGAACTCGCTGGGCTTCATCGCGGTCTTCCCGCTGACGTTCATCTCCTCGGCCTTCGTGCCGGTGGACTCGATGCCCGCGGGGCTGCGGTGGTTCGCCGAGATCAACCCGTTCACGGTCGTGGTGGACGCGATGCGGGCGCTGTGGCTCGGAGCGCCGGCCGGCAACAGCATCTGGGGCGCGTTCGTGTGGTCGTTCGTGATCCTCGCGCTGTTCGCGCCCGTCGCGGTGTGGCGCTACCGGCAGGCGGCCGGACGGTAGGAGGCTTCGCACTCGGGTCGAGTGGTCGCTCTACGGTCACATGGACCGTCGAGTGACCACTCGCGCGTTGCGGTCAGCCGAGGTCGCTGATCCGCCAGCCCGCCCCCTGCTTGACGAACCCGAGCGTCACGAGCTCGTCGCGGTCGCCGCGGTCGGCGCGCACGCGCGCGGTCGCGCGCGCGCCCTGCACCCGCACGGACTTGACCTCGAGGTCGAACGCATCGGTGTCCTCGAGGGCGGCGTCGACAGCCTTCGCGCAGCTGTTCGCGCGCGCCCCGATCCGGACGGCGAGCGGACGGGCGAGGAGGTTCGTGCAGATCTCGCCCTCGCGGCCCTTCGAGCCGGCGGACTGCAGGTCCTCGACCGTGTTGGCGACGAGGCGCGCCTGACCCTGGAAGTCGCCCGACGAGTCGTCGCCCGAGCCGGACGCCGTGCAACCCGCGAGCGCCAGCGCGGGCACGGCTGCGAGGACGGCGGCGAGCACGGGACGTGGCATCGGGACCGCCAGCGTACCTACCATGCGCGGGGATGGCCGTCGATCGCCGACCCCTCGCCGTGCCCCGCGGCCGCCACGCCCCGCCGCTGGACGTGCGCCTCAGCGTCCAGCGGCGCCGGCTGTTCGAGGCGGCCGCGGCCGTGTTCGCCCGGGTCGGCTACGCGGACGCCAGCGCCGAGGCCATCGCCCGCGAGGCGGGGATGTCGAAGGCGACGTTCTACGAGCACTTCGCGAACAAGGAGGAGTGCATCCTGGGGCTCTTCGACGAGGCGGCCACGGAGGTCATGCGCGCGATGGCGCAGGCCTCCGACGCCGAGGGCTTCGCGACCTACGAGGAGCGCATGGCCGCCGGGATTCGCGCCTTCCTGGGGACGCTGGCGGCCTACCCGGATTCGGCGCAGACGCTGCTCGTGGAGATCATCGGCGCCGGGCCTCGGGCGATGGCTCGACGCGACGCGATCCTCGAGGCCTTCGCCGACGCGCTCTTGCGCGACAACGCTCGTGAGGCGCCGCGGTACGGCGCGGGCACCTTCGTTTCGCGCGACGACGCGTTCGGTGTCATCGGCGCGATCGTGGAGCTCGTCTCGCTGCGCCTGCGCAGCGGCCGCGCGAACGACGTCGCCGCGCTGCAGCCCGTGATCGCGCGGCTCATGCTCGGCGTCCTGCGGTGACGCGCGCCGCGGCGCTCGCCGCGCTCGAGCACGAGGTGACGACCTGCCGGCGCTGCCCGCGGCTCGTGGCCTGGCGCGAGGAGGTCGCGCGCGAGCGCCGCGCCGCCTTCCGCGACGAGCCGTACTGGGGCCGGCCCGTGCCGGGCTTCGGCGACCCCGACGCCCGCGTGCTCCTGCTCGGGCTCGCTCCCGCCGCCCACGGCGCCAACCGCACCGGGCGCGTCTTCACCGGCGACCGCTCGGGCGACTGGCTCTTCGCGCGCCTGCACGCCGCCGGCCTCGCGAGCCGGCCGCTGTCCGTCGCGCGCGGCGACGGCCTGGCGCTGCGCGGCGCGTGGCTCGCCGCGGCGGTGCGCTGCGCCCCGCCGGCCAACAGGCCGGCGCCGGGCGAGCGGGACGCCTGCCTGCCCTGGAGCGTCGCCGAGCTCGCACTCCTGCCCGGGCTGCGCGTCGTCGTCTGCCTCGGAGCCTTCGCCTGGGACGCCGCCCTGCGCCTGCGCGTCGCTGCCGGGGCGCCGGCGGTCCGCCCGCGCCCGCGCTTCGGCCACGACGTCCTCTTCGACGACGGCGCCTGGCTGCCGCTGCTCGGCTGCTACCACCCCAGCCAGCAGAACACGTTCACCGGCGTGCTGACCGCGGCGATGGGCGACGCGGTCCTGGCGCGGGCGAAGGCGCTCGCGGGCTTGCACTAGCGTTCGCCGAGGTGAGCGACCGCGCCGCCACTGCGCAGTCGGCGATCGGCGCGCCGGACACGGCCGCGCGCGTCTTGGACGGCGCGCGCGCGAGCAGGACGCTGATCGGCGTCGTCCTCTCCGTCGTGCTCGGGACGGCGGGCGTGGCCGGCGCGCCCGCCGCCGCGGCCTCCGAGCCGATCTGCCCGCGGCAGCGCGACGCCTGCGTCGACCGGCTCATCGCCGAGATGCGGCGCAACGTCGCCCGGCTCGGCTGCGAGCACGACGCCGCCTTCGCGCTGCTCTACGGGCGCACCACCGTGGGCATCCGGGCCGCGCTGCGGGCCGGCGCGTTCAGCGACCGACCGCTGTGGAACCAGGTCACGACCGCCTTCGGGCGCTACTACCTCGACGCGCTGCGGGCCTGGCGGCGCGGGCGCCGAGCGCGCGCGCCGCAGGCGTGGCGGATCGCCTTCCGCGCGGCCGACCGCGGCCGGGTCTCGACGCTCGGCGATCTGTTCCTGGGCATCAACGCCCACGTCAACCGCGACCTGGCCTTCGTCTACGCACGACTGCGGGTGACCAACCACGACGATCACCTGGCCGTCAACGCCGTCCTCGCGGGCGTCCAGCCGGTCGCGTTCGGAGCGATCGCCGCCCGGTTCGACCCGACGCTGGCCGCCCAGCGCTCGCGCGATCCGGCGCTGTCGCTCGACATCTTCGCCTGGCGCGAGCGCGCGTGGACCAACGCGAAGCGCCTGCGGGCCGCCTCGAGCCGCGCGGCCCGGCGGACCGTCGCCGCGGGCATCGAGCGCCACGCGGTCGCGACGGCGCGGCGCATCCGGGCGGCCTTCCCCGTCACCCGCGCCGCCGACGAGGGCAGGGATGCCTTCTGCCGGCGGACTCGGGGCAGCGCTCCTCGCTGAGCCGCGCGGGGCCGGGCCGGTGGACCTGGCGGTACCCTCGGACGGCCGTGCCGCTCTCCGCCTTCACCCCCGTCGTGCGCGACTGGTTCGAGCGGGCGTTCGAGGCCCCGACACCGGCCCAGGCGCTGGCGTGGCCGGCCATCGCCACCGGCGAGCACGTCCTCATCTCCGCGCCGACCGGCTCGGGCAAGACCCTCGCCGCGTTCCTCTGGGGCCTCGACAAGCTGGGCCGCGAGCCCGCCGAGCACACGCGCCTGCTCTATGTCTCGCCGCTGAAGGCGCTCGCCTACGACGTCGACCGCAACCTGCGCGCGCCGCTGCGCGGGATCGGCGCCGACCTCGACGTCGCCATCCGCACCGGCGACACGCCCCAGCGCGAGCGCCTGGCGATGCGCCGCACGCCGCCGGACATCCTGATCACGACGCCCGAGTCGCTCTACCTGATCCTCACCTCGCAGGCGCGCGAGATGCTGCGCGGCGTCGAGACGGTCATCGTCGACGAGATCCACGCGGTCGCCTCGACGAAGCGCGGCGCGCACCTCGCGCTGACGCTCGAGCGCCTCGCCGCGCTCACCGACCACGGCGACCCGCAGCGCATCGGCCTGAGCGCGACGCAGAACCCGCTCGAGGAGGTCGCGCGCTACATGGTCGGGCCACGGCGTCGTGCGACGGTCGTCGACGCGGGCCGCCAGAAGCCGCTCGACGTGCGCGTCCACGTGCCGGTCGAGTCGATGGTCGAGCCCGAGCAGTCGAAGGCGCCCGTGGACCCGCTCGCCCCGGTGACGGGCGGCGAGGCGACGCGCAATTCGATCTGGCCGGCGATCTACCCCGAGATCCTGCGCCTCGTCGAGGAGCACCGCTCGACGATCGTCTTCGTCAACAACCGCCGCGGGGCCGAGCGCCTCGCGTTGCGCCTCAACGGGCTGGCGGGCAGGGAGATCGCCCGCGCCCACCACGGCTCGCTCGCGCGCGAGGAGCGCACGGTGGTCGAGGAGCTGCTCAAGGCCGGCGAGCTGCCCTGTCTCGTGGCCACCTCGTCGCTCGAGCTCGGGATCGACATGGGCGCGGTGGACCTCGTCCTGCAGGTCGAATCGCCCAAGTCGGTCTCGCGCGGGCTGCAGCGCATCGGGCGCGCCGGCCACTCGGTCGGCGACGTCTCCAAGGGGAGGATCTTCCCGAAGTTCCGCGCCGACCTGCTCGAGTCCGCCGTCGTCGTGGCGCTCATGCGCGAGGGGCGGATCGAGCCGACGCTGGTGCCGCGCAACGCGCTCGACGTCCTCGCCCAGCAGATCGTCGCGATCGCCGCCGCGGCCGAGCCCGACACCGTGGCGGTCGACGACGTCTTCGCGCTCGTCACCCGCACGCACTCCTACGCCGAGCTCTCGCGCGAGCTGCTCGAGAACGTGCTCGACATGCTCGACGGGCGCTATCCCTCCCAGGAGTTCGCCGAGCTGCGCCCGCGGATCGTCTGGGATCGCGTCGCCGGCACGATCCGCTCGCGCAAGGGCTCGCGCCAGCTCGCGGTCACGAACGCCGGCACGATCCCCGACCGCGGCCTGTTCTCGGTCGCGCTCCCCGACGGGCGCCGCGTCGGCGAGCTCGACGAGGAGATGGTCCACGAGGCGCGCCCCGGCCAGACTTTCTTGCTCGGCGCCTCGACGTGGCGGATCGAGGAGATCGGCCGCGATCGCGTCGTCGTAACGCCGGCGCCGGGCGTGCCCGGCGCGGTGCCGTTCTGGCGCGGCGACTCCGTCGGGCGTCCGATGCAGCTCGGGAAGGCGATCGGGGCCTTCAGCCGCTGGGCCGTCGAGCAGCCGCTCGCGGTCCTCGAGCGCGACTACGACCTCGACCCGCTCGCGGCTCGCAACCTGCTCGAGTTCCTGCGCGAGCAGCAGGCGGCGACGCGCGTCGTCCCGAGCGACCGGACGATCGTCGTCGAGCGCTTCCGCGACGAGATCGGCGACTGGCGGCTGTGCGTCCTCAGCCCGTACGGCGGGCGCGTGCACGCGGCCTGGGGGCTCGCGCTCTCGCGGCGCATCCGCGAGCGGTTCGGCCTCGAGTCCGACGCGATCTGGTCCGACGACGGGATCATCGTCCACCTCCCCGATGCCGATACCGATGCGGCCTTCGGCGCGGGCACGGGCGAGCCGCCGGGCGCCGAGCTCGTGCTGCTCGACCCCGACGAGCTCGAGGACGCCGTCGTGGCCGAGCTGGGGACGAGCGCGCTCTTCGGCGCGCGCTTCCGCGAGAACGCGAGCCGCGCGCTGCTGATCCCGCGCGCATACCCGGGCAAGCGCACGCCGCTGTGGCAGCAGCGCCTGAAGTCGCAGTCGCTGCTCGAGGTGGCCAAGCGCTTCGCCCAGTTCCCGATCGTGCTCGAGACCTACCGCGAATGCCTGCGCGACGTCCTCGACGTGCCCGGCCTGCAGGAGCTCCTGCGCGGCCTGCACGCCCGCGAGCTCTCGCTCGTCGAGGTCGAGACGCCGACCGCCTCGCCGTTCGCCTCCTCGCTGCTCTTCGACTACGTCGCGACGTACATGTACGAGGGCGACACGCCGAACGCCGAGCGGCGCGCGGCGGCGCTCTCGCTCGACCGCGAGCTGCTGCGCGAGCTGCTCGGCCAGGAGGAGCTGCGCGAGCTCATCGACCCCGGCGCGCTCGAGCAGGTCGAGGACGACCTGCAGCACCGCTCCGAGCGCGCCCGGGCCGACTCGCGCGACGGCCTGGCCGACGTCCTGCGCCGCCTCGGTGACCTCACGGCCGCCGAGGCGGCCGACCGCGTGCTGGCGGGCCTCGACGCGGCCGCGATGCTCTCGGCGCTCGAGGGCGAGCGGCGCGCCGTGCGCGTCCGCGTCGGCGGCGAGGAGCGCTGGATCGCCGCCGACGACGCCGGCCTGTACCGCGACGCCTTCGGCGCCGTGCCGCCCGGCGGGCTGCCCGAGGCCTTCATCGCCGACGTCGACGCCCCGCTCGAGCTCGTCGCCGCGCGCTGGGCGCGCACGCACGGACCGTTCACGACGGCGCAGCTGCGCGCCCGCTACGGGATCGACCTCTCGAGCGCGCTGGCGGCGCTCGAGCGTGCGGGCGAGCTCGTCCGTGGCGAGCTGCGCCCGGGCGGCACCGAGCGCGAGTGGTGCGACCCCGAGGTCCTGCGCCGGCTGCGGCGCGCGTCGCTGGCCGTCCTGCGCAGGGAGATCGAGGCCTCCGACCAGCGCGCTCTGGCGGCCTTCCTGCCCTCGTGGCAGGGCGTCGACCGCCATCCGGCCGCGGGAGCGGGGATCGACCGCCTGCGCGAGGTCCTCGTGCCGTTGCAGGGGCTCGCCCTGCCCGCCGGCGTCTGGGAACGCGACGTGCTCCCGCGCCGGACGGGCGCGTACTCGCCGACCTGGCTCGACCAGCTCTGCGCCGCGGGCGAGGTCGTCTGGGTCGGCGCCGGCGCGCTCGGGCGCAACTCGGGCCGGGTCGCCCTGTACTTCCGAGACGACGCCGCGGCGATCGGCGCGCCGCCGGTCCGCGCACAGCGACCGTCGGAGCCCGAGCACGACCGCATCCGCGAGCGCCTGGCCGCGGCGCCGTGCTTCTTCACCGATCTCCTCGCCGAGCTGCCGCTCGCGCCCGAGCAGATCCAGGAGGCGCTGTGGGACCTCGTCTGGGCCGGCGAGGCGACCAACGACGCGTGGGCGCCGCTGCGCGCCCCGCGGCTCACGCTTGCCCGCGCGCAGCGCTCGACGCTCGGTACCCGTGCGCCTTCCGGCGCGGGCAGCGGTCGACGGCGCGGCGCCGCGCGGCGCTTCGGCTCACGCCGGACGGGCGCGCAGGCGCAGGTGCAGGGCCGCTGGTCGCCGACGAGCGCGCTCTTCCGCGCCGAGCCCGAGCCCGGGCAGCGCCGGCGCACGCAGGCCGAGCTGCTGCTCGAGCGCTACGGGATCGTCACCCGCGAGCAGGTGCTCGCCGAGGGCGTCGCGGGCGGCTTCTCGACCCTCTACGACGCGCTCGGTCAGCTCGAGACGCTCGGCGTCTGCCGGCGCGGCTACTTCGTCGAGGGACTCGGCGGCGCGCAGTTCGCGCTCCCCGGCGCGGTCGAGCGGCTGCGCTCCCAGAGCGCCGAGGACGAGGCGCCGCCGCTCGTGCTCGCGGCCACCGATCCGGCGCAGCCGTACGGGGCCGCGCTGCCGTGGCCGAAGCGCTCTACCCATGCGCCTGACGGCGCGGGCACCGGCGACCGTACCGATGCGCCCGACGGCGCGGGCACGGGTGCCCGCTCGCCCCAGCGCGTGGCGGGCGCCTACGTCGTCCTCGCCGGCTGCGAGCCCGTCGTCTACGTCGAGCGCGGCGGCAAGGGCCTGATCACGCTCGCCGACGCCGCCGACCAGCGGATGCGCCCGGCCCTCGAGGCGCTCGCGACGTTCGTGACCGGGACGCGCGGGCGCAAGCTGTCGCTCGAGCGCGTCGACGGCGAGCCGATCGTCGGCTCGCCGTGGGAGGCGACGCTCATCGAGCTCGGCTTCCGCTCCGGGCCGCGCAAGCTCACGCTCAGCGCGTGATCGGCGGCCCGAGCTCCGCCGAGCCTCAGGAGCGGAGCGCCTGGTACCAGGGACCGTAGGAGCTGTTGGCTTCCCGCATCGCGCTGACGTAGCTCGCGCGCTCGCGTGCGGGCTCGTCGATGCCGGGCGGCGCCGCGAGGATCCCGCGCAGCTCGTCGACCGTCGTGAATCCCTTCAGCGCCATCCACTCGGACAGGCCGTCGAGCAGGACGGCCGCATGCTCCGGGCCGTGTCGCAGCAGCGCCGACGTGGTCATGACGACGTCCGCGCCGGCCAGGAGGTGCTTGGCGACGTCGGCCGGGTCCTCGACGCCGGTGGTCGCCGCCAGCGCCGAGCGCACCCGTCCGCGCAGCAGCGCGATCCACGTGCGCGGCAGTCGGCCCTCCGCCGGGCTCGAGAGGCCCACGCCGGATACCACCGCGAGTCTTTCGGGATCGATGTCGGGCTGCAGGAACCGGTTGAAGAGCACCAGCCCGTCCGCGCCGGCGTCGTCCAGCCGGAGTGCGATCTCGCCGATCGAGCTGAAGTGCGGGCTCAGCTTGACCGCCACCGGCACGGTCACCGCGTCCTTGACCCGCGTCAGGACGTCGACGTGGCGTTGCTCGACGTCGCGGCCGGAGATGTTCGGGTCGCCCGGGAGGTAGTAGATGTTCAGCTCGATCGCGGCCGCGCCGGCATCCTGCATCGCCCGGGCGTAGCCCGCCCAACCGCCGGGCGTCACGCCGTTGAGGCTGCCGATCACAGGGACGTCGACTGCGGCCGTGGCGCGCTCGAGCAGGCTCAGGTAGCGGCGCGGGCCGGGCTCCTGCTCGGCCATGGCCGGGAAGTACGTCAGCGCCTCGCTGAAGCCCTCGGCGCCGGTGTCGGCCAGCCGCGAATTCAGCGCCGCCTCACGACGCAGCTGCTCCTCGAAGAGCGAGTAGAGCACCACTGCGCCGACGCCCGCGGCGGCAAGGCGCCGCACCCCGTCCACGGTCTGCGACAGCGGGGACGCCGACGCGACGAGCGGGTTGCGCAGGGCAAGACCCATGTAGCTCGTGGACAGCTCCATCAGCGATCCCTCCGGCCGTCGGCCGGGAACCGCTTCGCGCCGCGGGTCGACATCTCCTCGTAGACGTTCCAGCGCTGAGCGACGGCCTGCTCCGCCAGGCCGTGCAAGCGCTCGGCCTCGGGCGGGTTGGTGTTCGCGAGCGAGCGGTAGCGCAGCTCGCGGTCGGTGTAGTCGGCAAGCTTGATGCGTGGCCGCGACGAGTCGAGCTGAAACGGGTTGTCGCCGGCTGCGCGCGCCATCGGGTCATAGCGGATCAGCGGCCAGTACCCGCTGGCCACCGCGCGGTACTGCTGGTCGAGCCCGTTTCGCATCTCGATGCCATGGGCGATGCAGTGGCTATAGGCAATGATCAGCGAGGGTCCGTCGTAGGCCTCCGCCTCGCGGAAGGCTTCCAGGGTCTGCTGGGGATCGGCGCCCATGGCGACCCGCGCGACGTAGACGTTGCCGTAGGCGATCGCCTGCAGGGCGATGTCCTTCTTCGGCACGCTCTTGCCGGCGGTGGCGAACTTGGCGACGGCGCCGATCGGCGTCGACTTGGACGCCTGACCGCCGGTGTTGGAGTAGACCTCGGTGTCGAGCACCAGCACGTTGACGTTGCGCCCGCTGGCCAGGACATGGTCGACCCCGGCGGACCCGATGTCGTAGGCCCAGCCGTCGCCGCCGACGATCCACACGCTGCGCCGGACCAGGTGATCCACGACGCTGAGCAGATCGGTCACGGCAGGACCATCCAGCTCCAGCGCGTCGAGCCGCCGCCTCAGCTCCGCCACGCGTTCGCGCTGCGCGCGCAGCTCGGACTCGCGGAGTTGTGGTGCCTCGAGGATGCCGTCCACCAGCTCGGCGCCGACCGCGTCGCGGAGCTCGGTAAGCCGCCGGCGCGCCAGTTCGGTATGCACGTCGGTGGCGAGCCGGAAGCCCAGCCCGAACTCGGCGTTGTCCTCGAAGAGGGAGTTCGACCATGCGGGGCCGCGGCCGTTGGCGTCCGCCGTCCACGGTGTGGTGGGCAGGTTCCCCCCGTAGATCGACGAGCATCCGGTCGCGTTGGCAACCATCAGCCGGTCGCCGAACAGCTGCGACAGCACCTTGAGGTAGGGCGTCTCGCCGCAGCCCGCACACGCAGAGGAGAACTCGAACAGCGGCTCGAGGTACTGGGTGCCGCGCACCGTGCCGAAGTCCACGCGGGACCGGTCGGTCGCCGGCAGCGTCTCGAAGAACGCGATGTTGTCGCGCTCGGCGACGACGAGCGGCTCGCGCTCGGCGAGATTGATCGCCTTGCGGACCGGGTCGCCCGGCGCCACGACCGGGCAGGCCTCGACGCACAGCCCACATCCCGTGCAGTCCTCGACGTAGACCTGCAGCGTGTAACGGGTGTCCGGGAGCCCGGGGGCCTCCAAGGGAGCCGACCGGAACCCCTCAGGCGCGCCCGCAAGGGCGGACGGTTCGTAGTACTTGGAGCGGATCACGGTGTGCGGGCAGACGAAGCTGCAGTTACCGCACTGGATGCACACGTCGGAGTCCCAGTCCGCGACCAACTCGGAGATGTTGCGCTTCTCGTACGCCGTCGTGCCCATCGGGTAGGTGCCGTCCACCGGCAGCGCGCTGACGGGGATGTCGTCGCCCCGGCCGGCCATCATCTCCGCCGTGACGGTGCGGACGAACTCCGACGCGTGCGCGGGCACCGGCGGGCGCAGCTCGCGCGTGGCCGTGACGACTTCGGGCACCTCGATCCGGTGCAGTCCCTCCAGCGTCCGGTCGACCGCCGCCTGGTTTCGATCTACCACCTGAGCGCCGCGCCGGCCGTAGGTCTTCTCGATCGAATCCTTGATCTTGGCGATCGCCTCGTCGCGCGGCAGCACCCCGGAGATCGCGAAGAAGCAGGTCTGGAGCACAACGTTGATCCGCCCGGCGAGCCCGACGTCACGCGCGATTCGGCTGGCGTCGATGGCGTACACCTCGATGCGCTTGGCGAGGATCTGCTCCTGGACGGGCCGCGGCAGCGCATCCCAGACCTCGTCCGGCGGGTGCGGGCAGTTGAGCAACAAGGTCGCTCCGTCCGCCGCCCGGCCGAGCACGTCGACCTGGTCGAGCAGCCCAAACTGGTGGCAGCCGACGAAGCTCGCCTGCGCCACGAGGTAGGCCGCGCGGATCGGTCGGGGGCCGAAGCGCAGATGCGACACGGTCTGCGAGCCCGACTTCTTGGAGTCGTAGACGAAGTAGCCCTGGGCGTTCTGGTGCTCCTCGGACCCCAGGATCTTGATCGTGTTCTTGTTCGCGCCGACCGTTCCGTCGGCGCCGAGGCCGAAGAAGACCGCACGGATCGTGCCGGCCGGCTCGATGTCCAGCGACGCGTCGAAGGGCAGGCTCGTCCCGGAGACGTCATCGTTGATGCCGATCGTGAACCGGCGCCGCGGGCGCTCGCGCGCAAGCTCCTCGAACACCCCGGCGACCATGCCCGGGGTGAACTCCTTCGACGACAGCCCGTAGCGGCCGCCGGAGACCATCGGCATGACCTCCCGCTCACCGTCCTGGTGGGACTCGGTGAGCGCGGCGACCACGTCGAGGAACAGCGGCTCGCCGATCGAGCCGGGCTCCTTGGTCCGGTCCAGCACCGCGAGCCGGCGCACGCTCGCGGGCAGCGCCTCGACCAGCGCCCGGGCCGGGAAGGGCCGGTACAGCCGCACCTGTACCACGCCAACCCGCGCGCCCCGCTCGTTGAGCGAAGCCACGGTCTCGTGAACGGTCTCCCCACCGGAGCCCATCACCACCAGCACTCGTTCGGCGTCGGGATCCCCGGTGTAGTCCACGACGTGCATGCGGCGGCCGGTGCGCTCGCCAAGGCGGGTCATGACGTCCTCGACGACCTCCGGGACGCGGGCGTAGAACGGGTTCACCGTCTCGCGCGCCTGGAAGTAGACGTCCGGGTTCTGCGCGGTGCCCCGGATGAACGGCCGCTCGGGCGACAGCGCGCGATCGCGATGCGCGTGGACCAGGTGCTCGGGCACCAGCGCGCGCAGGTCGTCGTCGGAGAGCATCTCGATCGTGTTCAGCTCGTGCGAGGTGCGGAACCCATCGAAGAAGTGCACGAACGGCACGCGCGTCTGGAGCGTGGCGGCCTGCGCCACCAGCGCCAGGTCGTGGGCCTCCTGGACCGACGCCGAGGCGAGCATCGCGAACCCTGTCTGGCGCACCGCCATCACGTCGGAGTGGTCGCCGAAGATCGACAGTCCCTGCGCCGCCAGCGACCGCGCGGCCACGTGCATCACGGCGGCGGTGAGCTCGCCGGCGATCTTGTACATGTTCGGGATCATCAGCAGCAGGCCCTGCGAGGCCGTGAACGTCGTGGTGAGCGCCCCGCTCTGCAGGGACCCGTGGAGCGACCCGGCCGCGCCGCCCTCGCTCTGCATCTCCACCACGGAGGGCACGTTCCCCCACACGTTGGTCTGACCCTTGCTCGCCCATTCGTCGGCCAGTTCCGCCATCGTCGACGACGGCGTGATCGGGTAGATGCAACAGACCTCGTTGAGCCGGTAGGCGACCGACGCGGTCGCCTCGTTGCCGTCGAGCGTCGCGCGCATCACCTGGGCTCCGGGAACATCTCGATCGAGTGCACCGGGCATTGCTCGTAGCACACTGCGCAGCCGGTGCAGCGGTCGTAGTCGTACATGTAGCCGTGCCCCTCGCCCAGCTTGATCACCGCGTCCTCCGGGCACGCGCCCAGGCAGCCATCGCACTCCGTGCAGTTGCCACACGACAGGCACCGGCGCGCCTCGTAGATCGCCTCCTCGACGGAGAGCCCTCCGGTCACCTCGCCAAAGCCGGCGATGCGCTCCTCGGGCGCCAGCTCGGGCTGCTGCCGGCGCGCGGCATCGCCGAAGAACCACAGGTGCAGCTTGTCGAACGTGGCCAGGGGGTGCTTCGGTCGGCTCGCGGCCTCCGCGCCACGCAGCCACGCGTCGATGTGGCGGGCGGCCTTCTTGCCGTGGCCCACACCGACCGTCACCGTGCGCTCGCTCGGCACCATGTCCCCGCCGGCGAACAGGCCGGGACTCCCCGTCATCAGCGACGGCGACACGATCACCGTGCCGTCCGGCTGGAACTCCACCCCGGGCACCGCGCGCAGGAACGCGGTGTCGCTCTCCTGACCGAGCGCCAGGATCACGTTGTCCGCCGCCAGCGTCTCGAACTGCCCGGTCGGCTGCGGATACCCGGACTCGTCGAGCTCCATCAGCTCGACCTGCAGCTCCGGCCCCTCGAAGGCCGTGATCGTTCGCAGCCAGTTGATCCGAATTCCCTCCCGCTCGGCATCCTCGGCCTCCTCGCCATGCGCCGGCATCTGCTCGCGCGTGCGGCGGTAGACGATCAGCGCCTCTTCGGCGCCCATCCGACGGGCCACCCGCGCGGCGTCCATCGCCGTGTTGCCGCCCCCGTAGACCGCCACTCGGCGCCCGATCACGGGCCGCTCGCCGGAGGCGACGCTGCGCAGGAACGACAGCGCGTCCACGATTCGCCCGGTATCCACGGCCGGGATATCGACGCGCTTGGACAGGTGGGCGCCCACCGCGACGAAGACGGCGTCAAAGCCGCCCTCCTCCCGCTCGGCCGCGAGATCCTCGACCCGGTGGTCGCTGGTCATGCGCACACCCAGCGCCGCGATCCGGTCCAGCTCGCCGTCGAGAACGTCGCGGGGCATCCGGTAGGCCGGGATCCCGTAGCGCATCATCCCGCCCGGCGCGGCACCGGCGTCGCGGATCTCGACCTCGTGGCCCAGCCGGCCCAGGTGGTAGGCAGCCGACAGCCCGCTCGGCCCGGAACCGATGACGAGCACCCGCTTGCCGCTGGTGACCGGCGGCGGGTCGAACAGCCACCCCTGTTCCAACGCCAGGTCGCCCAGGAACCGCTCGACTGCGTGGATCGAGACGGCGCTGTCGAGGTTCGCGCGGTTGCAGACGCTCTCGCACGGGTGGTAGCAGACGCGCCCGTGGATCGCCGGAAACGGATTGTCGGCGACGAGCTCGCGCCACGCCTGCTCGTGGCGACCCTTCTGCGTGTGCGCCAGCCAGGCCTGGATGTTCTCCCCGGCCGGGCAGCCTGCATTGCACGGCGGAAGCAGGTCGACGTAGACGGGGCGACGGTCGCGGACCGGTCCTGCGCGCGGGCGCCCGTGCAGCAGATCGGGCAGCGGCGTGATGTCCTGCGGCGGGCTGGTCATCCCGCGCTCCCCGCGGCCGACCGATCGGCGTGCGACGCTCGTGAAGCAACCATGGTCATAACCTACGCGCTCGCGGCGTCCCCGTCACGCACGGCTTGCGCGGTCGTACATCCCAGCCGGGTGACGGCCCGGTGGCGGCACGAACGCGGTGTCGACGCGGTGGATCGCACCCCGAGGGTCGCTCTCCCGGACAGCCACGGCCGGCGTGCACCGCCGGCCGTGGCCCCGCTCGTACCCTGGGCAGCGATGCCCGCGGGCGACACCGTCGGTCTCGCCGCCGCCAACCACATTCGGCCGATCCTCGCCGGACGCGTGCCCGCGCTCGCCATGCCGCACCCGCGCTTCGCGCACGAGCGCCGGCCCGAGAGACCGGCGGCGCGCGCGGTCCACTTCCTGCGCTTCGACGGCGACCGCGCGACGTACCGGTGCCCGCGTTGCCGGCACTGAAGCGCATCGGCCACAAGGGAGCCGACCTGATCGCGCCGGGCAACACGCTCGAGTCCTTCGACGCCGCGCTGGCCGCGGGCGTCGACATGGTCGAGTTCGACGTGCTCCCCGAGCGCCCCGACGGCTCGGGGCGCCTCGTGCTCGCGCACGACTTCGCCGCGGCGGCGACCGGCACGCCGCTGACGCTCGAGGCCGGTCTCGCCCACTTCGCCCAGGACGCGTGGAGCGGCGTCGAGCTCGACGTCGACCTCAAGCTGCCCGGCTACGAGCGCCCCGTGGTCGAGGCGCTGCGCGCCTTCGGCCTGGCCGAGCGTGCGCTGATCTCGACGATGGAGTGGCCGAGCCTGCTCGTCGTGCGCGCGCTCGCGCCCGCGGTCCGCCTGGGCTGGTCGGTGCCGCGCCTGCGCCGCGACCCGCTCGCCGGCGCGCTGCCACGCCGCGTCGCGCGCGAGCTGCGCGCCGGGCGCATCGATGCCCTCATGGCGCACTGGTCGCTCGTCACCCCGCGCCTCGTGGCGGCGGTCGAGTCGGCCGGCGGCGAGCTCTACGTCTGGACGGTCGACGACGCCGACCACATCGCGCGGCTGGGCCGGCTCGGCGTCACCGGCGTCATCACGAACGACCCGCGGCTCTTCGCGGCGCCCGCCGGCGCCTGAGGATCACCGGACGCGGCAGGTCGCCGCCGAGAAGCCGGCCGGGTCGGCGCCGGTGGTCCGGCCGTGGCCCCCGGTGGTCGCCCGCCGGGCCCTGCGGACCACGCGCCCGCCGCGCCGCCACGCGAACGTCACGACGCCGCGCAGCACGTAGGCCTCGCCCGCGCGCGGCGGCGTGATCGTGAACGTGCGGCCGCTCTGGCGCGCGCGGGCGCCGCCCGAGCCCACGGCCACCCAGCCCGAATCGCCGCGCGCGAGCGTCCGCCAGCCGCCCGACGGCGCCCGGTGCTGCACGCGAAAGCGCATGAAGAGGCGCGTCGCGCGGCCGCCCGCGCCCGGCATCGACCCGCGGATGCCGATCGCGTCGGGATGCCGGGGGGTGTCGCAGACGTTGACGGTCGCCCACGGCCGGTCGAGCTGGGCCGCGGCCGGCGCCGGAGCCAGCGCGGCGAGGCCCAGGACCACAAGCCCGGCGAGCGTCGCGCGAAGCCGTCCCACGCCCGCAAGATACCCGCGGGCATCGGGAGGTTTCGGTCGGACGCGGGGACGACCGGGGCGCGCCGGCGCGGCCCCGGTCGTCGCTCGTGGTCAGCAGGACGGCGGAAGGCGGTCGGCGTCGTCGAGCAGCCCGGCGGCGACGCCCGCCAGCAGCGCGGCGCCGCGACAGCCGGCCTCGACGACGGCGGGCGCGGCGACCGCGCCGAGGTCGCGCTTGGCGGCCATGAGCGCGTCGTCGCGCGACCAGCCGCCGGTGACGACGATCGAGCGGTGCGGGCCGGCGACGGCGTCGACGTGGGCGATGATGCGCTCGGCCTCGGCCGCGGCGGCGTCGACCGCCGCGCGCCACACGAGTGCCGCCGGGGCGTCGGGCAGCACGGGCGCGCGACGGTCGAGCGCGTGGAAGTCGAGCTCGAGCGCGGGCGCCTCGCCGGGAGCGGTGGCGAGGGCGCCCGCGTCGAGCTCGTCCCGACCGCGCTCGCCGTCGGTGAGCGCGTCGAGGACCTCGGAGAGGGCCAGACCGGACCACAGCGAGCCGAGCAGCGCCTGGCGATCGCGAGCGACGTGCCAGCCGACGCTCACGCCGCCGCGCACGCTGCGCACGACCTGCTCGCGCTCCAGCGGCGGCGCGACGACGCGCATGAGCGCCTCGGCCGTGCCGCACGAGTCCAGGACGTCACCGGGCGCCACGACGCCGACGCCCGCGCCGGCGACGAGGTGGTCGTGGCCGGCCACCGTGAGCACCGCGCCGCGGGCGGCGGGCAGCGCGGCGCCGTCCGCGCGGCCGGCCGGCGTCCCGGCGAGCCGAGGCTCGGGCAGCAGGTCGGGGCGCAGCCCGGCCCAGGCGAGCGCGTCGGCCCACGGCGCGCGCGTCTCGAGGTCGAGCAGGCCGGTGCGCGAGCTCAGCGAGAGCTCGGCGACCTCGTCCCCGCCCAGGCGGCGCACGACCCACTCGCCGAGGTTCAGCCAGCGGCGTGCGCGCCCGGCGACGGCGCCGAGGTGCGCGAGCTTGGCCACCGTGGCCAGCGGGCTCGCGGGCAGGCCGGTGCGCGCGGTGAAGTCGGGCAGCTCCGCCTCGAGCCGGCGCGCCTGGACGCCTCCGCGCGCGTCGTACCACGCGATCGCCGGATGCAGGACGTCGTCGTGATCGCCGAGGAGCACGCCGGCCTCGGCCATGCTCGTCACCCCGACGCCGGCGACCGCGGCGCCGTCGGGCGCGTCCCGCAGCGCGGCCGCGGCCGCCGCGACGGCAGCGGCGAAGACCGCGTCGGGGTCGACCTCGGCGCCGGTGGGCACGCGGCGCCACGGCGTCGAGGCCTGGCCGTGTGCGCGCTCCGCCCCGTCGAGGCTCACGACCGCCGCCTTGCACGCCGACGTGCCGACGTCGATGCCCAGGAGCACGGGCTCGCTGCCGGCGGAGTTTCGGGCCGGGCTCATCGCGTCGCTGTGGAGGGACCCGCGGTGGGTCTCACGTCGGACTGTCGGGCCCGGCTCATCGCGTCGCTGTGGGAGGACCCGCGGTGGGTCTCACGCCGCGACCTCCGGCGGGCGGCAGGCCAGGACGACGACCGCGCCGACGAGCTCGAGGCCGCCGGCGGCGTGGGGCACGAGGACCGTGTCGCCGCGGCGCACTGGCAGCTCGCCGAGCCGGCCCTCGCCCTCGACGACGACGAGGACCGCGAAGCCGGGCTCGAGCGCGACCGCCTCGCCGGCGGCCGGGGCGACGCGTTGGGCCCGGAAGAAGCCGTCGGCGGCGGCGGGCAGCAGCGAGGCGACCGTGCCCGCGGGCGCGGGCCCGCGCAGCGCCTCCGCGTCGAGGGCGCCGAGCCGCACGCATCCCAGCGCCCGCCCCCAGCCCAGGCCGAGCGTCGCCTCGTCCTCGTGCTCGATCCCGAAGCCCTCCCACTCGAGCAGCACGGACAGGTCGGTCGGCTGCTGGAGCTCGACCATGAGGATCCCCTCGCCGATCGCGTGGGGCGTCCCGGCGGGGACGAAGACCGCGTCGCCGGCCGCCACCGGCACGCGCCGCAGCGCGCCGAGCAGGGCGTCGTGGTCCTGCTCGCCGACCCACCGCTCGAGCGTCGCCGGCGCGACGTCGTCGCGGAAGCCCGCGTGGACGGCCGCGTCGGCGCGGCTCGTCGCGAGGATGATCCAGGCCTCGGTCTTGCCGAAGCGCGTGCCGAGCTGCGCGCGCCCGAAGGCGTCGTCGGGATGCACGTGGACCGGGAGGCGCTGGCCGGCGTCGAGGATCTTCACCAGCAGCGCGGGGTCGGCGCCGAAGCGCTCCGCGTGCGCTGCGCCGAGGACGGCGACGGGGTCGGCCGCCACGGCGTCGCGGACGAGCGTGCCGTCGGGCAGTGCGCTGAGGCCGAGCGCCTCTTCGCCCCATGCGGTGGTCGTCGACCCCACCCACTCCTCGGGCGTGCGCCCGTCGCCGGCCTCGACCCCCCGGAGCTCGGCGATCGCGGCGCCGCCGCGGTAGAAGCGCCGCACGAGGTTCGGGGGCAGGACGACGGGCGCGTTCACGACGGCGCCCGCTCGCCCGAGCCCCGGACCGCGAGCTCGCAGGGGATCGTGCGGCGCTGGGGCGGCCGGTCCTCGCCGTCGAGGCGAGCGTAGGCGAGCGCGGCCGCCAGGCGCCCCATCCCCTCGGCGGCGTGGCGCACGACGGTCGGCGTGCGTGCCCCGCCCGACGTTGTCGAGCAGCACGGCGTCGGCGGCGACGCCGCACGGCGGACGGTCCACGAAGACGACCGGCGTGCCCGAGGAGAGCTCGCCGAGCAGGTAGCGATGGTCACCGCCGGCCGGGACGTGACGTCAAGGGTCACGGGTGGCCTGCAGCGCCCGTACCCGGGCGGGGTCGACGGCGCCGGCGCCGTCGGTCTCGACGCTCGCCGCCGCGGCGGCGAGGGCGGCGGCCACGGCGGCGCCGAACGGCGCGCCGCGCTCCAGCGCGACGGCGAGGCCGCCCACGAGCGCGTCGCCGGCGCCGATCGGGTTGCGGACGCGGACGCGCCGCGCAGGGACCCACGACGGCTCCGCCCGGTCCGCCGCGATCGCCGCGCCGGCGGCGCCGGCGGTGACGATGGCCCGGCGCGCACCGCGCTTCACGAGCGCGGCCGCCGCGGCGCACGCGCGGGCGCGCACCTCGTCGGCGGGCCCGGCCTCGACGGCCTCGTCGGCGCGCCCGTGGAGCAGGCCTTCGGCCTCGGCCAGGTTCGGCGTCACGACGTCGGGGGCGACGGCGAGCGCGCGGTCGAGCTGGCCTGGGCCCGCGTCGACGATCGCCGCCGTCCCGCGCTCGCGCGCCAGCGCGACGAGACGGCCGTAGGCGCCGGCGGGCACCCCGGGCGGGAGGCTGCCGCTGCACGCGAGCACGCGCGCGCCGCCGAGCTCGGCCGCGACCGCGGCCTCGAAGCGCTCCCAGTCGCCGGCCCCGAGTGGGGGGCCGGGCTCGTTGAGGACCGTGACGCGCCCGGAGGACTCGAGCACGACGGTCGTGACGCGCAGCTCGCCGCGGACCTCGACGGCGCGCAGGCGCACGCGCTCGTCGGCGAGCATGGCGGCGGCCATCGCGCCCATAGGGCCGGGCACGAAGCCGACGAGCACCGCGGAGCCCCCGAGCGCGCGGGCGACGCGGGCGACGTTGACGCCCTTGCCACCGGGCGTCACCACGACCTCGTCGAAGCGCAGGACGTCGCCCGGGCGCAGCTCGGCGACGCGCGCGGTGCGGTCGATCGTGAGGTTGGGCCCGGCGATGACCACGCCGCGGATCGTGCCAGAGCCGCGCGGCCGAGCCCCCGCGCAGGTGTGAAGCCCGAGCCCTGGGGTGCTTGTCGCCCCCCCGCGCCAGATGGGCAGCTCGCGCTCGGAGGACCTTACGCGATGCCCGAAGCCCACCCGATCGCGCCCGGCGCGGCGCCTGATCATCGCCGGGCTCGGCGCCGCCGTCCTCGTCGTGTTGCTCCCGCGGTCGGCCGGGGCCGCGCCGGCGTCCTCGCATCTCTCCGCCCAGGGCTGGCAGACCTACCGGGCCTACATGGGGCTGAACGCCATCGACATCGACATGCGCCATCCGGCGCGGGCCCATGCGCAGCTGCGGGGCCTGATCCGCCGCTGCTCGCATCTGCCCGGCCACGGCACGCAGTCAACCGGCGTGCGGACGATCTGCCGGCACGAGGTCCGCGTCCTCGACCGGTTCGCCGTCGCGGATCAGTGCGGCGACAGCACGGCGGTCGGCCTGTGCGTCCTCGCCGCGCTGCCGGCCATCGACGGCCACTTCGCCGCGGGCGCCCGCGCCGGCGGAACCGTCGCCGCGACGCTGGCGCCCGGCCGCTGCCGGCGGGCGTTCGCCACGCAGGCGCTCACATGGGGCGCCGCCGCGACCAGCGGGAGCGCCCTGCTCGCCACCCTCAGGTCGCGCGACGAGCCCGCCGTCGACGCCGCCACCAACCGCTGGGGGGACGCGCTCGAGAAGGCTCTCGACGCGCCGGTGGGCCAGAGCGTCTCGGGCTGCCGCCCGGGCCGCTAGGGCCCGAGCCGCGGCCGGCCGCGTCCGGACGACGGCGGCCGGCCCGCCACTAAGCTCCAGGCACGATGGCCACGCAGGAGGAGAGCACCGAGCTGCTCGGCCACGTGCCCGTCTTCGAGACGCTCGCGCCCCCGGATCTGCAGCGCGTCGCCGAGGTCGCGGTCTCGCGCTCGTTCGGGCCGCAGCACGCGATCTTCCGCGAGGGCGACCAGAGCGACACGTGCTACGTCGTGCGCTCGGGGCACGCCCGCGCCGTCCGCGCGAGCGCCTACGGGCGGCAGATCACGCTCGCGCACTTCGGGCCGGGCGACATCTTCGGCGAGCTCGCGATGTTCGACGACGAGCGGCGCTCGGCGACCGTCGAGACGCTCGATGCCGTCGAGGCGATCGCGATCCTCGGCGCCGACATGCGCCGGCTGCTGCGCGAGCACCCCGACCTCGCCGTCAAGCTCGTGATCTCGCTCGGGCGGCGCCTGCGCGAGGCCAACGAGCGCCTCACGCGCCAGTCCTTCCAGACCGTGCAGAGCAGGGTCGCGGTCGTGCTTGAGGACCTCGTGCAGCAGGCGCGGGCCGAGGGCGCGGGCGACCGCGACGTCGCGCTGCGCGTGACCCAGGCCGACATCGCCCAGCTCGCGGGCTCCTCGCGCGAATCGGCGAGCCGCTTCCTCGCCGTCCTCGAGCGCGCCGGCATCGTCGAGCAGGGCCGCGGCCGGCTGACCGTGCACGACCCCGCCGCCCTTGGCAACTACGTCTTCTGAACGCGAGTTCAGCGCCGGCGGCGTCGTCGTCAAGGACGGCGCCTGCGTGGTCATCGTCCCCACGCGCCGGGCCGCCGACGGCTCGAGCGTGCTCGCCCTGCCCAAGGGCCATCCCGACCGCGACGAGTCGCCCGCCGACGCGGCCGTGCGGGAGGTGCGCGAGGAGGCGGGCGTCGAGGGCCGGGTGGTCGGGCGGCTCGGCGACGTGCGCTATATCTACACGCGCGGGGGCCGGCGGATCGCCAAGGTCGTGCGCTTCTACCTGCTCGAGTACGTTGCCGGAGAGCCCTCCGAGCACGACCACGAGGTCGAGCAGGCGCGCTGGATCGCGCTCGACGAGGCCGCCCGCGCGCTGACCTACGAGGGCGAGCGCGAGATCGCCGCGCGCGCGCTCACGCGGCTGCGAGGTGACCGGTAGGGTGCACCGCGCATGCAGGTCCTGAACTTCTACTCGACGATCTTCGCCGACCAGCTCAAGCGGGGGCGCAAGACGGCGACGATCCGTCTCGGCGACAAGTCGCACAAGTACCGCAAGAACCAGGCGGTGCTCGTGACGATCGGCTACCAGCACTCGCCGCGGTCGAAGATCTTCGACGCGGTCATCGACCAGGTCGAGGTCAAGCGCGTCAAGGACCTCTCGCCGCGGGACATCGAGCACGACAACCCCGAGTTCCGCCGCCACGACGAGCTCATCCACTTCCTCGAGCAGATCTACGGCAAGCCCGTGTCCCTGGAGGACACCGTGACGGTCGTGCGGTTCTCGCAGATCGTCGAGAACCCGCCCCAGGTCACCGACGCCCGGCTGGGCATCGGCGGCGCCCAGAACTGACTCGCGCCTGGCACTCGCGGTCCGTGAGTGCCAGCGCCGGTTGTCGCATGCGCGCGGGTCTCCTATACTGCGTGGTCGTTGGCACTCTCATCCCTTGAGTGCCAGCCACACACACTCCCCCGACGTCCCTGTTCAACGGAGGTCATTCAATGAAGCTCAAGCCCCTGGGCGATCGGCTGATCGTGCGGGCGATCGAGGAGGAGGAGACCACCGCGAGTGGCATCGTCCTCCCCGACACGGCCAAGGAGAAGCCACAGAAGGGCAAGGTCATCGCCGTCGGCGACGGCCGGTTCGACGACGAGGGCGAGAAGCGCATCCCGCTCGACGTCTCGGAGGGCGACGAGGTCCTCTATTCCAAGTACGGCGGCACCGAGATCAAGGTCGACGGCGAGGAGCTGCTCGTGCTTCGCGAGAGCGACGTCCTCGCCAAGGTCGAGTCCTAAGGAGACACCCCCACCCATGGCACACAAGGAACTGAAGTACGACTCCGCCGCGCGCCAGGCCCTCGAGGCCGGCGTCGACGCGGTCGCCAACGCCGTCAGGGTCACGCTCGGCCCCCGCGGCCGCTACGTGGTCCTCGACAAGAAGTTCGGCGCCCCGACGATCACGAACGACGGCGTGACCATCGCTCGTGAGATCGAGGTCGAGGACGTCTTCGAGAACCAGGGCGCGCAGCTCGTGCGCGAGGTCGCCACGGCGACCAACGACGTCGCCGGCGACGGCACGACGACCGCCACGGTCCTCGCCCAGGCGATCGTTCGCCAGGGCCTGAAGAACGTCGCTGCCGGCGCCAACCCGCTCGCGCTCAAGCGTGGCATCGAGAAGGCCGTCGACCAGGTCGTCGCGGCGATCGAGAAGCAGTCCAAGGAGATCTCCGGCAAGGACCAGATCGCTCGCGTCGCGACGATCTCGGCCGGTGATGACGAGATCGGCGACGTGATCGCCGACGCGATCGAGAAGGTCGGCAAGGACGGCGTGGTCAACGTCGAGGAGGGCCAGACGTTCGGCATGGACCTCGAGTTCACCGAGGGCATGCAGTTCGACAAGGGCTACATCTCGCCCTACATGGTCACCGACCAGGAGCGCATGGAGGCGACGCTCGAGGACCCGTTCGTCCTCATCGCCAACCAGAAGATCGGCTCCGTCCGCGACGTGCTGCCGGTGCTCGAGCAGGTCATCCAGTCGGGCAAGCCGCTGCTGATCATCGCCGAGGACGTCGAGGGCGAGACCCTCGCGACGCTCGTCGTGAACAAGCTCCGCGGCACCTTCACCGGCGTGGCCGTGAAGGCGCCGGGCTTCGGCGACCGCCGCAAGCGGATGCTCGAGGACATCGCCGTTCTCACGGGCGGCGAGGTGATCACCGAGGAGATGGGCCTGAAGCTGGAGAACACCCAGCTCTCGCAGCTCGGGCGCGCCCGCCGCGTCGTCGTCGCGAAGGACACGACGACGATCGTCGACGGCGCCGGTGACAGCGAGGCCATCAAGGGCCGCATCAACCAGATCAAGGCCGAGGTCGAGAACACCGACTCGGACTTCGATCGCGAGAAGCTCCAGGAGCGCCTCGCCAAGCTCTCCGGCGGCGTCGCCGTCGTGAAGGTCGGCGCGGCCACCGAGACGGAGATGAAGGAGAAGAAGCACCGCGTCGAGGACGCGCTGCAGGCGACCCGCGCGGCCCTCGAGGAGGGGATCGTCCCGGGCGGCGGCGTCACGCTGCTGCGTGCGGCCGACGCCGTCGACATCGACGTCCTCGCGGACGACGAGCGGACGGGCGCGGTCATCATCCGTCGCGCGCTCGAGGAGCCGCTGCGTCAGATCGCCGAGAACTCGGGCCTCGAGGGCTCGGTCGTCGTCAACGACGTCCGCAAGGCCAAGAAGGGCGAGGGCCTCAACGCGGCCACCGGCGTGATCGAGGATCTCGTCGCCGCGGGCGTCATCGACCCCGCGATGGTGACGCGCTCCGCCCTGCAGAACGCGGCCTCGATCGCCAAGAACATCCTCACGACCGAGGCCATCGTCGCCGAGATCCCCGAGAAGGACGGGGCCGGCGCCGGCGGCGGCGGCATGCCCGACATGGGCGGCATGATGTAGCCGGCTCCCCCGGGAGCACCGCTGTTTCGCGAGGGCCCGGCGACCGCCGGGCCCTCGCGCGTTCCGGGGCGCTGCGGCGCCTCAGCGACGAACGACCTGGTACAGCGACGGGTGCGAGGCGTACGGCATCGCCGCGGCCTGCTGGAACTCGGGGCGCTTCAGCGCGCGCGCGACCATCAGCGGGCTGGACCAGCGCGCGAGCTTGACGAAGCGGAACGCGGCCGGGCCCACGGCGACGTGCAGCCGCGTCCCGAGGTACCCCTGCTGCCGGCGGAGCACGCCGCGCGCGCGGTCCCAGCCGGCCAGGAACCGGTCGTCCGCTCCCGCGGGCACCTCGAAGGGGGCGATCAGGATCACCCCGCCATCGCCGTCGGGATCCCCGTCCGCGCGTGCGATCTCGTACACCCCGGGGTGGGCCCTCAACGAGGGGCCGGCGACGGCCCGCCCGGACGAGTGCGGCCCCTCGACCCACGCGAGGTCCACGAACCGAAACGCCGCGTCCTGGCGCAGGGCACGGTGCAGCGCGGTGGCGCTGACCCCGTCCTCGGCCGCTCGCCGGTCGCGAACGCGGTCCCACCGCGCGAGAAACGGCGCGTCCGCCTCGGGCGGCACCTCGAAGAGGGTGATGCGGACGAGCATCGCCGGCGCGGGCGTCGCCCGAGCATCAGAAGGGGACGTTCCCCTTGCCCTTCCACGCGGCGAGCGCGAGCAGCTTGGCCTCCGGCACCGTGCGCGGGGCGGTCAGCACGCACGTGTGGCCCTCGCGCTCCCAGGTCACGATGCGCTTCGCGCCGTCCTCGGTGACCCGCAGCGGGACGCCGTTGACCGTCCGGGCGCGGGACCCGTCGGGCGGATCGAGGGCGTCGCCGGACACGATCGTGTAGGCGACGCGCGCGCCGGCCGGGTTCTGGTAGTAGACGGTCTGCGTGGGGCGATCCTCGACCTTGGCCTCGCGCGCGCCGACGGCCTTCCACGGGAAGGCGTCGCCCCAGTAGGGAAACGGCACGCCGTCGACGTCGCGCTCCAGCAGCGCCGGGTTGGCCGGATCCTCCTTCGGCGCGGGGAGCACCGGGCCGCGAGCCGCGAGCTGCGCGGTGGCCAGCACGGTCGGAGAGGGGCCGGCGCTCGTCGCGATCACGACGGCGACGATCGCGGCCGCCAGCAGGCCGCCGGCCGGCACGAGCACGTTCAGCCCCCGCCGACGGCGGCCGGTGCGGGCGCGCGTGCGATCGGCCTCGATGCGCTCGCGCAGCGCGGCCGGCGCCTCGGTGCCGGCGACGGCCGCGGCGATCAGCGCACGGCCGCGCTCGGCGAGCTGGTCGTCGCGAGGGTCGGAGGTGGGGTCGACGGAAGACATGGGGGTGTATTAAGGGACGCCCTGGCGGTCGGGTTCCATCCCGCGCGCCACGCGGCTGCGCGCCCGGTACAGCCTGGAGGTGATCGTCGCCTCCTTCGTGCCGAGCAGCTTCGCCGCCTCAGCGTAGGACAGACCGGCCACGTCGACCGCCACCAGGGCATCGCGGAACTCGTCGGGGAGCGCGGCGATGTGCGCGAAGACCTCGCGGGCCTCGATCGCCTCGGCGGGCCGGCTCGACGAGCGCGGGTCGATCGGCTCGAGATCCTCGGGCATCGGGACCGCCTGGGGGCGGCGCAGCGCCGTGCGGTGGCGCGACACGAACGTGTTGCGCAGCACGCGCAGCAGGTAGCCGAGGTCGTCGTCGTTGCGCAGGAAGCGCGGCTTGGCCAGCACGCGGGCGAACGTGTCCTGCACGAGGTCCTCGGCGTCCTCGCGGCGCCCGCACAGCGCCCAGGCCGCGCGGAACAGGCGGTCGACGTGGTCGCCGAGGGCGGCGGGATCGAGCGGACGCGCGTCCTGGCCCACGACGGCCCAGCATAGTCGGCCCTCCGCGAAGCTACTCGCCGCGCTCGGCGCGCCGCAGGCCGGTCACCGCGAAGACGCCGAGCGCGGCGACGAGGCCGAGCGCGGCGAGATACGCCAGCGCGGTCGTCTCGGGGTCCCCGGCGATGAAGCCCCGGGCGGCCTCCAGGAACGCGGTCGCCGGGTTGTAGGAGGCGACGGTGTTGATCCATCCGGTCAGGAGGCCGAGCGGCACGTAGACGGGGGCGAGGAAGAGGATCAGGAAGACCGGGATCTGCATCGCCGGCCCGGCCTGCAACGACTTGAAGCGCATGGCCATCCCGGTGCTCCACAGCGTCGCGGTGACGTTGACGAGCAGCGCGAGGCCGAGGAGCCCGGCGAGGTCGACCGCGTCGGCGTCGACCCGCATCCCGGCCAGCAGCGCCGCGACCGTGACGACGAAGCCGACGGCGAGGAAGCGCACGGCGGCCGCCGCGACGTAGCCCGCGATGATCCCCGTCCGCCGCGGCGCGGCGATCAGCAGGCGCCGCGCGAAGCCCGACTCCCAGTCGGCCGCGACCGCGAAGCCGGTGAAGACGCCGCCGAAGGCCGCCGACTGCAGGAACACGAACGCGAACTGGAAGGCCGTGTAGCCCGGCGCGTAGTCGAAGCCCGGCACGTTGCCGACGCTCGAGAGCCCGCCCGCGAAGGCGACGAGGAAGACCATCGGGAAGACGAGCGCGGGCACGAACAGCGCCGGGTTCTTGAACGCGTGGATGAGGTTGCGCCGCAGCACCGCCCCCGCGACGTGGCCGAACGCGCTCATGTGCGCTCCATCCGCGTGGCCAGGGCGCGGCTCGCCGCCCAGAACGAGAGCACCAGCACGGCGACCGCGACGCCCAGGCCGCGGGCGAGCGCCGTCGCGTCCCACCCTCCGATGACGAGCGAGCGCAGCCCCTCGATCAGGTAGGAGATCGGGTTCCAGGTCGCCACGGTGCGAAACCAGCCGACGTCGATGAGGGGGCGCGGGAGGTACATCGAGGAGAGGAAGAAGAAGACGAACAGGAGCGGGAAGGCGCCCTGCACGGCCTGGGCGGACCCGGTCCGCGCGCCGAGCACCGCGCCGACGCCCGAGAACGCGACGGCGGCGAAGACCGCGTAGAGGACGACCACGATCGCCCCGAGCACGCCGGCGTGGATCGACACGCCGGCGGCGAGGCCGACCGCGAGGTAGGCGAGCGCGCCGATCAGCGCGACGGCGGTGGCGCCCGCGAGCTGCCCGGCGAGGATCGCGGTGCGCCGCAGCGGCGTGAGCTGGAGGCGGTTGAGGAAACCCGACTCGACGTCCGTGGCCAGCTCGGTGCCGGCGGTGATGGCCGCGAAGATCGCGCCCTGGATGAACGGCACCGTGATCGCGAACTCGAGGTAGGAGTCCGTCGGGAAGCCCGGGATCTTCGTCGCGGAGCTCAAGCCGCTCGCGTTGATGGCCAGCAGAAACAGCGGGAACACGAGCGTGGGCACGATCAGCGCGGGCTGGCGCAGGGTGCGCTTGAGCGAGCGCCGGCCGACGAGGGCGACCTGCCGGGCGGTGACGCTCGCGCTCACGCGGCGACGGGCTCGGCGTCGCGTTCCGCCTCGGCGGCGTCCTCGCCGTCCCCGGCGCCCTCGAGCGAGCGGCCGGTCTTGGCCAGGAAGACGTCGTTGAGCGACGGCGAGTGAAGCTGGAGGTGCGCGAGCCGGACGCCGGCGCCGTCGAGCGCGCGCACGATCTCCGGCAACTGCTCGGCGCCGTCGCGCAGGCGCACGGCGGCGCCGTTGCTCGCGTGGGCGGCCGGCTCGCCGAAGCGGGCGAGGACCGCGGCCGCGCGGCCGCACTCGTCCGGGTTGGCGGGCACGGCCTCGACGCTGTTGCCGCCGATCTCGCGCTTGAGCGCGTCCGGCGTTCCCTCGGCCACGAGCCGCCCGCGATCGATGATCCCGACGCGCCCGGCGAGCACGTCGGCCTCCTCGAGGTACTGCGTGGTCAGGAACACCGTCACCCCCTCCTCGCGCGCCAGGCGCGCCACCTCGTCCCACAGCGCGCTGCGGCTCTGGGGATCGAGGCCCGTGGTCGGCTCGTCGAGGAACAGGATCGCGGGCTGGTGAACGAGCGCGAGCGCGAGGTCGAGGCGGCGCTTCATGCCCCCCGAGTAGCCGCCGACCTTGCGGTCGGCCGCCTCGGTCAGGCCGACGCGCTCGAGCAGCGCGCGCCCGCGCCGGTCGCGCTCGGCCTTCGACAGGCCGTTGAGTCCGCCCTGGAGCTCCATGTGCTCGCGGCCGGTGAGGAACGCGTCGAGCGCGGCCTCCTGGAGCGCGGCGCCGATGCGCCGGCGGACGTCGGGGCCCTGGGTGGCGACATCGAAGCCGCCCACGACGGCGCGACCCGCGGTCGGCGGCAGCAGCGTGGTCAGCACGTGCGTCGTCGTCGACTTGCCGGCGCCGTTGGGCCCGAGGAAGCCGTAGATCTCGCCGGGATCGACCTCGAGGTCGATCCCGTCGACGGCGCGGATGCCGCCCTTGTAGTCCCGGACGAGCCCCGCGACGAGGATGCCGTTGTCCATGAGCTTCACGGTTCCACGCACCTTTGATCTTGTCAACGGTTTACCCGGACAAGTAAGATTGCGCCATGGACGCGGTCGCCGCCCGAACGCCGGGATCGCTCGCCGCAGAGGCGTGGGACCTCATGAGCGAGCTCATGCACTGCTACGGCAAGGCGCGGTTCACTGCGGCGATCTCCGAGCTCGAGCTCTCGCCGCCGCAGGCGATGGCCCTGCGTGTGCTGCGACCCGAGCACCCCGTCGCCATGAGCGAGCTCGCCTGCGCCCTGCGCTGCGACAACTCGAACGTCACCGGTATCGTCGACCGCCTCGAGGACCGCGGGCTCGTCGAGCGCCGCAGCGCTCGTCGCGACCGGCGCGTGAAGATGCTCGTGGTCACCGACCGCGGCGCGAAGGTTCGCCGCCGGCTCGCCGAGCGCCTGGCCGCGGCGCCCGAGCCGCTCGCGCGCCTCTCCGACGAGGACCAGCGCGCGCTGCGCGACGTCCTGCGGCGCGCGCTCGACCTCGCCGAGGCCGCTGACCGACCCGCGCCACCTCGACTCGAGCCCACCCCTCAGGCGGCGGCCCGGCGTCCACGCGGCGGCGGACCGACGTAGGCGGCGGTCGGGCGGATGAGCCGGCCCTCGCGCTTCTGCTCGAGGATGTGCGCCGACCAGCCCGCGACCCGCGCGCACGTGAACATCGACGTGAAGAGCTCGGACGGCACCCCGGCCGTGTCGAGCACGACCGCGGACCAGAACTCGACGTTCGTGGCCAGCACCCGGTCGGGCTTGCGCGTCCTGAGCTCCGCCAGCGCCGACCGCTCGAGGGCCTCGGCGACCTCGAAGCGCGTGGAGCCCAGCTCGCGCGCGGTCCGGCGCAGGACCCGGGCCCGCGGGTCCTCGGCGCGGTACACGCGATGCCCGAAGCCCATGAGGCGCTCACGGCGGTCGAGCGCGTCGCGCACCCACCGGTCGGCGTCGCCGGTCGCCTCGACCTCGTCGAGCATCCTCAGCACGCGCGAGGGCGCGCCGCCGTGCAGCGGCCCGCTCAGGGACCCGACCGCGCTCGAGAGCGCGGCAGCGCAGTCGGCGCCGGTCGAGGCGACGACGCGCGCGGTGAAGGTCGAGGCGTTCATGCCGTGCTCGGCGGCGCTGATCCAGTAGGCGTCGACGGCCTTGACGTGGTCGGGGTCGGCTTCGCCGCGCCAGCGGATGAGGAAGCGCTCGGGGATCGAGCGCGCGCGATCGATCTCGGCCTGGGGCACGGGCGGGCGACCGGGGCCGCGTGCGGACTGCGCCACGAACGACAGCGCCATGACCGAGGCGCGCGCGAGGTCCTGGCGCGCCTGATCGTCGGTGAGGTCGATGAGCGCCCGCAAGCCCCACTCGGGCGCGAGCATCGCGAGCGCGGACTGCACGTCGACGCGTGGGTCGCCCGAGCGGATCGCCAGCGGGTGCGGCTCGGCCGGCGGCAGGCCCGGCTCGTAGGTCCCGTCGACGAGCAGTCCCCACACGTGCTCGTAGGGGACCGCGCCCACGAGCTCCTCGATGTCGACGCCGCGGTAGCGCAGCGCGGAGCCCTCCTTGTCGGGCTCGGCGATCTCGGTGGCGAAGGCGACGACGCCCTCGAGGCCGGATTGGACGTCGGTCACGTGGTCAGTATGGGTCGGGTGGGGTCGCGCGCGCCCGAGGCCGGAGGTCGCGCGTCACAGCCTGACGATACGCATGCAGTCGGTCGCGTGTCGGGGCTCGGTAGCCTCGCCCGCCATGGCCGACCTCCTGACCCGCCCCGCCGGCGAGCTCGCGGCGCTCGTGCGCTCCGGCGAGCTCGCCGCCCGTGAGCTCGTGCGGGCCTCGCTGGACCGGATCGAGGCCGTCGACCCCCGGCTCAACGCGTTCGTCGACGTCTTCGCCGACGAGGCGCTCGCCGCCGCCGAGGCGGTCGGGCCGGGCGACGAGCGCCCGTTTGCCGGAGTCCCGATCGCGATCAAGAACAACCGCGCGGTGGCCGGCGCCCGGCTGACGTACGGCTCGGACTTCATGGGCGACTGGCCGGCGCCCTACGACCACAACGTCGTCCGCCGGCTCAAGGACGCGGGCTTCGTCGTCGTCGGCTCCACCACGCTGCCCGAGTGGGGGATCCTGCCGTGGACGAACGCGAAGCGCTTCGGGCCGACGCGCAACCCGTGGGACCCGGACCGCACGAGCGGCGGTTCCTCGGGCGGCTCGGCGGTCGCCGTGGCGGCCGGCATGGTGCCGCTCGCCCACGCCAACGACGGCGGCGGGTCGACCCGCATCCCCGCCGCGTGCTGCGGCCTCGTCGGCCTCAAGCCCCAGCGCAACCGCATCTCGCTCGCGCCCGAGCTGGGCGAGAGCTTCCTCGGAGTCGACGGCGTCCTCACGCGCACGGTGGCGGAGACCGCGGCGCTGCTCGACGTCCTGGCCGGCGCCGAGCCGGGCGACGCGTCGTGGGCGCCGCCGCCGCCCGAGCCCTTCGCGCGGGCGGCCGGGCGCGAGCCCGCGGCGCTGCGCATCGCCTTCACGCTGCGTCCGCCGCTGGACACGCCGATCGACGCGGGCCACGCCGACGCCGTCCGCGAGGCCGTCGCCCTGCTCGAGGCGCTCGGCCACCGCGTCGAGGAGGCCGACCCGCCATGGGCGGAGGGCGACGTGCTCCCGCTGTTCACAGCGATCTTCGCACCGCTCGTGATGCTCCAGGTTGCCCAGGCGCGGATGATCCACGGTCGCGAGCCGTCCTCGCTCGAGCTCGAGCCGATCTCGTGGGCCCTGTGGGAGCTGGTGCAGCGCACGAGCGCGCTCGATGCGCACCTCGCCGCGGCGCGCCTGCAGATCTTCGCCCGCGGCCTGTTGGCGTGGATGACCCCCTTCGACGCGGTGCTGACGCCGTCGCTGGCCGAGCCGCCCGTGCTGCTCGACACCGTCGACTGGCGCACCGATGACCCGATGGCCCTGTTCGCGCGTGCGGGCGCCTTCACGCCCTTCAGCGCCGTCGCCAACGTCACCGGTCAGCCCGCGATCTCGCTGCCGCTGTTCGAGCGCAACGGGTTGCCCGCGGGCGTCCAGCTGCTCGGCCGCCCGGCGCAGGAGGGCCCGCTGCTCGCCCTCGCGGCGCAGCTCGAGCGGGCCCGGCCGTGGGCCGACCGAAGCGCTCCCGAGCCCCGGCGCGTGTCATCCTCCCAGACCCCAACGTAGACCGAGGACCCTGGAACCCATGGCGTACGTCATCGCAGAGCCCTGCATCGGCACGAAGGACAACTCGTGCGTCGAGGTGTGCCCCGTGGACTGCATCCATCCGACGCCGGACGAGCCCGACTACGACGCGGTCGAGATGCTCTACATCGACCCCGAGGAGTGCATCGACTGCGACGCCTGCGTCGAGGCCTGCCCCGTGGACGCCTGCTTCGCGGAGGACCAGCTGCCCGAGGAATGGCAGCGCTTCGCGCAGGTCAACGTCGAGTACTACGCCGGCCGTTGAGCCGCGCTCCCACGCCTACAAGGCGGTGATCAGCCCGCCATCGGCAGGCTCATGCCGGCGGGCGCGGGGCCGCGGTCGGCGCCGCCCGCGGCGACCGGCTGCAGGATCGGCAGCTCGACGGGGAACAGCGCGACGAGCCCGCGGGCGACCTGGCGCAGCGCCTGGGCGGCCGGGTCGTCGGGGTCGGCGGCCACGAGCGGCTCGCCCGCGTCGCTCCCTGCGCGCAGGGGCATGGTCAGCGGCACCTTGCCCAGCAGCGGCACGTCGAGCTCCTCGGCCAGCGCCTGGCCGCCGCCCTCACCGAAGATCGCGAAGCGCTCGCCGCCCGGCGTCACGAAGCCGGCCATGTTCTCGACGACACCGGCGATCTCGAGGCTGACCTTGTGGGCCATCTCGGCCGAGCGGCGCGCGACCATCTGGGCCGTCGGCTGCGGGGTGGTCACGATCAGGAACCGCGCCTGGGGCAAGAGCTGCGCGAGCGTCATCGAGACGTCGCCCGTCCCCGGCGGCAGGTCGACGAGCAGGAAGTCGAGCTCGCCCCAGGCGACGTCCTCGAGGAACTGGGTGAGCGCCTTGTGGAGCATGGGGCCGCGCCAGACGACGGCCGCGTCCTCCTCGACGAAGAAGCCGATCGACATGACCTTCACGCCGCCCGGGCCCTCGAGCGGCAGGATCTTGCGCTCGCCGGAGACGGGCGGGCGCCCGGCGACGCCGAACATGCGCGGGATCGAGTAGCCCCAGACATCGGCGTCGAGGACGCCGACGCGCTTGCCGTCGGCGACGAGTGCGGCGGCGAGGTTGGCGGTCACCGTGGACTTGCCCACGCCGCCCTTGCCCGAGCCGACGCAGACGACGTTGGCCACCTGGGCGAGCGAGCCCTCGGGCAGACCGCCGGCGCGCCCGAGCTTCGTCTGCAGCTTGCCCTTCTCGGCATCGGAGAGGACGTCGAAGCCGACCTCGACGCCGGTCACGCCGCCGAGGCCGCCGACGGCCTCGCGGACGGCGTTCTCGAAGTGCGAGCGGATCGGGCAGCCCGGCGTCGTCAGCGACACCGTCACGGCGACGGCCCCGTTCGCGACGTCGATCGAGCGCACCATCTCGAGCTCGACGATCGAGCGGCGCAGCTCGGGGTCGATGACGGACTCGAGCGCCTTGAGGATCTCGTCTCGGGAGGGCATGCACCCCAGTCTAGTGCCGTTCCCGTTGCACCCGCGAAGAGGAACGGGCCGCCCGAAAGACGGCCCGTTCCCAGGGAGGAGAGGTACTGCGCTGCCGGCGAGGTATGAGGCCGGCAGTCCTCCGCGGGCGGCTCTCCAACAGGCCGGCCCGCGGCGAAGCGATCGGTCCTAGATCACGGCGGCGACGCGGTCGGTCACCTTCGCGGCCAGGGTCGTGCCGGCGGCGACGCCGCTCTGGACGAGGTTCTGGGCGCGCGCGGTGGCGAGCTCGGCCTGCGCGGCGACGTCCTTGCCGGCCGTCTCGGCCTGCGCGGTCGCCTCGTCGAGCTCGCGCCCGGCCTTCGTGCGGTTGCTCCGCACGAGGCGCTCGACGCGGGCGCGGCGCCGGCGCAGCTCGCGCTCGACGCGCGTGCGGGCCCTCTTGGCGTCGCGCTCGAGCTTGGTGCGCTCGGTGCGGCCGCGGCGCTCGAAGCGCTTGAGATCGGTCTCGAGGCGCCTGCGCTGGACGGTCAGCTCGCGCTCGGCCTTCGTGCGCGAGCCGACGCGGTCGACGATCCCGTCGACGGTGGCGACGACGTTGTCGCGGGCGACGAGCGCGGCGCCGACCTGCACGAGCACGGCGCGCTCGGCGGTCGCCTGGACGCGCTCGACCGGGCTCTTGGGGAGCCCGCGGCGGGTTTCGGCGGCCTTGCGGGCGCCGGCGGTGTGCTTGGCGGCGGTCGCCGTGCGCTTACGGGCGCGGGTGGCGGCGGCCTTCCTGGCGGCCGTCGGACGATCGGCGGCGGCGGCCTTGCGGGCGGCCGGGCGCTGGGTGTTGGTGAGGATGGTGGCCTCGGCCATGGGATCTTCCTCTCGGTGGTAAGAAGCTTAGTTCTAAGTTCGGTAGGTAGTGTACTACCCCGAACACACGTTTGTAAACCCCGCCTGCGCCTGCCGGTTACACGAACTCGCGTTCGTATTGTCAGGAGCGCGGGTCCAGGAGGACGAGCAGGCCGCTGAGAGGCGATACTGGGCGCGGATGGCCTACGTTCCGACCGTTCGTCACCTGCAACGCGCCAAGGACCTGGCCGACGCCCGGTACCTCGAGGCGCTCGACGTCGACGACCTCGCCGGCGCCGCCGGCCTCTCGCGCGCGCATTTCAGCCGCGAGTTCCGTCGCGCCTTCGGCGAGTCGCCGCACGCGTATCTGCTCACCCGCCGCCTGGAGCGCGCCGCGGCGCTGCTGCGGACCAGCGACCGCTCCGTCGCCGAGATCTGCTTCTCCGTGGGCCTGAAGAGCGTCGGCTCGTTCACGACGAGCTTCACCCGCACGTACGGCGTCTCCCCGACCGCGTACGAGGAGCTCGCGGGCCGCGGGGTCGAGTTCGCCGAGCAGCCCGAGGAGCGGCCCTACGGGATCGACTCGGCGTTCCGCGACCCGTCGGGCAACTACCTCCGCCTCACCCAGGTCCGAGAGCTGTCAGCGGCCTGAGGCGCGGCCGCACGCCCGACCCTCAGGCGGCCGGGGGGACGGCGCGCACCTGCGTGCGCCGCACCCACGCGGCCGGCTCGTCGAGCTCGGCGAGCGTCGGCAGGTGCTCGGGCGCGCTCCAGGCCCGGTTGAGCCCGGCGACGCCCCAGTCGCGCACGACCGCGTCGCAGAAGCGCTTGCCGACCTCGTACTGGCGCAGCTTGAGGTCGAGGCCGAGCAGGCGCTCGAGGAGCTTGACGAGCGGCGGCTTCTCGCGCCGGCGCCGGTTCAGGGCCTCGCGCAGCTTCGGGAGCTGGGGCAGCGACGCCGCCCCGGCCGCGTCCATGACGTGCTCTGCGTGGCCCTCGACGAGCGCCATGATCGCCTGCAGGCGGTCGATCTGATCCTTGCGCTCCGGGCCGGCCATCGCGGTCACCAAGCCGCCCTCGCGCACCCCGTCCCAGAGCGAGCGCAGGTCCTGGCTCGAGGGCAGCTTGAGCAGCGTCGAGGGGTCGACCTGGAGCTTGACGCTCGCGAGCAGCTCCCCGAGGAGGCCCGCGAGGTGCTCGCGAAGCCACGGCACGCCGGCGAACTGGACGGCGTGCGTGACCTCGTGGAAGGTCACCCACTCGAGCAGCTGCTCGAGCTCGACCTCCATCGTCTCCGCGGCCTTGCGGACGTTCGGGGCGACGAGCAGCAGCCGCGTCGGGGCGCTCGGGTCCAGCAGGCGCAGCTCGAACTGGCCGAGCACGTTGCGGCCCATGAAGCCGACGATGCCGCCGATCTCGGCCGCGAGCAGCATCCCGCCGGCCGAGCGCAGCGGGCCGGCCAGCGCGCCGCCGCCGGTCCCGAGCTGATCGACGACCGGATCGAGCGTCGCGCGCATCGTCGCCAGGTTGGCCTGCGTCCACGTCGCGCGGTCGACGGCCTCGGCGGGGGGCAGCGCGGCGGCTGGGGCGAGCTGCGCGTAGGCGGTCACGCCGGCCTCCGCGCGCGCCGCGATCGCATCGAGGTCGCCCGGCAGGCCGGCGCCCCCGTCCTGACCGGCGGCGAGGTCGGCCACGCGCTCCGCGAGTCCCCAGTCGATCATGCGCTCGGAAGGGTGGCAAGCTCGGCCAGCGCGCGCGCCGTGCGCGCCGCGACGACCGGCGAGCGCGGCTCGAGGTCCAGGGGCGCGCCGAGCGGCTTGGCGCAGGCGGTGAAGGCGACGAGGCCGCCGCTCTCGCGGACGATGAGCTGCGCGGCCGCGGCGTCGACCGCGCGGCAGCGCCACAGCGTCGCCATGCCGTCGACGCGCGTCGCCGCCAGCTGGCAGAGCGAGATCGCGATCGAGCCGATCGCTCGGACGCGGCCCGTGACCGCGACGAGCGCCTCGCTCGACGCGGCCAGCCAGCGAGGATCGGCGGACTCCACGGCGACGAGCTCGAGCCGCCCGTCGCGGCGCCGGCGCTCGGGCGGCCCCGGCCCCAGCGGCTCGCCGTTGCGAAACGCCCCGACCCCGCGGATCGCGTACCACTCCTCCTCGGGCCCGAGGTCGAGCACGTAGCCGAAGACGACATCGGCCATCGTGGGGCCGTCGGCCACGGCGATCGAGAGCGCGTGGTGCGTGAGGCCGCGCTTGGCGTTCATCGAGCCGTCGATCGGGTCGATGACCACGAAGGGCGGTCCGCCGCCCCCGCCGAGGTCGACGAAGCCGCGCTCCTCGGAGACCGCGGTGACGCGCGCGCCCTCGCGCTCCAGCGCCTCGAGCTCGGCGAAGACGGCGTCCTCGGCGGCGGCGTCGATGACGAGCGTGCGGTCGCCGCCGCCGCCGCGCTCGCCGGTCTCGATGGTCCGTTCGCGGCTGGACGGGTGCTCGCGCAGCACGCGGCGCAGCCCGTCACCGGCGCGCCGGCTCACGCCGAGCCAGTCGTGGTCAAGGACCTCGGCGGAGGCCTCGGGAGCGGCGGGCATGCGCGACATACTCTAGGGACGTGTCCGATCCGCTCGACGGCCTCACCCCGGCCCAGCGCGAGGTCGTCACCCACCGCGGCGGCCCGGCGCTCGTCCTGGGCGCCGCGGGCACGGGCAAGACGGCCGCGCTGCGCGCCCGATACGGGTGGCTGGCGGGCCCGGGCGGCCTCGCGCCCGAGCAGGTCGTCGCGATCACCGCGACCGAGCTCGCCGCCGATGCCCTGCGCGCGGGCGTCGAGGACGCGCTCGATCGCGGCTTCGAGGAGCTCGCGGTCGGCACAGTGCCGGCGATCGCCGCCCGCCTGCTCCACGACGAGGCGCTCGAGGCGGGCCTCGACCCGTTCGCCGTGCCCGTGACGCCCGCCGACCGCCTCGCGATGCTGCTCGAGCGCGTCGACGAGCTCACGCTGCGCGCGCACGACCTCGGGGGCCGCCCCGCCCTGCTGCTCGGCGCGGTCATCGCCCGCGTCGACGAGCTCAAGGCCGCCTCGGTGACGCCGGCCGAGTACGCGCGCTGGGCCGCCACGCTGCCCGCCGACGACGAGCGGGGCCCGCGTGAGCGCGAGTTCGCGGCGCTCTACGAGACCCACGATCGAATGCTCGTAGAGCGCGGCGCCCTCGATCCCGGCGACCTCGTCCTGCGCGCCGGTGCGCTGCTGGCCGAGCGCCCGCACGTCCGGGCGCGGGTCGCGGCGCGCTGGCGCCACGTCCTCGTCGACGACGCCCAGGACCTCGATCATGCCCACCTGACCCTCATCACGCTGCTGGCGCGCGAGCACGGAGGGCTGACGGCGGCGTTCGACGACGACTGCGCGGTGCGGCGGATGCGCGGCGCGGCGGCCAAGAACGCGCGCGACCTCGCGCACGGGCTGCCCGACGCCCGCACGCTGCGCCTCGAGCGCTCGCAGCGCTGCCCGGCGACGATCGCGCAGGCCGCGCAGGCCGTGGTGGCGCCGCTCGGCGACCGCGTGGCCAAGCGCGTCGACGCGCCGGCGGGCGGCCGCGTGCGCTTCTGGCGCTGCGCCAACGAGCGCGCCCAGGCGCAGGGCGTCGCGGGCGAGATCGAGCGCCTCGTGCGCGGCGGCGTCGCCCCCGAGGCGCTCGCGGTGCTCGTGCGCTCCGTGCGCCACGAGGGCCAGGCCGTCGCCGTCGCGCTCGAGGAGCGCGCCGTGCCCTACCGGCTGGCCGGCGCAACCGCGTTCTTCCAGCGCGCCGAGGTCAAGGACGTGCTCGCCTGGCTGCGCCTGCTCGTCGATCCCGGCGACGCCGGCGCCGTCGTCCGCGCGCTCGCGCGCCCGCCGGTCGAGCTGCGCTCGATCGACCTCGCGCGCTGCATCCAGATCGCCCGGCGCCGGCGGCTCGACATGGTCAGCGCGCTCGTCGCGGCCACGGAGTCGCCGCAGCTCCCGCCCGAGGCGCGCGAGCGCATCCTGGGCTTCCTCAAGCTCCACCGCCAGGCCGCGGCCGCGCTCGACACGACGCGCCCGGACCTCTTCGTGCACCGGCTCATCGATCGCCTCGGCCTGCGCCGCCAGCAGCTCTTCGCCGCCCAGGCCGACGTCGTCGAGCGCCTGCTCTCGCTCGCGCAGCTCGGCGAGCTCGCGGCGGCCCACGTGCGCAGGGCGCCGCACGCGACGCCGCGCGAGTTCGCGCGCTACGCGAGCGCGGTGGCCGACGCCGGGCTGCGCGACGAGGACCGCGCGCCGGGCGCGCACGGCGCCGTGGCGGTCATGAGCCTGCAGGCGGCGCAGGGGCTGGAGTTCGACCACGTCTTCGTCCTCGGCCTGCAGTCCGCGCAGATGCCGGGCACGCCCCGGCGCCTCGTCGAGCCGATCCCCGACGCGCTGCTGCACGAGGCGCTGCCGCCCGACACGCGCGCGGCGCACGTGGCCCAGATGCGCCGCCTCGTGCACGTCGCCCTCACGCGTGCCCGCGAGGGGCTCGTGCTCGCCTACGCCGCGCTCTCGGACCACGGGGCGACGCAGCCGCCGTCGTCGTTCGCCGAGGAGGCGCGCACGGCGCTCGGCGCGACGTGGGAGGACCGCGACGAGGAGCTCTTCGGCCCCGACGAGGCGCTGCACGCGACGTTCACCGCGCTGCGCGACGAGCTCCTGGCCGGGATCCCGCGGGTGGGCGGCCGCCTGGGCGAGCTGCGCATGGACACCGACCTCGACGTCGCGCACGGGACCGTGCGCTACCTCGAGCTCGTCAAGCTCGCCGCGCTCCTGCAGCGCCCCGAGGGCCAGCCCGTCGCCGAGGCGCTGCCCCAGATCAACGCCGCGCTCCTGCAGGCGGCCACCGCCCAGCAGCGCGACATCCTGCAGACGAGCTCGCTCGACGAGCTCGTCCTCGACGTCGAGCGCGACGCCCGCGCCCGCGCCGCCGCGATCAGCGCCCGCGAGGAGCCCTCGCTCGCGCCGTTCTTGCCCACCCGCGGCGAGGGCCTGCTCCTCAGCGCGTCGGACATCGAGACCTACCGGACGTGCCCGCTGAGGTACAAGTTCGCCCGCGTCTTCCGGATCCCGAGCGAGCCGACGCTCAACCAGCGCTTCGGGATCCTCGTCCACCAGGTCCTCGAGCGCTATCACCAGGGCTCGGGGCGGACGCTCGACGAGCTGCTCGGGCTGCTCGAGGCGGGCTGGCGGCGGGGGGGGTTCGGCGCGTCGGAGCAGGAGCGCCAGCTCCACGGCAAGGCGGGCGGCGCCCTGCGCCGCTACCACGAGCGCATGCGCGAGGACCCGGGCGAGCCGCTCTGGTTCGAGCGCTCGTTCCAGTTCAAGCTCGGCGCCCACACGTTGCGCGGGCGCGTGGACCGGGTCGACCGCCTGCCCGGCGGCGACTTCGAGCTGCTCGACTACAAGACGGGGCGCCCGAAGACGCAGGCGCAGCTGCGCGAGGACGTGCAGCTCGCCCTCTATGCCGTCGGCGCGCGCGAGGCCTGGCGCCTGGAGGCCTCCCAGCAGGCCTACCTCTACGTCCTCGACGACACGAAGGTGCCGCTCCCGACCGAGGACGTCGACCGCGACTGGATCACCGAGACGGTCCACGAGGTGGCCGACGGCATCCTCGCGCAGGGCTTCGAGCCGACGCCGTCCTACGCCGCCTGCTCGGCGTGCGACTTCCGCATCGCCTGTCCGGCGGCGGAGCGCTGATGGGCGCCATGAAGTGGTGGGGCTGGGGCGAGGAGGACGTCGCGTTCACCCACGAGGACAAGCCGCGGCTCGGGCCGTTCCTGCGCGAGGCGCTCGGCCTCGACGTCGCCGCGGTGACCGGGCGGCCCGTGCCCTTCGGCGACCTCACGGTCCCGCCGCCGGCGCTCCCGGACCGGCTGCGGACGGCGCTCGCCGCCGCCGTGGGCGCCGAGCACGTCTCCGTCGCCGCGCTGGACCGCGTCGTCCACGCGCGTGGCAAGAGCCTGCGCGACCTCGTCCGCCATCGCCGGGGCGAGCTCGGCCGGCTGCCCGACGCCGTCGTGCGCCCCGTCGACGAGGCGCAGCTCGCCGCGGTCCTGCGCGCGGCGCTCGAGGCCGACGCCGTGCTCATCCCCTTCGGCGGCGGGACGAACATCTCGGGCAGCGTCGAGGCGCCCGCCGCCGAGGGACGCCCGGTCGTGTCGGTCGACGTCGGCCGCATGGACCGGGTGCTCGAGATCGACGGCGCCTCGCGGCTGGCGCGCGTGCAGGCGGGGGTCCTCGGGCCCGAGCTCGAGCGCCAGCTCGGATCGCGCGGCTGGACGGTCGGGCACTTCCCCGACAGCTTCACGCACTCGACGCTCGGCGGCTGGATCGCGACGCGATCGTCGGGCATGCAGTCCGACAAGTACGGCGACGTCGCCGACCTCACGCGCGCGGTGCGCGTCGTCACGCCGGGAGGCGTGCTCGCGACGCGTCCGGTGCCGAGCACGTCGACCGGCCCGAGCGTGCGCGAGATGGTCCTCGGCAGCGAGGGGCGCCTCGGCGTGATCAGCGAGGCGACGGTCCACGTCCATCGCGTGCCCGAGCACCGCCTGATCCTCGGCTACCTGCTGCCCGACTGGCCGCGGGCGCTTCGGGCCATGCGCGAGATCGCGACGGGCGCGGCCTCGCCGTCGGTGACGCGCGTCTCCGACGGCCCCGAGACGCGCTTCTCGCTCGCCACGAGGAAGGACGGCTCGCTGCTCGACGCGGCGACGTCGAAGGCGCTGCAGGCCTACCTGCGCCGCCGGCGCGGCTTCGACCTCGACGCGATGTGCCTGGCCTTCGTCGGCTTCGAGGGCGGCGGCGCCCACGTGCGCGCGCAGCGGCTGCGGGTGGCGCGCATCGCCCACCGCCACGGCGGGCTGGGCATCGGACGCGGGCCCGGCGACCTGTACGACCGCAAGAAGTTCGACACCCCGTACATCCGCGACTTCCTCCTGGACCGCGGCGCGCTCGCCGACGTGTCGGAGACCTCCGCGCCCTGGAGCGTGCTGCCGCGCCTCTACGACGCCGTGATGGCGGCCGCCCGCGGCGCCTTCGTCGACCTCGACGTGCGCGGGTACATCATGTGCCACCTCTCGCACAGCTACCACGCCGGCGCGTGCCTGTACTTCACGTTCGCGTTCACGCCCGCGGCCGGCCGCGAGCCGCTCGAGCAGTACGACGTCGTCAAGGGCGCGATCCAGCAGGCGTTCGTCGACGAGGGCGCGACGCTGTCGCATCATCACGCGGTCGGCACGGAGCACGCGCGCTGGCTCGAGCAGGACATCTCCGCCCCCGGCGTGGCGATGCTGCGCTCGCTCTTCGACGGCGTCGATCCCGGGGCGAACCTCAACCCGGGCAAGATCGTCTAGCGAGAAGGCCCTCTACGCCGCGGTTCGCGCCCAGGCGCCCACGAGCGTCGGGCTGCAGACGACGCCACCGGTCTCCGCGACCTCCGCGCGCAGGCGCGCCTCGACGGTGTCGAGGTCGAGCTCGACGGCGGTGGCCACGCCCGTGGCCTCCATCGCCGGGGCCATCGAGCGCAGCGTCCGTGCCACGACCGTGAGGATCGAGTCGTCCGACGCGCCGCCGAGCGCGCTCTCGGCGCGCACGGTCGGCTCGGCGAGTCCGGCGGCGAGGAAGGCCGGCCGCAGCTCGAGCCCCATCCGCGGATGCGCCTCGAGGCGCACGAAGAGCTCGAACATGAGCACGGCGATCCAGTCGTAGAGCGGCACGGCCGGGTGCGAGATCATGCCCAGGAAGTCGAACTCCAGGCCCACGAGCAGGCCGCCCGGACGCACGACCGCCGCGGCGCTGCGCAGCGCGGCAGCGGGCTCGGGCACGTAGTGGAGCACGAGCCGCCCGATGACCGCGTCCCACGGCGCGCCGGGCACCGCCTCGAGCGCGGCGACGTCGCCCGGCACGACCTCGACGTTCGTCGCGCCGAGCCGGTCCAGCCGCTCGCGCGCCGCCGCCAGCGTCCCGGGATCGCCCTCCACGCCGACGACGTACCCGCCGGGCCCGACGATCCGCGCGGCGAGCAGCGCGTGGTCGGCCATGCCCGACCCGAGGTCGAGCACGCGCATTCCGGGCTCGAGCCCCGCCTCGCGCAGCACCCGCTCGGAGAGGCGATCCAGGAAGCCCTGCGCCTGGAGGGTGAGCCGCTTCTCCTCGAGCTCCCGATCGAGCGCGTATCGGTCGGCCGGCCGCGTCTGGGTCATGAAACCGGGGACGCCCCACGGCGAAGAAGCTTCCCGTGCGCTCAGGCCGGGGCGGCGCGCCCACGGCGGCCGACGCCCGGGCGAGGTCCTCGCTAGCTCGCGGCCGCAGAGGCGTCGCGCTCGATCTCGGCCGTGTCGGCCTCGATCTGCCTCTGCTCGAGCTTCGACGCGCGCTTCATCGCCTGCTCGACCTTGGCGCCCATGTCGGACACGGCGACGACGACGAGGCCCGCCTGGCCGGCGTCCAGGTGCTCGCCGAGCTCCTTGAGGTCGTCGCGGCTCATTCCCGCCGCCGCGTGACCGGCCACCGCACCCAGGATGGCGCCGCCTGCGGCGGTGCCCGCCAGCAGCCCGCCGCCGACGGCGGCGAACGGGAAGAGCGCGACGACCAGTCCGGTGGCCAGCCCGACCCCGCCGCCGAGCACGCCGCCCACCCGCGTGGGCGTCTCGTGCTTCTTGACGATCTTGGTCTTGCCGCCCGCGCGGCGCTCCACGACGGCCGCGTCGTAGGCGTCGATCAGGTCCGCCTCGGTGTGGAGGTCCTTCACGAGCTGATAGTCGGCCTCCGCGTCGGCGACGCTGTCGTACACGCCGACGTATGCAATGAGCGTGTCGATCGCCATCTTGTTCCTCCTCATTCGGGTCGAAAGCGCTACCGCGACACGCGGCCAGCTTCGCTCGTCACGGGGCGCACGACCACCGGGCCCGCCGGTGTCCGATGCGGGGGCGCTCACCCCTTCGACGACAGGTGCGTGCGGGCGGCCCCCGACCCGCTGCCTGCCGCGGGCGAGAGCGGCGCCGGACGCGAACTGCTCCGTCTCGTCCCAACCCCGGATCGGGGCGTGCGCCGTGCCGGCATCCGTGACGACGACGAGGGCTCCGCGCTGCGGAGCCTTCATGGTGAGGGCAAGCCCGCGGGGCTCAGGACGTCGTGCCGCGCTCGGGTGCCCTGGCGCGCCTGCGGCGCACCCGGGTCTCGGTGTCCGGCGCGTCGACGACGACCGTGCCCGCGATTCGGTCGTGCAGGCCGCGGCGGCGGTCGTCGAGGAGCACGATGAAGAAACCGGCCAGCAGCGGGATCGCGGCGAGCGTCATGGCGATCAGGCGCACGAGCGCCCGTCGCGGGGTGATCCGCCCGCGCTCGGCGCGGGGGGCGAGGACGCGGAACCGCATCATGCGCGCGCCCGGTGTCTGGCCGGTCGTCGACCAGAACGTCACGAAGTACGCCGCGCCCCACAGGACGAGCGCCACGGCGCCGACGGCCGCCAGCGCCGTGTCGAGCTTCGACGGGACCTGGAGGAGGTTCAGCGCGAGCGCGACGATCGCGGCGACGCCGACGGCGGCGAGGTCGATGATAAGCGCGTCGATGCCGAACGCGATGGCGCGCGTCACGAGGCCGGTGTAGTCGGCCGCCGCCTGCTCCGCGGCGACGTCCACCCGGACGCGTTCGGCGGCGGCTGCCTGCGCCCTGGCCTCGGCGAGTGCGTGCGCAGCGGCGGCCCGCGTGCCCGCGCCGTTGCCCGCGGCCTCGGCGACCGCCGGCGGCACGTCGTCGCCGTGCGGTGCGCCGGGGGTCGGCCCGGTCATGGGGCGCCCGCCGGCGACGGCGGCGGCGGCTCTACGCGCGCGCGGCGGTGCAGCAGCCGCCGGGCGATCTGCTCGGCGATCGCGTCGGCCCTTCGCGTGCGCTTGTTGACGTCGTCGGCGACCTCGTCGGCGAACCCGAGGCTCTGCTGCGTGACCGCCTCCGTCACCGCCGGGCTCTGGGCGATCTCGTCGACGAGGACCCACAGCTCCTCGCTCTCGAGCAGCCGTGCCACCACCTGGTCGAGCAGCCGGCTCTCGATGACCTGACCGACGGTCCGCTCCAACGCCGGGCTCTCGACGATCCGCGTGACCAGGCGCTCCATCCCCGGGCTTTCGAGCGCGTCGCCGACGAGCCGCTCGACGCGCGGGTTGTCGAGCGCGCGCGCGACCAGCCGGTCGGCATCCGGGCTGTCAAGGACCTGTGCGACGAGCCGCTCGGCACCGGGGCTCTCGACGAGGCACGTGGCGATCCGCGCGAGCTCCGGGCCTTCGAGAATGCGCTCGGTGACGCGCTCAACGCTCCCGCCCGCGAGGATCCGGTCGGCGAGGCGGTCCGCGACGCCGGCGCGCAGCAACTCCTCTGCCACCCGCTCGACGACCGCGTGGCCCGCCATCTCGCGCGCGGCGGCGTCGACGAGCCGCCCGCTCACCGCTCGCCCGACCGCACGCTCGGCGAGCGGACTCTCGAGCACGCGGTCGACGGCGCGCTCCGCGTACGGGGAGACGACCACGGCATCGACGACGACCAGCGCGGCCTCGCCGGCAAGCTCGCCGGCAAGCTCGCCGGCGGACGCCCAGGCGCGACGCTCCAAGCGCACCGCGGTCGCCACCGCCTCCGTGGCCGGCCACAGCGCCAGCCCAACCCCACGCGCGGCCAGGCGCGCGCCGGCGCCGACGATCGACGCCAAGTTGCCGTCGTCGCGAGAGGGAGGTCGATAGCGAGGTGTGGACACGGGCAGCGGCCCGCCGCCGTCGGGCCACCTCCCATCCTCCGGCACAGGCCGGCGGCCGGCAAGGGTGGAGTCCCGTTGCGGTCACCGACGCCAATGCGCACTGGCTCCCCGAGCCACGCGATCCAGCGGCACATGCGTATCTCCTCGGTCCTCGTCGTGGGTGCGTCCGGGCCACCCGCCCATCCGCGCCGCGACACGCACGGCGTCCGTGGAATCTGTAAGGCTGCCCGCTATGACATTCGCCGCCGACTACCCGTTCTTGGACGTTCTCTGGTCGATGCTGATCTTCATGGCCTTCGTCCTGTGGATCTGGCTCGCGATCACGTGCTTCATGGACATCTTTCGCCGCCGTGACATGGGCGGGTTCCTGAAGGCAATCTGGATCATTCTGATCATCGTCATCCCGTGGTTCGGGGTCCTCATCTACCTGATCGCCTACCACAGCGGGATCGCTGAGCGCAATGCCAAGGGTCAGGAGGCGGCGCAGGCCGCGTTCGACCAGCAGGTTCGCGAGGCGGCCGGCAAGTCCGGGCCCGCGAGCGAGATCGAGACCGCGCAGAAGCTGCTCGACGCGGGCACGATCACGCAGGCCGAGTTCGACACCATGAGGGCCAGGGCGCTCGGGGGCTGAGTCGCGGCAGGGCAAGGAGGAAGCGACCGCGCGCAAGTCGAGCTCACGTACGAGCACGTCCGCGGCCCCGGGATCTGGCTCACCGCGGACCCCGCGCCGCGGTGAGCGCCCTACTCGCCGGGCCCGCGCTGGCGCAGGAAGCGCTGGAACTCGCGCGCGATGACGTCGCCGGAAGGCAGGTCCCGCGCACGCATCTCGGTCTCCTCCTCGGCCGCGGCGCGCTCGAGGCGCTCGACGAAGGCCTGCACCTCGGGATCGCTCTGCACGGCGAGCGAGACCTGGCGCTCGTAGTCGGCTGCCGCGGACTCGAGCTCGCCGGCGTCGACCGCGACGCCGACCAGGCCCTCGAGCTTGCGCATGAGGGCGAGCGCGGCCTTGGGGTTCGGCGCCGCCGCGACGTAGTGCGGCACGCTCGCCCACAGCGATGCCGACGGGATCCCCGCCTCCTGGCAGGCGCCGTGCAGGACGCCGACGATCCCGGTCGGGCCCTCGTAGGAGGACTGCTCGAGGCCTACCTTCTCGACGAGCGCGTCGTCGGAGGCCAAGCCGGTGATCGGGACTGCGCGCGAGTGCGGCACATCGGCCAGCAGCGCGCCGAGCGAGACGACCATCTGTGTGCCCAGCGCCTCGGCGAGGTCGACCACGAGCCGGCAGAAGCCGCGCCAGCGCATCGACGGCTCGGCGCCCGAGAGCAGGACGAGGTCGCGCGGCGCACGCGGGATGCGCGCCTCGTAGATCTCGATCTCGGGCCACTCGATCTGCCGCGTGCGGCCCTGGACCAGCGTGACCTTCGGCCGCGTCGACTGGAAGTCGAAGAACTCCTCGGGATCGATTCGCGCGAAGCGCGTCGCGCCGAGGGAGGCGCCGAGGAACTGCAGCGCGGCGGACGCCGCGTCGCCGGCGTCGTTCCAGCCGGTGAAGGCGCAGACGAGGGCGGGCGCGCGCAGGCCGTCGGGGCGGTGCTCCCAGATGAGCGGCTGCATCCGGATCACGGTACATGATGGTCTCGTGCGCGCCGGCGAGCTGCACGCGGTCCCCAGCCCCCTCGTGACGATCGCCACGCTGCGCGCGGGCGACGAGGTGCGCGGCGTCTTCGCGTGCACGCGCAAGGACCGGCTGCTGTCGCGCGCGGGGACCCCGTACCTCGTGGTCGAGCTGCGCGACCGCACGGGCGTGCTGCCCGCCCGCGCCTTCCGCGACGCCGACCTGCTCGCCGGGCGCTTCGAGAAGGGCGACCTGGTGCAGGTCGCCGGGCGCGTCGAGCGCTTCCGCGACGAGCTGCAGCTCGAGCTGCGGGCGATCGCCGCGGCGCCGCCGGGAACGGCCGACCCCGCCGCGTTCCTCCCCGTCGCCTTCCGCGACCTCGACGAGCTCGACGGCTTCCTCGAGCACCTCGTCGGCGAGGTCCGCGACCGCGGGCTGCGCGCGCTGCTCGACGGGATCGCCGCCGACCCGGCGCTGCGCGCCGCGCTGCGCAGGACCCCGTGCACGCGCGCGGGCCACCACGCCTACCTCGGCGGCCTGCTCGAGCACACGGTCGCCGTGGCCACGCTCGCCGTCGAGGCGTGCGTCCTGCACCCTCGCCTCGGCCACGACCTGCTCGTCACGGCGGCGATCGTCCACGATCTCGGGCGCACGCGCGAGTTCGCGCTCGGGGCCGAGATCGAGCTGACCGACGCGGGCCGCCTGCTCGGCCACGTCGACCTCGGCCTGCGCATGCTGGCCGAGCACGCCCGCGACTGCGGGCTCGACGACGCCCGCCATCTCGCCCTCGCCCACTGCGTGGCCACCCATCACAACGACCGTCGGCCGGTGACGCCCGAGGCCGTCGCTCTACAGCGTCTCAACGCGCTCGACGCCGCCGTCAAGGGCGCGCTCGAGCACGGCGTCCAGGCCTGAACGAGCTAGGCGCCGGTGTTGGGGGCACCGACGCCTAGAGCGGCGGGCCGGTGGCGGGGGGGGAAGCGCCACGGGCACGGAAGCCTCATGTGGGGCCCGCCGCGACTCGCGAGAATGCTCCGCGAGTCCGACCCCGCGCTACGGAGCGCGACGCGCGGCGGGATCTAGGCGACGAGCGGCGTTGATTGGGCGCCGAACGGCTACCGGTCGGCGACCGCCGGGGCGGCGCACGCCTCCTCGACCGCCGCGAGCAGGGTCTCGCGCGTGAACGGCTTCTGCAGGAACGCGAGGCTGCCGGCGCGCGCGCCGCTGCGCACCACGACGTCCTCGGTGTGGCCCGACATGAGCACGACGCGCAGGTCCGGGTTGCGGTCGCGGGCGCGCTCGGCGAGCTCGGTCCCGGCCGTGCCGGGCATGACGACGTCGGTCACGAGCACGTCGACGGGCGTCCACCCCGCGAGCGCCTCGTCGGCCCCGGCGGCCCCGCGGACCGTGAAGCCGGCCTCCTGGAGGATGCGACAGGCCTGGCGGCGCACGGGCCCCTGGTCCTCGACGACGAGCACGCGCGCCGACCGCAGGGTCGGCTCCACGGCCGTCGCGGGCTCCTCGGGCGCGGGCGCCGCGTCGCCCGCGCCCGGCAGCCAGACGGCCACGCTGGTGCCCGCCCCCGGCGCGGACTCGATCTCGACGGTGCCGCCCGAGTCGGTCACCACGCCGTGGACCGTGGCCAGGCCGAGCCCGGTGCCCTCGCCCGGGGGCTTCGTCGTGAAGAACGGCTCGAAGGCGCGGTCGCGCACCTCCTCGGTCATGCCCGCGCCGTCGTCGGCGACCGTCACCCGCACGCCGCCGTCGTGCGGGCCGACCGCGATCGTCAGCGTGCCGCCCTCCGGCATCGCGTCGCGGGCGTTGACCACGAGGTTGAGGAGCACCTGCTCGAGCTGCGCCCGGTCGGCCAGCACCGGACCGGGCCCGGACTCGATCGCCATGCGCAGGTCGATGCGCTCGGTGAGCGTGCGGGCGAGGAGGCGCTCGAGCTCGCCCGCGAGCGCGCCCACGTCGATCAGCGCGGGCCGGACGACCTCGCGGCGGCTGAACATGAGGAGCTGGCGCGTGAGCGCCGCCGCACGGTCGGCGGCGCGGCCGATCTCGTCGACGTCCTCGCGCACCGGGTGACCGGCGGGCAGCTCGCGCCGAGCGAAGCCGACGCAGGTGAGGATGACCGACAAGAGGTTGTTGAAGTCGTGGGCGACGCCACCCGCGAGCTGCCCGACGCTCTCCAGGCGCTGGGCCTGGGCGAGGCGGTGCTCGAGCTCCGCGCGCTCCTGGGCGCTACGCCGGCGCTCGGTGAGGTCGGTGCCGATCGTGCAGACGGCCGACACGCGGCCGTCGGAGTCCAGCAGCGGGAACTTCACGAGCAGGAAGGTCAGCTGCTCGCCATCCGGGCCGGGCACGTCGCGCATCGCCTCGACCGGCTCGCCGCTGCGCGCGACGTGCTCGTCGAGCGCCCGGTGGTCGGGGCGCACGGACTCGGGCAGCACCTCGGCCGACGTGTGCCCGACGGCGTCCTCGGCGCGCAGGCCGTAGAGCTCCTCCCAGCGGCGGTTGACGAGCAGATAGCGGTGCTCGAGGTCCTTGACGATGATGAGCGCCGGCGAGTTGTCGACGATCGCCCGCAGCCGCTGCTCGCCGGCGCGCCGCTCGGCCTCCGCGCGCCGGCGCTCGGTCAGGTCGACGAGCTGGCACAGGAAGTAGAGCGGCCGCTCGCCGTCGTCGTGCATCAGCGAGACGTGCGCGAGCGCGTGGATGACCCGTCCGTCGCCGTGCGTCAGACGCTTCTCGACCGCGTATGCGCGCCGGCGCCCGGCGAGCAGGTCGGCGATCAGCGGGCGGTCCAGGTCACGGTCGGCGGGATGGCCGAGGTCCTCCAGGCGAGTCGCGCGCAGCTCGTCCTCGTCGCGCCCGAGCATCTGTGTGAGCGCGTGGTTCAGGCGCAGCCAGCGCCCCTCGAGGTCGATGAGGGCCATGCCGATCGGGGCGTCGTCGAAGGCGCGTCGGAAGAGCTGCTCGGTCGCGCGAAGCGCGTCCTCGACGCGCCGGCGCTCCGTGACGTCCTGGCAGGTGCCGTGGACGGACGCGGCGCGCCCGTCGGCGCCCGCCACGACCTGGCCGCGGCCGTGGATCATGCGCAGCGTGCCGTCGGACCGGACGATCCGGAAGTCGACGCTCCACGGGCCCACGGCGGCCACGGCCGTCTCCACGACCCGGGCCACGCGGGCGCGGTCATCGGGGTGCAGCAGGTCGAGGTGCGCCTCGGGGCGACCCTCGCCCGCTTCGGGCGCGAGGCCGAGCATGCGGTGCAGCTCGGCCGACCGCGTCACGCGGCCGCTCGCGACGTCCCACTCCCACGAGCCCAGGCCGGCGATCTGCTGGGCCTCGGCGAGCTTGGCCTCGTTGGCGGCGAGGGCCTCGAGCGCCTCGTGGCGCGCGGTCATGTCGAGCACCTGGCAGACGTAGAACTGCGGGCGCCCGCCCGAGTCGGCCACGAGCGTGCCGCTGACGAGCGCGACGATCTCGCCGCCGCCCGCGCGCCGCAGCCGCAGCTCGTCCTGGAAGGACGCCCGCTCACCGCTCCGCAGCGCCGCGGCGGCCCAGCGGCCGGGCTCGCCGGCCACGACCGAGGCCATGTCGCGGCCGCGCAGCTCCTCGAGCGACAGGTCGAGCAGGGCGCAGAGCGTCTGGTTGACGCGCAGGAAGCGTCCCTCGTGGTCGACGAGCGCCATGCCCAGGGCCGAATGGATGAACGACGCCATCAGCCGTTCGAGGTCCATCACGTGGCGTCCGGTCACGTCGCGCGCGAGCACGAGCAGGAGCTCGCGCTCGCGGTCCACGCTCAGCGTGAGCTCGAGCCAGCGGTGCGAGCCGTCGGCGCGCACGAGCCGGAAGCGGAACGGCTCGCGCGTGGCTCCGGCCCGCGCCAGCTCGTGCAGGCGATGCTGCACGGCCGGACGGTCGCCGGGCTCGACGAGGTCCCACCACGAGCGCTGCAGCAGCTCGGCCTCGCTCAGCCCGGCGATCCGGCACGCGGCCTCGTTGACCCGCAGGATCCGCCCGTCGAGGCCGCCGAGACCCATGCCCTCGTTGACGAGGTCCAACAGCCGCTGCTCGACGTCGCTGTCGTGCGAGACGGACATGCATGCTCCAGCGTATCGGCGCCGCCGAGCGGCGCCCGAGGGCAGACGAGCGGCGCCCGCGTCGATCCGCGCCGTTGCGACGGCTAGGGTTCCGCCTCGGGAGGCTTCACGATCGTCGCGTCGTCCAGCATGACGGTTTCCACGCCACCGCTCTCCGTGCACTTCGTCAACAACGCCCTCGCCGCGGCGGCCGGCCTCGTCGAGGAGGACCCGGACGGCGCGCGCGACGTGCTGGCGAACCTCGGCGCGTTCCTCACGCACCGCCTGCGCGGGTCACGGGCGGTGACGCTGGCCGAGGAGCTCGACCACGTCGGCGTCTACCTCGCCCTCGAGCGGGCGCGCTTCCCGGGTCGCGTCGACGTCGAGCTGCCCGCCGCCGCCGGCGTGCCGGCGGCCATGACCGCGCCCGGCGTTGTGCAGGCGCCCGTCGGCGAGGCGGTCGGACGCTGGCTCGCGCGCGGCGGCCGCGTCCGGGTGGCGCTGAGGGTGCGGCCCGGGGGCGCGGACGTCGACGCGCAGCTCGACGCCCCGGACGACTCGGGCGCCGCCGGCGAGCGCGTGCGCATCGCGCTCGGTCCCCCACCGGGCCCAGGCGCGTGATGGACGACGGCGGCCTCGCGATCCTCGCCGTCGACGACGAGCCGCGGGCGCTCGCGGAGGTCAAGCGGCTGCTCGAGACGTCGGCGTCGGTCGACCGCGTCGCCACCGCGACGAGCGCGAAGGAGGCGCTCGTGTTCCTCTCGGGCGGGCGCTACGACGCGCTCTTCCTGGACGTGGCGATGCCGGAGATCGAGGGCATGGCGCTGGCCCGGCTGCTGCGGCGCTTCGCCGACCCGCCGGCCGTCATCTTCCTCACCGGACACCCGGACGCGGCGGTCGAGGCGTTCGAGGTGCAGGCGCTCGACTTCCTCCTCAAGCCCGTCACCCGCGAGCGGCTCGAGTCCGCGCTCACGCGCGTCGAGCAGCACGCGCGCGGCGGCGGGACGCGACCACCCGCGCCGGCGGCCGAGCCGCGAGCCGCCGCCGCCGGGCCCGACGTCGTCGCCGTGGACAATCCGAAGGGCGCGGGCAAGCGGCTCGTGCGCCTGGAGACGATCTCGTTCGCCCAGGCCAACGGCGACTACGCGCGGATCGTCTGCGACGAGGGCCGGTACCTCCTGCGCGCGCCGCTCAGCCAGCTCGAGCGCGACTGGGCGGGCTCGGGCTACGTGCGGGTCCATCGCGCGTACCTCGTCAACCTCAAGCACGCCGTCGAGCTGCGCGCCCAGCTCAACAGCACGGCTGTCCTCGTCATGCGCAACGGGACCGAGATCCCGGTCGCCCGCCGCCACGTCGCCGCGCTGCGCCGGCGCCTGCACGCGTGACCCGGGCCTACTCGCGCACGAGCCGGACGGCGACGAAGACGAGCAGCGCGGCGAAGGCGAGCTCGACCGCCCGCTCGGGCACGACGTTGACGAGCGCCACGCCGGCCACGGCGCTCGGGCCGCCCAGCGCGCCCACGAGCAGGCCGGCGCGCACCCGCACGTTGCCGTAGGCGCGCTGGCGCCAGGCGCCGACCAGCGCCACGGGCACGATCGCCAGCAGCGACGTCGCCTCGGCGTCGACCTGGCCGAGGCCCAGGAAGAGCACGAGCCCGGGCACGAAGAGCGCGCCGCCGCCGATGCCCAGGAGTCCGGCCGCGACCCCGGCCAGGGCACCGATGAGGACCGCGCCGATCACCGCGCCACGAGGTCGGCCGCGGTCGCGAGCAACAGCGCGGCGAAGGTCAGGCGCACGGCGCGCGGCGAGATCCGCTGCTGCAGCCAGGTCCCCGCCACGACGCCGCCGACGGCCGGCACCCCCACGAGCAGCCCGTCGACGACGTGCACGTTGCCGTAGGCGCCGTGCGCGGCCACGGCGATGAGCGCGATCAGGACGATGGCCGCCAGCGACGTCCCCGTGGCCTCGCGCGTGTGGTAGCCCAGCCAGAGCACGAGCAGCGGCACGATCACGGTGCCGCCGCCGACGCCGAAGAGCCCGCTGAAGAGGCCCGCGGCCACCCCGATGACCACCAGCGCGAGGGTCCGGTGGTCGCGCACGCGCGCCATACTAGGCCCGTGTCCGCCGCCGCGACCCTGGCCGAGGCCGTCGAGCCCCTGCGCGCCGATCCCGCCCGCGCCGCCGTCCTGCTCGACGTCGACGGCGTGCTCGCCCCGATCGTCCGCCATGCGGACGACGCGCACGTTTCCGAGGCCACGCGCGTCCCCCTCATCGCGGTCGCCAAGCGCTACGGCCTCGTCGCCTGCGTGAGCGGCCGCCGCGCAGCGGTCGCGCGGCGGATCGTCTCGCTGGGCTCGATCACCTACGTCGGCAACCACGGGTCCGAGATCCTCCGCGGCGGGGCCACCGCGGTCGAGATCGACCCCGAGGTGGCGCCCTGGTCGCAGCGAATGGCCGCCTTCGCCGCCGCCCAGGACCGCGAAGCGCTGCATCGCCTGCGCGTGCGCGCCGAGGACAAGGACGTCATCCGGGCTTACCACTGGCGCGGCGCACCCGACGAGGGCGCCGCCGAAGCCGTCGTCCGCGAGCTCGCCGCGCGTGCCGAGGGGGAGGGCTTCGCCACGCACTGGGGCCGCAAGGTGCTCGAGGTCAGGCCGCCCGTCGCGCTCAGCAAGGGCCGGGGCGTCGAGCTGCTGCTCCTTGACGCCGACATCTCCGCCGCCCTCTACGCGGGCGACGACACGACCGACGTCGAAGTGTTCGATGGCCTGCGCCGGCTGCGCGACGAGAACCGGCTGGAGACCGCGGTCTGCGTCGGCGTGCGCTCGGACGAGACGCCGCGCTCGCTCCAGGAGGCGGCCGACCTGCTCGTCGACGGGCCTGTCGGCGTGCGCACGTTGTTGGCGGCGCTGGCGGCGTCGTGAAGGCCAAGTAGCCGTTGCGCTTCGTCGACTTCCTGCGCGCCACGGTGATGCTCAGCGCCGGCGCGGCGACCACGCTCGCCGTCGTCACGGTCGTCGCGGCGAGCGCGGACGCCGATCCGGTGCTCGTGGTCGTCGCGGCCGGCTGGTGGATGTCGGCGGCGTTCATCGGCGCGTTCCTCGGGCGCCGCGCGGCGGTCACGCCGCCGATCGCGCGCGTGCTCGCCGACGCGAAGGCGGCCAAGATGATGCCCCAGCACCGCCCGGCAGCGGTGCTCGTCAACCGGCTCTGGCCGCTGCTGTTGTGCACGGTCGTCGCGGGCGCGTTCGCCTTCCTGGTGCCGCAGGTGCCCGCCATCGCCACCGGCTTCGCGGTCATCTGGTCGCTGGCGTGGCGCCGCCAGGACGCCGCGGTCGGAGCGATCGAGGAGCGCGACGGCGCGACCTTCTACGTCGAGCGCACCTCGCCCGTCCGGCCGATCGAGCTCGTCCGCACGCCGGGCTTCCGGCGCGAGGTCCCGTCGATCGACGGGACCGGGACGACACCGCCGTAGCTCAGAGGAGCGAACGAGGCCCACGAGCGCGGGGGCGAGGACGAGCGCCGGGAGGAAGTCGCCGGCCCGGCCCTGAGAGCATGCTGCAGCCATGTCCGGCGTCGACGTCCTGGTCGTCTCGCTCGGCTCGACCGCCGGCCTGCGCGCCGCCGACGCCGAGCTCGTTGCGTCGCTGCGCCGGGCCGGAGCCTCGATGGCGGTCGTGACCGCGCGCGCTCCCCGCGAGGTGCGGACGCTCGCGCTGACCGACCTCGGCTGGGCGCTCGCCGCACGCCGCGCCGCGCGCGCCGGGGTGCGCGCGCACCGCCCGCGCGCGCTCCTCTACGCGACGACCACCGCGGCGTTGCTGTGGCCGCGGCCCGGCGCGATCCGCTTCGACGCGCCCGCGGCCGCCAACCGGCCCGGCCGCCACGGGCTCTGGCAGCGCCCGGTCGAGCGCCGGCGGCTGCGCGCGGCGCCGCTGCTCGTGCCCCAGTCGCCGGGGGCCCTCGCCGAAGCGCCGGCCGCGGCGGGCCCCGCGATCGTCGTGCCGATCCCGGTCGAGCCGTCCGGGCCACCCGCGCCGGCCCGCGACCTCGCGGCCATCACCTACGCGGCCAACCCGCGCAAGAAGGGCCTGGATCGCGTCCTCGCGGCGTGGGCCCGCGCGCGCCGCGAGGGCGAGGAGCTGCTCGTGACCGGCACCGGTCGGGTCGCCCCCCAGCCGGGCGTGCGGGCCACCGGCCCGCTCGCGCCCGCGGACTACCGGTCGCTCCTGCGCCGCGCGCGGGTCTACGTGACGGCCCCGCGGCGCGAGGACTTCGGCGTCGCGCAGCTCGAGGCGCTGGCCGACGGCTGCCTGCTCGTGACGAACTCGGCCCCGGGCCCGTACGCCGCGCTGGCGCTCGGGCGCGCGCTCGACGCCCGCCTCGTGGGCGACGACCTGGCCCGCGCCCTGCGGACCGCGCTCGATGACCCGCGGCCCGACTACGCGGCGCGGGCGCTCGAGGCGATCGCGCCCTTCCGCCGCGCGGCCGTCGACGCGACCGTGCGCGACGAGCTCCTTCCGGCGCTGCTCGCGTGATCAGCGGCGGGCGCGCTTGCGCAGCGGCGCGAAGCGCTCCCAGGGCAGCGTGTTGGCGACGTCTGCCGCCGTGAGCCAGGCGCGCCGGGCCGTGGCGACGCCCCAGCGGGTGACGCCCAGGCTGTTGGCGCCGTGCGCGTCGGAGTTCACGAGAATCCGCACGCCCGCGCCCGCCGCGGCGCGCGCGTGGATGTCATCGAGGTCGCGGCGGTCGGCCGCCGAGTTGATCTCGAGCATCGTGCCCGTGCGGGCGGCCGCCTCGATGACGCGGTCGAGGTCGATCGCGTAGGGCGCGCGCGACTCGATCTTGCGGCCCGTCGGATGGCCGATCGCGTCGACGAGCGGGTGCTCCATGGCCGTGACCATGCGGTCGGTCATGGCCTCGACGTCGAGCCCGAAGGAGGTGTGCACCGAGGCGATGACCCAGTCGAGCCGGGCGAGCAGCTCGTCGTCGTAGTCGGGCAGGCCGTCGAGCCCGATGTTCGTCTCGGTGCCGACGAGGACGGTCAGGTCCGCCAGGCGCGCGTCGAGGGCGCGGACCTCCTCGATCTGCGCGCGCAACCCGTCGGGCGTGACGTGGTTGCCAAACCCGTGCGAGGCGGAGTGGTCGGTGATCGCGATGTACTGCAGGCCGCGCGCCTGCGCGGCGAGCGCCATCTGCTCGGCCGTCTGGCGCCCGTCGGAGCGCAGCGTGTGCATGTGCAGGTCTCCCCGCAGGTCGGCCTGCTCTACGAGCGCGGGCACGTCGTCGGCCGAGCCCAGCGCGAGCTCCCCGCGGTCCTCCCGCAGCTCGGGCGGGATCCACGGCAGGCCGAGCAGCGCGTAGACCTCCTGCTCGGTCGCGCAGCGGTGCACGGTGCCCGAGCCGTCGTCGAGAACGCCGTACTCCGAGACGTGCAGGCCGCGCCGCACCGCCGCCTCGCGCAGCGCGACGTTGTGGGCCTTCGAGCCCGTGAAGTGCTGCAGGAGGTTCCCGAACTGGTCGGGCTCGACGACCCGCAGGTCGACGCTCAAGCCCGTGTGCGTCCGCGCGCGGGCCGCGTTGTCGCCGGGAGTGGAGGAGCTCTCGATCACGTCGAGCGCCGCGAACGCCTCGAGCAGCGCGCGCGGGTCCGAGGCGGTGGCGATGACGTCGAGGTCCTTGACCGAGTCGGCCAGCCGCCGCGCGGAGCCGGCGAGCGCGACGCGGTCGGAGGCGGGATGCGCGCGCAGTGCCTCGACGATCCCGTCGCCGATCTGCAGCGCCTTGTCCAGGAGCACCCGCGGGCGCGGACGCTCGCCGGCGCCGGCGGCCAGCGACACCAGCACCGCGTCCTCGAACTTCGCCCCGAACCCGCGCACGGAGCGCAGCCGCTGGGTCTCGGCGGCGTCGCGCAGGGCATCGAGCGAGTCGATCCCGAGCTCGTCGTAGAGCCGGCGCGCGCGCTTGGGGCCCAGACCCGGGAGCCGCGTGAGGTCGACGAGGCCCGGCGGGAACTTCGCGCGCAGCTTCTCGACGGCCGGGATCGAGCCGGTCTGCAGCAGCGCGGTGATCTTCTCCTCGAGCGTGTGCCCGATCCCCGGCAGCGTCGTCGCGCGGCCCTCGCGCGTCATCGCGGCGACCGAGCGCGGCGACTCGCGCACGGACTTCGCCGCATTGCGGTAGGCGAGGACCCTGTGCACGACGGCGCCGTCGAGCTCGTAGAGGTCGGCGAGCTCGTCGAAGAGCGAGGCGATGGTGGCGTTCGGCGGATCCGGCACGTCCACGGGCGTCTAGGGTAATCGCCGCGAGTGCTTCCTCCTGCGAGTCGTGTGCCGGCTGCCGGCGATGCCGACGGGTGCCTGGCCACGAGGCAGGACGCCGCCGCTGCCGGCAAGACGGGCGGGTCCGCCGGGCACCACCGCCGGCCGCGGGCCGGTGGCCGGAGCGCCGGGCGCCGGCCGCGCGCCGGTGGCCGCAGCGCCGGGCGCCGGCCGCGCGCCGGCGCGCAGGGCCGGGCCTGCCGGAGGGAGCGCTAGATGCCCGGACCGCCGTGGCTCGTCCTCCCGACGTTCGAGGAGGCCGAGAACGTCGAGGCGGTCGTGACCGGCGCCGCGGCCGTCCTCGCCGTCGCCGCGCCGGCGGGCTTTCGCATCCTCGTGGTCGACGACGACTCCCCGGACGGGACCGGCGCCATCGCCGACCGCCTCGCCGCGGCCAGCCCGGACACGGTGGCCGTCCTGCATCGGACGCGGCGCGAGGGCCTCGGTCCCGCCTATCTGGCCGGCTTCGCCCACGCGCTCGAGGCGGGCGCGGGCTTCGTCTTCGAGATGGACGCCGACCTCTCGCACGACCCCGCCGATCTGGCGCGGCTCCTCGACGCGGTTCGCGACGGCGGCGCCGACGTCGCACTGGGGTCGCGCTATGTGCCCGGCGGCGCCGTGGCCGACTGGGGTCGGTGGCGGCGCCTGGTCAGCCGCAGCGGCTCGTGGTACGCGCGCCGCGTCCTCGGCCTGGCGGTCCGCGACCTCACGGGCGGCTTCAAGTGCTTCCGCGCCGAGGTGCTGCGCGCGATCGACCTGCCCACCGTGCGCTCGGTCGGCTACGCCTTCCAGGTCGAGCTCACCTTCCGCGCCGTGCGCGCCGGCTTCCGCGTCGTCGAGGTGCCGATCGTCTTCCGCGAGCGCGCCGAAGGGTGCTCGAAGATGTCGTTGGCGATCGCCGTCGAGGCCGTCTGGCTCGTGCCGCGGCTGCGCGCCCGCGCCCGCGGCCGACGGCCGGCGGACCCGCGCTGACCCCCTCACTACAGTTTGTATAGTGAGCGTCGACCGCAACGCGAGACGCCAAGGAGACCACAACGCGATGGCCGGAACCCCCACCCACGTGACCGACGCGACGTTCCAGGCCGAGGTCATCGAGTCCGAGACGCCGGTGCTCGTGGACTTCTGGGCCCCGTGGTGCGGGCCGTGCCGCGTCGTGGCCCCCGTGCTCGAGGAGATCGCCGAGGAGCGCGAGGACCTGCGCGTCGTCAAGCTCAACGTCGACGAGAACCAGCAGACCGCGGCCGCCTTCCAGGTCCTCTCGATCCCGACGATGATCCTCTTCCGCAACGGCGAGGTGGCCAAGAAGGTCATCGGCGCCTACCCGAAGAAGCGCCTCGAGGCCGAGCTCGAGCCCGCGCTCGCGTAGCGCCGGCGACCACGGTCCTCACGCCCGGACCCGCGCGTCGGCGCTGGCCCGGTCGGCCTCGAACCGCACGCCCTCGTCCTCGAGCAGCGCTCGCACGCGGTCGGGCGCGCCGAGCGCGGTCGGAGCCACGCGGCCGTCGGCCTTGAGCACGCGGTGCGCCCCGGGCACGTCGTGGCGGATGAGCCGCTGGTTGACGCGCCGGGCCTGCTCGGCGCCGGCGCCGGCCGCCAGCGCGACGTCCGCATAGCTCATCCAGCGCCCCGGCGGGATCGCCGCCACGACCTCGCGCAGCCGCTCGTCGTCCATCGTCGCCTCCCTCTCGCTCGGTGTGTGAACCCGGGCGACGGTAGGCGCCGCGTGCGCGCGCGAGGGCGACAGCGCCTGAGAAGCTGCGCACTCGTGACGCTTGTGTTGCGATCTACGCGCGCGCGAGCGCGATCCGCAGCTCGCGGCCCTTGATGACCGTGGCGAGTGCGCCCGCGTCCGCGTCGAAGTCCACCTCGACCGCGAGCGTCTCGCCGGCCACGTAGGGCTCGTGGGCACGGGCGGCGGCGACCAGCTCGGTGTCGCCGCCGAGGGTCAGCGCGATCCGGTCCTCGACGGCCAGCCCCGCCGCCTTGCGGGCGTTCTGCACGGCGTGGACGACCTCGCGGGCCATGCCCTCCCGGCGCAGGTCGTCGTCGAGCGCAAGCTCGAGCGCCACCGCGTGCGACCCCTCCCGCTCGAGCTGGTAGCCCTCGAGCGGCGCGAGCGCGAGCACGAGGTCCTCGCGGTCGAGGGCGTGGTCGCGCCCGTCGACCGAGACGGCCACCGTGCGGCCCGCGCGCAGCGACGCCGCGACCTTCGGCGGGCGCAGCGCGGCCACCGCCGCCGCCACCTGCGGCATGGCGCGGCCGAAGCGCGGCCCGAGGGAGCGGAAGTTCGGCTTGACCTCGTAGGACCCGAGCTCGTCGGCCGCCTCCACGAAGCGCAGGCGCTTGACGTTGAGCTCCTCGCGCACGACGTCGGCGAGCTGCTCGATCGCCGCCCGCTCGCCCCCGACGGCCACCACGACCGCCTCGGGCAGGGGCTGGCGCAGGGGGACCCCGGCGGCCGCGCGCGCGCCGAGCCCCAGCCGCACGGTCTCGCGGGCGACCGCCATCGCGTCCTCGAGCTCCTGATGGCGCGGGCCCGCCGCCGGCCAGTCGCAGAGGTGGACGCTCGGCTCGCTGCCGTCCAGGTTCTCGAAGATCTCGTCGGCGACGAACGGCGTGAACGGCGCGAGCAGCTTGGCCACGGTGACCAGGCACGTCGCCAGGGTCTCGAACGCCGCGCCGTCGCCCTCCCAGAACCGCCGCCGCGAGCGGCGCACGTACCAGTTGGAGAGGTCGTCGACGAACTCGGCGATCGCTCGGCCCGCGCCCGTCGCGTCGAACGCCTCGAGGCCCTCGGTCACGGCGTCGACGGTCGCGCTCAGCCGCGAGAGCGCCCAGCGGTCGAGCGCGGTCGGCTCGCCCTCACGCTCCGGCCGGTAGGTGCACAGGAACGCGTAGGCGTTCCACAGCTGGCGCAGGAAGAGCCGCACGCTCTCGCCGACCGCGTCGATCGAGAAGCGGTAGCCGTCCCACGGCTGCTTGGAGGCAAAGAAGTACCAGCGGAACGCATCCGCGCCGAAGCGGTCGATGACCTCCCAGGGCACGACGACGTTGCCCTTGGACTTCGACATCTTCTGGCCCTCGGCGTCGACCAGGAGCCCGAGGCACACGACGTGCTCGTACGGCGCGCGGTCGAAGAGCGCCACCGAGATGGCCAGCAGCGAGTAGAACCACCCGCGCGTCTGGTCCAGCGCCTCGCAGACGAACTGCGCGGGGAAGCGGGCCTCGAAGCGCTCGGCATGCTCGAGCGGCGCGTGCCACTGGGCGAAGGGCATCGCGCCCGAGTCGAACCACACGTCGATGACCTCGGGCACGCGCGCCATCCGCCCGCCGCACTGCGGGCACGCGAACCCGACCTCGTCGATGAACGGCCGGTGAGGGTCCTCCAGACGAACCCCGGCGAGCTCCTCGAGCTCGCCGAAGGAGCCGATCACGTGCGTGTGCGACGGGTCGCGCGAGCAGCGCCAGACCGGCAGCGGCGTGCCCCAGTAGCGCTCGCGCGAGAGCGCCCAGTCGACGTTGTGCTCGAGCCAGTCGCCGAAGCGTCCGTGCTTGATGTGGTGGGGATGCCAGTCGACCGTCTCGTTCGCCGCCAGGAGGCGGTCGCGGAGGGTCGACGTGGCGATGTACCACGAGCGCTTGGCGTAGTAGATGAGTGGGTCGCCCGAGCGCCAGCAGTGCGGGTAGGCGTGCTCGAGGCGCTCGGCACGCAGGACGCGGCGCCGCGCGCGCAGGTCCTCGACGAGATCGTCGTCGACCTCGCGTACGCGCCGGCCCGCGTACGGCCCGATCCGCTCGTCGTAGGTGCCGTCGGCACGCACGGGGTTGACGACGGCCAGCCCGTACTGCTGCCCGAGCCGGAAGTCGTCCTCTCCGAAGGCGATCGCCGTGTGGACGAGGCCGGTGCCGTCCTCGGCCGAGACGAAGTCGCCGAGCAGGACCGTGTGGCCGCGCTCGCCATAGACCTCGGCCCCGAGGAAGCCGAAGGGCGGGTCGTAGCGCACGCCGTCGAGGTCCGCGCCCGGGAAGCGCGCGAGCACCTGCACGCCCTCGGGGTCGCCGAGCACGCGCTCGACGAGCGCCTCGGCGACGACGACCGGGGCCTCGAGCCGCCCGGCCTTCGCGCGCACGTAGGTCAGCTCGGGGTCGACGGCGACAGCCGCGTTGGAGACGAGCGTCCACGGCGTCGTCGTCCACACGAGCAGCTCGTCGCCGGCCTGCAGCGGGCCGCCGTCCTCGGTCACCGGGAGGCGGACGTAGACGCTCGGGTCCTCGACGTCGCGGTAGCCCAGCGCGACCTCGTGCGAGGAGAGCGCGGTGCCGCAGCCCGGGCAGTAGGGCACGACCTTGTGGCCCTCGTAGAGCAGCCCCTTGTCATGGATCTGGCGCAGTGCCCACCAGACGCTCTCGATGTAGCTCGGGTCGAGCGTTCGGTAGGCGTCGTCGAGGTCGACCCAGAAGCCGATGCGCTCGGTCAGGGCCGACCACTCCTCGAGGTAGGCGAAGACCGACTCGCGGCAGCGCTGGTTGAACGCGGCGATGCCGTAGGCCTCGATCTCGTGCTTGTTATCGATCCCGAGCTGCTGCTGCACGGCGATCTCGACCGGAAGGCCGTGGCAGTCCCAGCCGCCCTTGCGCTCGACGAGGAAGCCGCGCATCGCCTTGAAGCGCGGATAGATGTCCTTGAACGCGCGCGCGAGGACGTGGTGCGCGCCGGGGCTGCCGTTGGCGGTCGGCGGCCCCTCGTAGAAGATCCACGGCTCGGCCCCGGCTCGGCGGCGCACGGACTCGCCGAACACGTCGCGCTCGCGCCAGCGCGCGAGAACCTCCTCCTCGAGGGCCGGAAGCGACTGGCCGGGATCGACGGGACGACGCGCCATGCGAGGGGGCCGATTGTAGGAGCCGCTACGCCGCGAGCTTGCGGCAGATGCTCGCCAGCGAGCGCTTCTCGGTCTCGTCGAGGACGGCGAAGGCCCGCGTGACGCGCTCGCTGTGCTCGGGGAAGAGGCGATCGACGAGCTCGCGACCGCGAGGGCTGAGGGCGACCGCGGCCGCCCGCCGGTCGTACTCGAGCCGGTGACGCACGACGAGCCGGTGGGCCTCGAGCGTCGTGACGACCTCGGTCGCGTTCGCCTTCGACGTCTGCAGGCGCCGGCGCAGCACCCGCAGCTCGAGCTCGCCTCCGGCGGTCCTCAGGACGACGAGGACCCCGAAGCCCGAGGCGCTGAGCCCCTCGCGCTCGAGGTCGGCCGACAGGCGCCGGCGGACGCTCGCCTCCGCGCGCAGAAGCGACTCGAGCGCGCGATGGGCCAGCGGATCGCCGGGCACGAGCGACATGAGCGCACATCATCGCGGCGCGCCCGGACGGCCTGAGCGGCCGGCTACCAGGCGCCGAGCACGACGAGCGCCGCGCGCGGCGGCCCACACGGGGCGACCTTCGCCCGGAAGCGGATGCCGAACTCCGCCGCCGGGCGGACGACGACGCGCGCGTCCGCGGCCTCGCCCCTGGCCGCCCCGACGATGCGCGCGACGAGGCTCGCGGTCCCGGCGACCTCGACGTCCGCCGGCACGAGCAGGTCGGTGACGTGGCGGTCGACGGCCTCCGTCTCGGCCGTCCCCAGCAGCGCCTCGGCCTCGCGCGAGACCGCGCAGACCGACAGCGACGAGTTCACGAGGACGAAGGGGTCAGCCGGGCCGGGAGCCACGTCGGCGGCCGCGGAGACGAGCAGCCCGAGGCTGCACCGCGAGCAGATCCGCGTCGCGGGCGGAGCCTCCGTCTGCGGCGGGTGGCCGCAGTGCCCGCAGAAGAGGACCTGGGGCCCGGGCCGAGCGGCGCTTCCGGGCAGCGCGACCAGGCGACGCGGACGACTCAAGAGGCTCTCCTGCGCTCGCCGGACCGCGGCAGCATGGCCGCGTCGAGGGGACGAGGCTGCTCGCGCGAGCGCTCGTCGAGAAGACCGAGGACCTGCGCGAGCGCCTCGTCGGGGCGCGCGGGCAGGACCGCGGCACCCGACCGCGGCCCGCGGCGGAAGGCGACGCTCGGCAGCGGGCCCAGCGTCGCACGGACGCGATAGGCCCAGCGCGCCACCTCGTCGTCGGTGGCGTGCTCCCCGCCGACGACCACGACCTGCGGCGCGAACGTGTCGAGGACCTCGTGCAGGCCGGCGACGCCGGTGACCGGCAGGACGAGCACGCGGGCGCCGGACCGGACCGCCAGCAGCTGCAGCGTGCGCAGGTGCAGCGCGTCGACGTCGAGGTCGTCGCGGGTGGCGTCGCCGAACAGGATCGCACTGCGCCGCATCGGCGGCGGTGCGATCCGCAGCGCCCGGCCGAGCCAGTCCGCCGCCCAGCGGGCCGCGAAGGCCCAGGGCGCGCTGTCGAAGCCGTGGCGCTCGCCGATCTCCTCGAGCGAGGGCAGCAGGACCTGCTGGACGGAGCGATCGACCGAGCGCAGGGCCAGCGCGGCCTCCATTGCCGCGTCGGCGCGCTCGAGCTCGAAGGCCTGCAGGGCTCCGACGAGGACGCTCGTGTCAACGCTGAGCGACTCGCGCGCGTGCGAGATCGCCGACGAGATCGAGAGCCCCTCCTGCAGCGCGTCGCGCAGCGCCGCGACCTCGCCGTGCGTGTACAGGCGATGCTTGCCGGGCGAGCGCATCGGCTTCGGATACCCGAAGCGCCGCTCCCACGCGCGCAGGGTGTTCGGGCTGACGTTGAGGACAGCCGCTGCTTCTGAGGTCTTCAACGTCCGCACGGTTGGTATCGGAAGGGACCATAGTCGACCGCCTCCGGGGCGGCTAGCGCACAACTTGCACGGACTTTTCCGTGCAAGTTGTGCAGTTTGCTATGGGCGCCACCGTCCTACGACTAGCTTGCGCCGCCATCGTCCACCCGAGCGACGAAGGAGCGAATCATGTACCTCAGCGGCCGTTGATACCCCGGATGCGAGCTCCGAAGGGGTGGCGCAACCCAAGGTTGGCCGTAGAGCGCGATCGTCACGGCCCCAGCTACGTCGCCGCGACCGGTACCGTCTCCCCATGGCGGCGCTTCGACCGGTGGATCGTCGGGCGCTGGCAATGCTCATCGCCGGCGCGATCGCCGCGCTGGGCGCGATCGGCTTCGTGGCAGCCGACCCGGCGAGCGTCATCGATCCGCTCGCGATCACGCTCGCTGCCTGCGCGATCGCCGCCGAGTTGGCGGCGGCGCGATACTCGGCAGACCTGAGAGTGTCCGGCGCGTTCGTCGCCGGCATGCTCGCCGTCGCGTTCCTCGGACCGTCGCCGGCGTATCTCATTCCGCTGCTGGCCTACGCGGTCGTCTGGCTCGTCGACCGGTACCGCTGGCAGGCGCTCATCATCAACATCGCGGGCTCCTCCACGCCGACGCTCGTCGTCGCCTTCGGCTTTGCGAGCCTCGACCCGGAACAGCGCGGCCTCGGCTTCGTTCTCCTGCTGGCGGCCGCGACGGTGGTCACGATGCTGCTCAACGTCGTGAGCGTCGCCCCGCTCATGGCGATGCTCGACCGCCAGCCGATCTTGCCGCAGCTGCGGTCGGTCAGGGCGCTCGTGCCGGCAATCACCCTGCAAGCCGCCCTGATCGCGATCACCGCGGAGATCTACGCCGAGCTCGGCCTCGCGGCCCTCGTCTTCGTCCTGCTCACGATGATCGCGTTCACGTACATGGCGCGGCTCGTCGTGGTCGCCCGCGAGCGCACGCGCGAGTACGCGAACCTCTCCTGGGGGGTGCTCAGCGGCCTCATCCGGACGCTCGACGAGCGCGACGCGCGCGCCGCGCGCCACTGCGCCGCCGTGGCGGCCTTCTCGCGCGACCTCGCCCGGCAGGTCGGCCTGTCGACGCGCGACCAGGAGCTCGCCCACACGGCCGGCCTGCTGCACGACATCGGCAAGTTCGCGCTCTCCGACCGCATCATGGAGCGCGGCGGCGTGCTCGAGGAGGCCGACTGGCGCGGCGTGCGCCGCCATCCCGAGATCGGCGCCGAGCTGCTGCGCGACCTCGGCGTCTACGGGCCGGTGGCGGACATCGTCCGCGCCCACCACGAGCGCATCGACGGCCGCGGCTACCCACGCGGGCTGCTCGGGCCCGAGATCCCGGCCATCGCCCGGATCGTCGCGGTGGCCGAGGTCTACGACACCCTCACCGCGCCGGACACCTATCGCACGCCGATGACGTCCTTCGAAGCGCTCAACGAGCTGCGCCGCGTCGCCGGCACGCAGCTCGACGCGACCTACGTCGAGGCGCTCGCGGCCGTGCTGGCGGGGCGCGGCACGGACTACCGCCACGCCGACGAGGCCGATTTCGACCGCGAGCTCGATATCGAGCGACGGATGAACGAGGCCGTCGCGCCATAGCGCCGGCGCAGCGAGGCGCACGATCTCGCGGTCGTGGCGGGAGCGCGACACGGCGGCCACACTACGATCCGCGCCATGGCCCGGCCGACCGCCCTCGCCGCGTGCGCGCTGCTCGCGCTGGGCGGGTGCGGCGGAGACGAGGCGCCGCTCGACGACGCCTGCCTGGAGTCCTCGCGGGCGATCGTGCACGCGCTCGAGAAGGCGCCCGCGCCCGTGGCCTTGGGCTCGGGCGCGCGGCTCTCGGACTGCGTGCGCAACGCCCGCAGCGATTCCGAGCTGCAGAACGCCGGGACCGTCCTCACCCGTGCCGCCGACGACCTCGCCCGGCGCGCGGAGCGCGGCGACGCGCGGGCGGCGGTCGCGCTGGGCTACCTCGTGGGCGCCGCCCGCCGTGGAGCGGCGCGGACATCCGGAATCCACGCCGAGCTCCTGCGACGCGTCGAGCGCGCGGCGGCCTACATCGAGGACGGCGGCGCCGCGGCCGGGCTCCGCCGCGGCCTGCGGGCGGGCGAGGCGAGCGGGTGAAGCTGCGCCTGTACCACCACCCTGACGGCGCGCGCGTCGCCTACCGCGAGGCGGGCACCGGGCCGACGCTCGTGCTCCTGCACTCCGCGATGCTCTCGCACCGCGAGTTCGAGCCGGTCGTCGGGCACCTCACCGACCGCTTCCGCGTCGTCCTGCCCGACCTCCCGCTGCACGGCGACTCCGAGGACCGTCCGCGCCACCCCTACACCCTGGACTGGCTCGCGGAGGTGCTCGCTGCGTTCTGCGTGGAGACGGCCGGCCCGCGACCGCTCGTCGGCGGCCACGAGCTCGGCGCGCAGATCCTCCTGCGCGCCGTCGATCTCGGGTTGCTCGCGCCCGGCAAGCTCGTCCTCATGCCCAACGCGCTGCACCGCCCGCCGCCGCGCGAGCCCTGGCGGCCGGTCGCCCGCGTCGGCGCGGTGCCCGGCCTGGACCGCCTCGTCACCCACGTCGCGCGCGCCGCACTGCGCCCGGACCGCGGCGTGCGGCTGAGCGCGACCGGCGCGCCCGCGGCGCGCGACCTGGCCCGCCACGCGGTCGCGGACATCGGCGGCAACGCCAACCTCGCGCGCTCGTGGGCACGGCTGGCCCGGCAGCTGCCGAAGGGCCGCCGGCGCGAGCTGCTCGACCTCTACCCGCGCCTGGACCTCCCCGTGCTCCTGCTCTGGGCCGACCGCGACCGGCGCCATCCGCTGCAGGCGGCCGAGGAGGCGCTCGACCTCCTGCCCGACGGGCAGCTGCGCGTGCTGAGCGGGACGGGCTTCCTCATCGCCTATGACGACGCGGTCGGCGTCGCGCGGGAGCTCGCGGCCTTCTGCGGTTAGAGTCCGTCCATGGCGCGCAACACGCTCTACGGCGGCGAGACGAAGAAGGCCGTCGACAACTTCCCGATCTCCGGCGAGCCCGTCCCGCCCTCCGTCGTGCACTGGCTCGGTCGCATCAAGGGCGCGGCCGCGCGCGTCAACGGCGATCTCGGGCTCCTCGATCGGGAGCTCGCGGCGAAGGTCGCCGAGGCGGCCGACGCCATCGCCCGCGGCGAGCACGACGACCAGTTCCCGATCGACGTCTTCCAGACCGGCTCCGGGACCTCGACGAACACGAACGCCAACGAGGTCATCGCGAGCCTCTCCGGCGCGCACCCCAACGACCACGTCAACTACGGGCAGTCCTCCAACGACGTCTTCCCGAGCGCCGTCCACCTCGCCGCGCTCGACGAGGCGACGACCACGCTGCTGCCCGCGCTGCGCGGCCTCGAGCGATCGCTCGATCGCAAGGCGCGCCGCTTCAGCGACGTCGTGAAGTCGGGCCGCACGCACCTGATGGACGCCGTCCCGGTCACGCTCGGCCAGGAGTTCGCCGGCTACGCCGCGCAGGCGCGCCTCGGGCGCGAGCGCGTCGAGGCCGCCCTCGTGCACGTGCGCCAACTCCCCCTCGGCGGCACCGCCACCGGCACGGGCCTCAACACGCACCCGAAGTTCGCCGCGCGCGTGCGGCGCGTGCTCACCCGCGAGACGAAGCTGAAGCTCGACGGGCCGGCCGACCCGTTCGAGGCGCAGGCCAACCGCGACGCCCTCGTGGAGCTCTCGGGCGCGCTCAAGGTCGTTGCCGTCTCGCTCACGAAGATCGCCAACGATCTCGCGCTGATGGGCTCCGGGCCGCGCGCCGGCCTCGGCGAGCTGTTCCTGCCCGAGCTGCAGAAGGGCTCGTCGATCATGCCCGGCAAGGTCAACCCGGTCATCCCCGAGGTCGTGCTCCAGGTCGCCGCCCAGGTCATCGGCAACGACACCGCGATCACGATCGGCGGCATGCAAGGCCAGTTCGAGCTCAACGTCCGCGTGCCGCTCATCGCCCGCAACCTGCTGAGCTCGATCCACCTGCTCGCGACCGCTTCGACCGCGCTGGCCGAGAAGTGCGTGGACGGCCTGCAGGCCAGCAAGGATGGCACGCGGCGCTCGGCCGAGGCGACGCTCGCGGTGGCCACGGCGCTCAACACGGAGGTCGGCTACGACCGCCTGGCGGCGATCGTCAAGAAGGCCTCCGACTCGGGACGCACGCTGCGCGAGGTCGCGCTCGAGGACGGCATCGAGGCCGAGACCTTCGACCGCGTCATCGACCTGCGGCGGATCGCGGCGGGCAACCAGGCGTAGCTGGTCGTCGATCAGGGCGACGGCGCGCGCGGGGGCCGCGCTCGCCCCGACGATCCGCAGCGGGAACCGGCAGACCCGGACACCCGTGGCCCGCAGCGGTCGACGAGGGGCGCGAGGCTATGGCACGTTGAGCGCGACGTACTTCGTCTCGAGGTACTCCTGGATGCCCTCGGGGCCGCCCTCGCGCCCGAAGCCGGACTGCTTGACGCCGCCGAACGGCGCGCCCACGTTGGAGACCATGCCCTGGTTGAGGCCGATCATTCCGGTCTCGAGGCGCTCGATGACGCGAAAGGCGCGGTCGAGGTCGCGGGTGAAGACGTACGCGACGAGGCCGAACGCGGTGTCGTTGGCGGCGGCGATCGCCTCGCCCTCCGACGCGAAGCCCTTGACGGGCGCGACGGGCCCGAAGATCTCCTCGCCGAGCAGGCGCGCGCCCTCGGGCACGTCCGCGAGGACGGTCGGCTCGTAGAAGTAGCCCGCGCCGTCGCGCCGCGAGCCGCCGACGAGGAGCTCGGCTCCCTTGGCGCGCGCATCGTCGACGAGGTCGGCGACCTTGCCGCGCTGGGCGGCGTCGATGAGCGGGCCGACCTCGACGTCGGGCTCCGTCCCGCGCCCGACCTTGAGCTCGCCCATCCGCGCCGCGAGCCGCTGCGCGAAGTCGCCGGCCACCGGCTCGGCGACGTGGAAGCGGTTGGCCGCGGTGCACGCCTCGCCGATGTTGCGCATCTTCGCGATCATCGCCCCCTCGACGGCGGCGTCGAGGTCGGCGTCCTCGAAGACGAGGAACGGCGCGTTGCCGCCCAACTCCATCGACACGCGCAGGATCTGCTCGGCGCTCTGCTCGATCAGCGCCCGGCCCACCTCGGTCGAGCCCGTGAACGAGAGCTTGCGGGTCCGCGGGTCGCGGATCAGGGGCTCCATCGTCCTGCCCGAGCGCTTCGCCGTGATGACGTTGAGCACGCCGCCGGGCAGCCCGGCCTCCTCGAGGATCTGGGCGAGCATGAGCATCGAGAGCGGCGTCTGCTTGGCCGGCTTGACGACCATCGTGCAGCCGGCGGCGACGGCCGGCCCGATCTTGCGCGTGCCCATGGCCAGCGGGAAGTTCCAGGGCGTGATGAAGACGCACGGGCCGACGGGCTGCTTGAGCGTCAGCACGCGGCCCTTGCCGGTCTCGTTGACCGAGAAGCGACCGTCGATGCGGACGGCCTCCTCGCTGTACCAGCGCAGGAAGTTCGCCGCGTACGTGATCTCGGCCTTGGACTCCGCGACGGGCTTGCCCATCTCGAGCGTCATGAGCAGCGCGAGGTCGTCGGCGCGCTCCGTGATGAGCTCGAAGGCGCGGCGCAGGATCTCGCCGCGCTCGCGCGGCGGGTGGTCGCGGAAGCTCTGGAACGCCTCGTGGGCAGCGCCGAGCGCCGCCTGGGCGTCGTCGAGGGTCGCGTCCGCGACCTCGACGAGCGTCTCGCCGGTCGCCGGGTCCTCGACGCCGATCGTCGCGCCCCCGCCCGCGTCGCGCCACGTCCCGCCGACGTAGAGCTGCGGGCGGACCGCGTCGAGGATCGCCTGCTCAGCCGTTGCCGTGGTCATGAGCCGAGGGTACCCCTGCACCGGCGTCGGCCGGCATCCGACGTTCGCGCGGCGCACGGTTCGCCAGCAGCTCGGCCAGCAGCGCATCCCAGCGCGCGCCGATCGCCCCCAGCGATAGCTCGCCCGCGCGCTCACGGGCGGCGGCGCCGAGTCGCCGGCGCCGCTCCGGGTCCTCCACCAGCTCGAGCAGCGCCCGCGTCAGCGCCGCCTCGTCGCCGTCGGGCACGAGGACACCGGTCCGGCCGTCGTCGAGGACATCGCGCGGGCCGGTGCGGCAGTCGAAGCTCACGATCGCCAGGCCCTCGCTCATCGCCTCGACGAGCACCATCGGGAGGCCCTCGAAGCGCGAGGAGAGCGCGAAGATCGAGGCGCGCTCGAGCTCGGCGCCGAGGTCGCGTGCGCGCCCCGGCAGCGAGACGTGGTCCTCGAGGCCGTGCTCGGCCACGAGCGCGAGCAGGGCGGCGTGCTGCCGGCCGTCGCCGAAGATCCTCAGGCGCCAGTCGGGGTGCGCGGCCGCCACGGGCGCGAACGCGCGGATCAGCCGGTCGAAGCCCTTCTGTGGCCGCAGCCGGCCGGCGCCGATCACGACCGGCGCGTCGAGCCTCGACGGCTCGGCGCGGACCGGCGGCGCCGCGTTGGGGATCGCCACGACGCGAACGTCGTCGCCGACGAGCTCGCGAGCCTGCGCGAGATCGCTCTCGGTGAGGACGACGAGCGCGTCGAGACCGGCGAGCCTGCCGCGGAGGTCCGCGCGCAGCGCCTGGGGCCGGACCGCGAGGTTGAGGTGCTCGACGCCGATCGCGACCGCGCCCGCGGGCCGCAGACCGGTCACGAGGAGGTTGAGCCCGGGTCGGGTGCCGACGAGCACGTCGGGCGCCAGCCGGCGCAGCTCGCCCACCAGCCGCGCGTCGGTCCACAGCGACCAGTGGTCGTGGGCGCGGTCGGATGTCGGCATGAGCACGCTCGGGGCGACGCGCAGCAGCCGCTCGAGGAGGCCGGCGGGCGCCGCGCTGCGCCGGCGGTCGTCGAGGGCCACGAGCCGCACGCCGGCGGGGACCGGCAGGAACGGGCGCTCGCGCGTGCGCAGGACACTGAGGACGACGACGTCGTGACGCTCGGCGAGGTGCCCGGCGAGGTTGAGCGTCGTGCGGATCGTCCCGCCCATGCCCCAGGCGCTCATGAGCACGAAGACGACCCGCGGCCGGCCCCCCGGGCGCCGTCGCCGCGAGCCCACGAGCCGGCGCGTGCCGCGCAGGGCCGCGCGGTTGAGCACCCGCGCGACGACCCGCTTGGCGCGGCCGCTGCGCCCGCGCGGCACGGCCGGAGGCGGCGCGGCCGGCTTCTCGGCCGCCCGGCGGGAGCGGATCGAGAGGTTGCCCCTGGCGGTCGCGTAGGCCTCGAGCTCGCGGCGCCAGCGGCCCGCGCCCACGCGCGCCGCCGCGAAGCCGCCGTCGGGCCGCGCGGCGGCCAGCCGCAGCCGCGGCGCGCCCGGCCGGGCCTGGAAGAAGAGGTCCCAGACGTCCGTGCGCCGATCGGCGCCGAGCAGCAGCACCAGATCGAGCTCGGCCTCGAAGCTCCCGGACTCGACCCGGGCGGGCACGCGGGCCTCGGCGTCGTCGCGGCGGCGGTTGGCGATGACGGTGCCGCGCTGCAGGCCGGGCGCCGCGTCCGTGAGCAGGCCGTCGATCGCGAATGCGGCATCCTTCGCCCGCAGCCGGTAAACCTGCGCCGCCCACGGGGTCTGGCCCGCGGCGGGCTCGCCCGGCGGATCTGCGTCGTCGCCGTGGGGACTCACGCCTGGACGGTCTCCGTGCCGAGCTCCTCGCTGATGGCCACGTCGATCGAGTAGTCGATCGGCACGACGATCAGCGACGGGAGGTCGAGGCCGAGCGCGTGGCGCAGGTGGCGACCGAGGTCGTCGACCGCCTCGCAGCGGAACGCCGGCATCCCGAAGGACTCGGCGAGGCGGACGAAGTCCGGGTTGGTGAAGTCCGTCCCGAAGTGCTCGCCGAAGCGCTTGTCCTGCTTCCAGACGATCGAGCCGAACTGGCGGTTCTCCCAGACGAGGTTGACGATCGACGTACGCAGCCGCACGGCGGTCTCGAGCTCCTGGCAGTTCATGAGGAAGCCGCCGTCCCCGCTGACCGTGACCACGTTGCGCTCGGGGTGCACGAGCTTCGCGGCGATCGCGCTCGGAAGCGCGAAGCCCATGCCCGCGAGGCCGTTGGCGATCAGGACCGTGTTGGGCTCGTGGGCGGGGAACATGCGCCCGATCCAGAGCTTGTGCAGGCCCACGTCCGAGATGAGGATGTCCTCGGGGCCCAGCGCGTCCCTGATCTCCCACAGCACCCGCGGGGGCTGGAACGGGAAGCCGTCGTCCTCGCGCGCGGCCTCGAAGCGCCCGAGCACGACGTCGCGCAGGCGCTGCGAGCCGCCCGAGTGGGGCACGTCGCGGCACTCCTCGGCCAGCCGCGTGAGCCCGTGGTAGATGTCGCCTACGAGCTCGACCTCGGCCTGGAAGAACTCGTCGATCTCGGCCGGCTCGGAGTCGACGATCACGATCGTCTTGTCCTTGCGCGGGTTCCAGTGCTGCGGCGAGTGCTCGACGAGGTCGTAGCCGACGGCGATGACGACGTCGGCGTCCTCGAAGCCGGCCATAGCGTAGTCGCGCGACTGCAACCCGACCGTGCCCAGCGCCTTGGGGTCGGTGAAGTCGACGAGGCCCTTGCCCATGAAGGTCTCGGCCACCGCGATGCCCGTCGCGCGGCAGAACTCGCGCAGCGCGGGGGCCGCGCCGGCGCGCACGACGCCGTTGCCGGCCAGCGCCACCGGGTTGATCGCGTTGCGAATGACGTCGGCGGCCTCGAGCAGCTCGCGCGCGCTGGGCTCGGGCTTGACCGGCCGCCGGCGCGCCAGCGGCACGGCGCCCTCGACCGCGGCGGCCATGACGTCCTCGGGCAGCTCGAGATGCGTCGCCCCCGGCTTCTCGGACTCGGCCACCTTGAAGGCCTTGCGCACGACCTCGGGCACGATCTCCGGGCTCGTCACGCGGGCGTTCCACTTCGTGATCGGCCGGAAGAGCTCGACGAGGTCGATGAACTGGTGGGACTCCTTGTGCATGCGCTCGAGGTCCGCCTGGCCCGTGAGCGCGACGAGCGGCGCGCGGTCGAGGTAGGCGTCGCCGATCGCGGTGACGAGGTTCATCGCCCCGGGACCCAGCGTGCCCAGGCAGACGCCGGCGCGGCCCGTGAGCCGGCCGTACATGTCGGCCATGTAGGCCCCGCCCTGCTCGTGGCGGACGGGCACGAAGGAGACCGACGAGTTGGCGAGCGACCGGTTGAGGTCGAGGGTCTCCTCGCCCGGGATGCCGAAGACGTAGCGGACGCCCTCCGCCTCCAGGCACTCCACGAAGACGTCGGAGGCCCGGCGCCCGCTCATCGGCCCGAGCGCCTACCCTGAGACGGTCCGTGCCCCACGTCGCGCAAGCTACCACCGCAACTCCCCAGGGCCGATCCGGGTTGCCTGCATCGATGCGCCGACTGGCGATCCTGCTCCTCGCCGCGGTGCCGCTGGCCTGCGCGCCCGCGGCCGGCGCGGCCACGCGCCTGACGATCCGCGGCGCGGGCTTCGGCCACGGCATCGGCCTCAGCCAGTACGGCGCCTACGGCTACGCGCTGCACCTCGCGAGCTACCAGTCGATCCTCGCCCACTACTACACGGGCACCGCGCTCGGGCAGCTCAGCGCGAGCCCACAGGTGCGCGTGCTCCTGCAGACGGGGTCCGTCCAGCGCTTCCGCGGCGTCGTCAGCGCGAGCGGCCGCGGGCTCTCGGCGCGGCGCACGTACAGCGTCGCCCGTCGGGGAGCCGGGGTCGTGCTCCGGTCCGCGTCGGGCCGGGCGCTGCTGACCGGCCCGCAGCTGCGCGTCGACCCGCCCCCGGGCCAGCCGCTGCGGCTCTTCGGGGTCACGACCTCCGCCGTGCGCGACGGCCTCTATCGCGGCGGGCTCGTCCTGAGCCCCTCGGGCTCAGGCATCGCGGCGGTCAACGCGCTCGACCTCGAGAGCTACGTGCGCGGGGTCGTCGGCGGGGAGGTCCCGTCGAGCTGGCCGACCGAGGCGCTCAAGGCCCAGGCCGTGGCCGCGCGCACGTACGCGATCACGACCCACGCGGGCGGCGCGCTCTTCGACCAGCACGCCGGCGTCAGCTCGCAGGTCTATCGCGGGATCGCGGCCGAGTCGGCGGCGACGGACGCGGCCGTGGCCGCGACCGGCGGCGTCGTCGTCACCTACGCCGGCGCGCCCGTCACGACGTTCTTCTTCTCGAGCTCGGGCGGCAGGACCGAGGACATCCAGAACTCGTTCGTGGGCTCGGCGCCCAGGCCGTGGCTGAAGGGCGTCGACGACCCGTTCGACAGCGTCGCGCCCAAGCACCGCTGGGGTCCGCTGCGCTTCAGCGACGCTCAGGTGCGCGCGCGGATCGGGCGCTCGATCAAGGGCCGCTTCCGCGGGATCCAGGTCCTGCAGCGCGGCGTCTCGCCGCGCGTCGTGCGCGCGGCGGTGCTCGGCAGCCGCGGGAGCACGACCGTGACGGGCCCGCGACTGCGAGCGGCCTTCGGCCTCTACGACACCTGGGCCTCGTTCACGACCGTGGGCACGACCGTCATGGCGCCGGCGCCACCGCCACCGCCGGTCCCCGGCCCGGCCCGCGCCGCCGGCGCGACGCGGGTCGCCGCCCGTCTGACCGGGACGATCGCGCCTGCACGGGCCGGGACGTCGCTGGAGGTGCAGCGCCGCGCCGGCGGTCGCTGGCGCACCGTGGCCGACGCCGTCGTCCACGCCGGTGGGCGCTACGAGGCCGCCGTCGCGCGGCCGGGCCTCTACCGCGTGGCGTTCCGCGGCGCGCTCGGCCCGACGATGCGCGTCGGCTAGCGGCGTGCGCCGCCGGCCGGTCCCGCCGACGGTGCGGTCGAGGCGCTCGCGATCGTCACCGGCTCGCGCGTCGAGCTGCCGCCGCTGACCCGCGGCGAGGGCTGCGACACGCCGAATCGACATCATCCCAAGGCGGCAGTGGACCCAATGAAGCAGCTGTTTCTCCTCCGCCACGCGAAGTCGAGCTGGGACGATTCCGAGCTCGTCGACCACGACCGCCCGCTCGCGCCACGTGGACGGCGCGCGATGAAGCTGATCGCCGAGCACATGGGCCGGGCGGGCGTCACACCCGAGCTGGTGCTCTGCTCGTCGGCGCGGCGCACGCGCGAGACGCTCGAGCGGATCGCGCCGGCGCTCGGCGAGGGGATATCCGTGCAGATCGAGCGCGAGCTCTACGCCGCCTCCGAGCAGCGCCTGCTCGAGCGGTTGCGAGCGGTCGAGGACGGCGTCGAGTCGCTGATGCTGATCGGCCACAGCCCCGGCGTGGAGCGGCTCGCGCTCAGCCTGGCCGGCAGCGGGCAGAAGCTCGCAGACCTCCGCCGCAAGTATCCGACCGGCGCGCTCGCGACGCTCGAGTTCAGCGGCCGCTGGGGCGACCTCCGCCCGGGCCGCGCGGAGCTCACGGACTTCGTCACGCCGAAGCAGCTGGCCAAGCGCTGAGCGGCCGCTCGCGGTCGATGCCACGCCCACGCCGCACGCGGCTGGGCGGCGACGGTCGACCGGCGCGTGGACCGCGATCCGCGTGTCGGCGTCGGGCACGTCGGCGCACGGGCACCTCTGGGCTAGGATCTGGCGCTTGGCGGCTTCGTCATGTTTCGCGGAGGGCGACGGGAGTGCGCACGCTTCTGTCGCCGGCGACGGGGGGACTCCGGTGCTCAACGAGGGTCTGCGTTGTTTGCGGTGATGGTGGCGTCCGAGTGCGCGCCGGCCGCGCAGGCCGGCGGGCTGGCGGACGTCGTGTTGGGTCTCAGTCGTGAGCTCGAGCTGCGCGGCCACGCTGTGGAGATCATCCTCCCGAAGTACGACTGCATGCGTTATGACCTGATCTCCGATCTGACCGTGACGTACTGGGATCTCTGGGTTCCATGGTACAGCGGCGCGATTCACTGTACGGTGTGGTTCGGGTTCGTGGTCGGCCGCAAGTGCTTTTTCATAGAGCCGCACTCGCACGATCGGTTTTTCGAGCGCGGGCACCTGTACGGCTCGGCGGACGATGTGCTTCGCTTTGCCTTCTTGTCCAAGGCCGCGCTGGAGTTCATGCTGCAGTCCAACAAGCGGCCCGAGGTCATTCACTGTCATGATTGGCAGACGGCCCTGGTGCCCGTGCTGCTGTACGAGATATACCGTGACCTCGGCATGGGTGATCAGCGCGTGTGCTTTACAATTCACAACTTCGGTCATCAGGGGGTCGCCGGCGAGGCGGTGCTGTGGGCCACCGGCCTCACGCGCCCGGGCCATTTCTACAGTTACGATCGCTTGCGGGATGAGTTCAATCACGCCGCCTTGAACCTCATGAAGGGCGGCATCGTGTACGCCAATTTTGTTACGACCGTCTCTCCGCAGCACGCATGGGAGGCGCAGTACACCGAGCAGGGTCGGGGCCTCGGCCACACCCTGCACGTCCATGGCCACAAGTTCGGTGGCGTGCTCAACGGCGTCGACTACGACGCATGGAACCCGGAGATCGATCCGTGGATCCCGGCGCGGTACGGCAGCGAGTGGCTCGACGGCAAGTACGCCGACAAGCAGGCGCTGCGCGACCGGTTCCTGCTCGGGCATGGCTTCAAGCCCGTGGTGGCGTCGATCGGGCGCCTGGACCGCCAGAAGGGCGTTGACCTGATCCGTCATGCCCTCTTCTACGCGCTGGCCGAGGGCGCGCAGTTCGTGCTCCTGGGGACCAGCCCCGACCCGGCGATCGGCGCGGAGTTCTGGCGCCTGAAGCACGAGCTCAACGACAATCCAGATTGCCATCTCGAGCTCACCTTCAGCGTCGAGCTGGCACATCTTGTCTACGCTGGAAGCGACCTCTTGGTGATGCCGAGCCTGTTCGAGCCGTGCGGGCTGACGCAGCTGATCGCGTTGAAGTACGGGACCGTGCCGATCGTGCGCGCCACCGGCGGGTTGGTCGACACCGTCTTCGATCGCGATTACTCGTCACTCCCCGGCCCGGAGCGCAACGGCTACGTCTTTCACCACGTGGACCCGCCGGCGCTAGAATCGGCGATGGCCCGCGCGATCGGGCTCTGGAACGCCTATCCCGCGGAGTTCCGTGAGCTGCAACTCAACGGGATGCGGGCTGATCACTCGTGGGCGCGGCCGGCCCAGGATTACCTCAACGTCTACGACTACATCAGGCACAAGTGAGGAGCAGAGGATCGCGACATGGATCAGCTAGCAGAGTACGTCGATGGATTGCCGAACATCTCCGGCTCCGAGAGCATGGTCGACGAGGCGATACGCGTCTGCAGCGGGGCGCCCGTGTTCTGGCGTGACGGCGCGGGCGATCCCTTCGCGGGCATCGACAGCGCTTACGCGATCGCCTTGCATATGCACCAGCCGCTCATTCCCGCCGGCGGAGACGACCTGCGCACGGCCCGTCTGATCAGCAACCTGCAATACATGGAGGAGCACCCCGACGTCGGCGACAACCACAATGCGCCGGTGTTTCGGTGGTGCTACCGGCGGATGGGGGAGTTCATCCCGCAGCTGATCGGCGAGGGCCTGCAGCCGCGGGTGATGCTCGAGTACTCGGGCACGCTGCTGCACGGCTTGCAGCAGATGGGCGCCGACGATGTGCTGGAGGCGCTGCGGTCGATCACGTGCGACCCGAGGTATCGCTGGGCGGTGGAGTGGCTCGGCTGCCCCTGGGGACACTCCGTCGCTCCGTCGACGCCGGTTCAGGACTTTCGTCTGCACGTACGGGCATGGCAGCACCATTTCGCCGCGCTGTTCGGGCTCGAGGCGCTCGCTCGCGTGCGCGGCTTCTCTCCGTCTGAGATGGCGCTGCCGAACCATCCCGACGTCGCCTACGACTTCGTGCGCACGCTGCTGGACTGCGGATACCGCTGGGTGCTCGTGCAGGAGCACACGGTCGAGCAGCCGGATGGCTCGGGCGTCGAGCGCAAGCACCTGCCCCACCGGCTGGTCTGCACGAGTTCCAGCGGCGAGACGGCGAGCATCGTCGCGATCGTCAAGACGCAGGGGAGCGACACCAAGCTGGTCGCGCAGATGCAGCCCTACTACGAGGCGCGCACACTTGGCCGCTGGGAGCTGGGGGATCGCATGGTGCCCCCCCTCGTGACGCAGATTGCCGACGGGGAGAACGGCGGGGTGATGATGAACGAGTTCCCGCCCAAGTACTTCGAGGCCGTCCGCGATTCCTCGGGGTCGGCCACCGCGCTGCTGAACGCGACCGAGTATCTCGAGCGCCTGTTCGCAAGCGGCGTGGGCGAAGGGGACCTGCCGGTGCTCGAACCGCTCTTTCAGCGCCGCATCTGGGACCGCATGGACCCGGGGGACGGCCCCGACCGGCTCGCGCAGGTGATCGAGGACGCGGGCCGCGAGGACGATCGCTTTCACATGGAGGGCGGCAGCTGGACGAACAACATCTCCTGGGTACGCGGCTACGATGACGTCCTGATCCCGATGGAGCGCGCCAGCTCGCAGTTCCACCAGCGCGTGCTCGCTCGGGGAGTCCCCAGCTCCGATCCGAGCTACCGCAACGCGCTGTTTCACCTGCTCGCCAGCGAGACCAGCTGCTACCGCTATTGGGGCGAGGGCGTGTGGACGGCCTACGGAGCCGAGCTGGCCCGCCGCACCACGGAGATCGCCGCGCGCGATCTGTGAGCGCGCTGGAGAGGCCATGGCCGACGTCGAGTTCGCGCTCGTCCTCAACCTCCACCAGCCACCGGGCAACCTCGAGCAGCTGCTCGACACGCAGGAGTGGCAGGCCAAGGAGATCCTGTGGGCGATCGACCGCATCCCGCGCTCGCTGTGGCAGTACGAGGACGTCGGACGCGTCCACCTGTCGCTCTCCGGGAACCTGCTCGAGACGCTCGCCAGCCCCGACTTCCAACGTCGAGTCTACGGAGTCGTCGACTGCGGGTCGCTGCTGTGGTATCTGCAGAACGCCCGCATCATCGAGGTCCTCGGCACCGGTTATCACCATCCGGTCCTGCCGCTGATCCCTCCGGCCGACTGGGAGGAGCACCTGGAGCGCTGGCGCGGGCTCGCCGGCCATCTCCTCGCCCGCGACCACTTCCCGGGTTTCTGGCCGCCAGAGCTGGGTTTCTGCATGGACCTGGTTCCCACCCTTTGCCGCCACCACTATCGCTACGTCATCGTCGACAGCGAGCACGTCTCTCCGCTGACGCCCATGCGCTGGGAGGAGCTGCGCTACCGCCCTCACCTCGCCAATTTCGGCGGCGAGCAGATCGTGGTCGTGGTCCGCGACCGCGACCTCTCCAACGCGCAGGAGTCGGGCATGGAGGCCGACTGGTTCATCTCGGAGGTGAAGGCCCGCACCCGGTGCTGCGACTTCCCCCCGCTCGTCACCACCGCCACCGACGGCGAGAACGGCGGGTGGTTTCGCGACACGACACCCGGCAGCAACTTCTGGGGCAGCTTCCATGCCGGGCTGATGGAGAAGGTGCGCGCCGGCCGCGCTGGCGGCATCCGCCCCACATTCATCTCCGACTACCTCGAGCGCCACGGACCGCACGGCTGGGTGACGGTAGCGGCGGGGGCGTGGAACACCGGCTGGCACCACGGCACCGAGTTCGTCCAATGGACCGGCTCGTTGGCCCAGCAGCAGGCGCTCACCCGTGTCGGAGAGCTCAGCCAGGCAGTCCACGCCGCCCGCCACAACGCGATCGCCATCGGCGAGAGCAACCCAGACCTGTACCACCACCTCGAGCATGCGCTCGCCAAGGTCCTGCGGGCCGAGACGAGCTGCAACTTCTTCTGGGGCGAAGCCTGGGTGCAGCGCTGCCACCACGAGCTCGACCAAGCCACCGAGCACCTCGAGCAGGCCGGGAGGCTGTTCTCCCGATGACCTCAGCTTTCCGCCAAGGCGAACCCACCCACGTCTGCGAGCAGCGCATCGACCCGCGGCCGCAGCGCGGTCGTTGATCATCAGCGGCGCCGATCTGTACGATCCCGCGCGTCGACACGATCAGGTCGGGGGAACAGTGGCCTCGAATCCAGACAACCGGGCAAAGCGGGCGCCCGCCAAGAAGGCGCCGACCAAGGCGACCAAGAAGAACGCACCCGCGAAGGCGGCCGCCACGGCATCGGCGAAGACGCGACGCCGGCCTCGCCGGCCGGCGCCAAGTCACGAGGCGATTGCCGAGCGCGCCTACGAGCTCTACGAGGCCGAAGGCGGCGGCGACCACGTCGAGCACTGGCTGAAGGCCGAGCGCGACGTGTCGTAGCCCTCACGGCAAGCATCCCGATCCGCGCCCCGAGCAACGGGACCAGGCCGGCCTCGAGCCATGCTCGGTGACCCCGGCGGTGCAACGGACGCGGGGTTGGCGTGGCGGTCGCAGGGCGGACCTGATCGCCTTTGGCCGAGGGCGGAAGCCGGGCGCGACCTGCAATCATGGCGGTCGTGAGCCGCGGACAGGAGGAGCTCGACGAGCGGGCCACGGATCTCGCCGCGCGACTCCCGGAGCCCCTCGCGCCGTTCGCTCGCATCGCCTACAACTACCGCTGGTGCTGGCAGGCGGGGGGCAAGGACGTGTTCCGCTCGGTCGACCCGACTCGCTGGGAGCTCTGTGGCGAGAACCCGGTCCGCCTGCTTCAGGAGGCGTCGGGCGAGGCGCTCGCACGCGCGGCCGGCGATCCGGCGCTGCTCGCGGCCGCGGCGTCGCTCGAGGAGGCGCTGCGAGCCGACCTCGACCGGCCGAGCGCCGGGCCGGTGACGCCGGAGCAGCCGATCGCCCTCTTCTGCGCCGAGTACGGGGTGCACCAGTCGTTACCGATCTACTCCGGCGGGCTGGGCGCTCTGGCCGGCGACATCCTCAAGGAGGCTTCCGATCGCGCGCTGGGGCTCGTGGCCGTTGGCCTGATGTACCGCCAGGGGTACTTCCGTCAGCGGCTGGACGAGTCCGGCTGGCAGCAGGAGTCTTGGGTCGACATCGATCCTGCGCGGCTTCCCGCCGCCCCGGTGCGCACGGCGGAGGGGCGGCTGCTCACGGTCACGGTGCCGATCCGCGGGGCCGACGTCACGCTCCAGATCTGGCGCGTCGCCGTCGGTCGCGTACCGCTCTTCCTGCTCGACGCAGACGTACCGGAGAACGGGCGGCTCGAGCGGTGGATCACCTCCCAGCTGTACGTGGGCGAGCCCGTCACCCGCCTATCGCAGTATGCCCTGCTCGGCGTCGGGGGCGTTCGCGCCCTCGCTGCGCTCGGCATCGAGCCGGCGCTCGTGCATCTCAACGAGGGTCATGCGGCGTTCGCGGCCCTCGAGCTCGTGCGGCGCGAGCTGGCGCGAGGCGCGCCACTCGACGCGGCGCTCGATGCGGCGCGCCAGCGCACGGTGTTCACGACGCACACGCCCGTCCCGGCCGGCAACGAGACGTATCCCCCGGCGGAGGTGGTGCGGACGCTCGGCGGCGTCGCGGCCGAGACCGGCATCGATCCCGAGGCGATCGTGCGGCTCGGTCGCGAGTACCCCGAGAACGGCCAAGAGCCCTTCGGCGTGACGCGGTTCAGCCTGCGGATGAGCAGCGCGGCGAACGGCGTCAGCCGTCGCCACGGCGGCATCGCCCGTGAGATGTGGCGCACGCTCTGGCCGGGGCGTGACGTCGACGCGGTCCCGATCGGTCACGTGACCAACGGCGTGCACCTGCCGACCTGGGTGGGGCCCCCGGTGCGCCGCCTGCTCGACCGCTACCTCGGTCACGACTGGGGGCAGCGGGCGAGCGACCGCGCGACCTGGGAGGCGCTCGACGCGATCCCCGACGCCGAGCTCTGGGCTGCCCGGCAGGAGCAGCGAGCCGAGCTGGTTGAGTTCGTGCGCGAGCGCAGCGTGATCAATCGCCTGGCGGAGCACCAACCCCGCCGGGGCGTCGAGGCGGCCGCGCGCGCCTTCGACCCGGACGTGCTCACGATCGGCTTCGCGCGCCGCAACGCGACCTACAAGCGCCTGCGCCTGTTGACCGAGGACCCTGGCCGGGCGCTGGCCCTGCTCGCCGGGCGCCACGCCATCCAGGTCGTGCTCGCGGGCAAGGCCCATCCGAGCGACGACGACGCCAAGCGCGTCGTCCAGGACCTCTTCCGCTTCAAGAACGCCGCCGCCGTCAGCGAGCGCGTGGTCTACTTGCACGAGTACGACCTCGGCGTGGCCGCTCGGATGGTGCGCGGGTGCGACCTCTGGATCAACCTGCCGCGACCGCCGCTCGAGGCGAGCGGGACCAGCGGCATGAAGGCGGTCATCAACGGGGGGCTGAACCTGAGCGTGCTCGACGGCTGGTGGGCGGAGGCCTACGACGGGGCCAACGGCTGGGCGCTGCCGGGCGACGTCGACTCCGATCACACGGCACAGGACGAGCGCGACGCGGCGACCCTCTACGGCCTGCTCGAGCAGGAGGTCGCGCCGCAGTTCTATGACCGGGACGCCGACGGGATTCCCCGCTCCTGGCTCGCGCGCGTCCGCACCTCGATGCGCACGCTCGCGCCGGCGTTCTGCGCCGGGCGCATGCTCGACGACTACGTCGAGCGGATCTACGCGCCCGCGCAGGCGCCGAGCGCGAGCGCTTCCTGAAAGCGCAGCCCGCCGCCCAGCCGCCTGCCGGCGGAATCCAGGGGGCGTCTGCCGAAGAGTCGTGTGCGACGCCCGCTCGTCGCGCGGGAGCGAGCGCGACCGATCGGGGAGGGCACGGGCGGCGTGCCCGCGTCTGCGGGCCTATGCGGGTACGGCGCCGAGGCGCTCGGCGGTGATCGCCTCGAGTGTCTCGCGCAGCGCGGCGACTCGCTCTTGGCCGTAGCGTTCTGCCCACTCGCGCTCGCCGTCATCGATGAGTCGACGGCCGACGGCCTGTGCTTCGCGGCCGCGCTCGGTGAGCCGGATGATCTTCGCGCGGCCATCGTTGGGATCGGGGACCCGCTCGACGTACCCGCGCTGCTCCAGGTCGCTGGTCGCCTCGCCCACGGATTGCTTGGTCATGTTGGCGCGTTGGGCGAGGTCGGTGAGCCGCGATCCCTGCGGGTCGATGGTGCCGAAGACGCATCCGTGGCCGGGGCGGATGTCCGTGAAGCCGGCCGCTTCGACGCGCTTCGACAGCTCGTCGCTGAAATCGTCGAAGGCGACGTCCAACAGGCGAATCAGCGGCAGTCGCGTCGTGTGATCGAGATCACTTGCCATTTCGTCAGGACTCCTGATAAGGTAGCCAGACCATCAGGACATCTTACAAGGTTGCCTGACAACTATAGCCTAGGGATCGGAGCAAGTTCATGGCGAGGAAGTGGTGGACCCTCATGGCGGTGAGCGTGGCGACGTTCATGCTGCTGCTCGACATCACGGTCGTCAACGTCGCGCTGCCGTCGATCCGCGAGGATCTCGGCGCGAGCTTCACCGACCTGCAGTGGGTGGTCGACGCCTACGCGCTGACGCTCGCGGCCCTGGTACTGACGGCCGGCTCGCTCGCCGACCGGCTGGGACGCCGTCGGGTGTTCGCCGCCGGGCTGGCGATCTTCACCGTCGCTTCGCTGCTGTGCGCGCTGGCCCCGGACCCGACGTTTCTCAACCTGGCGCGCGCTCTTCAGGGGGTAGGCGGCGCGGTGATGTTCGCGGTCTCGCTGGCCCTGATCGCTCAGGAGTTCACGGCCGGCCGCGAGCGCGGCACGGCGATGGGGCTGTACGGAGCGACGATCGGCGTCGCGGTGGCGATCGGCCCGCTCGTCGGCGGCGCGCTCACCGACACGCTCGGGTGGGCGTCGATCTTCTACCTCAACGTGCCGATCGGCGTCGCGGCGATCGCCATCACCTACCTGAAGCTGCGCGAGACTCGCGACCCCAACGCAACCCGCGTCGACTGGGCCGGAGTCGCGACGTTCAGCGCCGCGCTGTTCCTGCTCGTGCTGGCGCTCGTGCGCGGCAATGACGAGGGCTGGGGCAGCAACCTGATCGTGTCGCTGTTCGCCGCGTCCGCGGCGCTGCTCGCGGCGTTCATCGCGGTCGAGCGGCGGGTCAGCGAGCCGATGCTGCCACTCGAGCTCTTCAAGCGCCCGGCGTTCACCGGGGTGCAGCTTGCCGCGTTCGCGGTCTCGGGCTCGGCCTTCGCGCTGTTCCTCTACATCACCCTCTACCTGCAGAACTACCTCGGCTACTCGCCGCTGCAGGCGGGGCTGCGCTACCTGCCGCTCACGCTGGCGACCTTCTTCGTGGCACCAATCGCGGGCGCGCTGCTGTCCCGGATCCCCGCGCGCGCGATGTTGAGCGCGGGCCTGGGCCTCGCCGGGATCGGCCTGCTGCTGATGTCGGGCATCACGGCCGGCGACGAGTGGACGACCCTGCTCGGCGGCTTCCTCGTCCTGGGTGGCGGAATCGGCCTGCTGAACCCGGTGATCGCCGACGTCGCCCTGAGCGTCGTGCCCAAGGAGCGCAGCGGCATGGCGGCCGGCATCAACGACACCTTCCGCCAGGTCGGGGTCGCCGTCGGCATCGCCGTCTGGGGGGCGATCTTCGTCGGCCGCGGGGCCGACAAGATCAGCGCGCTCGCCGCCGGAACTCCCGCTGCGAGCGGCAATCGCCCACGCGAGCTCATCGAGGCCGCCTCCGCGGGCAACCTGCACCAGGCCCTCTCAGCGGTTCCCCCGCAGGACCAGCAAGTCGTCTCCAACGCGGCCCACGAGGGGTTCCTCGCAGGCTTCAACGACGTGCTGACGCTCGGCGCGCTGCTCTGCTTCGCCGGCGCGGTCCTCGCCCTGTGGCTGGTGCGCGAGCGCGAGATCGAGCGCCAGCCGCTGGAGCCCGTCGGCGAGGGCGCGACGCTGCCGCAGCCCGCGGCCGCCTGACCGCCGGCATCCCCGTCCGCCCCGGCCAGACGCCGGGGCGGACGGGCGCCGGTCGTGCCGCGACCAGGCACAGCCGAGGCCTGCCGCGGCCCCAGTCCCCGCGCTTTACGAGGCCGAGCGTCAGCAGCCCCACACCCGCGGTGATCAGCAGCGCGCCGAGCGGACCCGCGCGACGCGGACTAGCCGGCGGGCGCCGCCTGGGGACGCCGGCGGCGGCGGGCGACGAGATCGAGCTCGTCGGGGCCGACCCTGTGTCCGGCGGCGCAGCGAAGCTCGACGGCGACGGGCTCGCCGCAGTCACGGTGGCACAGTTCAACAGGCCCGCCGCGATCGTCGAGCCAGCGGTCGCCCCACTGCATCAGCGCAGCGAGCGCCGGGAAGAGATCGGCGCCCTTGTCGGTGAGCCGGTAACGCTGCCGCGTGCGCTGCCCTGGCTCCCGATAGTCCTCGCGCACGAGCAGCCGGTTCTCCACGAGCTCCCGAAGGCGGGCGGCCGTCACCGGCTCGCTGATCCCGACGCGCTGCGCGAAGTCGTCGAACCGCGTCGTTCCGTAGAACGCCTCGCGCAGGATCAAGAACGCTGAACGGGTGGAGATCACCTCGAGCGACTTGGCGATCGTGCACCGCTCGGCGGTCCAGCCGCTGCGAGGCTCGAGTGATCCGGCCACTCGGAGGGCATGGTCCATGCGCCGATCATAGCTAACTTCTTGACAGCTAAGCCAGAGCTGGATACGGTGGAGCTAGCTATGTCAGCCCTAAGCTAGCAATCGAATGAGCTCGGGCGCCAAACGCGGCTGCGCGAGGGCCACCCTTCCCACCACGATTTCGGCCGCGGATCGCGGCCGACGGCCACCTAGGAGGATCCATGTCTGAAGCGGTCATTGTCGACGCCATCCGGACGCCCGTCGGGCGGGCGGTCAAGGGCACGCTGCGGGACGTTCGGGCCGACGACCTCGGCGCGATCCCGCTGCGCGCGCTCGTGGAGCGCAACCCGGGGGTCGATCTCAAAGAGACGAACGACATCATGATGGGCTGTGGCTTCCCCGAGCACGAGCAGGGCTTCAACGTTGCCCGCAACGCGCAGTTGCTGGCCGGGATCGACCATCATGTTCCGGCGGTCACGGTGAGCCGCTTCTGTGCATCCTCGCTGCAGACAATCCGTATGGCGTTCCACGCGATCAAGGCGGGCGAAGGCGATCAGTACATCGCGGGAGGGGTGGAGTGCTCGTCGCGGGGCGCGGGGATGACGCTTCCCGCTACGAACCCGCGGATCGACGGCACAGACGGCGCCGTGTACAACGTGTACATCCCGATGGGGCTCACGGCCGAGAACGTGGCCGAGCGCTGCAAGGTCAGCCGCGAGTCCCAGGACGAGTGGGCGGCGCTGTCCCAGCAGCGCGCGGTCGCGGCGCGCGAGAGCGGCCACTTCGACCGCGAGATCGTGGGCGTGGACATCCGCGAGACCCACGACGCCGGCGGCAACGTCATCCCGGCGCACACGGTCACGAAGGACGACGGGCCGCGCGCCGGCACGACCGTGGAGGCGCTCGCGAAGCTCAAGCCCGCCTTCAAGCCCGGCGGCTCGGTGACCGCGGGCAACGCGTGCCCGCTCAACGACGGCGCTGCGGCGGTGCTGGTGTTGTCCGAGGAGAAGGCGAGCAAGCTGGGACTCGAGCCCCGGGCGCGCATCGTCGCGTCCTCGGTGGCGGCGGTCCGCCCGGAGATCATGGGCCTCGGCCCGATACCGGCGATCAGGGCGGTGCTCGACCAGGCGCGCTTGACGATCGACGACATCGACCTGGTCGAGATCAACGAGGCGTTCGCGGCCCAGGTGCTGCCGTGCCGCGACGAGCTCGGCATCGACCCGGACAAGCTCAACATCAGCGGCGGCGCGATCGCGATCGGCCACCCGTTCGGGATGACCGGCGCACGGATCATGACCACCCTGCTCAACAACCTCGACTCGCTGGACGGCCGGTTCGGCCTGGAGTCGATGTGCGTCGCCGGCGGGTTGGGACAGGCGATGATCGTCGAGCGGCTCCACTAGCCGAACGGAAGACACGGCACAATGCCAACCACAAGTACGCGACAGTCAGTCGGCGGGCGTGTTCGCCGGCGGCGCCGTGCGGCAGAGCAGGGTTGACTTCTCGCCGCGCCGCGCGCTGTGATCGTCCGGGGCGCTGCCCCGGGGTGTTGTCGATAGGAAAGGAAGCATGTGACCAGCGTTGTAATCACTTCGGCGGCCCGGACCGCCATCGGCACGTTCGGACGTAGTCTGCGTGACATCCCGCCGACCGAGCTTGGCGCGACCGCCGCCCGCGCGGCTGTCGAGCGGGCAGGCATCGAGCCTGGCCAGGTCGAGCAGGTGGTCTTTGGCAACGTCATCCACACCTCCCCCGAGGACATGTATCTGGCGCGGGTCGTCGGCATCAACGCCGGCATCCCCAAAGAGTCGCCGGCGATGACGCTCAACCGTCTGTGCGGCAGCGGCCTCCAGGCGATCGTCTCGGCCGCCCAGATGATCCAGAGCGGCGACACCGAGGTGGCGGTGGCGGGCGGTGCCGAGTCGATGAGCAGGGGCGCCTACTGGATGGAGAACGCGCGCTGGGGCGCGCGGATGGGGGACGCGTCGCTCACCGACGCGGTCGTCGGCGCGCTCACCGACCCCTTCAACAAGATCCACATGGGGGTGACCGCCGAGAACCTGGCCGGGTCCCATGGGATCTCCCGCGAGGCACAGGACGAGTTCGCGCTCGAGTCCCACCGCCGCGCCGCGGCGGCGCGTGAGGCCGGCCGCTTCGAGGACGAGGTCGTGCCCGTCGAGATCAAGGCGCGCAAGGAGACGGTCGAGTTCAAGGTTGACGAGCATCCCCGTCCCGACGTCTCGCTGGAGGCGCTGGCGAAGCTCAAGCCGGTCTTCAACAAGGACGGCACGGTGACGGCCGGCAACGCGTCCGGCGTCAACGACGCTGCCGCCGCGGTCGTCGTCATGTCAGCCGACCGGGCCGAGGAGCTGAGCGCGCCCGTACGGGCCCGGATCCTCTCCTACGCGGTGTCCGGTGTGGAGCCCAAGACCATGGGCATCGGGCCAGTTCCCGCCATCCGCAAGGCGCTCGAGCGCGCCGGCAAGACGCTTGACGAGGTCGATGTGATCGAGCTCAACGAGGCGTTCGCGGCCCAATCGCTGGCGGTCCTGAAGGATCTCGACCTCGACACCGAGCGGGTCAACCCGAACGGCGGGGCGATCGCCCTCGGCCACCCGATCGCTGCAAGCGGCGCGATCCTCGTGACCAAGATCCTGAACGAGATGGAACACGAGGACCACAAGCTCGGGCTTGTCAGCCTCTGCATCGGCGGCGGCCAGGGCATCGCGATGCTGCTCGAGCGCGACTGACGAAACCGGGGCCCCAGCTCATCTGGGGCTCCAGCTCATGGGCCCAGGGTGATCGTCGGTGGCGGCGGCGAAACGCGCGTCCCAGGCGACGTCCTGGCGCTCGTCGCGCCGCAGGCCATACGGTTGACCGCACCGATGCGACCACTGCTCGTCGTCGACGCTCCCTCACTGCTCTATCGCGCCTTCCACGCGCTTCCCGCCTCGATCACCGGCCCGGGCGGCGTGCCGGTCAACGCGCTGCTCGGGACCGCGAACCTCGTCCTGCAGGCGGTGGAGCGCCACGATCCGCGCGCCGTCGTGCTCTGCTTCGGCGCCGAGGCCGCCGACTACCGCGTCGCGGCGTATCCCGCCTATCACGCCGACCGCCCACCGATGCCCGGGGAGCTCGTGCCCCAGTGGACGGACGCGGACGCGTTCTTCGGCGCCTTCGGCTGGGCGGTGCTCCGTCACGAGACGCTCGAGGCCGACGACCTGCTCGGCTCGCTCGCCGACGTCGAGGCCCGCGCGGGCGGCGCGGCGCTGCTCTTCACCGGCGACCGCGACATGTTCCAGTGCGTCTCCGAGCGCGTGACGGTCCTCTTCCCGGGCGGCGGGCGCGGCGAGCCGGCCGAGATCGGGCCCGACGGCGTGCGTGAGCGCTACGGGATCGATCCCGGGCAGGTGCCCGACTTCATCGCCTTGCGCGGCGACCCCTCCGACGGCCTGCCGGGCGCGCGGGGCATCGGCGAGAAGACGGCGCGCGACCTGCTGCGCGAGCACGGCTCGCTCGACGCGCTCCTCGCGCTGCCGATGCGGGAGCTGCGCCCGCGCCTGTGGTCGGCCCTGCACGACGCCGAGGACGAGCTGCACGCCTTCCGCGACATCGCGACGCTTCGACCGGTCGAGCTCGAGCGCCCGCCCGACGCGCCGACCGACTGGGCGGCCGCGGCGGCGGCGGCGCGCGAGCGCGGGATGAACCGACTCGCCGAGCGGCTCGAGCGCGCGGCGACGCCGGACGGGTAGGGACGGCCGGGCGGCTCGGGGTCGCCCGGCCCACATCGCTCGAGCCTCCAGGGTCGCAGGGCGCGATCCGGTGTCGCGAGACCGTGGCCGCCGTCGTGGGACGCCTCGTCTACGGCGTGAACTTCACGGTGATGACGTCGCCGTCGGCCATGACGTAGTCGCGGCCCTCGAGGCGCAGGATGCCGCGCTCGCGGGCGCCCCGGTAGCCGCCGGCCTGTACGAGCGCGTCCCAGCCGACGACCTCGGCCCGGACGAAGCCGCGCTGCATGTCGGAGTGGATCTCGCCGGCCGCGTGCCACGCCGTGAGCCCGCGACGCAGGTGCCAGGATTGCGCCGGCTTGTCCTCGCCCGCTGTGAAGAACGCGATCAGGTCGAGCAGCGCGAAGGCCCCGTCGACGACGCGGCGCAGGCCGGAGTGCTCGATCCCGAGGTCGGCGCGCATGGCCGCCGCGTCGTCGTCGTCGAGCTCGGCCAGCTCGGCCTCCAGCCGGCTGGAGACCGCGACCACGCCCGCGCCCTGCGCCGCCGCGTGCGCCGCCAGGTCGCCGGGGACGGCGCCGTCGCCCTCGTCGACGTTGACGACGAAGAGCACCGGCTTGGCGGTCAGCGGCCGGAGGCTCGCCAGCGCCTGGGGCGCGTCGGCGGGCGGGCGCACCGTACGGGCCGGGCGGCCGGCCTGAAGCGCCGCGACGAGCTCGCGCAGCCAGCGCTCCTCGGCCTGCAGCGGGCGCTCGCCGCCGCGGGCCTGGCGCACGACGCGCTCGAGGCGGCGCTCGGCCTGCTCGAGGTCGGCGAACACCAGCTCCGTCTCGATCGTCTCGACGTCGCGAAGCGGGTCGACGCCGCCCTCGGGGTGGACGACGCTCGGGTCGCGGTGCGTGCGCACGACGTGCACGATCGCGTCGGTCTCGCGGATGTTGGCCAGGAACCGGTTGCCCAGGCCCTCGCCTTCGTGGGCGCCGCGGACAAGGCCGGCGATGTCGTGGAAGTCGACGGTGTCGGGCACGACGCTCGAGGCGCCGATCGTCGCGGCCACGCGCGCGAGGCGCTCGTCGGCGACCGGAACGACCGCGACGTTGGGCTCGATCGTCGTGAACGGGTAGTTGGCCGCGTCGGCGCCGGCGCGGGTGAGCGCGTTGAATAGCGACGACTTGCCCGCGTTGGGCAGGCCGACGATGCCGACCCTCATCGCGCCGCACCCGCGACGACCGTGCCGAGCAGCGCCCCGGCGGCGATGTCGGTCGGATGGTGGACGCCGAGGTACACACGCGAGAGCGCCATCGCGATCGCCGTCGCGTAGACCGCCTTGACCGCGGTGTCGAGCGCGTACGTGCCGGCGACCGTCACGGTTGGCGGGCGCCGGGTTCGAGCGGCGGCGACGGCGCGATCACCACCCGGACTGTATGGGCACGCGACGCGGCCGCGCGGCTCGCCGAGTGACCGACGACGCGATGAGTCAGGGACGTCGCGCCGATGCGCTTGGAGAGCCGGGGCGAGCGCGTCCCGGGCGACCGCGCTCCCCGACAGCAGCGCACGGGCCTTCGAGTACCGTCCGGCGATGCTCCGCGCCGCGATCGAGCCCGGCCGCCGGGGCGAGCTCGCGCTCGCGCTCGCCCGCCGGGAGCTCTAGGCGTGGACCGCCGCACGCTCGTCAAGCGAGCGGTGTGGCTGGCGGTCACCGGCGTCTCGCTCTGCCTCGTCGCCCCCTCGCTGATCGCCGTCCTGAGCTCGACGCCGCGCCTGAAGGAGATCGAGCCGGCGTGGCTGGGCGTCATGGTCGTCCTCCAGGTCGCGAGCTTCGCGTGCCAGTGGTGGCTGCAGAAGGTCGCGATGCACACGCGCGACTGGTACGCGGTCGCCACGTCGCAGCTCGCGGGCAACGCGTTCGGGCGGATCGTGCCCGGCGGGGCCGCCGCGGCGGGGGCGCTGCAGTTCCGGATGCTCGCCCAGGCCGGGTTGAACGCGGGCGCCGGCGGGCCTTGCGCTCTTCGTCGTGCTCGGCGCGGCCGGGGTGACGGTGATGGCGTGGGACCGCCCGCTGCAGCTCGCGGCCCGCGTCGCCGCGCCGGTGGCGCGACGCCCGCGCGACAGCGTCGAGGCCCGGCTGCTCGGCGAGCGCGACCGCCTTCTCGACGCGCTCGGCGAGGGCTGGTGGCAGGCCGTGCTGGCCTCCGTCGGCAAGTGGGGGCTCGACTACGCGACGCTGCTCGCGGCGCTCACCGCCGTGGGCGCCGACCCCACCCCGTCGCTGATCCTGCTCGCGTACTGCATCGCCCAGCTGCTCGGGCAGATCCCGATCACCCCGGGCCGGCTCGGGTTCGTCGAGGCGGGACTCACCGCGACGCTCGCGCTCGCCGGCGTCTCGGGCGGCGACGCCGTGCTCGCCACGCTGGCCTACCGCCTCGTCTCCGACTGGCTTCCACTGCCGGTCGGGCTGGTCGCAACCGTGCTGCACCGCCGCCGATATGGGCAGAAACCGGCGCTCGAGCCGGCCCACTAGGACGCGAGGCCGAAGCCCACGCGGTGGTCCGCGCGCTCCGTGCGGACCCATAGGACGTGCGCGAGGTTGAGGCGCACGAAGCCGTCCTCGGCGTCGATGGTGTGCCACCCGTCGCCGCCGAGGGCCTCGTTGAGGCGCTCGAGCTCGGCGGCTTCGACGCGCAGCGCGAGCGGCGGGCTGGCCTGGAAGCCGATGGAGATGTGCTGGGCCATGATCGTCAGTGGTCCTCCGCGGGCTCGACGATCTCTGTGAGCACGCCGCCGGTCGCGCGCGGGTGCAGAAAGGCCACGCGCGAGGCGCGGATGCCGGGACGCGGGACCTCGTCGATGAGCTCGACTCCCCGCTCGCGCAGCGCCGCGAGCACGGCTTCGACGTCGGCGACCTGGTAGGCGACGTGATGCAGCCCGGGCCCGCGGCGCGCGAGGTGGCGCCCGACCGGCGTGTCGGGGCCGAGCGGGCGCAGCAGCTCGACGTGGTTCTCGCCCACGTCGAGCAGGACGGCCTCGACGCCCTGCGCCTCGATCACCTCGCGATGCACGACCGCCATGCCGTAGGTGGCCTCGTGGAGGGCGAGCGCCGCGTCGAGATCCTCGACGGCGACGCCGAGGTGGTCGACCCGGGCGAACATCGCTTGGCCTCGGAGTGTACGGAGGCGCTGTGGCCGGGGCTCGCGGTCACACCGTGGGCCGGGCGCGCTCGAGCGATGGCCGGACCAACCTTCAGGGCGGGCCGGCCAGGCTAGCCCTCCACCCGCAGGATCTCCGCCAGCGCCGAACGTCCGACCTCGAGCTGGTCCTCGGTCGGCTCGCGTGTCCCGACGACGCGCTGCAGTTCGTGGCCCGGGCGCCGCAGCGCCTGGGCGGCACGCGAGCCCGCGTGGCGCTCGGACCATGCGAAGACCTCGACCGCCGCGCCCACCGAGACCAGCTGCACCGCCGCGCTCGCCAGCGGCGTCGGCTGCTCGATGACACGCCGCAGCAGGGCCGCCCCGGCGACGTTGGCCGCCATCAGCGGCGCGACGAGGTGCGAGCCGCAGCGGTCGTGCTCCTTGGTGGCGTCGCGGGCGTCGGCGGCGTCCTGCTCGTAGGCGCCGATCGCCTTGTGCTCGACGCCGTGGTACGCGGCCACCTCGCCCGTGCGCAGCGAGACGAGCGAGGGCAGCAGGGAGAGGACCGCGAGGGCCGCCTCGCCGCCCGCGCCGCGGACGCGCCGGCGCAGCAACGACCCGCCGGCCATGGCGGCGCCGATCGTGGCGAGCACGGTCGCGTCCTGGAAGGGCAGGCGCGCCTCGGGCAGGCCGCGCTTGACGAGCGGGATGACCGCGATCGCCTCGGTCAGGCGCACGACGCCGCGAGCGCCGGGCACCGCGCCCAGTCGCCCGCGCAGGCTCGGCTTGCGTCCCGAGGCGACCCCGATCGTCCCGTCCTCGCGGCGCACGGCGGCAGCCCAGTGCGTCGGGCCGTGCACGAGCAGGCCGTTGCGCAGGGCCATCCCGCCGAGGCGCAGCTTCTCGTCGCTCACCCGAGCAGCCTCCGCGCGACGTCGCGATAGCACGAGGCCGCGAGCCCGAGGTCGCGGACGTCGATGCGCTCGTCCTTGGCGTGCATGAGGGCCGCCGTCTCGTGCGCGGCCTGGTGGCGCTGGGGGAAGAAGCCGTAGGCGACGCAGTCGGGGAAGGCGGCGCGAAACGTGCGCGAGTCGGTGAAGGCCGGGAGCATCGTCGGGACGACGCGAGCGTCGGGGTCCTCGCCCGCCACCCACGCTCGGATCGCGTCCATCAGCGGCGAGTCGACCGGCGAGCCGTTGCCCACGATCGACTCGTCGACGACGAGCTCGTAGCCGCCTGCGCCCGTCAGGGAAGCGGACGCGGTATCGCCGCCGAGCACGGCGTGGACGCGCTCGAGCGCCGCCGCGGCCGTCATCCCCGGTGGGATCCGGCAGTCGACCTGCAGCTCGGCACGCGCGGGGATGACGTTGATCTTCTCCGACGCGTGGATCCGCGTCGGCGCGAGCGTCACGGCGAGCATCGGCTCGACGAGGTCGGCGGCGCGCGGGGCGCGGGCGCGCAGGGCATCGAGCGCGGCGCCCGGGTCGCCGTCCAGGTCCACGTCGAGCGCCGCGAGCAGCGCGCGCGGCGGCTCGGTGACGTCCCACGCGGGCCGGCGATCGCGCATCGCCTGAAGCAGCGGCGCCATCTTCAGGAGCGCGTTGTCGCCGATCCCGGGCATCGACGCGTGCCCGGCCACCCCGATCGTGGCCAGGGTGAAGCGCAGGACGCCCTTCTCGGCGGCGCAGACGCCGTACACGCGAGCGTCCTCGAACGGCAGCAGCGCCCCGCCGCCCTCGTTGAGCAGGAAGTCGCAGCGCACCGCGTCGGGGTGGGTCTCGGTTAGCCACACGGCACCCTCGCCGCCGCCGGTCTCCTCGTCGACCACGGCGACGACGAGCAGGTCGCCGCGCCCGGGGCGCCAGCCCTCGCGGGCGAGCGAGAGCACGGCGGTCACCTCGGCCGCGGTCTGGGACTTCATGTCGATCGAACCGCGTCCCCACAACAGGCCGTCGACGACGTCCCCCGACCACGGATCGCGGGACCACTCCGACGCGTCGGCGAGGACCGTGTCGACGTGGGAGAGCAGCCCCAGGACCGGGCCGTCCGCGGCCCCGCGCAGCCGCGCGACGAGGTTCGGTCGCTCGTCGGTGCGCCCGAGCAGCGCGATCTCGAACCCGGCGGCCTCGAGCAGGCCGGCCAGCAGCTCTTGCAGCGGTCGCTCGGCGCCCGGCGGGTTGACCGTGTCGATCCGCACCAGGCGCTGGAGGAGCTCGGTCGTCTCGCGCTGCAGGTCCATGGCCCTCCAGGCTACCCGCGCCCTACCCTGGGGGCCGATGGACCAGCTCTTCGACACCGGCGACGCGCGTCGCGCCCGGCGCGTCGTCGACGACGCCGAGCGCCCGCTGGCCGCGCGGCTGCGACCCGCGACGCTCGCCGGCGTCGTCGGGCAGACGCATCTGCTCGGCGACGGCGCGGCCCTGCGCGCGGCGATCGAGCATGGCCACCCCCACTCGATGATCCTCTACGGGCCGCCCGGCTCGGGGAAGACGACGCTCGCGCGCATCGTCGCGTCCAGCGCGCACGCCGCCCTGGAGGAGCTCAGCGCCGTGCAGGCCGGGCGCGCGGAGGTCCGCCAGGTGCTCGACCGCGCCGCCCACCGCCGCGAGACCAGCGGCGAGGCGACCGTCTTCTTCCTCGACGAGATCCACCGCTTCAACAAGGCCCAGCAGGATGCCCTGCTCCCCGCGGTCGAGGAGGGCCTGGTCACGCTCGTCGGGGCGACCACGGAGAACCCCTACTTCGAGGTCAACGCGGCGCTGCTCTCGCGCGCGCAGGTCTACGAGCTCGAGCCGCTCACCGCCGCCGAGGTCGAGGTGCTGCTCCGCCGCGTGGAGGCCGACGCCGACGACGACGCGCTCGCGTTCCTGGCCGGACGCTCGGGCGGCGACGCACGCACCGCGATCTCGGCGCTCGAGCTCGGGATCGAGACGGCCGACCGCGTGACCCTCGAGGTCGCCGAGGACGCGCTCCAGCGCCGCGCCCTGACCTACGACCGCGCCGGCGACCGCCACTACGACACGATCTCGGCCTGGATCAAGGCCACCCGCGGCTCGGACCCCGACGCCTCGCTGTACTACCTCGCGGTCATGCTCGAGGGCGGCGAGGACCCGCGCTTCGTGGCGCGGCGGATGGTCATCCTCGCATCCGAGGACATCGGCAACGCCGACCCGCAGGCGCTGACGGTGGCGGTCGGGGCCGCCCACGCGGTCGAGCACGTCGGGCTGCCCGAGTGCACCCACGCGCTCGCCCAGGCCGCGATCTACCTCGCGCTCGCCCCGAAGTCCAACGCGGCCGCTCGCGCGATCGCCGCCGCACGCCGGGAGGTGCGCGAGCACGGCGCCAAGCCGCCGCCGCCGGCGCTGCAGAGCGCCGCCTACCCCGGGGCGGCCGCGCTGGGGCGCGGGCAGGACTACGACTACCCGCACGACCTTCCCGGCCACGTCTCGCCGCAGGAGCTCCTGCCCGCACGGCTCGAGGGGACGCGCTTCTACGTCCCCGACGACGCCGAGGCGGCACTGCGCGAGCGGCTGGAGGCGATCCGCCGGGCCCGCGGCCGAGCCTGACGAGGGCGCGCGCCGGTCGCGCAGCGACGCCGTGCCGAGTACGAGGCGGGCGCGCGCGGAGCGCGCGCTCATTGCTCGTCATGCAGTGCCCGCCGAGGCCTGACGCGGTCGAACGCGGTCCAGAGCGCGGCGGCGGCGAGGTGGACGGCCGGCCCGCCGGCGTACCGGTGTTGCTGACCACTACGCTTGGAGGTCGATGCCTGCCGCCGCCTACGCCGGAAAGGAGTGCGTCTGCCAGTTCCGCCGCGGGATCTGCGACCAGACCTGCGTGCGCGACATGCTCGCGACGCCGTTCTACATCGCGTGCCTGAAGCTCTCGGGGCGCCGCTGCGTCGTCGTCGGCGGCGGCGAGGTCGGCCTGGAGAAGGTCGAGGGCCTGCTCGCCTGCGACGCCGACGTGACGCTGATCGCGCCCGCGGCGACGCCCGAGCTCGAGGCGCTCGCCGCCGAGGGCTCGATCGCGTGGGAGCGCCGGCCCTACGCCGGCGCCGAGGACCTCGAGGGCGTCTTCATGGTCATCGCGAGCACCGATGACACGAACGTCAACATCGCCGTCTACGACGACGCCGAGCGCCTGGCGATGCTCGTCAACGTCGTCGACGTCCCGCCGCTGTGCAACTTCATCCTTCCGGCGATCGTCCGCACCGGGCCGCTGGCGATCGCGATCTCGACCGCGGGCGCCTCCCCCGCGCTGGCCAAGCGCATGAAGCGCGAGGTCTCCGAGCTGTTCGGCGAGGAGTATGCGCAGCTCGCGATCCTCCTCAACGACGCGCGCGGCTGGGCCAAGGGCACGCTCCCGACCTACCAGGAGCGCAAGGCGTTCTTCGAGAGCATCGTCAACGGCGACCCCGACCCGATCGAGCTCCTGCGCGCCGGCGACGCCGAGGCCGTCCGCGACCTCGTCGCGGACGCGCAGGCCGCGGTCGTCCCGGCTTGAGACCCGACCGTGGTTTCACCCACGACGACGCCGCGAGCCCGGCGCCGCAGTCCGCAGGGCGCCGGCTGACCCATGTCGACGACGAGGGACGCGCGCGGATGGTCGACGTCTCGGCCAAGGAGCCGAGCGCGCGGCGCGCGGTGGCCCGCGCCGTCGTGCGCATGAGCCCCGCGACGGCCGCGCTCGTCGCTGCGGGGGACGCGCCCAAGGGCGACGTCCTCGGCGTCGCGCGGATCGCGGGCGTCCAGGCCGCCAAGCGCACGGGCGAGCTGATCCCGCTCTGCCACCCGCTCGGCCTCGACCACGTCGACGTGCAGGCGAGCGTCGACGCCGCCGCCGGCGCGGTGACGCTCGTGGCCGAGGCGCGGGTGACCGCGCGCACCGGCGTCGAGATGGAGGCCATGACCGCCGCCGCCGTCGCCGCGCTGACGGTCTACGACATGGTCAAGGGCCTCGAGCGAGCGGTGCGCGTCGAGGCCGTCGAGCTGCTCGCCAAGGACGGCGGGCGCAGCGGGCGCTGGGTGCGCCCCGACCGCGCATGAGGACCGCCGTGCTGACGGTCTCCACCTCGGTCGCGCGCCGGCAGCGCGAAGACGCCTCCGGCCCGCTGCTCGCCCGCCTCGCCGACGAGGCCGGGGCCGAGGTCGTCGCCATGGAGGTCGTCGGCGACGACGCCGCGCTGATCGCGGACCGCCTGCGCCACTACGTCGCCGGCGGCGCGGCCTTCGTCCTGACGACGGGCGGAACGGGACTGACGGTCGACGACGTCACGCCCGAGGCGACGGCGGCCGTGATCGACCGTGACGTGCCCGGGATCGCGGAGGCGATGCGCGCGGCCTCGCTGCGGCACACGCCGATGGGCGTGCTCTCGCGCGGCGTGTCGGGCGTGGCGGGCCGCACGCTGATCGTCAACTTCCCCGGCAACCCGAAGGCCGTGCAGCAGCTATTCGGCGTGCTGGCCCCGGTCCTGCGGCACGCGGCGGCGACGCTCACGCGCGAGGGTGGGCGGGCCGGCGGCCGTTGAGCTCGACGGGCTGACGCGCCGCTACGGCGAGCGCGTCGCGCTCGACGGCGTGAGCCTGTCCCTGCCTGCCGGCGCCACGCTCGCCGTCTTCGGGCCCAACGGCGCCGGCAAGTCGACGCTCCTGCGCGTGCTCGCCACGCTCCTGCGCCCGCACGCCGGCGCCGTGCGCGTGCTCGGCCGCGTGCTGCCGGCCGAGGGCTGGGCCGTGCGCGGGCGCCTCGGGCTGCTCGCCCACGAGCCGCTGCTCTACCGCGACCTCACCGCGCGCGAGAACCTGCGCTTCCACGCCCGCCTGCACGGCGTCGCGCCCGCCCGTGGCGAGGCGCTCCTCGAGCAGGTCGGGCTCGCCGCGCGTGCCGACGAGAAGGTCCACACGTTCTCGCGCGGCATGGTGCAGCGCCTCGCCGTCTGCCGCGCCGTGCTCCACGAGCCCGAGCTCCTGCTCCTCGACGAGCCGCGGGCGAGCCTCGACCCGGCGGCGATCGCGCTCGTCGAGCCGCTCGTGGGCGCGGGCAGCGGGTGCACCCGCGTCGTCACGAGCCACGACCCGGCGGGCGGGCTCGCCGAGGCGGACCTCGCGCTCGGGCTGCGCGCCGGGCGCGCGGAGCTGCTGGCGCCGGCGGCGCAGGTCGCCGTCGACCGGATCGGGGCGCTCTACCGGTGACGCGCGCGGTCGGCGCCCTGCTGCGCAAGGAGCTTCGGCTCGAGCTGCGCGCGCCCCAGGCCGTGCCCGCGATGGCGCTCTTCAGCGTCACGACGCTCGTCGTCTTCCACTTCGCCCTGCAGCGCGGATCGGTCGAGGGCGACCTCGCCGCTGGCGTGCTCTGGGTGACGCTGCTCTTCGCGGCGATGCTCGGCACGAGCCGGCTCTTCGTTGCCGACCACGAGGAGGGCGGCCTCGACGCCTTCCTGCTCGCGCCCGTCGACCGCACGGCGCTGCTCGTGGCCAAGGCCGCGGCGCTGTTGGGCTTCCTCGCCGCCGTCGAGCTCGTCGCCGTCCCGGCCTTCGCGATCCTGCTGCTCGGGCCGAGCCCGTCGGCCGCCGAGCTCGCGCAGCTCGTGGCCGTCCTCGCGCTGGCGGACCTCGGGATCGCGGTCACCGGCACGCTCGTCGGGGCGCTGGCGGTGCAGACGCGCGCGCGCGACCTGCTCGTCCCGTTGCTCGCCCTGCCGCTGCTGATCCCCGTCGTCACGGGCGCGGCGAAGGCCACGACGCCGCTCTTCGCCCAAGCGGGCGCGGGCTCGCTCCCGCTGCGCTGGATGGCCGTGCTCGGGCTCTATGATCTCGTGTTCGGTCTGTTGGCCTACGCCCTCTTCGACTTCCTGGTCGAGGACTAGATGCGGTACGGAACGCGACTCACCACGCTCTCGCTCCTGACCGCCGCGACGATGACGGCGGCGCTCGCGCTGGCGTTCTTCTACGCGCCGATGGACGCCGACCAGGGCTTCATGCAGAAGATCTTCTACGTCCACGTCCCGCTGGCGATCGTGTCGCTGTGCGGGTTCGTCTTCGCCGGGGTCATGGCGATCCAGCATCTGCGCACGCGCGACCCGCGCCACGACCTCAAGTCCTACGTGGCCATCCACCTCAGCCTCGTGCTCGGCGCCGGCGTGCTCGTGACCGGCTCGATCTGGGCGAAGGCGAGCTGGGGGCACTGGTTCGTGTGGGACGAGCCGACGCTCGTCTCGTTCCTGATCGTCTTCCTGCTCTACGCGACCTACCAGCCGCTGCGCTTCTCGATCGAGGACCCCGAGCGCCAGGCGCGCTACGCCTCGGTCTTCGCGATCACCGCGGGCGCGTTCGTGCCGCTGAACTTCCTCGCGGTCCGCCTCGCGCAGGCCTACACGCACCCGCGCGTCTTCGCAACGGCGAACGGCGGGTTGACCCCGAAGATGGCGCTCGCGTTCTACGTCTCGCTCGCCGGCTTCGCGCTGCTCTACGTCACGCTGTGGCGCTACGAGATGACCTCGAAGCACACCTCCGCGCAGCTGCGCTCCCTGCGGCGCAAGCTCGCCGGCGACGGCGCCCTGCCCACCCGCGGGCGCACCGCGGCCCCGAGCCTGCCCGCGCCGTGACCGACACGCTGCCCGACAACACCGGCTACGTCGCGGCGGCCTACCTCGTCGTCTTCGCGCTCGTGCTCGTCTACCTCGTCGTCATGGCGCGCAAGCTGGCGCGCTTCGAGCGCGAGCTCGGCGAGCTCAACGACCTCGCCGACGCGAGCGTGGAGACCGAGCGCGAGCGCACCCAATCCGCTTCGCGGATGGGCACAGGCGAGGAGGTGGCGGCGCGATGACCGAGCTCCTCGCGTTCGGCGTCTCCCACAAGACCGCGCCGGTCGCGCTGCGTGAGCGCCTCGCCCTGACCAAGCGCGAGGCGACCGCGTTCGCGCGCGAGCTCGTCGCGGCCGACGACATCCACGAGGCCGTCGCGATCTCGACGTGCAACCGCACCGAGATCTACGTCGTCGTCGGCAACCCGGTGCGCGCCGAGGGCGAGCTGCTCGGCCGCCTGTCCACCCGCGCCGGGATCCGCCCGACGGCGCTCGCGGGCCTCGCGTACTCTCCGCGCAACTGCGACGCCGCCCGGCAGCTCTATCGCGTGACCGCGGGGCTGGAGTCGATGATCGTCGGCGAGGCCGAGGTCCAGGGCCAGGTCCGCCGCGCCTACGAGGACGCGCTCGCGGCGGGGACCACCGGCCCGCTCACCAACCGGCTCTTCGGCGCCGCGCTGCAGGCCGGCAAGCGCGTGCGCGCCGAGACGGGGATCGGCGCGAGCCACGCGAGCGTCTCCACGGTCGCGGTCGACCTCGCCCGCGACGTCATGGGCGACCTCGGCGCCCGCGACGTCCTCGTCATCGGCGCCGGGGAGACCGCGGAGCTCACGGCCCGCGCGCTGGCCGAGCAGGGGGTGCGCACGATCTTCGTCGCCAACCGCCACGCGGCCCGCGCGCGTTCGCTGGCCGCGCGCTTCGGCGGCCGCGTCGCCTCGCTGCACGAGCTCCCCGAGCGCCTGCTCGATGCCGACATCGTCCTGGCCTCGACTTCGTCGCCGCACGCGATCCTCGGGGCCGAGGAGCTCACGGAGGTCATGGGCGCCCGCGACGGCCGGCCGCTCGTGCTCATCGACATCGCGGTCCCGCGCGACATCGAGCCGGCCTGCGACGAGATCGAGGGCGTCACGCGCTACGACATCGACGACCTCCAGGCGGTGGTCGCGCGCAACCTCGAGCGAGCGGCCGAGCGCGACCGCGCCGAGGCCGTCGTCGAGGCGGAGATCCGGCGCTTCGCGCGGTGGATGGGCCAGCTCGACGTCGTGCCCACGATCGCCGCCCTGCGCGAGCACGGCGCGGCCATCGTCGAGCAGGTCCTCGGCGAGAACGCCGGGCGCTGGGAGACGGCGTCGCCGCGCGACGTCGCGCGCATCGAGGCGATCGCGCGGGCCGTCATGCAGCGCCTCCTGCACGAGCCGACGATCCGCCTGAAGGCCCAGGACGGCGGCCACGGGCGCCAGCAGCTCCTGCGCGAGCTCTTCGGCCTCGACGAGGTCGCGAGCGCCGCGCCGCCCGACGAGGCCGGGACCGTGCGCGCCTTCCAGCGCCGAGCGTGAGGATCGGCACGCGCGCCAGCGCGCTCGCGCTCGCCCAGGCGGGTCAGGTCGCCGCGCTGCTCGACGGCGAGCACGAGCTCGTCACCGTGACCACGTCGGGCGACCGCGGCGAGCCAGCCAACGACAAGGAACGCTGGGTGCGCGAGCTCGACGCCGCGCTGCTCGCCGGCGAGGTCGACCTGGCGGTGCACTCGGCCAAGGACGTGCCGGCCGAGCTGCCCGAGGGCATCGTCATCGCCGCGGTGCCCGAGCGCGCCGACGCACGCGACGCGCTCTGCGGCGCCGACGGCCTCGCCGCGCTGCCCGCGGGCGCGCGCGTCGGCACGGCGTCGCTGCGGCGCACCGCGCAGCTGCGCGCGCTGCGCGAGGACCTCGACGTCGTCGAGCTGCGCGGCAACGTCGACACGCGCCTGCGCCGTCTGGCCGCGGGCGAGGTCGTCGCCCTCGTCCTCGCCGCCGCCGGCCTGCAGCGGCTGGGACGAGCGCGCGACGGGCGCCCGCTCGACGAGCTCGTACCGTGCGCCGGACAGGGCTGCCTGGCGCTGACGACGACCGCCGGGCAGGTCGAGCGCGTATCCGCGCTCGAGCACGTGCCCTCGGCCCGCGCCCTCGCGGCCGAGCGGGCGCTGGTGCGCGCGCTCGAGGCCGACTGCCACACGCCCGTCGGCGCCCACGCGACGCCGGCCCCGGGCGGCGGCCTGCGCCTGCGCGCCTTCGTCGGCGCCGTCGACGGCTCGGCCTGGGTCCGCGACGAGCTCGACGGGCCGGAGCCCGACGCGCTCGGCGCCGCGGTGGCCGCGCGCCTGCTCGCCGCGGGCGCCGCGGAGGTCCTCGGGCGGTGACCGCGTACCTCGTGGGCGCGGGTCCCGGCGACCCCGGGCTGCTCACCGCCCGCGCGCTCGAGCTCCTGCGCCGCGCCGACGTCGTCCTCCACGATCGCCTGATCGCGCCCGAGGCGCTGGCGCACGCGCGCGCCGACGCGCTCGTCATCGACGTCGGCAAGGTCGGCGGCGGCGAGCAGGTGCCCCAGGAGCAGACGACCGCGCTCCTCGTCGAGCACGCGCGCGCCGGCCGCGAGGTCGTGCGGCTGAAGGGCGGCGACCCGTTCGTGTTCGGCCGCGGCGGCGAGGAGGCCCAGGCGCTGCGAGCCGCGGGCTGCGCGTTCGAGGTCGTGCCGGGGATCACCGCCGGGGTGGCGGCGCCCGCCTACGCCGGCATCCCCGTGACCCAGCGCGGCGTCGCGAGCGCCGTGGCCTTCGTCACCGGGCAGCTCGCCGCCGGCGACGCGGAGGACGACCTCGACTGGGCGGCGCTCGCAGCCTTCCCGGGCACGCTCGTCTTCTACATGGGCGTCCGCCGGCTCGGGCGCATCGGGGAGCGGCTCGTCGCCCACGGCCGCTGCGCCGACGAGCCGGCGGCCGTCGTGCAGCGCGGCACGTTCGCAGACCAGCGCACCCACGTCGCGACGGTCGCCACCCTCGGGGAGGTCGACGCCCGCGCGCCGGCGGTCACGGTCGTCGGGCCGGTCGCGGCGCTCCACGACGCGCTCGGATGGTTCGCCGCCGGACCGCTCGCCGGGCGCACGGTCGCGGTGACGCGCGCGCGCGCGCAGGCGAGCGGCCTGGCCGCCCGGCTGCGGGCGCTCGGCGCGGACGTCGTCGAGGCCCCGGCGATCCGCATCGAACCGCTCGCGTCCGACGTGCCCGACCTCGCCGCCTACGACCTCCTCTGCCTCACCAGCCCCAACGGGGTGCGCCGGCTCTTCGAGGAGCTCCGCGACGCCCGCGCGCTCGCAGGACCGGCGATCGCCGCCATCGGCCCGGGCACCGCGGCCGCCCTGCGCGAGCACGGCGTGCGGGCCGACGTCGTGCCCGAGCGCTCGGTGGCCGAGTCCCTCGTCGCGGCGCTCGCGGACGTACCGGTGCGCCGGGCGCTCGTCGCGCGCGCGCTCGAGGCCCGCGACGTCCTGCCCGACGCGCTGCGCGCCCGCGGGGCCGAGGTCGACGTGCTCGCGCTCTACCGGACCGTGGCCGAGCCGCTCGACGCCGCCGCCCGCGCGGCCGCGCTCGGCGCGGACTACGCGATGTTCACGAGCGCGTCGTCCGCTCGCTTCTTCCACGAGGCGGCCGGCACGCTCGACGGCCCGCGGCTCGTCTCGATCGGGCCGGTGACCAGCGCCGCGCTGCGCGCGCTCGGCTACGAGGCCGCGCTCGAGGCCGCCGACCACACGCCCGCGGGCCTCGTCGACGTCCTCGTGTCCGATGCGACGGGCTGAGGCGTGCCGCCGCCCGGCTCGTCGTCGTCGAACCCGCTCCATGTCCGTCCGCCACCCCTCGCGCGGGTAGACTCGCGCCCGGGTCATGGTCAGGATCATCACGTTCCTGTCGGACTACGGGCACGACGACGACTTCGTCGGCGTCTGCCACGGCGTGATCGCGGGGATCGCCCCGGACGCGCGGGTGCTCGACGTCACGCACGGCATCCCGCGCCACGACGTGCGCTCCGGCGCGCTCGTGCTGCGCCGCGCGCTGCCGTACTTCCCGCCGGGCGTGCACTTCGCCGTCGTCGACCCCGACGTCGGCGGCACCCGCCGCGCCGTCGCGCTGCGCACGGTCGAGGACGACCGCCTGCTCGTCGGTCCGGACAACGGCCTGCTCGCGCTCGCGGCCGAGCGCTTCGGCGGGATCGTCGAGGCCGTCGACATCGCGAGCTCGCCGCACCGCCTCGAGCTCGCGGCGGCGACCTTCCACGGGCGCGATGTCTTCGCGCCGGTCGCGGCGCACCTCGCCGCCGGGACGCCGCTGGCCGAGGCCGGCCGGCCGGCCAACCCCGACGACCTGCAGGCGCTCGACGTGCCGGCCGCGCGCGTCGACGACGGGGGCCTCGTCGCCCACGCGCTGGCCTTCGACCGCTTCGGCAACGTCATGCTCGACGTCGAGCACGGCGAGCTCCAGGGCTCGGCACTGCGGCTCGGCCACCCCGTCGTCGTCAACGAGGAGCGCGCCCACTTCGCGACGACCTTCGTCGACGTCCCGCCCGGCGAGCTGCTGCTCTACGAGGACGCCTACCGGACCCTGGCGCTGGCCGTCAACCGCGGCTCGGCCGCCATGCACCTGGGCCTCGAGCTCGACGCCGAGGTGCGCATCCGCCCGGCGTGAGACCTCACCGCGGGTCCTCCCGCAGCGACGCGAGCCCCCGCCCGTCGTCCGCCGGGAGCGCGCCGCTCGGGCGCCCGCGGCTGCATCTGCGCGTCACCGCCTCCACGAACGACCGCGCCCGCGACCTCGCGCTCGCCGGCGCGCCCCACGGCGCGATCGTCACCGCGACCGAGCAGACGGCCGGGCGCGGACGCCAGGGCCGGACGTGGTCGGCCCCCGCCGGCCGGGCCCTGCTCATGTCGCTCGTCCTGCGCGACTCAGCGGCCCTCCTGCCCCTCGCCGCGGCCGTCGCGGTCGCCGAGGTGGTCGGCGACGCCGCTCGGATCAAGTGGCCCAACGACGTCCTGCTCGGCGACGCGAAGGTCGCCGGCATCCTCGCCGAGGGCCGCCCACAGGAGGGCTGGGCCGTCCTCGGGATCGGCGTCAACGTCGCCGTCGAGCCGTCCGCGCTGCCGCCCGCGGTCGGCGCCCGCGCGGCGACGCTCGGGCTCGAGCCCGACGACGTCGAGGAGATCCTCGGGGCCGTCCTCGCCGCGCTCGAGCGCGCGCTCGCGCTCGACGCGCCCGCGGTGCTCGGGGCCTTCCGCGCGCGCGACGCCCTCGCGGGGCGCGAGGTCTCCTGGCTCGGCGGCCGCGGGCGAGCGATCGGCGTCGACGACGCCGGCCGGCTCCTCGTCGAGCCGGCCCGCGGCCCCCGGATGGCGCTCGAGGCCGGCGAGATCCACCTCGAGGCGGCGCCGTGATCGTCGGCGCGCGCGAGCGCCTCACGCGCCGAGCGTCAGCGTCTCGTTGACGTAGTCGATCGAGATGCGCCCGAAGCGCGCGAGCACGTCGGAGCCCAGCAGCCCGACGACCCTGCCGCGCGCGCCCACGTCGAACGAGACGATCTTCAGGGCCGGCAGCGGGCTCGCGCCGAGCCGCCAGCGGCGCACGCGCACGGGCTGGGCCGCGCCCGAGCCGAAGACGCCGGCGACGCGCACCGGGCGCCCCGTCGGCCGCAGGCCGAGGCGGCGCGCGACCCGGCGCCCGATCACCGACGTGCTCGCTCCGGTGTCGAGGATGAAGAGGTACGAGCGTCCCTTGATCGTCACCGGTGCGAGCGCCAGGATGTCGCCCCCTCGCCGGAGGACCTTGATCGGCACGGTCGCCGGAGCCTGCGCCGCCGCCTGCGCGCCGCCGCCGAGCACCAGCGCGCTGCTGACGAGCACGGGCGCGAGGAGCAGTCGAACGGTCCGGGGCACGCGCGACCCTTGATAGCGGATCTGGGCGACTTCGTGCGGCGCGCAGGAGGGCCCGCAAGCGGGCCGAAGCCCGCGCAATGCCTTCGCTTCGCGCCTTCCAGTTGGGGTCCGTCGCCGTGGTCGCGCTCCTGGTCGCGGCGCTCGGGCCCGCGGCCGCGGCCGCTCACACCGTGGTGCCAGGAGAGAGCTTCTGGTCGATCTCCCAGGCCAACGGCGTGTCGCCCTACGCGCTCGCTGCGGCCAACGGCAGGTCGATAACCAGCACGATCCTCCCGGGCGACGTCCTGCAGGTCCCGGCGGCCACCGTTGCGAGCTCAGGCTCGACCGGGTACGCGGCCAGCGCTCCGGGCATGACCCCGGTCCCGGGTCCCGCGGGCACGGCCTACCTCCCGGCGGGCGCCGCGCAGAACCTCGCCGCGCTGCGCGCGTCGTCGACTCGCCGCCTCGGGGTCGACGTCGCCCCGGCCGGCCCGATGTCGGGATATCGCAGCTACGCCCAGCAGGCCGAGCTCTACCGCCGCTACCGCGCGGGGATCGGCCCGCTCGCCGCGCCGCCGGGAACCTCCGCCCACGAGACGGGCCGGGCCCTCGACGTGGCGACGCCCGCGGGGCGCCGGGCGGTCGACCTCCTCGGAGCGCCCTTCGGATGGCAAAAGATCGAGGCCCCGAGCGAGTGGTGGCACATCAACTACCTCGGACCGTGATCGACGCCGTCCCGGTGGGCCTGCTCGTCGCGCGTCGGGAGCAGGCCCGCCAGGGATCTGGCCTCGGCGTCGTCGGGCGCGGGCTGGCGGTCCTGCGCCTCGGCGTCGTCGGGCGCCGGCCCGCCGTCCTGCGCCTCGGCGCCCGTACGCCGGCGACGTGAGCGCCGGCGCTTGGGCGCCGCAGGCGCCCCGGCGTCGTCGCCGGCGGGATCGGGCCGGCCGTCGGTCCCCGCGGCAACCTCCTGCGCGGCGGCGCCGTCGCCGGTGACGGACGCAGGCGGCCCCCCGTTCGCGGCGACGACCGCGGCGGCGTCCCCCTCGGCCTCGCCGCCCTTCCTGCGCCGCCGGCGCGCGCGCCGACCGCGGCCCTTGGGGAAGTTGCGCAGCAGCTCGCGCGAGAGCGCGCTGGGCTTGCGCGCCATCCGCGTCCGCGCGCCGCGCAGGACCTCCTCGGCCTCGGGCGTGTGCGCCACGGCGGCGGCCAGTAGCGCGGCCTGCAGCCGGCGGTCGTGCTTGCGCGAGGCGTGCACGAGGCGCCGGGCGTTGCGCGCATGGGCGCCGCCGCTCGAGTTGACGAGCAGGCCGAGCAGGCGCTTGGTCTCCGGCCAGCGCTGCACGGCGTACTCCTCGTGGACCTCGCGGGTGTACTCCGCCAAGCGCCAGATCCACGCGTTGGCCTGGTCGCGGCGGCCGATGCGCTTCTCGGCGAGCGCCTGGAACATGATCTTCGCGCCCTCGCGGCGCTCCTCGCGCGTCCATGTGCCGATGACGTCGATCGAGAGGTCGAAGGCCTCGGCGTCCTTCGCCGCGGCGATCTCCTGGAGCGCGCGCAGGCGCAGCTGCGGCGTGCGGTTGCGCTCGACGGCCGTGAGCAGATAGCGCCGACGCAGCTCGCCCGTGCGGTCGAAGTGCAGCATTGCGCGCGCCCGGCGCCAGCCGTTCGGCGCGACGCGCGCGCCCGCCAGGGCCGCCCACATGTGCTGCTCGCCGTAGTCGAGGTGCTCGACCGCGATGCGCCAGAGCTCGCGCTCGAAGACCTCGTGGCGGCGCTCCTCCTCGGCGGTCACGGGGATGACGCGACGCTCGACGCGCACGCGGCGCCCGCGACCCCGGCGCACCGGCCCGACGACGATCGCGCCGCCGCGATAGACGTCGCGGTCGAGCAGCGAGTGCAGCGTGACGACCGGGTCGTCGTGCTTGGTCGCCGGGTGGACGAAGTCGACGACGACGCCCGCCTCCTTGCCGGGATGGCGCCGCGTCACGCGGCCGACGCGCTGCTGGTAGATGCGCCGGGACGCCGTCGGGGCCAGGTGCATGCAGACCGTGGCGCGCGGCGAGTTCCAGCCCTCGGCGAGCAGCTGGGCGTTGATGAGCACATCGATCTCGCCGCGCTCGTAGCGCGCGAGGATCTCGGCCAGCTCGCGCTTGGGCGTCTCGCCCGAGACGCCCTCGGCCTTGATTCCGAGCTCGCGGAACGCCTCGGCGACGTTGTAGGCGTGACGCACGCCGGCGGCGTAAACGACCCCGGGCACGCCGTTGAAGCGCGTCTTGTAGAGGTCGGCGATCGCCATGTTGAACGGCTGCTGGTCCAGCAGCTCGGCCAGGAGCTCCTGGTCGAACTCGACGTCGACGTCGCCGCGGCGCAGCGGCACCTTGGCGATCGTGCGCACGCCCGGGCCGGGCGGGATGCGGATGCAGCGCAGCGGCGCGATGACCCCGCGGCGTGCGGCCTGGGCGAGATCGAAGCGCGAGGTCTGCGTCGGGAAGAGGTCGGTGACGTGGCGGGCGATGAGCGCGCCGGTGGCCGTCATGCCGATGAAGATCGGGCCCGTCCAGGCGCGGATGGCGGCGCTCGTCTTCTCGCCGAGGGCGGTGTGCGCCTCGTCGCAGATGACGATCGTGTACGCGTCGGAGATGCGCCCGGCGTTGCGCACGAACCACTGGTAGGTCTCGACCGTAACGGGGCCCGCCCGCCCGTGGGCGCGCGTCGTGCCGGCGCCGTCGAGCAGCGCGGGCGACTCGCGCCCGGCGTAGCCGCGGTCGCGTAGCTCACCGAGGAACTGGTCGACGAGGTTGCGGCGATGGGTGAGGATCAGCACGCCGCCGGTGCGCGAGGCCTCGACGAAGCCCATCGCGGCGACGGTCTTGCCCGCGCCCGTCGCGTGCTCGAACCAGAAGCGCTTGTGGGCGTTGGGGTCGTCGGCGAGCTCGACGTCGGGGTCGACCTCGCCGTTGGGCTCGTCCTCCTCGAAGGCATCGGCCTCGGCGGCCGGCTCCGCGGGTTCGTCGTCGTCGATGGGTTCGTCGTCGTCGTCGACGGGCTCGTCGTCGTCCTCGACGGGCTCGTCGTCGTCCTCGACGGGCTCCTCGTCGTCCTCGTCGTCGGGCTCGTCGTCGTCGACGGCAAGGACCGGCGCGCCGGTCGGCGCGGCCGTCGCCGCGCCGTTGCCCTGGGCCGCGGCCAGAAGCGCGGTCAGCGTGCCCGAGAGCGCGTCGACCTGGTGCGGGCTGAGCGTCGTGCCGTCCGCGAGCCGTGGCTCGTCCTCGGACAGCAGGCGCTCGAGGCCGAGCAGCAGCGCATAGCGGCGGCGCCACCTGGTGGAGGGCACCTCGGCGCCGTCGGCGAGCTCGCGCAGCGCCGCATCGAGCGCGCGCCGGCGCCCCGAGCCAGGGGCCAACGCCACCGCGGCGTGCTCGCCGTCGTGGACGAAGCGCTCGCGGGTGAAGCGCTCGGCCCGCTCGATCTCGACGGGCTCGGGGATGGGCGCGGCCATGGTGGCCGCCGTCGTGGTCTCAGCCATGGAAGGCCTGCTCTGGACGGAGAGCCGCGCGTGCAACCAGGTCGCGACTCGGAGAACTCCGGACCGATCCGGAGTTGGGGCGAGGGCCTCTCCCTTGATGAACGACCCTGCGCCTACGTGCCGTTCAGGATACCGCACCGGGGCGCTGCCGCGACGCGGCGCACCGGTCTGCGACGCTGTGGCCGTGTCCAGGCGTGCTCTGCTGCCGGTCGCCGGCGCGCTCGTCCTCGCCGTCGTCGTCGTGATCGGCCTGCGCCAGGCGCCCGAGACGCAGGGGCCCGCCGCGCCGGACTCGAGCCCGCTCGCCCAGGCCGAGGTCGACGCGAAGCTCGGCGGCGCGCCGCCCGCGCTCTCCGCCCTGCACCGCCAGGCCAACGAGCTGCTGCCGGGGGGGCGCAAGACGCTCGACGCGCGCCTGCGCGAGCTGCGCGGCCATCCGGTGGTGGTCAACATCTGGGCGGCGTGGTGCGGGCCCTGCCGCGAGGAGCTCCCGGTCTTCCAGCGCGTGTCGCTGGAGCACGGGCGCCACGTCGGCTTCCTCGGCGTCGACCTCAGGGACTCGCGCGCAAGCGCGCGGCGGCTGCTGCGCCGCTACCCGCAGACGTACCCGAGCGTCGAGGACCCCGACGGGCGGATCTTCACACGCTACGGCCTTCAGGGCACGCCGAGCACGATCTTCTACGACGCCTCGGGCGCGCAGACGTTCATCCACCAGGGCCCGTACCTCGAGCGCGCCGACCTCGGCGCCGCCATCCGCCGCTACGCGCTCGGCGTGCGGACGTGACGGAGGGCCGGCGGCGCGGTCGTGAGCACGCCGGACAGGGCGCTCTGATGGGTCTTCTCTAGCATCCCGCCGATGCTCGGGGACCTTCGGCGGCGCGTGCGGCTCCGCCAGCGCGTGCTGCGGCGCCCGCGCGCGGTCAAGGGCGACGAGGAGCTGCGCTTCTGGCTGACCGAGTGGGATCCGGTCATCCGCGCCGGCGGCTTCAACCCGGCCGACGTGCCCGAGCTCCTCGGCCACGAGCCGGTCGCGGAGACCTACGAGGGCCGGCGCTGGCAGATCGCGCGAGCCGAGGTCGCGCGCGTGCTGCGCGAGGCGGCGATCGACGATCCGGGCTTCTTCGAGGGCAAGGTCGTGCTCGACGTCGGCTCGGGCCCGCTCGGCTTCCCCGACGCCTGCCCCGCGCGCGTGAGCCTCTCGGTCGACCCGCTCCACGAGCGCTACGCGGCCAGCGGGCTGCTCCTTGAGGGCTCGCCGGCGATCTACCTCTCGCTCGGCGCCGAGCGCATCCCGCTGGTCTCCGCGTCGGTCGACCTCGTCGTCGTGCGAAACGCGCTCGACCACGTCGACGACCCCGACGCCGTCCTGGCCGAGATCCAGCGCCTGTTGAAGCCGGGCGGCGCGCTGATCGCGAACTTCGACGTCGGCCACACGCCGACCCCGACCGAGCCCCACGACCTGCGCGTCGACGCGGTCAAGGACGCGCTCGCCGCGATGACGATCGAGCACGAGCAGGCCTGGGACCGCGCCCACGGCTTCGACGGCCACGCCGTCGTCCTGCGCGCGCGCAAGGCGGCCTGACCGGCGTGCCCGAGGTCCGCATCGACCCGCTCTCGGGTCTGCGCACGATCGTCGCCGCCGAGCGCGCGACACGTCCGGGCGGCGGGCCGAGCACGACGCCGCCCGCGCCGATCGACCCGGCGGCCGACCCGTTCCTGCCGGGCCACGAGGACAGCACGCCGCCCGAGACGTACGCCGTGCGCCCGGACGGCTCGGCGCCCGACACGCCGGGCTGGCTCGTGCGCGTCGTGCCCAACCTGTACCCCGCCCTGACCCCGGCGAGCCCCGATCCCGCGGTGTTCGCCAATGCCGAGCTCTTCCGCGCCGCGCCCGCCCGCGGCGCGCACGAGGTGGTCATCAACGCGCCCGTCCCGGTCTCCTCGCTCGCCGACCTCGAGCCCGCCCAGGTCGCCACCGCCGTCGACGTCTGGCGCGCGCGCATGCGCCACCACGCCGAGGACGGCGCCGAGTACGTGCACGTGATCGTCAACGAGCGCCGCGAGGCCGGCGCGTCGCTGCCGCACACCCACGCGCAGATCTACGCGCTGGCGTTCGTCCCCGCGCAGGTCGCGCGCGAGCGCGAGCGCTTCGGCGCCTACGCGGCGCAGGCGATGGGCTCGAACCTCCTGGACGACCTCGTCCAGGAGGAGGTCAAGCTCCGCGAGCGGATCGTCGCCATCGACGACGAGGCGGTGCTGATGGCGCCCTACGGCTCGCGCCTGCCCTACCAGCTGCTGCTCGCCCCGCGCGCGCCGCGCCCGCGCTTCGAGGACGACGGGCCCACCGGCGCGGCGCTCCTGCACGACGCGCTGCGCCGCCTGCGGCGCCGACTCGGCCACGTGCCGCCCCTGAACCTGTGGGTGCGCACCGCCCCCCGGGGCGCCGACCGCTTCTGCTGGCGCATCGACGTCGTGCCGCGGCTCACGCACCTCGCCGGCCTGGAGCTCGGCACCGGCGTGCACCTCAACATCGTCGCGCCCGAGCAGGCGGCCGCCGAGCTGCGCGAGATCTGAGCGTGCGCGCGCTCGTCCAGCGCGTCAGCCGTGCCGAGGTCCGGGTGCGGGGCGCCGTGACCGGCGCAATCGGGCCCGGACTGCTCGTGCTGCTCGGCGTCGCCCACGACGACGACGAGGCGCGCTGCGACCGCCTCGCCGACAAGGTCCGCGCGCTGCGCGTCTTCGCGGACGCGCACGGGCGGATGAACGAGCCGCTCGGGACGCGCGAGGTCCTGGTCGTCAGTCAGTTCACGCTGTACGGCGACACGCGGCGCGGGCATCGTCCGAGCTATGTCGCGGCCGCGCTCCCCGAGCTCGCGGCGCCGCTCGTCGAGCGCTTCGCCGACCGCCTCGGCGCCGCGCGTGGCGTCTTCGGGGCGATGATGGAGGTCGAGCTCGTCAACGACGGGCCGGTCACGCTGCTGCTCGAGGTGTAGGTCTCGCTCGCATCTGAGCGGTCAGGCGACCGGGCCGCCGCGCGCGACCCAATCGCTCCACGAGCCCGGGTACAGGCGCGCGTCGTCGCGCCCGGCGTCGGCGAGCGCGAGCAGCAGCACGCACGCCGACACGCCCGAGCCGCACGAGGCGATGATCTCCCGCCGCTCGTCGCGGAGCTCCGCCGGCACCGGCCACGCCGCGCCCGCGGGGAGGTTGCGCGCGCCCGGGATGTGGCCCGCGACCGGGTCGACGAGCTCGACCTCGCCTGCAAAGCGCTCGGGCGCGCGCGCGTCGAGGAGCACGGCGTCACCGCGCGCGGCCACCGCGCCGGCGTCGGCGACGTCGTCCGTGCGGGCGGGGCCGAGCACGACGTCGCCGGGAGCGACGCGCTCCGCGCCGGCGCGCAGCGGCCCGGCCCAGGCCGCCAGGCCGTCGCGCAGGACCGAGGCGCGCGCGTGCCCGTGGTGGCGCAGCAGCCACCACAGCCGCGCCGCCGCGCCGCTCATGGCCTGGTCGTAGGCGACGACTTGGCTGCCCGCGCTCACGCCGGCCCGGCGCAGCGCGGCCTGCAGCTCGGCGCGCGCGGGCAGCGGATGGCGCCCGCCGACCGGCCCGCGAGGCCCGCGGGCCGCCGGCGGTGCGCTGAGGTCGGCGTCGACGTCGAGGAAGGCGGCACCCGGGACGTGGCCCTCCGCATAGAGCCGGGCCCCGGCGCCCGGATCGCCGAGCACGAAGCGGCAGTCCACCACGCGGACGGCGGGATCGTCGAGGCGGGCACGCAGCCACGCGGCGTCGACGAGCGGGCTCACCACCGGGCGGACCCTAGCGAGCTGATATGGGGGAGCGTTCGTCAAGCTGGGGTCGCTGACGTGGCGCGTTGACGCTCGTGTGGCGGTGTGTGGTCGGCTGGGCTGGTGGCGGTCCGGCGTGCTGTGCGCGACGCGGGTCAGGCTGATATTCGCGGATCCGGGTGGCCGCAGGACCATGGTTCGTCGTGGGGAGCCGCTGTCTAGGATCGAGCGTCGCCTGCCCCCCGATGTGGGGCGGGGTTGCTCATAGCTCGCTCGCGGGTTCCCCGCGCGTGCCGGGCCGCCACCGGCCCAGTCGACGGGATGTTGGTGTTCGCGCTACTCGATCTGGGTGATCGACCAGCAGAAGCCGGCGAGCTCGCGGGCGGCGGCGACGGCGATCAGGGTGCGGCGTTTGCCCTTGGCTTCCAGTCGCCGCCAGGTGCGATGCAGGCGTCGTTGGGCGCTCCAGGCGACCGCGACCGCTTCGGTGGGCTGGCCGTCCTGGCGGTCGGTCAGCGTCTTGGCGACCCGTGGGGTCTTGCGGTAGTGCCAGGCCGCTTCGACCAGGAGCCGGCGGGCGTGCCCGGAGCCGGTCTTGGTGATCGCGCCGAGCCGGCGCTGCTGGCCGGTCGTGGACTCCGACGGGACGACACCGACGTAGCTCATCAGTTGCCCGGCTCTGGCGAAGCGCTGAAGGTCGCCGATCTCGGCGCACAGGCCGGCGGCGGTCAGGGTGTCGATCCCGCGCAGGCAGCGCAGTCGGCCGGCCTGCAGCGCCCACGGGCTGTCGGGTAGCTGCGCGACGATGCCGCGCTTGAGCTGGTCGCGGCGGTGCACGAGCGCGTCGATCGCGCCGACCGCGTCTGCGAGCGTGTCCTGCGCGGCCCGGTGGGGCAGCTGGATGCCCGCGACCCAGGCGCGGTGGCGGTCCGTCCACGCCGGCCCGTCGTCGAAGCGATGGCCGTGACGCAGCAGCAGCTTCGACAGCCGGTGCCGGCAACGCATCAGATCGATCCGCACCGCGTCGCGGGCGCGGACCAGGTCACGCAGCGCTTCCTCCTCGCCGCCGGGGACGCGGACCGGGTGCAGCTTGCCGGCCAGCAGCAGCCGCACCAGGTGCTCGGCGTCACGGCGATCGGTCTTGACCCGATCCCCCGAGCCTCTGGGGATCTTGCTCGGCGCGGCGACCACGCACTCCACGCCGCGACGCGCGAGCTCGCGCGCCAGCCCGTAGCCGGTCGGCCCGGCCTCATAGGCGACCCTGACCGGCCCCGGCAGACCGGCACACAACCCGGCCGCCTGCACGACATCGCCGCCGAGCACGAAGAACTGCAGTTCGCCCGTCTCGCCGTCAAGGACCGCCGCCACGACCTTCGCGGCGTGCACGTCCAAGCCGACGAGGGATCTAGCCTTCGCCATGGCTGGCTCCTCCTCCTCGGTTGTGGAGCGCCGCGAAGGGCCAACTTCGCGGCAACAACATTCACCCCACGACCGTCGCGGGGGAACCGGCCCCTTCTACCCCTCAGGGCGGACGGAACCCTCACCCATATTGTCTAGGGTGCGGGCCCTATGGCACCCGAGGATCGCTTCGTCCCGCGCTTCGCCGCCGAGCCGCCGCAGGACCTCCCGCCCTACGGCCGCTGGGCGCAGACGCTAACCGAGCACTTCGTGGCCGCCGTCGAGCGCATCGACGCCGAGGGCGAGGACCTCGGCGAGCCCGGCGACGTCGTCTTTCACCCCGACCGCACCTGGCACGGGCGGACGTTCGTGCCGGCCACGTGCCGCACCTCGACCGGGCTCGAGCTCTACGGTCACGTCTCCTTCGTCCCCGGCGGGGACGGCCGCGAGCCGTCCGACTTCGACGCCACGGCCGACTTCACGGGCGAGACGGCCGAGGCCAACCCCGACTGGCGGATCGACCTCTGTGACGATGTCGTCGGCGCGTGGCGCGGCGAGCAGGGCCGCGCGGCGGCGATGACGCTGGTCTGGGGCCGCCCGCTCGTCGACGGCGGGGCGATCGTCACGGGCGAGCTCGCCAACCTCGCCGTCGACCAGTGCGTCCTCGTCGAGGGCCGCTTCACGCTCCTGGCCCCCGACGACTTCCGCGGCGACACGCTCGAGATCAAGGTCTTCGACCGCCGCGGCTCGGAGCTCGCGAGCGAGTCGCTCTACGACGAGGACGAGGACGAGAGCTGAGGTGGAGCTCGAGGAGGCGATCCGCACCCGGCGCACGCACAAGGCCTACGGCGCCGAGCCGGTCGACCCCGCCACGCTGCGCGAGCTCCTCGACCTCGCCCGCTGGGTGCCCAACCACCACCTGACGAACCCGTGGCGCTTCCGCGTCCTGGGGCCGGGCGCGCTCACGCGCCTCAAGGACGCCGCGGGCCCCGAGGCGGGCGCCAAGCTCGACCGCGCGCCGACGCTCGTAGCCGTGTCGGTCGTCCGGTCCGAAGACCCGGTGGCGGCCGAGGAGGACCTCTGCGCCGCGGCCTGCGCGGCCTACGTCGTGCTCCTCGCCGCCCACGGCCGCGGGCTCGCCTCCTACTGGCGCACACCCGCGGTCCTGCGCGAGCCCGCCGGCCGCGCCGCCCTCGGCCTGCCCCCCGCCGAGCGCGCGATCGCCCTGCTGCACCTCGGCCCGCCGCGCCAGGACCAGCGGGTCCCGGAGCGCGCGCCCACCACGGACGTCGTGGCGTTCCTCGACTGACGCTCAGGCCGCCGCGGTCGGGACTCGCGCCGCGATCTCCTCGTCGGTCAGCGGGAAGTGGCACGCCGCGAGGTTGCCGCCCTGCTGGGCCTCGAGCGGCGGCTCGTCGACGTTGCAGACGCCGTCGCGCGCCTTCGGGCAGCGGGTGTGGAAGCGGCAGGCCGGCGGCGGGTTGGTGGGCGACGGCACGTCCCCGCCGAGGATCTGGCGCTGCTTCTCGCGCGCGAGACGGGGGTCGGGCACCGGCACCGCGGAGAGCAGCGCCCCCGTGTACGGATGGCGCGGGTGCTCGAAGAGGTCGTCGGCGTCGGCGAGCTCGACGACCTTGCCGAGGTACATCACCGCGATGCGATCGCAGACGTGGCGCACGACCGAGAGGTCGTGGGCGATGAAGACGATCGTCAGCCCGAGCTCGCGCTGCAGGTCGGCAAGGAGGTTGATGATCTGCGCCTGGATCGAGACGTCCAGGGCAGAGACGGGCTCGTCGGCGACGATGAGCTTGGGCTTGAGCGCGATCGCTCGGGCGACGCCGATGCGCTGACGCTGGCCGCCCGAGAACTCGTGCGGGAAGCGGTTGTAGTGCTCGGGGTTCAGGCCCACGAGGTCCATCAGCTCCTGCACGGTGCGCTTGCGATCGTCCTTGTGGAGCCCGTGGATGTCGAACGGGTCGGCGATGATCGAGCCCACGGTCTTGCGCGGGTTCAGCGACGAGTAGGGATCCTGGAAGACCATCTGCATCTCGCGGCGCAGGGCCTTCATCTCGCCGCGCGGGCGCGCGATGTCCTCGCCGTCGAACGAGATCGTGCCGCTCGTGGGCTCGAGCAGGCGCAGGATCAGGCGAGCCGTCGTGCTCTTGCCGCATCCGGTCTCCCCGACGATGCCGAGCGTCTCCCCACGCCGCACGTCGAAGCTGACCCCGTCGACGGCGTGCACGGCGCCGACCTGCTTCTGGAAGATGATGCCCTGCTTCAGCGGGAAGTGCTTGACGAGATCGCGGACCTCGACCAGGTTGTCGCTCATGTCGGCCGGACCTGACCCGTCGTCGCCGGCTCGCTCACCAGCCGGTTGGTCTCCGTCGGCGTCTTGCCGGCCCGAAGCTCGGCCCAGGCGCGCCGGCGAAGGCTCGGTTCGAGCAGGCACGCAACGCGGTGGTTCGCGTTCTCGGGCACCTGAGCGAGCTCGGGGTCGATCCTGCGGTGAGCCTCGCGCACGAACGCGCACCGCGGGTGAAACGAGCACCCGGACGGCAGGTTGATCAGGCTCGGCGGTCGCCCCGGGATCGGCTCGAGCTCCAGGCCGCGCGGGGCGGTGAGGCGCGGGATCGAGCGCAGCAGGCCCCACGTGTACGGATGCTCGGGAGCCGCGAACAGGCTGGCGGCGGGGGCCTGCTCGACGATGCGCCCGGCGTACATGACTGCGATCTCGTCGGCGGCCTGCGCGACCACGCCGAGGTCGTGCGTGATGATGACGATCGCCATCCCGAGCTCCTCCTTGAGCCGCGAGAGCAGCTCGAGGATCTGCGCCTGGACCGTGACGTCGAGCGCCGTCGTCGGCTCGTCGGCGATCAGGACCTTGGGTTCGTTGACGAGGGCGATGGCGATCATCGCGCGCTGGCGCATCCCGCCCGAGAACTCGTGCGGGTAGCTGTCCACGCGCCGCGCCGGGTCGGGGATCCCGACGAGCCGCAGCGCCTCGACGGCCCGGTCGCGCGCGTCGCCGCGCGAGACGTCCGGTCGGTGCACGCGGATCGCCTCCACGAGCTGGCGACCGATCCGGTAGAAGGGGTGCAGCGACGACAGCGGGTCCTGGAAGATCATCGCGATGTCGTCGCCGCGGATCCGGCGCACGTCCTCGGTTCCGAGCGTCAGCAGGTCGCGCCCCTCGAAGCGGACCGACCCCGAGATGCGCGTGCCGCCGCCGCGGGTCAGGCCCATCACGGTCAGGCTGCTCACGCTCTTGCCGGAGCCCGACTCACCGACGATGCCGAGGACCTCGCCCCGCCCGACCGTGTAGGAGATCCCGTCGACGGCCCTGACCACGCCGTCCTCGCTCGGGAAGTGCACGCGGAGGTCGGAGACCTCCAGCAGCGGCTCGCTCATGTGTAGCGCACCCGCGGATCGATGAACGCGTAGGCGATGTCCACGACGAGGTTGGCGACGATGATGAAGAAGGCGGCGAAGAGCACCGTGCCCTGGATGACGGCGTAGTCGGAGTGCTGGATCGCGTCGTACGCGAGCCGACCGATGCCCGGGATGTTGAAGACGGACTCGGTGAGGATCGCGCCGCCGAGCAGGATGCCGATGTCGAGCCCGAGAATCGTGACGATCGGCGTGATCGCCGCCCGCACGCCGTGGCGCAGGATGACCTGGCGCTCGGGCACGCCCTTGGCGCGCGCGGTGCGGATGTAATCCTCGCCGAGCACCTCGGTCAGGTTCGAGCGCAGCAGGCGCGCGTAGAACGCCGCGAAGGCCGAGGCGAGGACGAGCCACGGCAGGATCAGCGAGCCGAACCAGGTCGTGAAGCTCTGGGAGATCGGCACGTAGGTGCCGGCGCCCGGGAAGATCTTGATCGCTCCGATGTCGTTGGAGAAGAGGTACAGCGCGACGAGGCCGAGCCAGTAGACCGGCGCCGAGATCGCCAGGAGGGCGCCGCCCATCGCCAAGCGGTCCAGCAGCGAGCGCCGCTTGATGGCCGAGATGATGCCCACCGGCAAGCCGATCGCCAGCCAGACGACGACGGCGCCGACCGTCAGCGAGATCGTCGCGGGCAGGCGCGTCACGATCTGCTCGCGCACCGGAGCGTTGTTCTGGTAGCTGTAGCCGAAGTCGAAGTGCAGGACGATGTCCTTCGCGTAGCGGTAGTACTGCACGTAGATCGGCTGATCGAGCCCGAGCGTGTGCCGGATCTGCTCGATCAGCTCGGGGCTTCCCTGCCGGCCCGCGCGCAGCGCCGCCGGGTCCGCGGAGGGCAGCGCGTAGAAGATCAGGAACGTGATCGCGCTGATGACGAACAGCAGCACGACCATCCAGAGGAGCCTGCGGATGATGTAGCGGACCATGTGCGGGCTTCACTCCGGGAGGCCCGTCCGGCGGCGGACGGGCCTCCCGAGTCGTGACTGGCTGCTTGCGCTCCGATCTACTTCAGCGACATGTAGGAGAGATCCCAGGTCGCGTTCCACTTCGCGATGACGCCCTGGACGTCGCCGGAGACGATCCCGGCCTGCTTGTCCCAGAACCACGGGATCGCGGAGACCTGCTCGACGAGTGAGCGATCGATCGCCCCCCACGCCTTCGCCCGCTGGGCCTCGTCGGCGATCGTCGCGTCCTTGCTCATGTTGGCGTTGATGGTCCTGTCGTCGAACAGCGACGGGTTGTTGCCGTTGACGGGCACGATGGCGTCACCGCTGAAGTTCACGTAGACCATCGCGTAGGGGTCGGCGAAGTCCGCCAGCCAGCCGAAGTTCGCGCAGACGTCGATCTTCACTAGCTGCGCCTTCTGCTGGCAGAACTTCGAGTAGAAGACGCTGTGCTCGACGAGCTGCGACTTCACCTTGAAGCCGAGCTTCGAGAGTGAGTTGGCGACGATGAGCGCGTCCTCCTTCGCCGGCGAGCTGTTGTCACCGATCATCAGGATCTGCTCTCCGTTGGCCTTGCCGCTCGAGTACCCCGCCTTCTTCATGTAGGACTGCGCGAGGTTGAGGTCGCCGCTCGGGTTCTTGAGGTAGTCGACGCCGGGGCCCGCCATTCCGCCGGCCTCCTCGAACCCGGGGATGCCGGGCGAGAGGAAGTGCGTGGCGACGTCACCGACGACCGGGCCGCCGCGCACGCGCTGCATCGCGGTGCGGTCGAGGACCGCCGCGGCCGCCTTGCGCACGTTGATGTCGCTGAACGGCTTCTTCTGGTAGTTCAGGCTCACCCAGCGGTTGCCCTGGGGGCTGAACGAGATCTGCTTGGGCTTCTGGGTCGCGAACAGCTTGACGATCGGCGCCGCGGGCGTGTCACCGTTCGCGAGCGCCTTGCCGTTGAAGATCTGGCGCCCCGCGACGTTCGGATCGTTGCCCATCGTCCACGCGACCTTGTCGAGGTAGGCCGGGCGACTGTCGTTGCTGGCGGTCCACTCGGGGTTACGCACGAGCGTCAGGCTCTTGCCCGGCGAGTACTGGGAGATCATGTACGGCCCGCTGAACGCCTGCTTGGTCGGGTTCGCGTCGTACGTGCTCGGGTTCTTCGCGTCGAACGGCGCCACGTAGGACTTCGGCACGGGCATCGTGATCGGCATCACGAGCGCCTTGGCCGTGGTCGCGCCGAAGTTCTTCGTGAGCTTGAGGACGAGCGTGTGCGCGTCCGGGGTCTCGATGCCGGAGATCGCCCCGCCCTTCGCGCCGTCAGCGCCGACGAGCGGGAAGTACGACGCGAGGTAGCCGTTGGCGACGTGCGGGTTGTAGCCGCGCTCGATCGCGTACTTGACGTCCTGGGCGGTGACCTCCTTGCCCGTGACCGGGGTCTGACCGTTCGTGCCGTACTTCACCCCGCTCTTGATCTTGACGGTGATCGTACGCCCGTCGCTCGAGACCTGCGGATCGCCCTCGGCGAGGTCGGGGATCGGCTTCACCGAGTCCGCGGGGTTGTAGTAGTAGAGCGAGCGGTGAACCGCGAAGTCCACCATGTAGTCGAGCTGGAAGTAGGCCGTGCCGGGGTCGAGATGCTGGAAGCTCTCGACTGACAGGAACTTGATCGTCCCGCCCTTCTTCTGCCCATCGACCGGGAGGGCGGCGTTGTACTTGCCGCTGCTCGCGGTGGTGGTGCCCCCGCCGGTGGTGCCGCCACCGTTGTCGTCCGAGCCGCACGCCGCTACCGCGAGCAGCAGCGCGCCGGCCATGAGGGTCGCGATCAACCTGACTGTGGATCTGACCATCGAAGTCCTTTCTTGAACGAACGTGTTTGTGTGTGCACCGAAAAGCCTGTGGCGCGCCGGCGCGCAGCGCTCAGCGGTCGCTCCTGGGGTTCAGCGCGTCCTGCAGGCCGTCGCCGACGAGGTTGAAGGCCAGCACCGTGAGGACGAGGGCGGCGCCCGGGAAGAACATGTACCACCAGGCGTCGCTGAAGATCCCGATCGCGTCGCCGATCATCTGACCCCAGCTCGCGGTCGGCGGCTGCACGCCCACGCCCAGGAACGACAGCGCGGCCTCGAAGAGGATGTTCTGGGGGATGATTAGCGTCGAGTAGACGATGATCGGCGCCACGAGGTTGGGCAGGATCTGACGGAAGATGATCCGCCGGTCCGAGGCGCCCAGCGACTGCGCCGCCTCGACGAACTCCTTCTGGCGCAGGGACAGGACCTGGCCGCGGATGATGCGCGCGATGTATGGGAACGTCGCGAGCGCGATCACGACGATCACCACGGTCAGGCCCGGGTGGATGAGGCCCCCGAGGCAGCCGTTGCCCAGCGAGCAGGCCGAGGCCAGCCCGATGCCCAGGAGCAGGCTCGGGAAGCCGAGCATGACGTCCATGAACCGGGCGAGGACGGTGTCGGTCCAGCCGCCGAAGTAGCCGGCGACCATCCCGGCCACGACGCCGAGTGTCACGGCCACGGCGGTCGCGATCAGGGCGACCTGCAGGGACACGCGCGCGCCGTAGACGACCCGGCTGAAGACGTCGCGCCCGAGCTGGTCCACGCCGAACGGGTGAGCGCTGCTCGGGCCGGTCGGCGTGCCGAACTCGTCCAGCGCGGCCGGGTTCTGCTGGTTCGGGGGCGGCGCGCCGAAGATCTTGACGACGAGGGGGGCGAAGATGGCGAAGACGATCAGCAGGACGATGAAGCCGAGCGCCACCAGCGCGACCTTGTCGGTCCTCAACCGCCGCCAGAAGAGCTCGAGCGGCGAGCGCGCGGCGATGTCCGCCGCTCGCTCCGGGCCTTCGGCGTCGGGCTCCAGGTACTCGACCTGGACCTCCGCCGTCGAGGTGCTCAACGCTGCCGTCCCCGTGACTGCATCTGGGTGCTCCCTCCTCCGTCCCGATCATGCCCGCCCGCACGGTGCTCAAACCAGCGGGCAATCACGCGGCCGGATGGTACTCCCCGGACCGCCGCTGCGAGCCGCCTCTTTCGACGTATTCTTGCCGCACCGGCCCCGATAGCTCAGCCGGATAGAGCGACTCCCTCCTAAGGAGTAGGCCGCAGGTTCGAATCCTGCTCGGGGCACTCGATAGCTACGGTGGGATTCCGGGTCGGCGCCGTCCTCGCGCTCGGCCCGGAGGTACAAAACGGGTACACGCGGCCGTTGCGCGAGGTCCTCGCGTGCCCGCCGGATCGCCTCCTCGGCCGGGAGCTGCGGCGAGTCCTCCAGCTCCTCGATCACGTGCCC
>CAWDMB010000015.1:0-87811 GCA_963803375.1 uncultured Actinomycetes bacterium | reverse complement strand
GTCCTTGGGTGCGTCATCCGGACCTCCCCAGGCAGCTCCGCACGACCGCCACGAGCGTGCTCGCCGGTCATAGGGCTGCTGCGCAGCCCTATTGCACCTTTTCCCTTATCTTGGCTGTACTCCCGACAGCGGCCCCGGCATCCCCGATGACGAGCGACCGCGCGTGTTCGAGCGCTTCTGGCGCGGAAGCGCGGGTGACGCCGTCGGAGGCCGCGGCGTCGGACTTGCCGTGGTGGCCGACATCGTTCGAGCCCACGGCGGTCGCGTCTCGGTGGTCAACGACGCCGGTGGCGGAGCGCGCTTCTCGGTGCGCATCCCGGGGAGCGTGGTCGCTGCTCAGGATCCGGGTGGGCCGCCGACAAGGCGACCGACAGCAGGAGGTAGGTCGCGACCGCTGCGACGAGGCCTGCGAACCCGCGCCCGAGGTGCGCCGGCCAGCGCTCTAGTGACACAGGCGCCGGTCATCGCGCCGTGACCGCCAGGTCGATCGCGCGTTCGGGGGTCAGGTGCGCTGCGAGGCTCATCAGCGACGCGTGACGGTGATGATGGCCAGCGACGTGCCGACGGCGAGTCGCATGGAGAGCGCAAGGAAGATCGCCAGCGTCGGCACGATCAGAAAGCCGCCGCCCACGCCGACGAAGCCCGTCATCGCCCCGACCAGGGCGCCGGCGAGCGGGGTCGCGGGCGAGGCGCAGCGGCGGGCAGGAGGACTCGCGGAGCGTTCCCTGGTCATGGTGCTCGCTGCCGGCCTTGCGCCACGTCGCCACGGCGGCGACGAGCTGGCTCATTGACGAGTCCTCCAGATGTCCGGCCGGCGTCCATGGGACCTGGCGAGGAGACCGCGTCGCGCTCCCCGCACTCCCTTCCGCCCAGATGCGAGCGCCCGAGTGCCGGTCCGCGACGCGCCCGCTGCGGACGATCAGCTGGAGCCCCTGTCGAGGGTCGACCCGCTCTCGCAAAGCGGGACGAGCGGAATCTTGCGGGCAAATCGACGACGACCTCGCCAAGCTGGAAGTCACCCTCGGGGGAAAGCAGCCTGACCGCGCCAGAACGATCGTGCAACGACGTGTCCACGTGCGCGCGTAACTACTGAGTAGCGGGGACCGGTACCTGTCGCGCCGCCGTGAGGCGTTCATCGAGGTCGAGTGGCTGCTGAACGGCTGGCGCTGCCAGCGCTTTGAGCGCGACGCCAAACGGCGCGTGGCCGACGTCGCCGCCGATGTGGTCAAGCTCGCCCGACACTGGCAGCGAGGACGGTGCACGGTCGCGGCGATGCTCGTCGTCGACGACGAGGGCCACTTCGCAGCGCACGGCGAGCTCGAGTCATGGCCGCCTGGCGTGTGGTGGCTCACCGTTGGTCGCGGCGAGCTCTCGCGGCGGGCGTTGATCGCCGATGAAAGCTAGCCGGCCGGCGGCCGCGCTAGCGGAGAATTGCGGGCCGCGGCGAGGTCGCCGCCGCGGATCGCAGGACTGAGATCAGGCGGTTGAGGCTGTCGATGAGGACGGTGTCCTCGATCCGTTCGCACGTGGGTCCGCGAACGAGACTGAGCACGGGGAAGGCACCGCGTGGGCACCATTGGCGCCGGCAACGCCGTAGCCAGGCCGTTTGGGAGCGGGCGCTCTGGAGCTGCCGCGGCTCGTAGCGACTGGTCTTCGTCTCGATCGCAAACGCGACCCCGGTCGGCGCGATGGCGACGTGATCGATGTCGCCGCGCCCCCGCCAGGGCAGTGAGTGGCGCGTCCGCCACCCTTCGCGCTCGAGGGCGGCGAGAGCGCGACGGACGCGTGCTTCTGAGTCGGCGCCGACGCCTGCGCGGCCGGCGAGCCGCAGGAGGCGGCGGGCGTAGGCGAACAGACCGACGGCGAGGAGGACCAGGGCGCCGGCGAGCGCGGCCGGTCCGGTGAAGGCTACGCCACCCGCGGCCACCAGGGCCGTCACGGCGAGCGCGATGAAGCCCGCGGCTCGTGTGAGCCGGCAAAGCTGTTGGCGGCGGGGATACGGCAGGCCGCGAGGTGTCATCGGTGGCTCTCCTCACGCCCTTGGTTGGCCGCCCGGTTCAGCGGTCGCTGTTGCGGCGCTGGCGGCGCTGATGGTGGCCGCTGAGCGCGTCACGGGTCGGGTGGTCATCGAGCGCGGTTGGTCGAGGTCGTCGTGGGTGTGATGCACGTAGACGGTGGTGGAGTCGATCGACGCCGGCCGCCCCCATGAGCTCGCGCAGGCGCTCGAGCCGCGCCCAGGCCCCAGCAGGCGCCGACGATCGTCGCCGACGATGCTCATCGCGGGCTCGGGCGGCTGGTCGAGCGGATGCGTGCGGGTCTCCAGGCGCGCGATCGCCTGGCCGCGGCGCTGGTCGGTGACGTGGATGCACGGCGGCACGAGCCCTCGCGTCCGCGCCGATCGCTACGCCGCCCTTCGGCGACCACGGCTGAGCCCGCGGCGCGCGCAGCTCGACCACCTGCACCCGCAGCTCGTAGGGAAGGTGCTCGCCGGTGCCATGCGCCAGCGCGCGTAGCTCGGCGTCCTCGTCGAGCTCGCCCGTCGGCCAGCAGCCCGGCGGGATCACCCGAAGGTCGTCGCCGAGTAGCTGCAGATCACGGCCGCGCATGCGCGCATGGTCGCGCGCGCCCAAGACGGATCGCCCGCGATAACGGCTGCTATCGCAGGGGCCGCCAGTCGCGACGGCGCCACCGTGCGACTCCGTGGCCGCGGGTGGTGACGCGGGCGTGATCCCTGGTCAAGAAAGCCCGCCGTTCCAACCCGGCCAACTCCTGGGATGTTCTGGCACGCGTGCTGACCGCGAACATGCTCGCTCTCACGCGCGGGAAGCGGGGGTGAGCTCGACGGCGACGCAGGCGGCTCCTCCTCGTCCGGAGGTGTGAACACGAACGTTGAAGGAGGCTGGATGTAGAAGATCAGGTCACCGGATGCGGTGCTGTGCGAGAGATGGAGGACCCGGGCCTGCGGGCTTGGTGGCCCTCCGCGGTCGCCGTGCTGTGTCGTGGAGCGGCGGCAAGGACTCGGCGCTTGCGCTGCACGCGCTGCGTCGCGAGCGCGGCGTCCCGCCCGCCGCGCTGCTGACCACCGTCACCGAGGACTACGGCCGCGTGAGCATGCACGGGGTCCGCCGCGACCTCGTCCACGCCCAAGGGCGCGCGGCGGGGGTGCCGTTGGTCGAGGTCGCTATTCCCGCGGCGTGTTCAAACGAGGTCTATGAGGCGCGCATGGCGGGGGCGCTCGGCGACGCGCGGTTGGTGGGCGTGGACACGATGGCGTTCGCCGACCTGTTCCTGCGGGATATCCGCGCCTATCGCGAGCAGCGGCTGGCGGCGGCCGGCTGGAACGCCGTGTTCCCGCTGTGGGGGCGGGACACGGGCGCGCTGGCCCGCGACTTCATCGATGCGGGCTTCGAGGCGATCCTCGTGTGCGTGGATCCCTCCCAGCTGGACCCCGCGTTTGCCGGCCGCGCGTTTGACGCGTCGCTGCTGGCCGACCTGCCGCCGGGGGTCGATCCGTGCGGCGAGAACGGCGAGTTTCACACCTTCGTGCACGCCGGCCCGATCTTCGACCGCCCGATCGCGGTCGAGCGCGGCCGGACGGTCGAGCGCGACGGCTTTGTCTTCTGCGACTTGCTGGCGGCCGACCGGGTCGTGTAGCTGGTAGCGGCCGCCTCCGTGTCGGCGCCTGGCTCGGTGGCGTCGGTGCCGTCACGCGAGCACGTCCGCCTGGTCGCGGTCGGCCGGTGGCGCGGCAGCCAGCGCTCCTCGTCGAGCTGCAGCGCGGCCTCGTAGGCCAGCTGCGCCAGCAGCGTGCGGTCCGGCGGGCGGACCGCCAGCGTGGCGTCGACCGCGGTTTCGCCGACCAGTTCCGGGCTCGGCGATCAGGTGAGCGAGCACGGGTGCGCTCCTTGCGGCCTCTCCGCGCGGGCAGGCCATCGTGGTGTGAAATGCGATGGCCCGGACCCAGGCGGCCCGGGAAGGTCATGCGAGGTGCGCCGATGGAGGACGGCGTCGGCGCAGCCCTCGGCTGCGGTGAACGGATCATCGGCCGATTCGCCGCCCTGCGCCTTGCTTGAGGCGACGAGCACGAACGCCGCTTCAGCGCGACCGTAGCGGCCGGGATCTCCTACGTGCGTAATCCGGTGGGCGGCGCGGGCGGCTCGACCTGGCGGCGGGGCGGTGGCAGCGGCGTGACGCCCGCACGCTGCGCGCCCGTGCGAAAGACGCATAGCGCGCGCGCCTCGGGCCGCGCGCTGGACGCGAACACCACGCCGGGGCAGTCGGCACGCCACAGCGCCTCGCCAACGGGCTGGAAGGCCGGCCAGTCGCGTCGTGTGGGCCTGGGCGGCTGCAGCCCGACGCGTCGCAGCGCCTCGGGACGAGTGAGGTCGGCGACGTCGTCGAGGTCGACGGCGTAGCGCCACAGGTCGCGCGGCAGCCCGCGCAGCGGCGGTGTGGACTGCTCGGCCAGCGCGCGGTACCACTCGGCCCACGCGGTCGGCTCGTCCTCGGCGAGGTACAGCGCAGCGACGACATCTCCTCGCTGCCAGCGGCCGGACGGTGGGCCTGCGGGCAGCGACAGCGGGTCGCCGCCGGCGGGCACGTGGCGCAGCCAGACGCCGCTGACCGCGACGCGGTCGACGTCGAGTCGCATGACCGGCGCTTAGAAGGTGGGCGACTCGAGCTCGGCGATGATGCGCGACACGCTGCGGTAGTCGCCGCTGGCGATCCGGTCGATCGGCTTGTCGTCGTCGAGCGCGGGCATCGGCTTGTTCAGCCATACCGGCACGTACTCGGGCTCGAGCACGCGCACCAGGCGCTCGACCAGCGCCGAGAGCTCCACCAGGCGCTGGGCGCGCTCGCCGCGCGGCGCGCGGGTGCGCTTGGTCCAGGCGTGCACGGTGCTGACGCCCGCGCCGGTCGCGCGGGCGATGTCGCGGTCGCTGAGCGGGGCCAGCCGCTTGATGTGCAGCGTCTCGTCGGCGTAGGCGATCGTCACGCCCACGATTGTAGCGGTCTTCGGAAGAGATTCGAGAGACATGTGGTCGTCCTTTCGGCTTTGCGGGCGAAGCAGCATCGCGGCCAGCGCGGATCGTTTCGGGTGCGGTCTCGGCCGGACCGGATCGTTCGGGCCGCGGTGCACCCGCCGCCTCACGAGGGCGCAACCGCAGCGGGGCCCCGGGCTCGCGCGCGTCGGCCCGGGCTACCGTTCGGGGCAGTACAAGCGACTTGGCCGCGCCGTGGATGTGGCGACCACCACGCCCGTCGTAGCCGCGCCCAGGGTCCGGCGGACAGCCGGGGCGGTCGGTGCTCAGGACGCCCGAGCTCGAAGCGATGAGCTCCGCGCATCCGTCCGCGGCGGCGGACGAGCCGGCGCCCGCGCCGCGTCGCCACGGCGCCCGCGCCTCGTCCACCGAGTAGCCGTCGTGCCGCGCCGCGGTCGCGCGCGCCAGCGACCTCGCCGATGAACGCGGGCACGCGCCCGAGTTCGAGGACGCCCTCGTGGCGCCGCTGCCCCGCACGTCATCGCCGGCTACGACGCGGCGTGGGTGGCGCGCCAGTGCGGCGACGCCAGGCCGGTGGTGGTTCCTGGCGGCGGCGAGCCAGGCGCAGGCCGCCCGATCGCCCACGCCTCGACAAGCCGCTCAACGGCGATGCATCGCAGCGTACGCCGTTCGCTCTTGACCGGTGCGCCGCCCCGGCCCTCGACGCACGCCGGTCCGGGCCCCCTCCGCCGCTGGGTCATCGCCCGACGCCTTCGACGCGCTGTTTGGGATGCGCCGGGGAACCGACGCGGCCCCACCAACAGCATCGAGGTCGCGCTCTCGCGGCGCCTGAGTGACGCGGCCGCCGCCCGCACCACCCGCCACTTGGCGGGGCGAGGACGGCCTGTGGCACGCCGCCGAGCTGCTCATCACCCCTCCCGGTCCGCCACGCCAGCCACGCGCCGGTGCAGCTCGCCGCGCTGTTCTGCGCGTTCGCTGACGTCAAGCGCTTCCAGACCCGCGTGCAGCGGGCCGCAGGATGGGCAGCGTGAGCACGGCATTGATTTTGGGGATGGCCCGAAAAATCCCCAACATTGCCCGCAAACGAGGCGGTACAGAACGACATAGCGCGGGACGCGCTTGGCTCTACATTTGGCTTTGCGCCGCGGTATAGAGCCATTGCGGGCGAAGCGCCAGACTGCTCGACAAGGCGGAGGTCACTGGTTCGAGCCCAGTATCGCCCACCTCGGAAAGCCCCGCTCCGGCTCCGGCGGGGTCTTCTGGCCCGCTCCCCTCGGCGGCGTTGACGCTTGGCCCGCGACCTCACCGACGAGGTGAGCTCCCGATCGCCGCCAACTCAGCGAACCCGCGCTGCCAATCCGTCCGGACAGACGCAACGACCCCAACGAAGAAGGCGACCTACTCAGCTCAGCAATCGAGGTCAACGGTGAGCCCGATGCCCTCGCAGGTCGCGCCGCTCGAGCTTGCGGCCGAGGCCAAGGTCGCGGATCTGCTCGACGCCGCCGCGGACAACGCCTCGAGGCGAGCGCCGGGATCGGTTGCGTGGCGCGGAATCTCGGCTTGCGACGAGCGTCACGCTCGCCTAGGGTCGCGCCGGCAGGTTCGAAGATCACAGGCGCGCAGCACAAGGAGGCAGCAATGCCACAGCCGAAGAAGGCGACCACCGGCCAGCGGAAGGGGCGCACGGCCGCAGGCGCCCGGAGCACCAAGCCCACGGCTCGTGGTGCGAAGTCCACAGGAGCACGGACGGGGACGCGACGAGCGACCGCTGAGACGAAGGCTGCGGAGCGCGGCGTCGAGGCGGCCGAGGGGCGGATTCGCGAGCTCAACGAGCAGATCATCGACGCCGGTAAGCGCGTCGGGCGCGGAACGCTCGGGATTTACGAGTCCACCCTCAAGGCGGTCGCCGACTCCGTCGAGCGCGGCCCCGGATCGAGCGACATCGAGTGGGTCTCGAGCATCGCAACCGCCCAGGCGAACTTCATGCGCGACCTGACGAAAGCGTTCGCGTCGGCGGCGCGCAAGCTCGAGTAACACCGCGTCCTACCTTGCACCCGAGGCGACGCCGAAGGCGGGCAACCGGCTCGGACCGAGGGCATCTCGGGCATGACGCGCTGGAGGTCGCTGCGGGAGCCGGTCGTCGGTGCTCACGGCCCGGCCCCGCGACTCGTCGTGTCCGGGCCGTTGACGAGCGCAGCTTGCGCTCTCCTCGGCGAGGAGCTCGGTACCCGGATTGATCGCGCCCACACGGCTTGATTCACAGAGCCGTCTTGCGGTAGGAGGTCGAGCCATGAGGGTAGAGGGGCAACCACCGTCCTCGGCGGAGGCCGCAGAGGCTGCCGTTTCGGAGGCGCAGATCGCGGTTCACTGACCAAGGAGATCGAGTCGGCGGGCATCACCGTCGAGGAGGTCGCCGAGCGGCTGCGGTCCGGTGACAGACGATGTGCGCGGCCGCATCGTCGAGGTGTAGGTCGCCCTGAAGCCAGGTTTCACGCCGAGCATGGCGAACCCCCGAGATCGTCGACGAAATCCGCCACCAGGTGCACAGCGAGAAGGTCGCGCGCGGCGAGGTTCCGCGCGAGCCCTCAGCACAGGAGCAGAAGGAGGTCGCGGCGTTCGGCCAGGCAGAATGAGGGCCCGGGGAAGACGACAAGATCGAGATCGCAGAGCGCGCGGCGAGGGGCGACGAGAGCCACACGGACCGAACCGTTCGATGCGAGGCGCGTTACCGCTGGCTCGAGCAGTCCTGGCGGCGTTCGCGCCCGGCGATCCCGCCGATGGCAGCACCGACGCCACCGACGAACGAGTCGAAGGCGCCGCCGGCGATGATCCCGTCGGCGACGGCGAGCAGGCGCGAGACGGTAGCCCGGCCGTCAGACGCGCTTCGGCAAGGGCGGCCAGGCCGGGGCCGGTCGGGCCCGCCGAGCCACACGGTGGTCGGTGAGCCCGTCCCGCGCCGACGCGCGCCGCAGGAGCGCGCCGCCGCGACGGCGTTGCTCCGGGTGGGCGAACGGCTGCCGACGGCTTGGATTGTCGGTCCGAGCCTGAGGCGGCCGTTTGCAGGGGGATCGGCTCGGTGCCGCTACGCCTGGCGCAGGCGCGTACGGGGTAGTAAGGGTCCCAATGGTCCAATTGTCGTCCGCCACCAACTCTGGGGCGAACTTCGCTCCCAGCACGCCTGCCATCCATGGCCCTCGCGCCGGATTTCGCGATATCACTCCGTGTTGTATGTGCTGGACTTCTCATGGAAGTGAGGAAACCCATTGATTAACTATGGTAAAGGCTTCCCTCGCGGTGTTGCATGGACCGTTTGGATAGTGGGAATCTTTGCGCTCCCGGTAGTCGGAGCCATAGCATTCACCACTGAATACACGGCACTGCGCATTATTCTGATAGTTACCATGATAGGCTGGCTGTTCGTGCCCGTTGCCGCCGCGTGGATACTTAAGGGATGGTACACTCTGAAACGAAAGCGAGCATTGCAGGAAGGACAGAGCGCGAGGAAACCCAGCTGAGTAAGTGGGATAGCTCACAATAACCTCGCGCGGGCCGGGTCGCGTTCAAACGGTGTTCCACGTGACCGTGAGCGTGCTGCACAAGTTGTGTGGCACGCTTGTCGCCCCGGAGCGCGAGTCGCTGAGGGGCCGGGCGAAGACGCGCTCGTTTTCCCCGACCCGATCACGCGCGAGCCGCTCGACAGGGCCGCCAACCTGCGCCGGTAGCTGAAGGTGCTCAAGGTCGCGACGCTGGACGAGACGCACAACCTGCACGGGCTCCGGCACACGTTCGGCACCCGGTCGGCGGGGGTGCGAGTGGATCGGCCACCGCGACGTCGCGACGACCGAGCGGCACGCCGACTTTGCGCCGAGCCAGCACGAGAGCGACTTGATCGAACGCGCGTGCGCGCCCGGCGGCGGCCGTGGTCCCGTTCGTGGTCCGATTCCGAGCGAGCCTCGGATCGCCTCAGAGCACGAAAGGCCGCCATAGCGCCGGTCACCGACCGAGCGCGCGCCGCCCAGTGGGTTCGAGCCCAGCATCGCCCGGCTGCGGAAGCGTGCCCGGTAGCGACTGCTCGAAGCAGAAGAACCCGTCCGGGTCGTAGGCCGCCTTGACGCGCACGAGGCGCTCGAGGTTGGTCCCGTGGTATGCGCGCGGCCAGTCCTCGAGCTCGGGATCGGGGAAGTTCGGGTAGGCGCGGCCGGTGCCCCACGGGCGCGCGAGCGCCCACGACCGCCGCAGCCAGGCGCGGGCAGCCGCGGTCGCGCCGGGGTCGGCGACGACCTCGTGCTTGAGCAGGAAGCGCTCGGCCCGGTGGGCGAAGGCGGTCGCGGCCTCGGGGACGCGGTTGTACGCACCGCCCCACGGCGTGAAGTCGAGCTGGCGCGTCTCGCCGGCGGGCCGGCCCTCGGCGAGGTGTGCGACGAGCGCCGCGATCGCGTCGGCGGGCAGCGCGCGTCGGAAGAACTCCGACTTGCTGAATGCGTGGCCGAGCTCGTCGTCGGCGGCATCGCCCTCGGCGAGGTCGCGCTTGATCGCCCGGTAGCAGCCCTGGCCCAGCGACGTCGAGCTCGGCTCGGCGCCCGTCCGGGCGACGAGCTCGGCGGTGTGCCAGGCATGGCGTTTGAGATCGGAGGTGTGAGTCCTGTCCTGGGGCCCTGACAGGGGGAACCCAACATCGATGAGGCAAGGGCGCGGCCCGGAATTGACCGGGCGGCTCGCTCGCGGCTGTTTGTGCGGGCGGGCTTCCGTGAGGGCGGGTCTGAAGGAAGCCATAGATGTGTCGTGGTCGCGAATGAGAGTGAAGCGCCGTAAAGGCGTCCTTGGGTGGGTGAGCTGGCCGCCAGCAGCGATGCCCTGTTCCTGTCGGTCCCGGGGGCGTATTGGCGACGTGATCGCGGCGAAATCTCAGCGTCTTACCCTGGGAGGTCTGCTGGGTTCCGGCCGGGTGGTCGGTAGGCCGGAGAACGAGAGGACGACGGTTGATGGCCCAGCAGAAGTCGGAGGATCGCGTACTACTGGAAGGCGGGGTAATGCTCGCTGAGCGTGTCGGTTCGAGTGCCGGCGCGCAAGGGAAGGCGATCCCGGTTGATCAAACGGCGTGGCAGCTTCGTCTGCCGATCGCGACAGCTGATGACCCGCGAGGGGCCAAGCGCGGAGCGTCCTCGGACCGGTCCGGGGCTCGTGAGGCGATGGTGCCGAAGGCGGTCGGCAACGCGGAGAGCGTCACGCCGGTGACGATGGAGGAGGTCGCCTATCGGTTGACGGCGGCGTTGTTGAAGGTGGTGTCGAACAAGGGAGCGCCTGGCCCTGACGGGCAGACGGTCGAGGAGCTGCGCGAGCAGTGGTCGATCGTCGGTCGGAGGCTGGCCGCCGATCTGCTGGAAGGGAGGTATCGCCCCGGCGTGATTCGCCGGGCGAACATCCCGAAGGCGGGCGGCGGTCTGCGCGGGTTGGGGATCCCGAACGTGATCGACAGGGTGGTCTGTGAGGCCGTGCGGCAGGTACTCGAGCCTGTCTTCGAGCCGACGTTTCATCCGTCGAGTCACGGGTTCAGACCGGGCCGAAGTTGCCACACGGCGGTCGAGGAGGCCGGTCAGCATCTGAAGGACGGGTACGGGTGGGTGGTCGACATCGATCTGCAGAAGTTCTTCGATCGGGTCTGCCACCAGCGGCTGATGTCGAGGCTCGCGCAGCGAGTCGCGGACCGGCGGCTGCTCGTGCTGATCGGACGGTTGCTGAAGGCCGAGATCGTGCTGCCGGACGGTGTGGTGATCGCTAACGAGGAGGGCGTTCCGCAAGGCTCGCCGCTGTCCCCGTTGCTGTCGAACATCGTGCTGGACGAGCTCGATTGGGAGCTTGACCGGCGTGGCCACCGGTTCGTTCGCTACGCGGACGACGGCAACGTCTACGTGAAGAGCGAACGAGCGGGGCGGCGGGTGATGGCCAGCCTGACCGGGTTCATCGAAGGGCGCTTGCGCCTGAAGATCAACCAAGCCAAGTCGGCTGTCGCTCTCCCGGAGGACCGCCATTTCGTCGGCTTTCGGCTGCGATTAGATCCGCAGACCGGCAGCGTGGAGATCCTGCTCTCGGAGCGCACCAAGCGCAACGCGATGCAGCGGATCCGCCAGCTCACGCCACGACCATGGGGACGCACGCTTGCGAGCTGCATCCTTCAGATCAACGCGTGGCTGCGGGGGTGGCATCAGTTCTTCCGGATCGCTTCGCCCGGCGAGCAGTTCACGTTGCGCGCGCTGGACGCCCACATCCGGCGTCGGCTTCGCGCGATCCTGTTGCACCACTGGAAACGCCGCCCGACGATCGTTCGCAACCTCATCGCCCTCGGTGTCAAGCGAAGGTCAGCATGGCAAGGCGTCTACTCGGGGCGCAGGTCCCTGTGGGCGCTGAGCCACATCCCACAAGTCGATCGGGCACTGCGGCCCCGGTTTTTCACCGACCGCGGGCTCGTCTCGCTGGTGGAGCTGCACCATCGCGCGCACGAGGAGATCGTCGCCCCCACCGACGAGCAGCTGGCGCTGGAGTGGGGATAGGTCGAGGTCGATGAACCGGCCGGCGGCGGGGTTCGCAACCCGCCGTCCCGAGGAGCCGTGTGTGAACAGCACAAGCACGGTTCTGTGGGAGCCGGGGCGGGCAACCGCCCCGGCTACCCGACAGCAGCCCCGCCGTGTCGGCCTCGGTGCCGACCATCGCGCCGACCACAGTGACGACCGGTGGCTCGCCCGCGCCGCCCTTGGCGGTGACCAGCAGGCTCGCGGCCAGCTCGTCCGGGGCGGCGGGAGCCCACGCCTGCCAGGCCTCGACGAGCGCGCCGGCGCTCGCCCACGGCCACACCACGCGCAGGCTCGTGGTCGCCGGCGCCGGCACCGTCCGCAGGACGAGCTTGGTGACAACGCCGAGCTGGCCGCCTCCGGCGCCGCGCAGCGCCCAGAAGAGGTCGTCGTGACGCTCCTCGTCGCAGGTCACGACGCGCCCGTCGGCGAGCACGACCTCCGCGCCGACGAGCTGGTCCGACGTGAGCCCGTGCCGACGGCCGAGGATCCCGAGCCCGCCGCCGAGCGCGAGCCCGGCGATGCCCACCGTCGGCCCGCAGCCGGCGGCGATCGTGAGGCCGCACTCGTCGAGCGCGTCGTAGATGTCGACGAGCAGCGCGCCGGCGCCGACGGTCGCGAGCCCGTCGGCGACCGCGACCGCGCGCATCGGGGTGACGTCGATGACGATCCCCGGCGTCGAGGAGCGCCCGGCGAAGCAGTGGCCGCCGCTGCGCACCGCCGTCGGCAGGCCCGTGGCGCGCGCAAAGGCGATCGTGGCGACGACGTCCGCGGCGTCGCGCAGCGCACGACGGCGCTCGGCATCACGTCATCGAAGCGGGCGATCGCCGGCCTGCGCACCGACGCGTAAGCCGGCGCGCCGGGCCGCACGACGTCGCCCGCGATCGCTTGCTGCAGCGCCGCCCAGTTGCTCATCGGTCGAGGCCGGGGTCGAGCACCGGCTTGACGTCGAGGATCGGCGTGCCGTCGAGGGCCTCGAGGTTGCGCACCCGGACGATGGTGCCCGCGATCGCCGCGATCTCCACGCGGTGCAGCCCGATCGGGTTCGGGCGGTCGGGCGAGCGCGTGCCGAAGACCCCCTGCTCCGGGCGCGCGGGGTCGCCGCGGGGATGCACGCGCAGCACCTGACGGCTTGCGCGATCCAGCCAGGTGAGCACGAGCACCTCGGTGTCGGCCCGCAGGCCACGAAGGCCCTCGGCCACCGCCTCGTCGAAGACGAGCAGCGCCTCGGGCGCGCCCTCGTCGCCCTGCAGTGGAGCGGCCTCGCGGTCACGCAGGGGCGACCGGACCCGTCCGACCGGGCGCAGCTCGTAGCGGTCGTCGGCCATGGCCCATTCCTATCGATTCTCGCTGCGCGCCAGCGCGCGCGGGGCGGGGAGGACCTCGGCGTGCGCCAGGCAGCGCGTCGAGCGCGCAGACGGCGAGGCGCAGCTCGGCGAGATCGCGTGCGGGGCGCTCGAGCGCGTGAGGCCCAGCTCGGCGAGATCGCGCGCGGGCGCTCGAGCGCGAGGCGCGCGAGCCAGCGGACGGCGCGCGCGGGTAGCGGTCGCTGGTCCTGGTCGGCAATCAGCACGAGCACCCCGAGCGCGTCGGCGAGCGAGAGGCGCAGAAGCTCGGCCGCAGCCTGGAGGACGGCCAGGCGCCCGACCTCCAGGCTGCGGCGGAGCGGGCGTACCCTTCGCGGGCCTCGATCGCGCAGTCGAGGGCGTTGAAGGTCCCGTCCGGCGACTCCATGCGGATCACGAGGCGGTGCGACGGGTCCCAGGTTGTGACGGGCCCCTCTCGGGCGGCGCGGGCTTCGGCATGCGCGAGCTCGCGACCGTCGACCTCGACGGCGAGCTGCTGACGTTCTAAGCGAGCGCGGCCAGGAGCCGCTCGATGTCCGACACGTCGTTCCAGGCGCCGACGGAGGCCCGCACGTAGGGCGTGCCGGGCAGGAATCGCACGAGGACGCCCTCGGCGGCCAGCCGCGCCGCCGTCGCCTCGGGCTCGGCGTCCTCCCAGGCCACGAGCGTCGTCGGGCCCCGGGGCGCGACCGCGCGGCCGCGTTCGGCGAGCGCCCCGGACAGCTGCGCAGCGAGCTCACGGGCCCGCGCGTGCACGGCGTCCCAGCCGTGGGCGGCGAGCACGTCGTGGGCGGCGAGCGCGCCCGCCACGGTCTCCGGCGCGATCGCGGGGGCGTCGTGGCGGCGCGCGTCGGGGTGCGGGCCCGCGTCGAGGCCGGCGGACGCGTCGACGAGGTTGGCATAGGTCGCGCCGAGCGAGAGCAGGCGCTCCCGCCAGGCGGGAGCGACCCAGAGCATCCCGCTGCCCATCGGCCCGCACAGCCACTTCTGGCCCGAGCCCGCGTAGAACGTGCACCCCAGCGCGCCGACATCGGTGGGGACCGCGCCGACGCCCTGGGCGCCGTCGAGCAGGACGGGAACGTGGGCCGGGAGGTCGGCGAGGCCCTCGGGCCGCAGCGCGCCGGTGATCCAGCTCACGTGCGAGCACGCCACGAGTCGCGTGGCCGGGCCGACCGCGTCGGCCAGCTCGACGAAGGGGGCCGCGCGGATGCGCACGCCGCGGCGCGCGCGCAGCGTCACCAGCGGGCCGAGCAGGCCGGGATGCTCGTCGGGCGCGGTCAGGACCTCGTCGTTCGGGCCGAGCTCGAGCCCGGCGAGGACGCGCACGAGGCCCTCGCTCGCGCACGTCGTCAGCGCGACGTCGGCAGCTTGGGCGCCGAGCAGCGCCGCGTAGGCGGCGCGCTGACGCTCGCGCAGCTCGAGCAGCGTCATGAAGTACGGCAGCGCGCGGCCCTCGGCCGCCGCGCGCGCGCCGATCGCGGCGGCCGCGGCTTGCGCCGCGCGCGGGAGCGGGCCGAAGGTCCCGGCGTTCAGGTAGGCGCGCTCCGCGAGGACGGGGAACTCGGCGCGCAGCGCGGCGTCGTCCACGCCGCGCATCCTCGCAGGGCGGTCTCGGCTAGCGCCCGCAGACCGGCCAGGGGGCGGCGCCGCGTCGCGCGTAGAGCATGGCCGCGCGCCGGTCCTGCTCGGCCTCGGAGGCCGCCGCCGGGTCGCCGCTGCCCCCGACGGCGCGCCACGTGCCCAGGTCGAACTGGTACTTGCCGCGGTAGGCGCCGCCGCCGCCGACGGCGGCCGGGTCGCCGCCCGACTCGCAGGCGGCGATCGCCTGCAGGGGCGCGGGGACGGCTGCCGCGCGCGCCGCGCGGCGCAGCCGGCGCACCGTGCGGCGCAGCGCGCGGCGCTTGCGCAGCAGCTGCGCCGTCGAGAGCCGGGTGACCGCGCGCAGCGCGCGCGGGCTGGGGCGCCGGTCGCGCAGCCGCGCGACGCGGCGGACAAGGCGGGCGACGTCGCCGCGGGCGTCGGCGTGGACGCGGGCGCGCCGCTCGCGCTCGGCGGCGCCGGCGGGGTCGAGCGGGGCGCGGGGCACCCCGGTCTCGACGGCGGTCGGGGCCTCGGCGCCGACGCCGGCGCCGACGGCGACGGCGGCGGGGGCGGCCACGGCGGCGACACAGGCGCCGCCGACGGCCATGAGCTGTCCGGCCTTCACGGTTCGGTCCTCCTCTGGCCGCGCGCGGGCGCGCGCCGGCCTTCGGGTCCAGGGATGACGGGCCAAGGGCGCGCGGGAACGGTGCTCAGGCCGTGCGCCAGGGGCGCTCGGAGCGCCGCCCGGCCCATGCGAAGCGAGCTACGGTAGCAGGCGTGTCCGAACGCCTGTTCGGATTCGGCAACACGATGAGGCGGCCCAGGTCGAAGGCCGCCATCGGCACGCTCGTCGACCTGAGCTCCGACGCTCGCGCGTGCCGGCGCTGATGCGACGGCCTCGCACAGCCGCGCTTCTCACCGCGGCGGGCAGCGTGGCGGCGTGGACCGCGTTGCTGCGCGCCGACTGAGCCGTGGCGCCCGTCCGCGGGCCGAGGGGACGGCGACGGGCCTCGAATAGCATCGAGGCGGTGAAGGTCTCGCTTCCCGACGGCACCCCGCTCGAGCTGCCCGACGGCGCCACGGGCGCCGACGCGGCGGCCGCCATCGGTCCCGGGCTGGCCCGCGCCGCGCTCGCCGTCAGGCAGGACGGCGAGGTGCGCGACCTCGCGCGCCCGCTGCAGGACGGCCGCCCGCTCGAGATCCTCACCGCGCGCAGCGGGCAGGACGCGCTCGACCTCATCCGCCACGACGCCGCGCACGTGCTCGCCACCGCTGTGCTCGAGCTCTATCCCGGCGTCGAGATCTCGATCGGCCCGCCGATCGAGCAGGGCTTCTACTACGACTTCGACTTCCCCGACGGCACGACGCTGTCCGACGCGGACTTCGAGCGCGTCGAGGCGCGGATGCGCGAGCACATCGCCGCCGCCGAGCCGTTCGAGCGCGAGGAGGTCCCGGTCGAGGTGGCGCTCGATCGCTTTCGCGCCGAAGGGCAGCGCTACAAGGTCGAGCTCATCGAGGATCTCGTCCGCGACGAGGGCGTCAGCACCGTGAGCCTGTATCGCAACGGGCCGTTCACCGACCTCTGCCGCGGTCCGCACGCGCCGACGACCGGCTCGATCGGGGTGTTCAAGCTCCAGTCGGTCGCGGGCGCGTACTGGCGCGGGGACGCGAGCCGCCCGATGCTCACCCGCGTCTACGGCACGGCGTTCTTCAAGCAGTCCGAGCTCGATGAGTTCCTCGAGCGCCTCGATCAGGCCCGCGCGCGCGACCACCGCCGCCTCGGCCGCGAGCTCGGGCTCTTTCTCTTCTCGGAGCACTCGCCGGGCTCGCCGCTCTGGCTGCCCGACGGCATCGTCGTGTGGAACGCGCTGACCGAGCTCTGGCGCGAGGAGAACGCCGCCCGCGGCTACCGCGAGGTCAAGACGCCGATCCTCTACGACGTCGAGCTCTTCAAGACCTCAGGGCACTGGGACGTCTACCGCGAGCACATGTACTTCACCGACGTCGAGGAGCGGACGATGGCGCTGAAGCCCATGAACTGCCCCGCGCACGTCCAGCTCTTCAAGGACGAGCGCCGCTCCTACCGCGACCTGCCGATCCGCTACTCCGAGCAGGGGCTCGTCCACCGCCACGAGCCCAGCGGCACCCTGCACGGCCTCCTGCGCGTGCGCCACATCACCCAGGACGACGCCCACACCTTCTGCACCGAGGAGCAGATCCCCGACGAGGTCAATCGCTGCCTGGACTTCGGCTACGCGATCTACGACCGCTTCGGCTTCGAGCCGCGCCTGGAGCTGTCCACGCGCCCCGACAAGCGGATCGGCAGCGAGCAGATGTGGGACCGCGCCGAGGTCGCCCTGCAGGCGGCCCTCGACGACCGCGGCGTGCCCTACGAGGTCAACGCGGGCGATGGCGCCTTCTACGGCCCGAAGATCGACGTGCACATGACCGACACGATCGGCCGGCCGTGGCAGCTCGGCACCGTGCAGCTCGACTACGTCATGCCCGAGCGCTTCGGCCTGCAGTACACCGGCGCCGACAACGCCGAGCACCGCCCGGTGATGATCCACCGGGCGACGATGGGCTCCTTCGAGCGCTTCATCGGCATCCTCATCGAGCACTACGCCGGCGAGCTCCCGCTCTGGCTCGCGCCGGTCCAGGCCGTGGTGCTGCCGATCGCCGACCGCCACGTCGAGGCGGCCGCGGCGGTGGCGGCGCGGTTGCGCGCGGGCGGCGTGCGCGCGGAGGTCGACGAGCGCACGGAGTCGGTCGGGCGCAAGATCCGCGACGCCGAGCTGCGGAAGGTCCCCTACATGCTCGTCCTCGGCGACCGCGAGGCGGCCGACGGGACCGTCGCCGTACGGCGTCACCGCGAGGGCGATCAGGGCGCCGAGCCCGTCGCCGCGGTGGCCGAGCGCCTGGCGGCCGAGGCCGTGGAGCGCCGGCCGCGCTGAGCGCCCCCGACCGCCTCGATGCGCTCGAGCGCCGCGCGCTCGCGGGCGGCCTCGAGCTCCGCGTGGCCCGCAGCGCCTCGGCGCGCCGCCGTGGCCTCGCCCGCTCCGGGCCGCCGCCGCCGGGCGTCGCGCTGCAGCTCGTGCCGTGTCGCTCGGTCCACACCGCCGGGATGCGATTCGCGCTCGACCTCGTCTGGCTCGGCGCCGACGGGGTCGTCGTGCGCGTCGATCGTGCGGTCGCGCCCTGGCGGATGCGGACGTGCCTGCGCGCCCGATCGGTCGTCGAGGCGCGCGCCGGCGAGGGCGCCCGCTTCGCCGCGGCGCTCGCGTGACGGCGCGCGAGACGTGGCTATACTGCGAGCCGTTGCTCGTAACGCACGCCATGCAGCGGCCTTCTTGACGCGCCGCCGATCCAGCTAGTGCCGGTTCCCCGCAGGTTCGACCGGCGCCCGCCCGAGCGCGACACGACCCGCGTGAACGAGCGCATCCGCGTGCCCGAGGTGCGTGTGATCGGCGAGGACGGCACGCAGATCGGGGTCATGCGCACCGACGACGCGCTGCGTCTCGCCCAGGAGCGCGAGCTCGACCTCGTCGAGGTCGCGTCCGACGCGCGCCCGCCCGTCTGCCGGATCCTCGACTACTCGAAGTACAAGTACGAGCAGACCCAGAAGCAGAAGGCCGCGCGCAAGCACCAGCAGCAGATCACGATCCGCGAGATCAAGTTCCGCCCGAAGATCGCCGAGCACGACTACGCGACGAAGAAGGGGCACGTCGAGCGCTTCCTGCGCCACAAGGACAAGGTCAAGATCACGATCATGTTCCGCGGGCGCGAGGTCACGCACCCCGAGCGCGGCCAGATCATCCTCGAGCGCCTCGCCGACGAGCTGCAGGGCCTCGCGACGGTCGAGCAGCGTCCCAACCTCGACGGGCGCAACATGACGATGATGCTGGGGCCGTCGAAGGCGATCCTCGCGGGCACGCTCGACGAGAGCGACGGCGCCGCGCCCGGTGCGCAGCAGCCCGCCCGCGAGGGCGCGGACGCCTCCGCGGCGTAGCCTCAGCCCAGAATCTGAGCTCAGAGCTCCTCGGCGAGCGCTCCACGGGCAGGATGTCGGCCCAGCGACCGTGGTCCTCGCAGCTCGGCGCGAGGAAGCTGTCCGGGCCGGCGTGGCGGTGGTCGAGCGTGCGCTGAGCGCCGGGCCGGCGGCCGGGCGCTTCGGCTATCCTGCGCCGTTCCGCGATGCCGAAGATGAAGACGCATTCGGGCGCCAAGAAGCGCTTCCGCCTGACCGCCAAGGGCAAGGTCCGCGGCCGCCATGCCTTCTCGAGCCACATCCTCGAGAAGAAGTCGCCCAGGAAGAAGCGCGCGTTCGCCCGGCCGGCGGAGATCTCCGGCCACGACGCTCCCCGCGTCAAGAAGCTGCTCGGGGCGGGCTCGAAGTGACCCGCGTCAAGCGCTCCGTCCACGCGCGCAAGAAGCGCCGGGCCACGCTCGAGCGGGCCAAGGGCTTCCGCGGCGAGGCCCACTCGAACTACAAGCGGGCCAAGGAGGCGGTCATGAAGGCCGACTCCTACGCCTATCGCGACCGGCGCAACCGCAAGCGCGACTTCCGCCGCCTGTGGATCGTGCGCATCAACGCCGCGGCCCGCCAGAACGGCCTCACGTACGGCGCCTTCATCCACGGCCTCAAGCTGGCGGGGATCGAGCTCGACCGCAAGGTGCTCGCCGACATCGCCGTCCGCGACCCCGAGACGTTCCGGCGATTCGCCGATGCCGCCCGCGAGGCGTCGGCCGCTGCGACCTAGCACCGACCGACATCCGAAGCCTCCCGGGCGCCGCTCCACGACAGGACGGCGCCCTTCTTTGTTTGGCCCGACCGATGATCACCAGCCCGCACAACGACAAGCTCAAGGAGGTCCGCCGGCTCCAGCGCCGCCACGAGGCGCGCTTCGTCGCCGAGGGCGAGGACCTCCTGGCCGCCGCAGCCGCGGCGGGCTGGCCCGCCCTATACGCGCTGCGCGCCGGCGTCGAGGTCGAGCCCGAGCTGCTGGACCGCGTCTCCGCGCTGGGCTCCGGCACGCGCGCGCTCGCGGTCTTCGAGCGCCGCTGGGCGGCGGCCGCCGCGCTCGGCCCACGCGCCGTGGCGCTCTGGGGCGTGGGCGACCCCGGCAACGTCGGCACGGTGCTGCGCTCCGCGCTGGCCTTCGGCGCCGGCGGCGTCGCCGTGGGGCCGGGCACCGCCGACCCGTTCGGCCCGCGGGCCGTGCGCGCGTCGATGGGCGCGATCTTCGGCGTCCCGGTCGCCAAGGTCGCGCACGTCGATGAGCTTCCGCGCCCGCGCGTCGCGCTCGTGCCCGGGGCGGGAGAGCCGCTGCGCGGCCCGCGCGAGGCGACGTTCGTCGTCGGTGCCGAGCGCGAGGGCCTGCCCGAGGACGTCGTCGCGGCCTGCGACGCGGTCGTCCAGATCCCGATCGCCTCGCAGTCGCTGAACGCCGCGATGGCGGCCACGGTCGCCCTCTACGAGTCATCTAGGGTGCCGCGCGCATGATCGACCGCGTCGAGGCGCTGCGCTCCGAGGCCGAGGCGGCGATCGCCGCGGCGAGCTCACCGGCGGCGCTCGAGGCCGAGCGGGTGCGCTGGCTCGGGCGCAAGGCCGAGCTGCCGAACCTCCTGCGCGGCGTCGCCCGGCTCGAGCCCGCCGAGCGCGCCACGGTCGGGCGGGCGGCCAACCAGGCGCGCCAGGCGCTCGAGGCCCTCATTGCCGCGCGCGCGGACGAGCTCGAGGCGGCCGCGCTCGACGTGCGCCTGGCGGCCGACCGCGTCGACGTCACGCTGCCGGGCGAGCCGCCCCAGCCCGTCGGGCGCCTGCACCTCATCACCGCGACGTGGCGCGAGCTCGAGGATGTCTTCCTCGGGCTCGGCTTCACGGTCCTCGAGGGGCCCGAGGTCGAGCTCGTGCACTACAGCTTCGACGCGCTCAACCACGACCCCACGCACCCCGCGCGCGACCGCACGGACACGTTCTACGTGCGCGACGACGTCGTCCTGCGACCGCACACCTCGCCGATGCAGATCCGGGCGATGGAGGCGCAGGGGCCGCCCCTCTACGTCGTCATCCCGGGGCGCACGTTCCGCCGCGACACGCTCGACGCGACGCACGCGCCGATGTTCCATCAGGTCGAGGGGCTCGCGGTCGACGAGGACATCACGCTCGCCGACCTCAAGGGCACGCTGCTGGCCTTCGCGCGCGAGGTCTTCGGCGCCGAGCGCGATGTGCGACTGCGCCCGCACTTCTTCCCGTTCACCGAGCCGAGCGTCGAGGTCGACGTCTCCTGCTTTCGCTGCAGCGGCACCGGCTGGCTGCCCGACGGCTCGCGCTGCCACGTCTGCCGCGGCGAGGGCTGGATCGAGATCCTCGGCGCCGGCGAGGTCGATCCCAACGTCTACGACTACGTCGACGACCCCCGCTACGACGCCGAGCGCGTCCAGGGCTTCGCGTGGGGAATGGGCATCGACCGCATCGCGATGCTCAAGCACGGCATCCCCGACCTGCGCCTGTTCTTCGACAACGACCTGCGCTTCCTGGAGCAGTTCGGGTGACCGGCTGATGCGCGTCCCGCTCGAATGGCTGCTCGAGCACTGCGACCCCGGCCTGGACGCCGCCGCGGTCGAGGAGCGCCTGACGATGACCGGCACGAAGGTCGAGGCCGTCCACCACCACGGCGTCGGCGCCCTCGAGCGCTTCGTCGTCGGACGCGTCGTTGCCGCCGAGCGCCATCCCGACGCCGACCGCCTGACGGTCTGCCGCGTCGACCTCGGCGACGGCGCCACGCAGCAGATCGTCTGCGGCGCGCCGAACGTCGCGGCCGGTCAGCTCGTCGCCGTCGCGCGCCCCGGTGCCGTCATGCCCGACGGCTCGACGCTCGGCAGCGCGCGGCTGCGCGGCGTGGAGTCCCACGGGATGATCCTGGCCGAGGACGAGCTCGGGATCGGCACCGAGCACGCCGGGATCCTCGTCCTCGACGGCGGTGCCGAGCCCGGCCGGCCGCTGGCCGAGGTGCTGCCGATCGCCACCGAGGTGCTCGAGCTCGAGATCGCGCCGAACCGGCCCGACTGCCTCGGCGTCTTCGGCGTCGCGCGCGAGCTGCACGCGGCGACCGGGGCGCCGCTCGGGCCGGCTCCGTGGAGCGAGGACTCCGGGACGCCCGGCCCGATCGACGGCGTCGAGGTCGTCGTGCAGGCGCCCGACCTCTGCCCGCGCTTCACCGCGCGGGCCTTCGAGGGCGTCACGATCGGCCCGTCGCCGCCGTGGCTGAAGGCCCGGCTGATGGCGGCCGGGCTGCGCCCGATCTCCAACGTCGTCGACATCACGAACTACGCGATGCTGCTCGCGGGCCACCCGCTGCACGCCTTCGACCTCGACCGCGTCGCCGGCGGGCGGCTCGTCGTGCGCCGCGCGCGCGCCGGCGAGCGGGTGCAGACGCTCGACGGCCAGGTGCGCACGCTCGACGACGAGATGCTGGTCATCGACGACGCCGACGGCCCGACGTCGATCGCCGGCGTCATGGGCGGCGCGCGCTCCGAGGTCCACGACGCCACCACGCGCGTGCTGATGGAGGTCGCGAGCTGGGTCGGGCCCAACATCCACCGCACCTCGCAGGTCCTCGGGCTGCGCAGCGAGGCGTCCGGGCGCTTCGAGAAGGGACTCGCGCCCGAGCAGGCGCTGGAGGCGCAGGTGCTCGCCACGCGGCTCATGCTCGAGCTCACCGGCGCGCGCCTCGTGCGCGGGACGATCGACGAGGGCGGTCCCGGGCCGCCGGCGCGGACGATCCGCCTGCGCACGGCGAAGGTCGAGGGCCTCCTCGGCCTGGCGATCGCCCGCGAGCGCCAGGCCGAGCTGCTCGGGCGCCTGGAGTTCGCGGTCGCCGACGCCGACGACGGCCTGGACGCCACCGTGCCGGCGTTCCGGCGCAACGACGTCACCCGCGAGGCCGACCTGATCGAGGAGGTCGCGCGCCTCGACGGCCTCGAGAAGCTCCCGGCCACGCTGCCCAAGCGCCGCGGCGCCGCCGGGTACCTGACCGACGAGCAGCGGCTGCGCCGGCGCAGCGTCGACGCGCTCGCCGGTCGCGGGCTCTTCGAGGTGGTGGGGTGGAGCTTCACCGCGCCGGCGCTCGCCGACCGCCTGCGCCTGGAGCCCACCGACCCGCGGCGCGCCTTCGTCGTGCTCGAGAACCCGATGACCGAGGACGCCTCGGTCCTGCGCACGACGCTGCTCGGCTCGCTGCTCGACGTCGCGCGCTTCAACCACGCGCGCGGGACCGCCGACCTCGGGCTCTTCGAGTGTGGCGCGGTGTACCGCTCGAGCGACGAGCCGCTGCCCCACGAGCACCGCGCGCTAGGCGCGATCCTGATCGGGCGCCTGCAGCCGCCCTCGTGGGGGACGCCCGACCCGCCGCAGGCGGGCTTCTTCGCCGCCAAGGGCCTGCTCGGCGCCGCCTTCGAGGCGGCGCGCATCCCGTGGTCGGTTCAGCCGGCGACCGAGCCGTTCCTGCACCCCGGCCGCAGCGCGCGCGTGCTGGCCGGCGGCGAGCCCGTCGGCTGGCTCGGCGAGCTGCACCCGCTCGTCGCGCGTGGATGGGACCTGGACGACGGGGCGGCCTTCGAGGTCGACCTCGACCGCGCGCTGCGCCACGCGATCGCCGTCCCGCAGTTCCGCGCGCTGGAGAGCTTCCCGGCGCTGCGGCTCGATCTCGCGGTCGTCGTGCCCGACGACGTGCCGGCCGGCGCCGTGCTCGACGCCGTGCGCCTTGCGGGCGGCGAGCTGCTCACCGCCGCGCGCGTCTTCGACGTGTTCCGCGGCGCGCAGGTGGGCGCGGGGCGCGTCTCGCTCGCGCTCGCGTTGAGCTTCCGCGCGCCGGACCGCACGCTGACTGACGAGGACGTCGCGCCCGTGCGCGAGCGGATCGTCGCGGCGCTGCGCCACGAGCTCGGCGGTGAGCTGCGTGCCTAGCGTCGTCGTCGCCGGGGCCTCGGGCTACACCGGCGCCCTGGCCGCACGCATCGTCCACCGCCACCCCGAGCTCGAGCTCGTAGCAGTGACGAGCCGCTCGGACGCCGGCGCGCGCCTCGACGACCTCTACCCCCACCACCGGGTGCCGCTCGTGCTCGAGGAGCTCGACCTCGACCGCCACGCGGCCGCGGACGCGGCGGTCGTCGCCTACCCCCACGGCGCCGCGGCGCCGGTCGTCGCAGCGCTGCGCGAGCGCGACATGACCGTCGTCGACCTCAGCGCCGACTTCCGCCTGCGCGACCTCGCCGTCTACGAGCGCTGGTACGTCGCGCACCCGCACCCCGAGCTGCTGGAGGAGGCCGTCTACGGGCTGCCCGAGCTGCGCCGCGACGCGCTGCGCGGCGCGAGCCTGGCCGCCAACCCCGGCTGCTTCCCGACCGCCGCGCTGCTCGCGCTCGCGCCGCTCGCGCCGCACCTGCGCGACGTCGTCATCGACGCCAAGACGGGCGTCTCCGGCGCCGGGCGCGCCGCGACGGCGACGACCCACTTCGTGGCGGTCGACGGTAACGTCGTGCCGTACGGCGTCGCCGGGCACCGGCACATGCCCGAGATCGACCAGGAGCTCGCGGCTCTCGGCGCGGCCCTGACCGCGACGTTCGTGCCGCACCTGCTGCCGCTCGACCAGGGCGAGCTCGTGTCCTGCTACGCGACGCTCGACGCGCCGGTCGACGTCGAGGCGCTCTTCGCGCAGGCCTACGCCGGCGAGCCGTTCGTCGAGCTCGCGGCGCGCCCGCCCGGCGTGCGCGACGTGCGCGACTCGAACGTCTGTCGCATCCACGCGCGCTGGGACGAGCGCACGGGCAAGGCGATGGTCTTCGCGGCGATCGACAACCTCTGGAAGGGCGCGGCGTCGCAGGCCGTCCAGAACCTCAACCTGATGCTCGGCCTCGACGAGACGGCGGGCCTCGCGTGAGCTTCTTCGGCTCGCGCTGGGTCGACGTCCCGAGCGGTGTCCGCGAGGCGGCTGCGCCCGGGCTGCCCGGGGGCTTCCGCGCCGCCGGGGTCGCCGCGGGGCTGAAGCCGAGCGGTGGGCGCGACGTCGGCCTGCTCGTCGCCGACGCGGAGGCGACGACGAGCGCTGCCCGCTTCACCCGCTCGGGCGTGCTCGCGGCGCCGGTGCTGCTGACCCGGGAGCACGCGCGCCTGGACGCGCTGCGCGTCGTGGCCGTCAACGCCGGCAACGCGAACGCGGCGACCGGCCCCGCCGGCATCGAGGCGGCCGCGCGCATGCAGGCCGCCGGCGCGGACGCGGCCGGCGTCGAGCCGGCGCGCGTGGCCGTCGCCTCGACCGGCGTCATCGGCGTGCCGCTCGACGCCGGCGCCGTCGTCGCGGGGCTCGGCCGCGCGGCGGGCGAGCTGCGCCCCGACGGCGACGGCGACCTGCAGGCGGCGATCATGACCACCGACGCCTTCGAGAAGCGCGCGGCGCTCGACGTCGAGCTGTCCGGCGGGACCGTGCGCCTCAGCGCCCAGGCCAAGGGCGCCGGGATGATCCAGCCGGCGTTCGCGACGATGCTCTGCTTCGTGCAGACCGACGCCGCGTTGCAGGCCGCGACGGCCGACCTGCTGCTCGGCGTCTGCGTGAAGCGCTCGTTCGACCGCATCTCCGTCGACGGGCAGCTCTCGACCAACGACACGGCGATCCTGATGGCGACCGGGGCCTCCGCCGTCGCGGTGGCGCCCGAGTCCGAGGACGAGCTGCGCTTCGGTCAGGCGCTCGACGCGCTCCTGCGCCAGCTCGCGCTGCTGATCGTGCGCGACGGCGAGGGCGCGCGCCGGACCGGGCGCGTCGTCGTGCGCGGCGGCCACGGCGCGCACGTCGAGGCCGCGGCCCGCGCGGTGGCCAACTCGCCGCTGGTCAAGGCCGCCCTCTACGGCGGTGACCCCAACTGGGGGCGGATCGCCCAGGCCGTCGGCGCCGCGCTTCCGGGCACCGCGCCGCTGGCGCTCGACATCGCGATCGAGGGCGCGCAGCTCTGCGTGGCCGGCGCGGCCGTCGGCGCCGACCTCGCCGCGCTCGCGCCGGCGGTGAGCGCCGACGAGGTCGAGTACGTCGTCGAGCTGCCCGGCGACGGCCACGAGACCGAGGTCTTCTTCTCGGACCTCGGGCACGAGTACGTGACGATCAACGCGGAATACACGACGTGAACGCCAACGTCGGCACCCTCCTCGAGTCGCTCCCCTACATCCGGGAGTTCCACGGCAAGACGGTCGTCATCAAGTACGGCGGCGCGGCCATGGAGGACCCGGGGCTGCGCGAGGAGTTCGCCCGCGACGTCGTCCTGCTCAAGTACGTCGGCCTGAACCCCGTCGTCGTGCACGGCGGCGGCCCGGAGATCACGGCGCACATGAGGCGCCTCGGGCTGCCGGTCGAGTTCGTCGGCGGCCTGCGGGTGAGCGACGCCGACACCGTCGAGGTGGCCAAGATGGTCCTCGTGGGCAAGGTCAACAAGGACATCGTCCTGCGCCTCAACCGCCACGGCCAGCCCGCGGTCGGGCTCTCCGGCGATGACGGCCAGCTCTTCCGCGCGGGCCGCCAGGCCGGTCCCGAGGGCCAGGACGTCGGCTTCGTCGGGCACATCGAGCGCGTCAACGTCGACGTCCTGCGCCACATCGCCCAGGACTACATCCCGGTCGTCGCCTCGATCGGCGCGGACCGCGAGGGCCGCTCCTACAACATCAACGCCGACGCGGCGGCGGGCGCCGTCGCGCGCGCGCTCGGGGCCTACAAGGTCATCTTCCTCACCGACGTCGCCGGCTGGCTGCGCGACCCCGCCGACCCGGCGAGCCTCGTCTCCGAGGTCGGCGCCGACGAGGTGGGGGCCGCGCTGCCCGGGATCACGGGCGGGATGCGCCCGAAGCTCGGGGCGTGCGTCGAGGCGATCCACGGCGGCGTGACGTTCGCGCACATCATCGACGGGCGCGTGCCCCACTCGCTCCTGCTCGAGCTCTTCACCGACGCGGGCTCGGGCACGAAGATCCGCCCCGCCTCGTGAGCGCGCTGCTGGAGACCTACGCGCGCTACCCGGTGACGTTCGTCCGCGGCGAGGGGGCGCGGCTGTGGGACGACGCCGGCCGCGAGTACCTGGACTTCCTGAGCGGCATCGGCGTCTCGAGCGTCGGCCACTGCCACCCGGCGGTGGTCGCCGCCGTGCGCGAGCAGGCCGGGCGCCTGCTCCACGTCGGCAACCTCTTCTTCACCGAGCCGATGGTCACGCTCGCCGAGCGGCTGGCGGCGGGCTCGCTCGGCGGCGGCGTCTTCTTCACGAACTCGGGCGCCGAGGCGGTCGAGGCGGCGCTCAAGCTCGCGCGCAAGGCCAAGCCGGGCGGCGACGTCGTCACGCTGCGGCGGGGCTTTCACGGTCGCACCTTCGGGGCGCTGAGCGCGACGCCGCAGGAGGCCAAGCAGGCGCCGTTCGCTCCGCTCGTGCCGGGCTTCCGCGCCGTCGATCCCACGGCCGAGGCGGTGACCGCGACCGTCGACGACCGCGCCGCGGCGGTCATGCTCGAGCCCGTGCAGGGCGAGGGCGGGGTGTGGGTCCTGCCCGACGAGCTCATGCGGGCGGCGCGGGCGGCCTGCGACGAGCACGACGCGGCGCTGCTGTTCGACGAGGTCCAGTGCGGGCTCGCGCGCACGGGTCCGCTGTGGGCGTTCGAGCACGCGGGCGTCGTGCCCGACGCCCTGATCACTGCCAAGGCGCTCGGCGGCGGGCTGCCGATCGGCGCGCTCGTGACCGGCGAGCGCCTGCGCGACGTGCTCGTGCCCGGCGACCACGGCTCGACCTTCGCCGGCGGCCCGGTCGTCGCCGCCGCCGCGCACGCGGTGCTCGACGTCCTCGAGGATCGGGCCCTCCAGGCGCGCGTCGCGGCGCTCGGCGCGCGCCTGGCCGACGGCGTCGCCGCGCTGCCGGGCGTGACCGAGGTGCGCGGCCTCGGGCTGATGCTCGCCTTCGAGCTCGACGGGATCGACGCGCCGGCGCTCGTGCGTCGCGCCCTGCTCGAGGAGCGCCTCGTCGTCAACGCGACCGGCCCGGCGACCGTGCGCCTGCTCCCGCCGCTGGTCATCGGCGAGGCCGAGGCCGACGAGGCGCTCGCGCGCCTGGCGCGGCTGCTCGCCGTCAACCGGTGAACCGCGAGCGTGGCCCTCGGGCCGGCGCTCGAGCTCGTGCCCGCGTGGACGTCGATCGCGCCCGGCTCGACGACGAACCGTCCGCGGTGCTCGTAGCAGCCGACGAAGATCTCGGTTGACCGCGCGGTCCTCCGCCCGTCATCGTTGGCGCGTGGCGGGCTACGGCCAGTTCTCCCCGATCGCCAGGCGGCCGGGGTGAGCATGCGGTCGCAGCAGGGTCCGACGGTCGCCGATCGCCTGCGGGGCGCGCGCCGGCGGCAGTTCGTCGGGCGCGCGGCGGAGCTCGAGCTGTTCCGCGACGCCCTCGCCGCGGACGAGCCGCCGTTCAGCGTGCTCTGGGTGCACGGGCCGGGCGGGGTCGGCAAGACCACGCTCGTCGGTGCGCTCGCCGACGAGGCCGCGCGGCTCGGCCGCGAGCCCGTCGTCCTCGACCTGCGCGCGAGCGAGCCGTCGCCGCCGGCGTTCGTGGACGCGCTCGCGCGCGCCTGGGGGCGGCCGGGCGGCGCGTCGGCCGCCGACCTTTCCGCGGGCCGCGAGCGCCCGGTGCTCCTGCTCGACACGTTCGAGGCCGCGCTCGGGCTGGAGGACTGGCTGCGCGACGAGTTCGTGCCCGCGCTGCCCGCGGGCGCCGTCACCGTGATCGCCGCCCGGGCCCGCCCGGCCCCGAGCTGGCGGCGCGATCCCGGCTGGCGCGACCTCCTGCGGGTGGTCTCGCTGCGCAACCTGGGCCCGGACGACGCGCGGACGCTGCTGTACCGCGCCGAGGTGCCGGAGGCGCTGCACGAGCGGGTGCTCGAGCTCACCCACGGCCATCCGCTCGCGCTGTCGCTGCTGGTCGACGTGCTCTCGCTCTCCGAGCACGACGCGCCGCTCGAGCTCGCGACCGTGCCCGACGTGGTGGGGAGGCTGGTCGAGAGCTTCCTGGCCGGCGTGCCCAGCCAGCGCCACCGGCTGGCGCTCGAGGTGGCGGCGCACGCCCGCACGACGACGGCCGCCCAGCTGCGCAGCGCGCTCGCGGACGACGACGGCGACGAGCTCTTCGCCTGGCTGCGCGAGCTGTCCTTCGTCGAGAGCGGGCCGCACGGCCTGTTTCCGCACGACCTGGCCCGCGCGGTGATCGATGCGGACCTGCGCTGGCGCGATCCGGCGGTCTACGCGCACGTGCACGGCGTCGTGCGCCGCGACGTCGTGGGGCGCCTGACGTCCACCGAGGGCTTCGAGCACCAGCGGGCGCTCGCCGACCTCATGTTCCTGCATCGCGGCAATCCGGCCGCGCTGCTGTTCTGGGACTGGGAGAGCCTCGGGCAGGTCTACGCCGACGAGCTGCGCCCTGGTGACGGCGCGGCGATCGTCGCCATGGTCGAGCGCCACGAGGGACCCGAGTCGGCGGCGATCGCGGCCCGCTGGCTCGAGCGCCAGCCGTGGGCGTTCGCACCCTTCCGCGGGCGCGGCCCCGAGCCCGTCGGGTTCCTCGCGCAGCTCGCGCTGCACGAAGCCGGCGCCGACGAGATCGAGCGCGACCCCGCCGCGCGGGCGGCGTGGGCGCACGCGCACCGCCACGCGCCGCCGCGGACGCAGGACGAGGTGCTGCTCGCGCGCTTCTTCATGGACCGCGACGCCTACCAGGCGGCGTCGCGGTCGTTCAACGTCGTGACGATCCGGACCACGCAGGAGTGGCTCAAGCGCCCCCGGCTGTCCTGGTACTACCTCTCGTTCGCCGACCCCGAGGTCGCGGCGCCGCTGATGGCCTACATCCACTTCCACCGCGTGCCGGAGGCCGACTTCGAGGTCGGCGGGCGCCGCTATGGTGCCTTCGCCCGTGACTGGCGGCGCAGCAGCGGGGCCGAGTGGCTCGAGCTGATGGCCGAGCGCGAGCTCGGCGGCGAGGGGCCGGGGCCGCCGGCCCAGCCGCCGCCGCCGGAGCTCGCGCTCTCCCAGCGGGCGTTCGCCGACGCCGTGCGCCGGGCGCTGCGCGACTGCTGTCGCGCCGACGCGCTGGCGGCCAACCCGCTCGTGCGCGCCCGGGTCGTCAGCGAGCACCGCGGGGGCGGGGGCGCCGCGCTGCGCGACCTCATCGAGGAGGCGGTCGACGTGCTGCGCGCCGATCCGCGCGACGTCAAGCTCGCGCGTGCCCTCGAACGCACGTACCTGAAGCCGGCGCCGACCCAGGAGGCGGCCGCCGAGGTGCTCGGCCTGCCCTTCAGCACCTACCGCGGGCACCTGACCCGCGGCGTCGAGCGGGTCAGCGACTGGCTCTGGGGGCGCGAGCTCTACGGGACCGGGGACGACCGGCCCGCGCCGGCTCGACAGCAGTAGGGCAGCGATTCGGCAGAAGCTCGTCTGGCGGCTCGTCGGCCGTCCGCCGGATGCTCCACCGCGACAAACGACCTCTGGGGTGGCGGGATGCGACGGATCGGTGAACACGCGGTGGTGCTCGGGGCCAGCATGGCCGGGCTGCTCGCCGCCCGGGCGCTCGCGGACGCCTACGAGCGCGTGACGGTGATCGACCGCGACGCCCTGCCCGCGGGCTGCGAGGACCGCAGGGCCGTGCCGCAGGGCCGCCACGCGCATGCCCTGCTGCCGCACGGGCAGGCGTGCCTTGACGCGCTGCTGCCCGGCCTCACCGCTGAGCTCGTCGAGGCGGGGGCGCCCAGCTGCGCCGCGCTCGAGGAGATGCGCTTCGTCATCGGCGGCCACCAGCTCGCGCGCGCGTCGACCGGGGAGCGCTCGATCTTCGCCAGCCGGCCGTTCTTCGAGGGGCACGTCCGCCGCCGCGTCGGCGCGCTCCCGGGCGTCGTCGTGCTCGAGCGCTGCGACGCGCTCGGGCTGATCACGACGCCCGACCGCGAGCGCGTCACCGGCGTGCGCCTCCTGCGCCGCGCCGACGGAAGCGCGGAGGAGACGCTGGCCGCCGACCTCGTCGTCGCGGCGACGGGCCGCGCCGGGCGCGTCCCGGCATGGCTGGAGGAGCTCGGCTTCCCGCGGCCCGAGGAGCGCCGGCTGGCCGTCGACGTGACCTACGCGAGCCGGCACGTGCGGCTGCCCGCCGGGGTCCTCGGCCGCGATCGCATGATCCTCGTCGGCGCCCGGCCCGACCGCCCGCGGACGCTCTTCCTCTTCCCCCAGGAGCACGAGCGCTGGATCCTCTCGCTCGGCGGCTACGGCCCGGCGCACCGGCCGCCGAGCGACCCCGAGGGCTTCGCCGCCTTCGCCGCGAGCGTCGCGCCGCCCGACGTCCTACGGGCGATCGAAGCCGCCGAGCCGCTCGACGAGGTCGCCACGCTGCGCTTCCCGGCCAGCGTGCGCCGCCGCTACGAGCGGCTGCGCCGCTTCCCGGCCGGCCTGTTGGCCTGCGGCGACGCGATCTGCTCGTTCAACCCGACCTACGGACAGGGCATGACCGTCGCCGCCGCCCAAGCGGTCGCGTTGCGCGCCTGCCTGCGGGACGGCGAGCCCGACCTGGCGCGGCGCTTCTTCGCCGCGGCCGCGTCGCCGGTGCGCGACGCCTGGGAGCTCTCGGTCGGCGCCGACCTCGCGCTGGGTGAGGTGCGCGCCCCGCGCTCACTGCGCGCGCGCGGGCTCAACGCCTACCTGCGCCGCCTGCACGCCACCGCCGAGCACGACCCCGCGGTCGCCGGCGCGTTCACCGCGGTGGTGGGCATGCGCGCGCGCCCGCCGCAGCTGCTGGCGCCGGCGATCGCCGGCCGCGTCCTGCGCGGCCCGCGGCCACGGGCCGGCGACCGCGCCGACGGCGTGCGCCGGGGCACGCTGCGCGTCGGCGACGTCCTGACGCCGGTGCGCGAGGCCGGCCCCGCAGGCGCGCGCGAGGCCGTCGTCTTCGTCCACGGCAACCCCGGCTCGAGCGCCGACTGGGAGCCGCTGCTGGCCGCCGTGGGCGCGCGCTGGCGCGCCGTCGCCTGGGACGCTCCGGGCTTCGGGCAGGCCTCGGGGCCGGCGGGCTTCACCCAGAGCGTCGAGCACCACGCCGCCTTCGTCGCCGACGCGCTGGCGGCGCTGGGCGTCGAGCGCGCCCACCTCGTGCTCCACGACTTCGGCGGGCCCTGGGGGCTGCGGTGGGCCGCCGCAAATCCCGCGCGCTTCGCCTCGGCGGTGCTGCTCGGGACGGGGGCGCTGCCCGGCTACCGCTGGCACGCGCTCGCCCGCCTCTGGCGCACGCCGGTGGCCGGCGAGCTGTTCATGGCGACCACGACCCGAGCCGGGTTCCGGCTACTGCTGCGCCGCGGGCAGCGGCGCGCGCTCCCGCGCGCCTTCGTCGACCGCATGTACGACGACTTCGACCGCTCCACGCGCCGTGCCGTCCTCGAGCTCTACCGCTCGGTCGACGATGTCGGCGCCGCCGGCGCGGAGCTCGCGCGGGCGCTGGCTCCGCTCGACCGCCCGGCGCTCGTCCTCTGGGGGCGCCGCGACCCGTACCTCGGCGTCGAGCACGCCGAGCGCCAGCGCGAGGCCTTCCCCGGCGCCGAGGTCGGCGTCCTCGACGGCGCCGGGCACTGGCCGTTCGTGGACCGCCCGCACGACGTCGCGAGCGCGGTCACGGGCTTCCTCGCGCGGCACGTGGGGGTGGAGGATCGCATCGCAGCGCGGGCGGCGGCCGCGGCGTGATCCCGCCGAGCAGCCGGCACCCGTGCCGGCGGCGGAGCTCCGGGCGCGCAGCCGCTTGCGCTTTGCGCCGCGGCCGCGGAGGCGGAGTCGACGCAAAGGCTACTGGCGGTGGTCGCGCATGCCGTCGCCGCCCATCGAGAGGAGGTTGCCCAGGCCGCGGCCGATGACCGCGCAGGCGATGACGATGACGGCGTAGGCGGGCAGCGGGGGGAGCCACCCCGCGACGATCAGCAGGGCGAGCGCCTGTGCGAAGGGCCACAACGGCCGCAGCTCCACGAGGTTGGGCCGCGGCAGCCGCCGGGGCTCACGCTCGGGCTCCGGCTCGGGCCGGTGATCGCGGGTGTCGATGAGCATGAGCACCGCAAGCACCAGCGTACGCCTGGCGCGCGCGGAGCGCGAGCGGTGCGCTCGGCTTCCTGCGCGGCGAGGGGCTCATCGACGCCCCGGCGCCCGCCGGCCGGCCGCCGACCGGGGCCTCACGTCGTGCGGCTTCGCCCGCCGCGGACGCGCCAAGGTCTACACGGCCCACAGCGCGTCTCGGGGTAGGCTCCCGCGGCCATGGCCGCCGCCGACCGCTCGCCGCACACGCGCACCGCCTCCTATCTCGCCGACCCCGGCGAGGTGCACCGCGTCCTGCTGCTCTACTCGGGCGGCCTGGACACGAGCGTCATGCTCAAGTGGATCCAGGACGAGTACGACGCCGAGGTCGTCGCGCTCACGGTCAACCTGGGCCAGCCCGGCGAGGACTACGACGTCGTGCGCGGCAAAGCCCTGCGGCTCGGCGCGGTCGCCGCCGAGGTCGTCGACGCGCGCGAGGAGTTCGCGCGCGACTTCGTCGTCCCGGCGATCAAGGCCAACGCGGTCTACGGGCTCGGCTACCCGCTCTTCACCGCGCTCGGGCGCCCGCTGATCGCCAAGCTCGCGGTCGACTACGCCCGCCACCACGGCTGCGACACGATCGCGCACGGCTGCACCGGCAAGGGCAACGACCAGGTGCGCATCGAGGGCACGGTGGTCACGCTGGCGCCCGAGCTGAAGGTCATCGCGCCGGTCCGGGGCTGGCAGATGGGGCGCGAGGAGGAGATCGCCTACGCGCGCGAGCACGGGATCCCGATCAAGGGCGGGGCGGAGCTCACGCCGTACTCGATCGACGACAACCTCTGGGGGCGCTCGTCGGAGGGTCGCTGGATCGAGGATCTCGGCCATGCCCCCGACGACGACGTGTTCGACCTCGTGACGCGCCCCGAGGACGCGCCCGACGACGCCGAGCACGTCACGGTCGGCTTCGAGGCCGGCGTCCCGGTCGCGCTCAACGGCGAGCGCCTCGGCCTCGTGGAGCTGCTGGGGCGCGCCGCGGCGGTCGGCATGCGCCACGGCGTGGGGATCGTGGACCACGTCGAGGACCGCATCGTAGGGCTCAAGGTCCGCGACATCTACGAGGTGCCGGCGGCGGCGATCCTGCTGCCGGCGCACGCCGAGCTCGAGCGCCTCGTCTGCACGATCCACCAGAACCAGTTCAAGGGCGAGCTCGACCGCAAGTGGGCCTACCTCGTCTACGCGGGGCTGTGGTGGGAGCCGCTGCGCGCCGACCTCGACGCGTACATGGCGTCGGTCAACGCGCTGGTCACGGGGACGATCGGCCTCAAGCTGTACAAGGGCGTCGCCCGCGTCGTCACGCGGTCGTCGCCCAACGCCGTCTACGACGCCGCGCTCGCGACCTTCGAGACGAGCGGCGGGCTCTTCACCCAGCAGGCCTCGCCGGGCTTCATCGAGCTGTGGTCGCTGCAGTCGCGCCTGGCCCATCGGTTGCGCTCCGAGCGCGCGGGGTAGAGCGGGGCCGTGCGCGGATCGCTGTACAAGGCCCTCGGGTTCTTCGTCTGGAAGACCGTGATCTTCTACGTCAACCAGAAGCTGTCCGGGCGCGCCAAGCTCGCGCTCGGCGGGGCCGTGGTCGTCGCCCTGGCGCTCGTGCTCGGCGCGGGCGCCAGGCGCCGGCTCGACTCCGGCACGCCCGAGGCCTGACCCGCCTCCTCGGCGCCCGCCGCCCAGGCCGGGCTCGGCGGCGAGCTCGAGCCGTAGCCCGGGGGTGGCACGGCCTCGGGCCTCCGTCCGCCGCGCCGCCTAGCGTGCGCGCACATGGAACCCGCGCTGCCGCCCGAGCCCGACGCCGCGCCGAGCGTGGTCGACCTGCGCCCGCGCCAGGGCACGGAGGAGGAGCCGGTCGCGCTGCTCGCGCGGCTGGCCACCGCCGAGAGCGACCGCGACCGGCTCGCCGTGGAGCTCCGCGACGCCCAGACCGCCCTGCAGGACGCACGGGCGGGGCTCGCCGAGCGCATCGCCGAGCACGGCGCCCTGGTCGAGGCGACCGGCACCCTGCGAGCCGAGCTGTCCGCGGCCGAGGCGCGGGCCGCCGCCCTCGGCGAGCGCGACGGCGTGCTGGCCGGCCTCGCCGGCGAACTGGCCGTCGCCGCCCGCGGCGCGCGCGAGGACGTCGAGGTCCATCTCGCCGCGCGCGCCGCCGCCGAGGCGCGGCTCGCGGCCGCGCACGGCGAGCTCGCGGCCGAGCGCGCCCGCGCCGCGCGGGCCGAGACGAGCCTGCGCCTGCAGCGCGCCACCGCGACCGCGACGACGCCGGCCGATCCGGCCGCCCTCCTCGCCGCGCGCGAGCGCGTGCAGGTCGCGACGGCCGCGCTCGTGGCCCCCGCGGGCCTCGTCGACGACCTCGCACGGGCGGCCGCGCGCCTGCGCCTCGCGGCCCCCGAGGACCCTCCGGCCGGGCCCGCGCCCGGCACGGCCGGCCGCGCCCGGCGCGTGCTGCGCCGCCTCTTCGGCTGACCCCGCAACGTGCGCCGGACGGTCCCCGCCCCGTCCGGCCCGGCGCCTATGCTGGGACGGTCCGTGAGCTCCCCCGGCTGCGCCCACCTGCACGTCCACTCCGAGTACTCGCTGCTCGACGGCGCGTGCAAGATCGACGCGCTGGCCGAGCGCGCCGCGGCCTTCGGCCAGCCGGCGCTCGGGCTCACCGACCACGGGGTCATGAACGGCGCGGTCGAGCTGCAGAAGGCCTGCGCCAAGCACGGCATCAAGCCCGTGGTCGGTTGCGAGATCTACCTCGTCGACGACCACGCCGACCGCTCGCCGGGCCGCGTCGAGCGCAACCACCTCACGCTGCTCGCCGAGACGGGGTCCGGGCTGCGCAACCTCGTCAGGCTCTCCTCCGAAGGCTTCCTCGACGGCCTGCACCGCGGCAAGCCGACGCTCGACATGGGCCAGCTCGCGGCCCGTGGCGAGGGGATCATCGCGCTCACCGGCTGCCTGGCCTCGCGGTTCTGCCAGCGCCTCGTCGACGGCCGCGAGGCCGACGCTCGTGCCCACGCCGACGACCTCGTGCAGGCCTTCGGGCCCGACAACGTCTTCTTCGAGCTCCAGCGCAACGGGATCGCCGACCAGGAGCGGGCCAACGAGGGGATCGTGCGGATCGCGCGCGAGGTGGGCCGCCCGCTCGTCGGCACGGGCGACGTGCACTACCTGCGCCGCGAGGACTGGCACCATCACACGGCGCTGCTCTGCGTGCAGACGAAGTCGACGCTCGCGGCGCCGAAGCTGACGTTCGAGACGAACGAGTTCTACCTGCGCTCGTGCGAGGAGATGGCGCAGGCCTTCGCGCCGTGGCCCGAGGCGCTCGCCTCGACGCTCGAGATCGCCGAGCGCGTCGACGTCGAGATCGAGCTCGGCCGCCAGCTGATCCCGCGCTTCTTGCCCGAGGGCGAGGACGAGCGCGCCTTCCTGCGCGAGCGCGTCCTCGAGGGCCTGCGCGCGCGCTACGGGGACCCGCCGCCCGCGCATGCGCTCGAGCGCATGGAGCTCGAGCTCGGGGTGATCGACCGGATGGGCTTCAACGCCTACTTCCTGATCGTCTGGGACTTCGTGAAGTGGGCCAAGGACCACGGCATCGCCGTCGGCCCCGGGCGCGGCAGCGCGGCGGGCTCGCTCGTCGCGTTCTGCCTTCGGATCACCGACGTCGACCCGCTGCGCTACGACCTGCTCTTCGAGCGCTTCCTGAACCCCGAGCGGGTGTCGATGCCCGACATCGACATCGACTTCTCCGTGCGCGGCCGCGAGCGCGTCATGCAGTACGTGGTCGGGCGGTACGGGCGCGAGTCGGTCGCCCAGATCATCACGTTCGGCAAGATGTTCCCGCGCGCAGCGACGCGCGACGCCGCCCGGGTGCTCGGCCACGACTACGGCGTCGGCGACCGCCTCGCGAAGCTCATCCCGGACCCCCAGCAGGGCCGCCCGCCCGCGTTCGACGACTGCCTCGCTCCGGGCCAGCCGCTGCGCGGGGCCTACGACTCCGACGCCGAGGCGAAGGCGATCGTCGACGTCGCCCGTGGCCTCGAGGGCATCGTCCGCAACTCGTCGATCCACGCCGCGGCGGTCGTCATCGCCGGCATGCCACTCACCGACGTCGTGCCGCTGCAGCTCGCGGACTCCGGCCCGGGCAACGGCGACGGCGAGCGCGACCTGCGCCTCGTCACGCAGTTCTCGATGAAGCCCGTCGAGGACATCGGCCTGCTGAAGATGGACTTCCTGGGCCTGCGCAACCTCGACGTCATCGAGGACGCGCTGGACATCATCGAGCGCTCGACGACCGCCCGGCCGGACATGACCCGGCTTCCGCTCGACGACGAGCGCACGTACGCGATGCTCGCCCGCGGCGACTCGGTCGGGGTCTTCCAGTTCGAGTCCGAGGGGATGCAGGCCGCGCTGCGCCAGGTGCGCCCGACGGAGTTCGACGACCTCGTCGCGCTCGTCTCGCTCTACCGCCCGGGCGCGATGGACCAGATCGCCACCTACGCGCGCGGCAAGCGCGAGCCCGACGCGGTTTCGGTGCCCGACGAGCGCCTCGAGCCGATCATCGGCGGCACGTACGGCGTGATCCTGTACCAGGAGCAGGCTATGCAGATCTCCAAGGCGCTCGCGGGCTTCAGCGGCGCCAAGGCGGACGACCTGCGCAAGGCGATCGGCAAGAAGAACCGCCAGGCCATGGCCATGCTCAAGCCCGACTTCGTGGCCGGCTGCCGCGCCAACGGCGTGTCCGCGGAGGTCGTCGACTGGCTCTGGGAGACCAACGAGCGCTCGGCCGACTACTCCTTCAACAAGTCCCACGCCGCGTGCTACGCGCTCATCGCCTACCGCACCGCCTGGCTGAAGGCGAACTTCCCCGCCGAGTACATGGCCGCGCTGATCTCCTCGGTCATGGACACGAAGGACAAGGTCCCGTTCTTCGTCGCCCAAGCCGAGGGCATGGGCATCGAGATCCTGCCGCCCGACGTCAACCTCTCCGACCACGAGTTCGTCGTCGTCGACGGCCGCGTCCGCTTCGGCCTGGACGCCGTCAAGGGCGTCGGCTTCGCCGCGGTGGAGGCGATCAAGGCCGCGCGCGCGGAGGGCGGGCCGTTCGCGTCGCTGTGGGACTTCTGCACGCGCGTCGACCCACGGGCGGTCAACAAGCGCGCGATCGAGGCGCTCGTCAAGTGCGGGGCGCTCGGCTCGACGGGCGCGTCGCGCAAGGGAATGCTCGCCGTCCTCGAGCAGGCGCAGGCCGCCGGCCAGAAGGCGCAGCTCGACCAGCAGATCGGCCAGGGCTCGATCTTCGACCTCGGGCTCGGCGGCGGCGACGGCGGCCCCGGCGGCGCCGCGGCGGCCTTCGCCGCGCCGTCACATCCGTCGATCCCGGCCGGCGAGTTCGACCAGGCGCAGCTGCTCGCCGTCGAGAAGGAGGCCATCGGGCTCTTCATCTCCGCCCATCCGCTCAAGGAGGTCCGCGACGCGCTGCGCGCCGCGGTCGACTGCCCGCTCGCGGCGCTGCCCGACCGCCGCGACGGCGACTGGGTCACCGCGGGCGGCATCATCGTCGCGACCAAGAAGATCCGCACGAAGAAGGGCGAACCGATGATGTTCGCGACCCTCGACGACCTCGAGGGCTCGATCGAGGTGCTCGTCTTCGGCAAGACGCTCGCCGAGTGCGAGCCGCAGGTCGACCAGATCGTGCTCGTGCGCGGCCGCGTCGACCACGGCGACAAGGGCACTTCGCTGATCGCTCAGGCCGTCGAGCGCTTCGAGCCCTCCGCGGAGGAGGTCCGGGCGGCGCGCGAGGCGGCGGCCGCGGCCCCGCGCGGGCCCGACCCGGTCGCCGTCCATCTCGACGCGAAGGGGGTCCCGGCGTCGGTGATCGACGAGCTCAAGCACATCCTCGGCAACCACGCCGGCGACTCGGAGTTCGTGCTGATGCTCGCGACGTCCTGTGGGGTGCGCACGCTGCGCTTCGGGAGCGGCTTCCGCGTCAAGCCGACGCCGAGCCTCCGGGCCGAGCTCGCGAGCATCCTCGGGCCGGCCGCGCTGCGCACCGCCTGACGCACGGCGGCTTTCTGCCCGCGGGGGAGAGGTTCGCCCCACCACCGCGTCGCGGGAGCGTTACGGTCGCCCTGCGACCCCCCGCTCTACCGCTGGACCGGGGGCGGGGGGTCGCGCTTTGCGTGCTCTCCGAGCGGCTTGCCCCGGGGGGTGGCGGGCTTACGGCGAGCCCGCAGGCCCCGCCGGCGGAGCCGCCGGCACAGCGCGAGCTCCTCGCGCGTGGGACCGCTGTGGTCGGGGCCGTTGGTCTCGAGCACGCACGGCAGGGCCTCGAAGCGCGGCTCGGAGAGGAAGACCGAGCAGCCCGTCTCGCCGAGCTCGCCCGCCCCGACGTTGGCGTGGCGGTCGCGGTTGGAGCCCAGCGGCACCTGGGAGTCGTTGAGGTGCAGCGAGCCGACGCGCCCGGCGCCGACGAGGCGCTCGGCCTCGTCGAGCGTCCCCGCGAGGCCGTCGCGGGTGCGGATGTCGTAGCCCGACGCGAACAGGTGACAGGAGTCCAGGCAGACGCCGAGGCGCTCGCCGCCCCCGGAGGCCTCGAGCAGCGCCGCGAGCTCCTCGAACGAGCGCCCCAGCGTGCCGCCCGCGCCGGCGGTGTTCTCGAGGTGCAGCGGGCACGCCTCGCTCTCGGCCAGGGCCTCGCGGATGAGCTTGCCCGCGCGCTTGACTGCCGGTGCGATCGCGCCGGTCTTCGCCGACCCGGCGTGCAGGACGACGGCGTGGGCGCCGAGCGCGTCGCCCGCGCGCAGCGAGGCGGTCAGCGAGGCGAGCGTCTTGGCGCGGAGGTCGCGGTCGCCGGTGGCCGCGTTGAGGAGATAGACCGCATGGATGAGGAGCGCCTTGACCGAGCTGCCGCGCATCGCCTCGTGGAAGTCCTCGATCTGCTCGTCGCGGTAGACCGTCGGCTTCCAGGCGCGCGGGTTCTGGTTGAAGATCTGGATCGCGCGCGCGCCCCTCTCGACGCCGCGCTCGACGGCCTTGGCCGGGCCGCCGGCGGGGGAGACGTGCGCGCCGATGAGCATCGAATGGTGTCTAGCGCACCGGGTGGGAGGGCCGTGTCCAGCCCCGTGGGCGAGGCGTGGCTCATGCACCACGGCTACGCGCAGCGGAGGGCGTCGCGAACCTCGACGCGGTCCCGGCACCGGGACTTCGGCGAGGACGTCCGCGTGCGCCGAGCCTGTCATAGGCTGGGAGCGATGCGGCTGCGCTTCGCTCCCAGCCCCACGGGCGCCCTGCACGTCGGGGGCGCCCGCACCGCGCTCTTCAACTGGCTGCTGGCCCGCGGCCAGGGCGGCACGCTCGTCCTGCGCATCGAGGACACCGACCGCGAGCGCTCGACGCCCGAGAACGTCGAGCAGATCCTCGACGCGCTCGCGTGGCTGGAGCTCGACTTCGACGAGGGGCCGATCAGTCAGCTCGCGCGCACCGACCGCCACCAGGAGGTGCTCGCGCGCCTGCTCGCCGACGGCGACGCGTACCGCTCGGCGGCGACGGGCGAGGACGTCCGCGCGTTCAAGGCCCGCCACGGCGCCGATCGCGGTTTCCGCGGCGAGCCCGAGGACGAGGGCGCCGTGCGCCTGCGCGTGCCCGACGCGGGCGCCACGGTCGTGCGTGACGTCATCCGCGGCGAGACGACCTTCGAGCACCTCCACCTGGACGACCCGGTCATCGCCCGCGCCGACGGCAGCGTCCTCTACAACTTCGCGGTCGCCGTCGACGACCTCGACGCCGCCATCACCCACGTCGTCCGCGGCGAGGACCACCTCTCCAACACTCCCAAGCAGCTGCTCGTGCTCGAGGCGCTGGGGGCGCAGCCGCCGCTCTACGCGCACCTCCCGCTCCTGCACGGCCCCGACGGCAAGAAGCTCTCCAAGCGCCACGGCGCCGCCTCGGTGCAGGAGCTGCGCGCGGCGGGCTATCTGCCCGAGGCGGTGCGCAACTACCTCGCGCTGCTGGGGTGGGGCGACGAGGACGACGAGACGATCATCCCGACCGACGAGCTCGCCCGGCGCTTCCGACTCGAGCGCGTCTCGCGCAACCCCGCGCAGTTCGACGAGCGCAAGCTGCGCTGGATGAACGGGCGCTACCTGCGCGCGCTCGGCGTCGAGGCGCTCGCGCAGCGGCTCGCCGCCTACCTGGGCCGTCCCGTCACCGACGAGCTGCGCGCCGCGGCGGCGATCGCCCAGGACAAGATCCAGACGCTCGCGGACTTCTGGCCGCTGGCGGGCTTCCTCTTCGACGGCCCGGCCGACGACGCCGGGGCCCGCGAGCGCTGGCTGAGCGACGGCGGGCGCGACGCGCTCGCGGCCGCGCGCGGCGCGCTGGCCGGTCTCGAGCCCTTCGACGCCGAGCGGGTCGAGGCCGCGCTGCGCGCCGTGGTCGAGGCGCGTGCGGCCAAGCCGAAGGACGTCTTCCAGCCCGTCCGCGTCGCGCTCGCGGGCAGCACGGTCTCGCCGGGGCTCTTCGAGACGCTCGCGGTCCTCGGGCGCGACGAGTCGCTGCGACGCATCGACGCCGCGCTGGGCTGACGTCCCTGGCCGTCCGGCCGGGATCCGGCTCGGGTCGCTCAATCGCCACGGCCGCGCTGCCGATAGCCGTGATGTGAGGCCGCCCACCCCGATCGGGCCCGTCCGCGCGCGCCCGGCGCCCGTCCGGCGCGCTCGAGACCAGGGCCACGGACGCCGTCTGACCGCGGCCTTCGAGGTTCTCGAGGCGTTCCCCGCGCTCGCCGAGTCGCGCGACCGCGTGCTCGCGCTCATCGCCGGCGCGCACGTCGTCACCGACGATGTCGTGGCGGCCGTCGAGTCCGACGTCGCGCTCGTCGCCGCGGTCCTGCGGTTGGCCAACGGCGCCGACGGGCCGGCGCACGGCCGTGCGGATTCCGTTCGCGCCGCCGTCGAGCTGCTCCCGCCCGAGGCGGTCCACGCGCTTGCGTCGCGCCAGCGGACCTTCGACTTCTTCGAGCGCTCGGCCGTGCTGGACGGCGAGCCCGAGCGCGTGCGCTCGCACGCGGTGGCGACGCAGCGGGCCGCCGAGCGCCTGGCGGCGGCGACCGGCTACGGACGGCGCGACCGGCTGATGGCCACCGCGCTCCTGCACGACGTGGGCAAGCTCGTGCTGGCCCACGCCTACCCGGCCTATCCGCGCGGCGTCCACGGCACCGCCTGCACGCCCGAGGAGCGCCTGCGCGCCGAGCGCCACGAGCTCGGGGTCGACCATGCCGTCGTGGGCGGCGTGCTCGCGCGGCGGTGGGGCCTGCCGTCAGGGCTCGCCGCCGTCATCGAGCGCCATCACGCCGACGACGCGACCGGCGAGGCCGCCGTCGTGCGCCTGGCCGACATGCTCGCCCACTACGCGCACGGCGATCCCGTCGACTCGACCGAGCTGCTCGAGTGCGCACGGCGGATCGGCCTCGGCCCGAGCGCGCTGCGCGCGGTGACCTTCGACCTGCCCAACCCGGTCGCCCGCCCCGTCGCGCCGGCCGCGCCGTGCCCGCTCTCCGGGCGCGAGCGCGAGGTCCTCGCGCGCCTGTCGGAGGGCAAGGTCTACAAGCAGATCGGCGCCGAGCTCGGCCTCTCGCCGAGCACGGTGCGCTCGCACCTGCACAACATCTACGGCAAGCTCGGCGCGGCCGACCGCGCGCAGGCCGTGCTCATCGCCGCCGGCCATGGGTGGCTGGAGAGCGCGCGCCGCCTGGCCCCGTAAGCTCGGCGTCCGTGATCTCGATCACCACGAAGAGCCCGTATGCGCTCCAGGCGCTGGCCGAGCTCGGGCGCTCGGGCGACGGCCCGGTCCCGATCGGCGAGCTCGCCCGGCGCCGCGACATCCCGGTGCAGTTCCTCGAGCAGCTCTTCGCGGTCCTGCGCCGCGCCGGCGTCCTGCGCTCCCAGCGCGGGGTCAAGGGCGGCTACCGCTTCGCCCGCCCGCCGCACGAGATCACCGTGCTCGAGCTCGTCGAGCTCCTCGACGGTCCGGTCGGCGCCGACGCCGAGGGCGTCTTCGCCGACGCGGCGGCCGCGGCCCGTGAAATCCTCGCCGGCACGACCGTGGCCGACGTCGTCGAGCGCGAGGCGCGCGAGGCCGGCGCGGCGATGTACCACATCTAGAGCACGGTCGTCTAGACGACGGGCGTGCAGCACGGCTCGCCGGCCGGGCGCTTCTGCTTGGGGGATGAGCTCGAGATCGAGCAACATCGATCTACAACCACCGATTGAAGCGACGTGTGTCAATCGATAGCCTGCGGCCCGTCGCCGAGCTTGGAGGTGGACGCACCATGAAGCGCGTGCTCTTCGTCTGCACCCACAACGCCGGTCGCTCGCAGATGGCCCAGGCCTATCTCGAGCGCCATGCCCCGCCGGACCTGGGCGCGCAGTCGGCCGGCACCGACCCGGCCCGCGCGATCTGGCCGACGGTCGTGGAGGCGATGGCCGAGGTCGGGGTCGACCTCAGCGGCCGACGACCCGCGAAGCTCGACGTGGAGACGCAGCTCCGCGCCGACTGGGCGGTGACCATGAACTGCGGCGACGCCTGCCCGTACGTGCCCGCCCACGTCGAGGACTGGGACGTCGACGACCCCGCCGGGCGGTCCCTCGACGAGGTCCGCGCGATCCGCGACGAGATCGAGGGACGCGTTCTCGAGCTCGTTCACAAGCGCGTCGACGAGATCCGCGCCGACCGCACCGCCCACGAGTTGCGCCTGCAGAGCCTGCTGCCCCAGCTCGCCGACGAGTTCGGCTCCATCCACGCCCCCGACGACATCCGCGCGTGCGCCGAAGCCGTGCTCGCCCGCCTTGAAGATTCCACCGTGCGCAGCTACATCACCACCCTCGCGCACCGCCAGATCCGGGACTGCCTGCGAGCCGACTTCTGCGCCGAGCTCGCTACGCGCTGAGCCTCGGTGACCAACGATCGACACCGATCGATGAGAGTCGCTTTTCCAGCACTCGGCTCATCGCCGGGCCGTGGCACAATTCGTCTAGACCCCGCGCCAGGAGGTCTCCGCGAGCTCGGAGGCCATGAGCGTCGCGAAGGCCACGAGCTCGCGGCGCTCGAGCAGCGCGAGCACGTCCCAGACGGCGTCGGTGCCGGCGCGCCCGGCCAGCCCGCAGAGCCCGTCCAGCGCGGTGAGCGCCGTCGCGAGCAGCCGCTCGCGCACGTCGTCGGGCGTGTCGGCGCGCAGCTCGAGCAGCCGCGCGCCGCGGATGAGGCCGGCGATCTCCTCGGGCTCGAGTTCGATGCGGTCGGGCATCGACGGCAGCGTACGCCGATACCCTGGTCCCGGCCGCCCAATGCCCCCAATCCCGATCAACATCGCCGATCACGTCGGCCGGACGCCGATGGTCAGGCTCACGCGCCTCGTGCCCGCGGACCTCGACGTCGAGCTCTTCGCCAAGCTCGAGGCCTTCAACCCCGGCGGCTCGGTCAAGGACCGCATCGGGGTCGCGATGCTCGACGCGGCCGAGCGCGAGGGTCGCATCGAGCCCGGCCGCACGACGATCGTCGAGGCGACCTCGGGCAACACGGGCATCGCGCTCGCCTTCTGCTGCGCGGCGAAGGGCTACGACCTCGCGATCTTCCTGCCCCAGGGGATGAGCCGCGAGCGCGCGGCGCTCCTGCGCCTCTACGGCGCGCGCGTCGAGGTCGTCGAGTCGCTCGGCGGGATGAGCGAGGCCGTCGACGCCGCGCGCGCCCTCGCAGCCGACCCCGACGTCTTCCTGCCCGACCAGTTCTCCAACCCGGCGAACCCGGAGGCGCACCGCCTCGGCACCGGCCCGGAGATCCTCGACGCGCTCGACGGCAGGGTCGACGTCTTCGTGGGCGGGGTCGGCACGGGCGGCACGATCACCGGGGTGGGGGAGGCGATCAAGGCGACGAACCCCGGGGCCCGGGTGGTCGCGGTCGAGCCGCAGTCCTCCGCGGTCCTCTCGGGCCGACCGCCCGGGCCCCATCGCATCCAGGGCATCGGCGCCGGCTTCGTTCCCGCCGTCCTGGACACCGAGGTCCTCGACGAGGTGCTGGCGTGCTCGGACGAGGACGCGATCGCCGTCGCGCACGAGGCCGCGGTCAAGGAGGGCATCCTGGCCGGGATCTCGTGCGGCGCCGCGCTCTGGGGCGCACTCCAGGTCGCCGCTCGTCCGGAGTCACGCGGTCAGCGGATCGTCACGGTGCTGCCCGACTCGGGCGAGCGCTACATCTCGGCGCCGTTCTTCGCGCCGAACGGGCGCTGACCTCGGCGCCGGCGAACCGCACGGGGCTATCGTACGTCGGGATGCTCGGGCTCGGCACGCTCGCGCGCGTCGCCGGTGAGATCCGCCGGGACGTGGCCGCGGTCCACGATCGCGACCCCGCCGCCCGCGGCGTCTCCTCGACCGAGATCGTGCTCGGCTGGCCCGGCGTGCACGCCCTGCTCGCGCACCGCGTCTCGCACGCGCTGCACCGCGCCGGCGTGCCCATGGCGCCGCGGCTGATGGCCGCCGCGACCCGCGCGGTGACCGGCATCGAGATCCATCCGGCCGCCGTGGTGGGCGACGGGCTGTTCATCGACCACGGCACCGGCGTGGTCGTGGGCGAGACGGCGCAGATCGGCGCCAACGTGACGCTCTACCAGGGGGTCACGCTCGGCGGCACCGGCTTTGCGACCGGCAAGCGCCACCCGACGGTGCAGGACAACGTCACGATCGGCTCGGGCGCGAAGCTGCTGGGCCCGATCACCGTCGGCCACGGCGCGAAGATCGGCGCGAACTCGGTCGTCGTCACCGACGTCCCACCCAACAGCACGGTCGTCGGCAATCCCGGGCACGTCGTCCGCGTCGACGGCCGCCAGGTCGAAGGCCCCGACGCCGACTGGATCCACCTGCCCGATCCGGTCGCCGACGCGATCCGCGGGCTCTCGAGCCGGATCGAGGCGCTTGAGCACGCCGTCGCCGAGCTCGCGGGTCGCGACGACGACGCGCCGCCCGGGGCCGACGTGCGCCCGCTGCGCCCCGGGCGCGGGCCAAATCCGGCAGGCGGATGAGGGCGCCGACCCGGCGACCCGCGGTCAGTAGAAGACGTTCCGGCATCGTGGCCGCGGGCGCGCCTTGTACTCGGGGCGCTGCCCCGCGTGCCAGAGCGCGTTGTCGACGTCGCGCTCGGTCATGGCGGCGCGCCGCGCGATCGCGACGCACGCGTGGACGGCCGCCGCCCGCAGCTCACGCTCCTGCGGTCCCCGGCGCAGGAGGCGCCCGGCGTCGATGTGCGCCGCGAGACGCTCGTCGAGTACGAGCACGCCCTCGCAGCGCAGCACGTGCGGGACGACGTTGTCGGCGAAGATCGTCAGGGCGTCGAGGTCGTGCAGCTCGGCCGCGCCCGCGCGCGCGAGGTCGCTGCCCAGCAGCTGCGCGCGCTTGGCGAAGCCGGGGTCGTGCCACATCGCCATGCCGCCCGAGACGAGCTCGGCGAGCGCGACCGCGCTGCCTCGGGCCTCGGCGACGAGGTCGAGCGCGTGACGCCCGCCGAGGAACGTGCCGAGCTCGCGCAGGGCCTGGGCGTAGAGGGCCATGAGCTCGTGATCGCGCGGCTGGCCGAGGACGTCGGCGACCTCGTCGGCGCGCATCGCCCGCAGCTCGGCGGCGGACCACGGTCCCAGCGCACGGACGCGGTCGGCCAGCGCCCACGCGATCGTGAAGTACCCGGACACCGGCCGCCCGTCGGCGCCGCGGCGCTTGCGCAGCGTGGGAAACCAGCCCGAGCCGAAGTTGATCGCCTCCAGCGTCAGCAGGTAGGCCGCGACGTCGGGCGGATCGCCGTCGAGGAGGTGGCGCTCGGGGTCGAGCGCGGGCGGCGGCCCGGGGTCCAGCGCCTCGAGCGCGTCGAGGTCGATGCGCACCGAGCGCGCGTGCGCGACGACGTCCGCGGCGTGCTCGCGCACGCGGTCCGGGAGCGCCATGAGGGCAGCCTACGGCGCATGGTGCGCCGCCCGAAGCCCAGCACGACGCCGGTCGCCGAGCGGTGCGCGCCGACCCTCGCCGTATGCTGATCGTTTCATGCCGACGGCCACCGCGGACGACCGCATCGACGCCCTCCTGGCGGGGTTGAACGAGCCCCAGCGCGAGGCCGTCACTCACCCCGGCGGCCCGCTGCTGATCCTCGCCGGGGCCGGGTCCGGCAAGACGCGCGTGCTCACCCACCGCCTCGCCTGGCTCGTGCACACCGAGCGCGCGCGGGCGGGCGAGCTGCTGGCGATCACGTTCACCAACAAGGCCGCTCAGGAGATGCGCGAGCGCGTCGAGCTCCTGCTCGGGCGCAGCACGCGGGGCATGTGGGTGATGACCTTCCACGCTGCCTGCGCACGGCTCCTGCGCGCCGAGGCGCCGCGGCTGGGCTTCACCCGCCGGTACACGATCTACGACCAGGCCGACAGTCGCCGCCTGGTCAAGCGCGGCCTCGACGAGCTCGGCGTCGACACCAAGCGCTTCACGCCGGCCGCGGTCCAGAACCAGATCTCCGACGCCAAGAACAAGCTCCGCGACGCCGGCGCCTACCGCGAGCTCGTCGGCTCGTTCTTCGAGCAGACGGTCGCCGACGCCTACGAGCTCTACGAGCAGGGCCTGCACCGCGCCAACGCGATGGACTTCGACGACCTCCTCGTCAACGCGGTCAACGTCCTGCAGCTCTTCCCCGAGGTGCGCGGGCGCTACGGCGCCGCGTTCCGGCACGTCCTCGTCGACGAGTACCAGGACACCAACCACGCGCAGTACCGGCTCCTGCAGCTCCTCGCCGGCGAGCACCGCAACCTCGCGGTCGTGGGGGACGACGACCAGTGCCTTCTCGAGGGCACGCTCGTGACGATGGGCGACGGGACGCGCCGTGCGATCGAGGACGTGCGGGCCGGCGACGCCGTGCTGTCGTGCTACGGGAGCGGCGACCTACGGCCGGCTCGGGTGACCGACGTGTTCTCCTCGCGCCGTACCGACGGGGTCCGGATCCGTCTCCGCAGCGGCCGGGAGATCGTGAGTACGCCCGAGCACACGCACTTCGCGGGCTTTCGGCTGGGGCTCACGCCTCAGCAGCACATGACGTACCTGATGCGACGCGCCTCGCGCGGATGCCGCGTCGGTGTCACCCGCACCTATACGGCCGGTCAGGCCAAGCCCGTCATCGGCCTCCAGCAGCGCTGCAACCACGAGCACGCCGACGCCGCATGGGTCGTCTCCGTGCACCCGAGCGATGCGCAGGCGCGCGCCGCCGAGCACGGGCTCAGCGTCCGCTTCGGGCTTCCGACGATCCCGTTCGTGGCCCGCGGGGGCGGCGGTCTGGTCGGCGACCAGGCGCTGATCGACGAGGTCTTCGACGGCGTCGACTCCGACCTGGGGGGCCTGCGCCTCCTCCACGACGCGGGCCTCGACGCCGAGCACCCGCACCACGTCCCCGCGACGCACGAGGGCCGCCGGCGCGACCTGACGATCACGCTCTGCGGCGATCGGCGTGGCCGCACGCCCATGCACCGCGTCGCGATCGGCGGGCGTGACCCCGAGCTGCGCCGGCGCCTCGCGGACGCCGGCTTCGGCGTCCGCGACGCTCGCGGCGGGAGCTGGCGCCTGGAGACGTGCTTCAAGGACTTCGATGCGGCCGTGCGCTTCGCCGATCGCGTGCGCGAGCACGTCGACGTGACCGTGCGCTACGCGGCGCGGCTCGGCGCACGGCAGCCCGGCGAGAAGAACGCGTTGCCGTTCATGCCGGCGAGTGCCGTGCGGCCCGGCATGGCGATGTTCACCGAGGACGGCGGCTTCGACGTCGTTGTGTCGGTGGATCGCGTCGCGCTCGAGCGCCCGGTCTACGACCTCAACGTCGAGGCGACGCACAACTTCGTCGCCGCGGGGCTGCTCACCCACAACTCGGTCTACTCCTTCCGCGGCGCGGACATCCGCAACATCCTCGACTTCGGCGACGACTTCCCCGACGCGAAGGTCGTCCGGCTCGAGCAGAACTACCGCTCGACGCAGACGATCCTCGACGCCGCCAACGCGGTCATCAGCCACAACCGCGGGCGCATGGGCAAGTCGCTGTGGACGGACCTGGGGGAGGGCGACCCGATCCGCGTGCGCGAGCTCGACGACGAGCACGCCGAGGCGCGGTTCGTCGTCGGCGAGATCGAGCGGCTCGTCGACGAGGGCGTCTCGCGCAACGAGGTCACCGTCTTCTACCGCACGAACGCGCAGTCGCGGGTCCTCGAGGACACGCTCGTGCGGCGCGAGATCCCCTACCAGGTCATCGGGGGCACGAAGTTCTACGAGCGCGCCGAGATCAAGGACGCGATCGCCTACCTCACGGTCCTCGCCAACGGGCAGGACGTCGTCTCGTTCACCCGCGTGGCGAACTCGCCCAGGCGCGGCCTCGGGCAGACGTCGCTGTCACGGGTCGTCGCCCACGCCGAGACGATCGGGATCAGCGTGTGGGAGGCGGCGGCCGACGCGGGCGCCGTCCCCGGCCTGGGCACGGCGGCGCGCCGCGCGCTCGAGCGCTTCATGGCCACGATGGCGTCGCTGCGCGAGCGCGCGCGCGACGGCGTGCCGGTCGGCGACCTGCTCGAGGCGGTGCTGCACGAGACCGGCTACCTCGAGGCGCTCGAGGCCGAGCGGACGATCGAGGCGCAGGGTCGCACCGAGAACCTCCACGAGCTCGTCGAGGTCGCGCGCGAGTTCGACGCCGCCGCCGACGAGGAGGACGACCGCCTCGACGTCTTCCTGGCGCAGGTCGCCCTCGTCGCCGACGCCGACACCCGCCGCGACGACGAGGGCCTCGTGACGCTCATGACGCTCCACAACGCCAAGGGCCTCGAGTATCCGATCGTCTTCATGATCGGCTGCGAGGAGGGCGTCTTCCCGCACTCGCGCTCGCTCGACGAGGGCACGCTCGAGGAGGAGCGCCGGCTCTGCTACGTCGGGATCACGCGCGCCATGCGCGACCTCGTGCTCACCTACGCGCGCCGGCGCGCGGTCTTCGGCGCCGCCCAGCACGGGCTGCCGAGCCGCTTCCTGGCGGAGATCCCGCCCGAGCTCACCGACCGCGAGGGCGCGCCGGCGCTCCTCGGCGGGCTCGGCGGCGCCGGAGCGCGCCCGCGCGCCACGACGTCGTGGGCGGCCGCGCGCGCCGACGCCCCGGGCGCGGACTTCCGGCTCGGCGAGGACGTCCTGCACGCGGCCTTCGGCGAGGGGGTCGTCACCGGCGTCGAGCCCGGCGGCGTCGTCGTCGTGCGCTTCGCCTCCGATGGCTCCGAGCGCAAGCTCATGGCCGAGTACGCGCCGATCACCAGGCGGTGACCGCAGCCGGCCGAGAGCGCGCTCGGCCTCGCCCGCCGGCGTCGACCGGCCCGGTAGCCTCCGCCGCCGCCATGGCAGCCCGGGTGATCGACGGCAGGGCGCTGGCCGCGCGCGTCCGCGAGCAGGTGGCGCGCGAGGTCGCGGCGTTCACGGCCGAGCGCGGGCGGGCGCCCGGGCTCGCGACCGTCCTCGTCGGCGACGACGCGGGCAGCGCGATCTACGTCGACGGCAAGCAGCGGGCGTCGGCGCAGGCCGGCATCCGGGGCTTCGACCACCGCCTGCCGGCGGATACCCCGCGCGAGGAGGTCGTCGCGGTCATCGAGCGCCTCAACGCCGATCCGCAGGTCAGCGGGATCATCGTCCAGCTCCCGGTGCCGCCGCCGCTGGACGGCGGCGAGCTCACCGGCCTGGTCGACCCGGCCAAGGACGTCGACGGGCTCACGCCGATCAGCGCGGGGCTGCTCGCGCTCGGGCGCGAGGGCCTGCGCCCGTGCACGCCCGTCGGGGTCATGCTCCTGCTCGAGGAGGCCGGGGCCGCGCTCGAGGGCGCCGAGGCGGTGGTCGTCGGGCGCTCGAACCTCTTCGGCAAGCCGATGGCGCGGCTCCTGCTGGACGCCAACGCCACCGTCACGGTCTGCCACTCGCGCACGCGCGACCTCGGCGCCGTGTGCCGCCGAGCGGACGTCCTCATCGCCGCGGTCGGCTCGCCGCGGCTCGTGCGCGGCGACTGGGTCAAGCCGGGCGCGGTCGTCGTCGACGTCGGCGTCAGCCGCACCGACGACGGCCTTACGGGCGACGTCGACTTCGAGGCGGCGCGCGCGGTGGCGAGCGCGATCACGCCGGTGCCCGGCGGCGTCGGACCGATGACCGTCGCGTGCCTGCTGCGCAACACGCTGCTGGCCGCGCGCAGGGCCGCGCGGTGAGCCGGCTGCGCAACACGCAGGCCGCGCCGTGAGCCGGCTGCGCGGCGGCGAGCGGCTCGCCGGCGTCGGCGCGCTGGCGTTGCTCGTGGCGCTCTCGCTGCCCTGGTTCGGCGAGCACACCGGCTGGAGCGCGCTCGGCTGGGTCGTGGTCGCGCTGCTCGTCGCCGACGTGCTGCTCGTGCTGTGGCTGCTGGCCGCGACCGTGGCGCCCGGCCGCCTGGCGCAGGCCGTCGCGGCCGGGGTCGTGCTCTCGGCCTTCGGGACGCTCGTCGCGCTCGTGCTGGTCGTGCGGGTCGGCGCCTTGCCCCCCGACGGCGACGCGCGCCCGGCCGCGTGGCTCGGGCTCGTCGCCGCGCTCGCGATGGCGGGCGGCGGCTGGTGGGCGATCGCCGACGAGCGCACCGGCGCGCCCGAGTCGGCGGTCACGCCGCCCCCGCCCCGGCCGGCGCCGCCGGTCTGACGGGCCCCGCCTAGACTGGGGCGAGGCATGATCGACCGCGAGCAGGTCCTCCACGTCGCGCGCCTCGCGCGCCTCGAGCTGTCCGACGACGAGGTGGCCACGATCGCGGGCGAGCTCTCGAAGATCCTCGGGCACATCGAGAAGATCTCGGCGCTCGACCTCGACGACGTTCCCCCGACCACGCACGTCGTAGACGTCGAGAACGCCCTGCGGCCCGACGTCCCCAGGCCGTCGCTGGCGCGCGACGTGGTCCTCGCCGAGGCACCGGCCGTCGCCGACGACGGCCCGTCGGTCCCGAGCCCGACCGCATGAGCGTCGACGCCGCGATCCTCGAGCTGACGGCGGCCCAGGCGGTCGCCGCCGTGCACCGCGGCGACCTCGACCGCGTCGAGCTCTTCGAGACCTACCGCGCGCGCGCGGTAGCCGAGAACCTCAACGCGTTCCTCTGGGTCGCCGACGGGCCGCCGTCCGCGGGCGCCGGCGCCGGCGGCCCGCTGGGCGGGGTGCCGCTCGCGGTCAAGGACCTCTTCTGCACCGAGGGCGTGCCCTCGCAGGCCGGCTCGCGCGTCCTCGAGGGCTACCGCCCGCCGTACAGCGCGACGGTCGTCAAGCGCCTGGGCGCCGCGGGCGCCCCGCTGCTGGGCAAGACCAACCAGGACGAGTTCGCGATGGGCTCGTCGAACGAGAACTCGGGCTTCGGCCCGGTGCTGAACCCGTGGGATCACGAGCGCGTGCCCGGCGGGTCGAGCGGCGGCAGCGCGGCCGCGGTCGCCGCCGGCCTGGCGCCGTGGGCGCTGGGCACGGACACCGGCGGCTCGATCCGCCAGCCCGCGGCGATGTGCGGCATCGTGGGGCTCAAGCCGACCTACGGGGCCGTGAGTCGCTACGGGATGATCGCCTTCGCCTCGAGCCTCGACCAGGCCGGGCCGCTCACGCGCGACGTGACCGACTCGGCGCTGCTCTTCGCCCACATGGTCGGGCGCGACGACCGCGACAGCACCTCGATCGCCTTCCCCGAGCAGGTGCGCCTGCCCGGCGCCGAGCGCCTGGACGGCGTGCGTCTCGGCGTCCCCGACGACCTGACGGGCGAGGGCGTCGAGGACGGCGTCACCGAGCGCTTCGAGGGCACGCTCGCGCTGGCGCGCGAGCTCGGCGCCACCGTCGAGCGCGTGTCGCTCCCGCACGCGGACTTCGGGCTGAGCGCCTACTACGTGCTCGCGCCGGCCGAGGCCTCGAGCAACCTCGCGCGCTTCGACGGCGTCCGCTACGGCCTGCGCCGCGACGGCGACGGCGACCTCCTCTCGCTGTACACCCGCACGCGCCACGACGGCTTCGGCGCGGAGGTCAAGCGGCGCATCCTGATCGGGACCTACGCGCTCTCGAGCGGCTACTACGACGCCTACTACGGCCGTGCCCAGCGCGTGCGGACGAAGATCGCCGAGGACTTCCGGCGGGCGTTCGAGCAGGTCGACCTCGTCGTCACGCCGACGAGCCCCGGCGTCGCCTTCCCGCTCGGCGCGAAGACCGGCGACCCGCTGGCCATGTACCTCAACGACTACTTCACGGTGCCGATGCCGCTCGCCGGGATCCCGGCGATCTCGATCCCGTGCGGGCTGAGCGAGGGCCTGCCCGTCGGCTTCCAGCTCGCCGGGCCGGCCTTCAGCGAGAACCGCCTGTTCGACGCCGCCCACGCGCTCGAGCGCGCGATCGGCTTCGACGGGAGGGCCGCCCGTGGCTGAGCTCGAGGCGGTCATCGGCCTGGAGATCCACGTCCAGCTCGCGACCCGCACGAAGATGTTCTGCGGCTGCCAGCTCTCCTTCGGCGACCCGCCGAACACGCACACGTGCGAGGTCTGCTTCGGGCTCCCCGGCGCGCTGCCGGTCGTCAACGCCGAGGCCATCCACTTCGGCCTGCTCATCGGCCTCGCGCTCGGCTGTGAGCTCGCGCCGGAGTCGGTCTTCCATCGCAAGAACTACTTCTATCCCGACTTGCCCAAGGGCTACCAGATCTCCCAGTACGACGAGCCCCTGTGCCGCGGCGGGCGTCTCGGGGACGTGCGCATCCACCGCGTCCACCTCGAGGAGGACGCGGCCAAGCTCGTGCACCACGGCGCCAGCGGGCGGATCCACGGGGCGGCGGAGTCGGTGGTCGACTTCAATCGCAGCGGCACGCCGCTCGTGGAGATCGTCACCGAGCCCGACCTGCGCTCGGCCGAGGAGGCCGCGGAGTGGCTCCGGCTGCTGCGCGCGACGCTCCGTCGCCTCGGCGTCAGCGACGTGAACATGGACGAGGGCTCGCTGCGCTGCGACGCCAACGTCTCCGTGCGTCCGGCCGGCACGCGCGAGCTCGGCACGAAGACCGAGCTGAAGAACATGAACTCGTTCCGGTTCCTCGAGCAGGGGATCCGCGCCGAGATCGCGCGCCAGGAGGCGATCGTGCGCGCGGGCGGCGCCGTCGAGCAGGAGACGCTGCACTTCGACCCGCGCACGGAGGCGATCACGTCGCTGCGCTCCAAGGAGGAGGCGCACGACTATCGCTACTTCCCCGAGCCCGACCTCGTGCCCGTCCGCATCACCGCGGCCATGCTCGAGCGCGCCCGCGCCGCGCTGCCCGAGCTGCCCGCCGACCGCGAGGGGCGCTTCGCCCGCGAGCTCGACCTGAGCGCCGACGCGGCGCGGCTGCTGGCCTGGCGCACCGAGCTCGGCGACTTCTTCGAGGCTGCGCTCGCGGCGGGCGACGCGACGGCCCAGCCACTGGCCAACTGGGTCACCGAGCTGATGGCGCGCCTCGACGGCGAGGACCCGGCGCGCTCGCGTGTGAGCCCGCACGCGCTGGCCGCGCTCGTGGAGCTCGTGACCGCTCGCGCGGTCACCCAGGGCGCCGCCAAGCAGGTGCTCGACCGGCTCGTCGCCGAGGGCGGCGAGCCCGCCGCGATCGTCGACGAGCTCGCGCTCGGCGCGCTCGGCGCCGACGACGAGCTCGAGCCGATCGTCCAGGCCGCGCTCGACGCCAACCCCGACATCGCCGAGCGTCTGCGGGGCGGCGACCTCAAGCCGATGGGGGTCATCGTCGGGCACGTCATGCGCGAGACCCGGGGGCGGGCGGACGGCGGCGCGGTCACGCGGCTGGTCCGCGAGAAGCTCGCCGGCTGAAGGCGGACGGGCGCGTCGCCGCCCGCCGACGGGCGTACGATGGAGACCCAGGGATCCGCGAGGAGGACTTCGATGTCGCGTCTCATCCGCATGGACCAGACGGGTCACACGACCGTCGCAGAGTGGACGGCGGACGACCCCGAGGCCGTGGAGGCCGCCGTGCGGACCTTCCGCGAGGAGCTCGACCGCGGCTACTTCGCGATGGTCAGCACCGGCGAGGGCCACGCCGAGCAGGTGCGCGAGCTGCCGGTCGGCGCCGAGCTCGTGATCATGCGCCTGCCGATCTCCGGCGGGTAGGGGCGAGGACCGCCCGGTGGCCGGCCAGGCGCTCCCCGAGCTGGCGGCGGTCCACTGGCGCGCCCGCGTCGATCCGGCGCGGCTGGACCGGGCCGCGCGGTTGTGGACGGCGACGACGTTCGCGCACGTCGTCCCGTTCCTCGGGGCCGGCGCGGCGCTGTTCGCCATCCAGCCGCTCGCGGTGCCCGTGACGCTCGCGAGCTTCGCGCACGCCTGGGTCATCCCCGAGCTCTACGCCGCGCGTGGGGCCAACGTCGTGCGCCCCAAGCCCTCACGGGCCTCGACCGCGGCCGAGCGCGTCTCCGTCGGGCTGCTCGGCGACCTCGTCGGCCACGAGGCACGCGCGCTGCACGCCGCGACCGGGCTCGTGCTCGAGCGCGGCGCGCTCGGCGTCTGGCTGCTCGGGCCGGCCGGGGCGCTGCTCGTGCGCCCGGGCGGGCGGCGCGTGCACTGCTACTGCGTGCGGGTCGCCGACCCCGAGCTGCCCAGCGGCGACCGCATCGCCCACCTCCTGCTGGCCTTGCGGGCCGACGAGGAGGGCTTCGCCACGGTGGCGAACCTCGCGTTCTCGGGCGCGCGCTGGCGCGTCCGCCGGCGCCTGGCGCCGGTCATGCGTCCGGCGCTCGACGCGGGCGCCCGCGCAGCGCTCGACCGCCGGGCCAGCGCCTGACGCGTGCGTTGGGACCGCCCGGCCGTGGCCGCGCGCCCCCGCGCGCGCGAGGATCGCCGTCATGAACGACCGTTCCGCCACCGCCGCCGCCGCTCGGATTCTCCTGCTCGAGCGCCGCGACACGGTCGCTCGGAGCGATCGCGGCGGCGCGTCCGTCCGTCGCTACCGGCTGGCGCGCCTGCGCGTCGACCGCCCTCCGGCCGGATCGCAGGCGGGTTTCGCGCACCTCAAGCGCACGTACGACTGAGCCGTCGCGCCCGCGCCCGCCAAGGGCGTACCCTGAAGGCATGGAGAACGAGAAGTCCGGGCCGTCGTTCGGGGCCCGCGTGCTGGCGGTCCTCGTGCTGGCCGTCGCCGCCTGGTTCCTGCTCAAGGTCATCATCGGCATCGTCGCCGGCGTCGCGTGGTTCGTCGCCATCGTCGTCGCCCTCATCGCCGCCGTCTGGGCCGTGCGCACGCTCACCTAGGGAGCCCGCGAGCGTGGCCTTCCTGGTCATCTGCTTCTTCTTCGGTCTCGCCGGCGGGGTCGTCGGCAAGGTCAAGGGCTCGTCGTTCGCGCTGTGGTTCGTGCTCGCGGCGATCCCGCCGTTCATCGGGCTGCTCGCAGCGGTCCTGTACCGCAACGAGCACGACGAGCCCCGGCGCCGCTGCCCGGGCTGCGGGAAGGTCGTGCCGCTGCACGACGCCCTCTGCACGCGCTGCGGGACCGAGCTCGAGTTCCCCGCCGCGGCGGCGTAGCGCCGGCGCGATCGCGCTTGCGGGGAGCGCTGCGCGAGGGCGCCGCGCGTAGACCTCGGGCGCACGGCTCCGACCAACCGTGAGGCCCGCAGGATGCCGGTAGACTCGCCCTGTAGAGCCGCCGAGCGCGGCTCGGTTAGTCCATCACCCGAGCTCCGGAGGGGGTCGCGCGATGCGCGCCGTCGATGCCGTCATGGAATGCCTCAAGGCCGAGGGCGTCGACGTCGTCTTCGGGCTTCCGGGCGGCGCCAACATCCCGACCTACGACGCGCTGCACGGCGCGGGCATCCGCCACGTCCTCGTCCGTCACGAGGCCGGCGGCGGCCACGCCGCCGAGGGCTACGCGAAGGCGACCGGCAAGGTCGGCGTCTGCCTGGCCACGAGCGGCCCCGGCGCGACGAACGTCGTCACGCCGATCCAGGACGCGATGATGGACTCCGTTCCGACGGTCTTCATCACCGGCCAGGTGCGCACGGAACTCATCGGCACCGACGGCTTCCAGGAGGCCGACGTGCTCGGCATCACGCTCCCGGCGGTGAAGCACTCGTTCATGATCCAGCACCCGCTCGAGATCCCGCGGGCGCTGCACGAGGCCTTCTACCTGGCTCGCTCGGGTCGCCCCGGCCCCGTCGTCGTCGACATCCCCACCGACCTCTCGCGCGCCGACATCCCGTACGAGCCGGTCACCGACCTCCGGCTGCCCGGCTATCAGCCGACGACCGAGGGCAACACGAAGCAGATCCGCCAGGCCGCCAAGGCGCTCACCGCGGCGCGGCGCCCGGTCCTGTACGTCGGCGGGGGCGCCATCAACGCGGACGCCGCCCACGAGGTCTTCGAGCTCGCGACGGCCGACCGCTTCCCGGTGACCTGCACGCTGCTGGGTCTCGGCGCCTTCCCCGCCCGCCACGAGCAGTGGCTCGGGATGCTCGGCATGCACGGCACGCGCACGGCGAACTACGCGATGGACGAGGCCGACCTCATCTGCGCGATCGGCGCGCGCTTCGACGACCGCGTGACCGGCAAGCTCTCGGAGTTCGCCCCGCGCGCGAAGTTCATCCACATCGACATCGACCCCGCCGAGATCTCCAAGAACGTCCCCGCCCACATCCCGATCGTGGGCGACGCGAAGAACATCGTCGGGCGCCTCGCCGTCGAGTACCGCGCGCTCGAGCCCGACCCGGCCCGCCTGGAGGAGTGGTGGCAGCGCATCGGCGCCTGGCAGGAGCGCCACCCGCTGACCTACGAGGACTCCGCCGACGCCGAGATCAAGCCCCAGTTCATGGTCCAGGCGCTGCACGAGGCCACCGGCGGCGACTGCATCCTCACGAGCGACATCGGCCAGCACCAGATGTGGGCCGCGCAGTACTTCCCCTTCGACGCGCCGCGCACGTGGATCAACTCGGGCGGCCTGGGGACCATGGGCTTCGGGCTGCCGGCGGCGATGGGCGTCAAGGTCGGCTGTCCGGACGCCGCCGTCGTCTGCCTCTCGGGCGACGGCTCGTTCCAGATGAACATCCAGGAGCTCGCCACCTGTGCGGAGGAGGGCATCGACGTGAAGGTGTTCATCATGAACAACGGCTACCTCGGCATGGTCCGCCAGTGGCAGGAGCTCTTCTGGGACCGGCGCTACTCGCACGTCGCGCGCGGGCGCTGGCCGGACTTCGTCAAGGTCGCCGAGGGCTTCGGGGCGACAGGCGTGCGCCTCGACGACAAGCGCACCCTCGTCGAGGGCATGCGCGAGGCGCTCGCCACGCCCGGGCCGGTCGTCGCCGACGTCGTCGTGACCGAGGAGGAGAACGTCTACCCGATGATCGCGCCGGGCGCGGCCGCGCGCGACATGGAGGGCTGAGCGGTGGGAGAGCCGGGGACGAAGGAGCTGCTGAGCCTCGAGGAGCTCGAGGCAGCGGGCGGGATGCGCACGGGGCGCAAGCACGTCCTCTCGATCCTCGTGGAGAACAAGCCGGGCGTCCTGACGCGGATCGCCGGCCTGTTCGCGCGGCGCGGCTTCAACATCGACACGCTGACCGTCGGCCCGACCGACGACGAGCGCCTCTCGCGCATCACGCTGACCGTCGACGGCGCGCTGCATCCGATCGACCAGGTCACCAAGCAGCTGCACAAGCTTATCAACGTCCTGAAGATCCGCGATCTCGAGCCGGCCGAGACGGTCGCCCGGGAGCTCGCGCTCTTCAAGGTCGCCGCCGACGGCGCCCAGCGGGCCGAGGTCATGCAGATCTGCGAGATCTTCCGCGCGAAGGTCGTCGACGTCACGAAGCGCTCGGTCATCGTCGAGGTGACGGGGACGACGGACAAGGTCGAGGCCTTCGAGCGGATGGTGCGGCCGTTCGGGCTCATCGAGATGATGCGGACGGGGGAGATCGCGATCTCCCGCGGCCGCGGCGAGACGTGACGCCGCGAGCGTTTCCTCGCGCCTGACGCCACCCACGAGAGCCGACCGAGTGGCGGGTGCGGGCGCGGATCGGCGGTTACCCGCCGCTGCGCTCGGGCAACCTGTCGGCCGCGCTCCCCGCGGGCGCCGAGGCGTCGTCGGCGCGAGCCTCGGGCAGCGCTCCGGGGCCCTCGTCGGGATCCCCGGCCGCGAGGCGCTCGGCGATCGCGCGGGTGTCCGCGCCGTTCGTACGGACGGCGTCCATGAGCGGTCGCATGATGTCGAGCGGCAGCGGGAACACGACCGTCGAGCTCGGGTTCGAGCCCACCTCGAGCAGCGTCTGCAGGTAGCGCAGCTGCAGCGCGGCCGGATTCGCGGACATCACCTCGGCCGCGTCGAACAGGCGCTTGGAGGCCTGGAACTCGCCCTCGGCATTGATGACCTTCGCGCGGCGGCCGCGCTCGGCCTCGGCCTGGCCGGCCATCGCGCGCTGCATGGCCTGCGGGATCCCGACGTCCTTGATCTCGACGGTCGTGACCTTGATCCCCCACGGGTCGGTCTGCTCGTCGATGATCTGCTGCAGGGCCTCGTTGAGGCGCTCGCGCTCGGCGAGCAGATGATCGAGGTCGGCCTTGCCGAGCACGGAGCGCAGCGTCGTCTGGGCGATCTGCGAGGTCGCCGAGCGGTAGCGCTCGACCTCGACGACGGAGCGGACCGGGTCGACGACCTTGAAGTAGGCGACGGCGTTGACCTTGGCGGGCACGTTGTCGCGCGTGATCAGGTCCTGCGGCGGGATGTCGAAGGTGATCGTCCGGAGGTCGACGCGGACCATCCGGTCCACGACCGGCACGAGCAGCACGATGCCCGGGCCCTTCTGACCGAGCAGGCGGCCGAGGCGGAAGACGACGGCGCGCTCGTACTCGCGCAGGATGCGGACCGACGCGCCGAGGATCACGGCGACCACGGCGAGGACGATGACGACGGCGACCAGGACGGCGGTCATGCTTCGAGCTCCCATTCTTCGGCGCGGCGGACCGAGAGGGTGAGGCCGCTGACGCGTTCGACGACGATCTGGTCACCCGTGCGCAGCTCGTCGCCGAGGCAGGGCCGGGCCTGCCACAGCGCGCCGTCGACGAGCACCTGGCCCACCGGCGCGGGCGGCAGGCGTACGACGCCGAGATGCCCGATCAGGGCCTCGGCGCCGGTACGGGGCCGACCGCGCGACACGCTCAGCGTGGCGCGGACCGTCAGCACGAGCAGGGCGACCGCGATCGCGGTCATGACGAGGGCCACGGCCGCGACGAGGGCGGCCCCGCCGCCAGACGCGTCGACCGCGATCGCGGCGCCGGCGACGAGGGCGAGCGCCCCCGCGAGCCCCAACGCCCCGTAGCTGGGCACGTGGGCCTCGGCGACCATGAGCGTGGCTCCGAGGACCAACAGGGCGATGCCGGCGATGACCACGAGAAACTCCTCCGCCGATCGTAGCGCCAGCGCGCGCCGGGGTCCGCCGCACAGGGCCGCTCGTAGACTCCGACGATGCGCGCCACCGCCTCCACGACCCGGGGCCGGCTCGCGCTCGCGTCGCGCGACCGCGACCGCCTGCGCGGCCACCTGCAGGAGGCCGTGCGCCGCGCGCGGCGCACGGGCGAGGCGCTCGCCGCGGTCACGGTGCCCGCGCCCGGTGACGTCGACCCGACGGCGATCGCGGCAGCGTCGCGACGGCCCGGCGAGCCGTGGTTCTGCTTCGAGCACCCCGACCGCGACGGCTTCGCGCTCGCCGCGCTGGGCAGCGCCGGCACCCTCGAGGAGCGCGGGCCCGGGCGCTTCGGCGCCGTCGCCGCCCGCTGGCGCGCGCTGGGCTCCTCCGCGGTCGCCGACGAGCGCCGGGGCCCGACCGCCGCCGGGCCCGTGGCCGTCGGCGGCTTCGCGTTCGCGCCGCACGGCGGGGCGGCGCCGCACTGGGCCGGCTTCGCGCCCGCGTCGCTGCACGTGCCCGAGGTCGCGCTCGCGCGCCGCGGCCGCGGGGCGTGCCTGACGCTGACCGCGATCGCGAGGCCCGACGACGTCGGCGACGAGCTGCTGGCCCGGCTCGAGGCGCGGGTGGCCCAGCTGCGCGAGGGCCCGCTCCCGCTCCTGGACCCCGACCCGGCCGGGCGCCGGCGGATCTCGAGCACGATGGCGCCCGAGCACTACGAGGCGGCCGTCGCGCGCGCCGTCGAGCGCATCCACGCCGGCGCGCTCGACAAGGTCGTCCTCGCCCGAGAGGTCGAGGTGCACGCGGCGGCCGCGCACGACGCGGCGGCGGTCGTCGGCGTCCTGCGCGAGGCGTTCCCCGCCTGCTTCACGTTCTGCGCGGGGCGCGGCGACAGCGCGTTCGCGGCCGCGAGCCCCGAGCTGCTGGTGCGCCGCGACGGCCTGCGCGCGGCGACGCTCGCGCTGGCCGGCTCGACGCGGCGCAGCGCCGATCCCGCCGTCGACGACCACCTCGGCGAGCAGCTCCTGCGCTCCGGCAAGGACCGCGAGGAGCAGGCGATCGTCACGCGGCGGATCGTGCGCGCGCTGCGGCCGGCCAGCGTCTGGGTCATCGCGGCCGACGAGCCCGTGCTCGTGCGCATGGCCAACATCCAGCACCTCGCGACGCCGATCCGCGCCCAGCTCGCGCGGCCCGTGAGCGCGATCGAGCTCGCCAGCCTCCTGCACCCGACGCCCGCGGTCGGCGGCGAGCCGTTCGCGGCGGCCGAGCCGCTCATACCCGCCCTCGAGGGCCTCGACCGCGGCTGGTACGCGGGACCCGTGGGGTGGACGGACCTGGCCGAGGACGGCGAGTTCTGCGTCGCGTTGCGTTGCGCGCTGCTGACCGGCGCGGTCGCCCGCTGCTACGCCGGCGTGGGCGTCGTGCGCGACTCCGATCCGGCGGCCGAGCTCGCCGAGACCGAGGTCAAGCTCGAGGCGCTGCTTGGGGTGCTCGCGCTCTGAGGGCCGGGCAGAGCGCAGGCCATGGCCCTCGAACGCACCGGCGCAGCGCTCGCCGCGGCGGCGACATGAGCAATCGCGACGCGCTCGTCGTCGGCAGCGGGCCCAACGGCCTCGCCGCCGCGATCACGCTGGCAGGGGCGGGCCGCTCGGTGCTGGTGCTCGAGGCCGCGCCGCACCCGGGCGGCGCCGTGCGCACGGAGGAGCTCACGCTTGCAGGCTTCCACCACGACGTCTTCTCGGCCGTCTACCCGGCCGCGGCCGCGTCGCCCGTCTTCCGGCGCATGGGGCTCGAGCGCCACGGCCTGCGCTGGGTGCATCCGCGTCACTGCATGGCGCACGTCCTCGACGGCGGGCGGGCCGCCGTCCTCTCGCGCGAGCTGGCCGAGACCGAGGCGAGCCTCGACGCCCTGCACCCGGGCGACGGCGCCGCCTGGCGCGAGTTCGCCGAGCCCTGGCTCGAGCACGTCGACGCGCTGCGCCGGACGATGCTCTCGGGCTTCCCGCCCGTCCGCGGGCCGGCCGAGCTGCTCGCCCGCCGCGGGCTGCGCGGCGGCTTCGAGCTCGCCAAGCTCGTGCTCATGTCGGTGTCGAGCCTGGCGGGCGACCTCTTCCGCGACCCGGGCTCGCGCGCCTGGCTGTACGGAACCGCGATGCACGGCGACGCGCCACCGGCCGACGCGGGCAGCGCGATCGCCGCCGTCTACCTCGACATCCTCGGGCACGCGGTCGGGTGGCCGAGCCCCGAGGGCGGGGCGGGCCGGCTCACCGAGGCGCTGTGCGGTCGCCTGCGCGAGCTCGGCGGAGAGGTGCGGACCAGCGCGCCGGTCGCACGGCTCGTCGTCCGCCGCGGCCGGGTGGCCGGCGTCCGGCTCGCCGTCGGCGAGCTGATCGAGGCGCCGCTCGTCGTCGCGGCGGTCACGCCGAGGGGGCTCCTGGGCCTCGCGCGCGACGCGCTGCCCGCTCGCTACGTCCGCGCGCTCGAACGCTTCCGCTACGGCCAGTCCACGGTCAAGGTCGACTGGGCGCTGTCGGGGCCGATCCCATGGTCGGCGCCCGTCGCGCGGGCGGCGGGAACCGTCCACGTCGGCGGCGATGACGCCGAGGTCGGGCGGGCGACGACGCCCGCGCCGGGCGGTGCGCTGCCCGAACGCCCGTTCCTGATCCTCGGCCAGCAGAGCCTCTTCGATCGCACGCGCGCGCCCGAGGGCAAGCACACGGCCTGGGCCTACGCCCACGGGCCGCGCGACGCCGACTGGGAGCGAGGGACGGACGTCATGGTGGAGCGCATCGAGGCCCAGCTCGAGCGCTTCGCGCCGGGCTTCGGCGAGCGAATCCTCGCGCGCCACGTCCTCGGACCGGCCGACCTCGAGGCCCGCGACGCCAACCTCGTCGGTGGCGACGTGGGCGGCGGCAGCTACGCGCTCGACCAGCTCGTGTTCCGTCCCGTCCCCTCGCCGACGCCCTACCGCACGCCCGTGCGCGGGCTCTACCTCGGCAGCGCGTCGACGTTCCCGGGCGGCGCCGTCCACGGCGTCCCCGGCCACGCGGCGGCGCGCTTCGCGCTCGCCGAGGCACGGGTGCGCCGGTTCTAGCCCTCCAGCGCCGTCGCCACCGCGGCCCAGACGCGCCGGTGCAGCGCGAGGTTGTCGGCGCGCTCGGTGCGGACGTGCAGGAGCGTCCCGGGCGCCTCGCGGATCTGCGCGAGCTCGCGGACGGGCTCGTACGCCAGGCCGAAGAGCGCGGCGACGCGGTGCGCGTCGAGTCCCGGCGGGGTGGCGACGTGGATCTCGAAGACGTCGGTCTGGCCGGCCACCGGGAGCGCGTCGAAGATCGCGCCGCCCCGGTTGTCGACGAGGACGATCGTGATCGCCAGGTCCAGGCGCGGTCCGCTGAGCAGCGCCCCGAGGTCGTGGGCGAGCGCGACGTCGCCGAGGTGCGCGACCACGCGGGCGCCGGCCGCGGCGGCGCCGTAGGCGGCCGCGAGCGTCCCATCGATCCCGTTCGCCCCGCGGTGCGCGAGCACGCGCGGCGGCGCGTCGGTCACGGGCCAGAACGTCTCGACGTCGCGCACGGGCATCGACGAGGCGGTGAAGACCGTCACCTCCGGATCGAGGCCGCTCAGCGCGCCCGCCACGGCGGGCTCGGAGAGCTCGCCGCCGAGCGTCGCGGCGATCGCCCGCGCCGCGTGCCCGTCGCCCGCGCGCCACGCCCTCAGCCATGCGCCCTCGCGGTCCCGGCGTGCGCCGTCGGCCACCGCGCGCGCCCACGCGGCCGGGTCGGCCTCGAGGACCTCGGTAAGCACGGCGTCGGGGTCCTGCCGCGCGCCCTCGGGCTCGAAGGCGACCTGGCGCACGTCGAGCCCGGCGAGCCACGCCCGCAGCGGCTTGGAGGTCGGCAGGTCGCCGACGCGGACGACGACGTCGGGGCGGTGCGCCTCCGCCCACCAGGGCGCGCGGAGGAGCGCGTCGTAGTGGGCGACGGCGGCCGCGCCGCGGCGCGCGCCCGAGAGCGGATCGGCGAGCAGCGGGGCGCCGAGCGCGGCGGCCGCTCGCGGGAGCGCCGCGGCGAGGCCGTCGCCGCGCTCGTGGCGCCCAGCGACGATCACCGCGCGCGGGCCGGGCTCGAGGTCGGCGGCCGCGGGCGCGGGGCGCCGCAGAGCCGTCCACGGGCGCCCGTCGGGCCGGCCGCCGCCGCCGGGCTCGGCCGGCAGCGGCGCGCCGGGCACGAGCGGCTCGCGCAGCGCGATGTTGAGGTGCACGGCGCCCGGACGGCCTCCGGTCGCGGTGGAGAACGCGCGGCAGGCGAGCTGGCGCATCCACCGCATCCGCGTGGGGGTCGCCGCGTGCGTTCCGACGTCGAAGAACCACGTCGCGTGGTCCCCGAACAGCCGCAGCTGGTCGACGGTCTGGCCGGCGCCGACCTCGCGCAGCTCGGGCGGCCGATCAGCCGTGATGACGATCAGCGGCACGCGCGCCTCGTGGGCCTCGACGACGGCGGGCAGGTAGTGCGTGCCGGCCGTGCCGCTCGTGCAGGCGACCACCGCCGGACGCCCGCTCGCCTTGGCCACGCCGAGCGCGAAGAAGCCCGCGGCCCGCTCGTCGATGTGCGACCAGCACGGAAAGCGCCCGTCGCGGGCCAGCGCGAGCACGAGCGGCGCCGACCGCGACCCCGGCGACGTGCACGCGCCGGCCAGGCCGCAGCGCGCGAGCTCGTCGACGAAGGCGCGCAGGAGCAGGTGGGTGTCGAGCGTCTCGGGCAAGATGACCGCCGTGCCCGAGACCCTCGTCCTGCTGCACGGGTTCGCCGGGACGCGGCGCGCCTGGGACGAGGTCGTCGAGCGGCTGGACGGCGAACGCTACTGGCCGCTCGCACTCGACCTGCGCGGCCACGGCGCGCGGCGTGACGCGCGGCCGGTCGGCTTCGCGGCCTGCGTCGCCGACGTCCTCGCCGCCGCGCCCGCGCGCTTCGCGCTCTGCGGCTACTCGCTCGGTGGGCGCGTCGCCCTCCACGTCGCGCTCGCCGATCCGGCGCGGGTGAGCCGCCTCGTGCTCGTGGCCACGACGGCCGGGATCGAGGACCCCGCCGAGCGCGCTGCGCGACGCGCGAGCGACGAGGCCCTCGCCGCCTTCGCGGACGGCACCACGGCGGGGGCCTTCGCCGACCGGTGGACGGGCCAGCCGCTCTTCGCGGGCACGCCGCCGGCGGCCGCCGCGCGCTGGCGCGAGGACCTCGAGCGCAACGATCCACGTGCCCTGGCCGCGGCGCTGCGCGGCCTCGGCGCCGGCGTCATGGCGCCGCTCTGGGGTCGCCTCGGCGGGCTGCGGGTGCCGACGACCGTGGTGACGGGGGAGCGCGACGCCAAGTACACGGCGCTCGGCACCCGCCTCGCGGGCGCGATCCCCGGCGCGCGCCTGGTCGTCGTCCCCGCCGCCGGCCACGGGCTGCCGCGCGAGGCGCCGGGCGCTCTCGCCGCGGCGATCGCGACCGCCTAGACGCCGAACCCCGGCGAGGCGGGCACGGCCATGACACCGCGGCGGATCGGCAGGACCTCGAGCTCGTCCGCGAAGAGCGCGAGCGTCCCCAGGCCACATGCGGGTGACGGGCGCAGCGCCGCGGCCGCGTGCAGGGCGGCGGCCACCCCGACGGGCCCGTCGAGGGTCGAGGCGAGGTAGACCTCGGCGCCGGTGGCGCGCACGAGCGCCGCCTGGGCGAGCAGCGGCGTGATCCCGCCGCAGCGGGAGACCTTCAGGCAGACCGCATCGGCGACCTTGGCCGTCAGCGAGCCGGGGTCTCCGGCCGTCTCGTCCATCGCGACCCGCACGGGCACGCGGTCGCGGACCTGGCGCATCGGGCCGACGCCGTGCACCGGCTCCTCGACGAGCTCGAGGCCGGCGGGGGCGAGCGTCTCGATCGAGCGCACGGCCTGCTCGACGTCCCAGGCGCCGTTGGCGTCGAGGCGCAGCTCGACCTCCGCCCCGATCGCGGCGCGCACGGCGGCCACGCGCCCCTGGTCGTCGCCGATCCCGACCTTCATCTTCACGCACGTGAAGCCCGCGCGCGCGGCGGCCGCGGCCTGCGCCGCGGCGCCCGCGCGGTCCTCGGCGGGGATCGTCGCGTTGATGCGCACACCGGCCGCCGGCTCCTCGGCGAGGAGCTCGGCCACCGGCCGGCCCGCGCGCGTACCGGCCCGGTCCCACAGGGCGAGGTCGACGGCGGCGAGCGCCGGCGGCAGGTCGGCTGCCGCCCGGCAGGCCTCGAGCAGCTCCCCGCCACTCGCGTCGTCGCCGTCGCGCAGCAGCGGCTCGTACGCCGCGAGCGCCTCGCGTGCCTCGTCGAGCCCGACGCCGTCGTAGGGCTGCAGCGGCGCGGCCTCGCCCCAGCCGACGACGCCGTCGCCGTCGGAGAGGCGCAGCATCAGCAGCTCGCGCTCGCGCAGCGTGCCGAACGCCGTCGGGAGCGGGACGGCGAACGTGAGGGTGACGGTGGCGATGCGGACGTCCATCAGCTCAGCAGGAGGCCGGCGGAGAGCAACACGCAGAACAGCAGCTGCAGCTGGCCCGTGCGCGCCAGGGCCAGGTTGAGCGTCGGCCCGTCGGCGTGGCGGCGCACGGTGCGCACGAGAACGACGGCGAGCGGCAGCAGCACGAGCGGCGCCAGCAGCCAGGCCGAGAGCTCGCCGAGCACCCAGGGCAGCGGAGCGGTCGCGAATGCGCCGTAGACCATGAGCCCGTAGAGCGTGCGCGCCCGCACGCGCCCGAGCCGGACTGCGAGCGTGCGCTTGCCCGCGCGGCGGTCGGAGTCCAGGTCGCGGACGTTGTTGACGACGAGGATCGCGCTGGCCAGCAGGCCGACGGGCACGGCGAGGACGAAGGCCTCCCACGTCACGTGCTCGGCCTGCACGAAGTACGACCCCGTGACGGCGACGATGCCGAAGAACGCGAAGACGAAGACCTCGCCCAGCCCCTCGTAGCCGTACGGGCGCGGACCGCCGGTGTAGAGGACGCCGGCGAGGATCGACGCCGCGCCGATGGCCAGCAGCAGCGGGCCCGCCAGCGCGACGAGGTAGACGCCGCAGAGGACGGCGAGCCCGAAGCTGACGTAGGTGGCGACGAGCACCTGGCGCGGCGGCACGAGCCCCCCGGCGGTCACGCGCACGGGGCCGAGGCGGTCGTCGGCGTCGGCGCCGCGCCGCGCGTCGGAGTAGTCGTTGGAGAGGTTCGTCCCGACCTGGATGAAGACGGCTCCGAGCAGCGCCGCGACGAACCCGCCCCAGCGCACGTCGCGCGCGGTGGCCGACAGCGCCGTGCCCACGAGGACCGGCGCGACCGCGGCCGGCAGCGTGCGCAGCCGCGCGGCCCTGATCCAGATGCGGACGCTCGACACGCGTGTGGGGCTCAGGGACGGCGGGGGAAGCGGGAGAAGTCCGGAGACCGGTGCTCCTTGTAGGCGTCGCGGCCCTCCTGCGCCTCCTCGGAGCCGTAGAAGAGGAGGTTGGCGTCGTGGGCGAGCTGTTGGATGCCGGCGTAGCCGTCCTCGTGGGCGTGGAAGCTCGACTTGACCAGTCGCAGCGCAAAGGGGGAGAGGGCAAGCATCTCGCGGCACCAGGCGACGGTCTCCTCCTCGAGGCGCTCGAGCGGGACGACCGTGTTGACGAGCCCCATGTCGAGCGCCTGGCGGGCGTCGTAGTCGCGGCAGAGCAGCCAGAGCTCCTTGGCGCGCTTGGACCCGACGAGGTCGCGCAGGAGCGAGGCGCCGAAGCCGCCGTCCCACGAGCCCACGCGCGGCCCGGTCTGGCCGAAGCGGGCGTTGTCGGCGGCGATCGTGAGGTCGCAGACGAGGTGCAGCACGTGGCCGCCGCCCACGGCGTAGCCGGCGACCATCGCCACGACGGGCTTGGGCAGGCGGCGGATCTGCACCTGGAGGTCGGTCACGTGAAAGCGCCCGACCCCGCCCGCCGCGGGGTCGTCGAGGTAGCCGGTGTCGCCGCGCGCGCGCTGGTCGCCACCCGAGCAGAAGGCCAGCGGTCCCTCGCCGGTGAGGACGATGACGCCGACCGACGGGTCCTCGCGGGCGCGCGCGAAGGCGTCGGCCAGCTCGACGACCGTCTGGGGGCGGAACGCGTTGCGGACCTCGGGGCGGTCGATCGTCAGCTTCGCAATGCCGTCGCCGGAGAGCTCGTAGCGGATGTCCTCGTACGCACCCGCGGGCGTCCACGTCACCTCCATGGCCGCGCAGGCTACTTTGGAGGCCGTGCCGGCCGACCTCTGGCTCCTGGACGCGGCGCGACGCCATCCCGAGCGCGCCGCGATCGACGACGTCACCTACGCCCAGCTGCTCGCGCGCGTCGACGACACGGCGCGCCGCCTGGCCGGCGCGGGCGTGCGCCCTGGCGCCCGCGTCGCGATCGCGCTGGCGCCCTCGGTGGCCTTCGGCGTGGCCCTCCACGCCTGCCTGCGCCTCGGCGCGGTCGCGGTCCCCGTCGACGTGCGCGCGGGCGCCGGCGAGCGCGCCGCGGTCACCGCGGGCGCCGTCGTCGTCGTCGACGGCCCGCTCGGCGCGCCGCCGGTGGACGTCGCCCTGCGCGAGACGATCGACCTCGACGCGCCCGCGGTCGTCGTGCACACGTCGGGCACCACCGCGAAGCCGCGAGCGGTCGAGCTCACGGCGGGCAACTGGCTGTGGAGCGCGCTGGCCTCGGCGGTCGCGCTCGGCCTGCACCCGGGCGAGCGCTGGCTGTGCCCGCTGCCGCTCTCGCACGTCGGCGGGCTCGCGGTCGTCCTGCGCAGCGCGATCTACGCGACCACGGCGCTCGTCCACGAGCGCTTCGACGCCGAACGCGTGCTCGCCGAGCTCGCGCGGCCGGACGGGCCGACGCTGGTCTCGCTCGTCCCGGCGACGCTGCGTCGCCTGCTCGACGCGGGCCTCGAGCGTCCCCCGGCCCTGCGCTGGGCGCTGCTCGGCGGCGCGCCCGCGCCCGACGCGCTGCTCGAGCGGGCGGCGGCCGCGGGCGTGCCGGTCGCGCCGTCGTATGGGCTCACGGAGGCGTGCTCGCAGGTCACGACGCTGGGCGCGCCGCTCTTCTGCACACGGGTGCAGCTCGCCGCCGACGGCGAGATCCTCGTCTCCGGCCCGACCGTCGCGCCGACGGCAGGGCCGGTGCTGCACACCGGCGACCTCGGCGCGTGGGGTCCGGACGGCGAGCTGCGCGTCGTCGGGCGCAAGGCCGACACGATCGTCACCGGCGGCGAGAACGTCGCCCCGGCCGAGGTCGAGGCGATCCTCGAGGCCCATCCGCTCGTGGCCGAGGCGGCCGTGCACGGACGCCCCGACCCCGAGTGGGGCGAGGCGGTCGTCGCCACCGTCGTGCCGCGCGACGGCGTCCGCGCCCACGACCTGCGGGCCTGGTGCGCGGCGCGCCTCGCGCCGGCGAAGGTGCCCAAGGACGTCGGCTTCGCCGACGCGCTGCCGCGCACGCGCTCGGGCAAGCTCGACCGACGGGAGCTCGCGTGACCGATCCCGGCGAGCAGCGCGCCGCCATCCGCGGGTACTGGGAGGCGAGCGCCGAGGGCTGGGCGCGCACGCACGACAGCCTCTTCGCGATGGGCGAGCCGGTCTCGCGCTGGCTCGTGGACCACGTCGACCCGCGGCCGGGCCACACCGTGCTCGAGCTCGCCGCCGGGCTGGGCGACACCGGTCTCATGGCCGTCGAGCGCATCCGCCCGGGCGGCCGGGTCATCATCACCGACGGCGCCGAGGCGATGGTGCAGGCCGCGCGGGCTCGCGTCGCCGAGTCCGGCGCCGCCGACGTCGAGGTTCGCGCGATGGAGGCCGAGTGGATCGACCTGCCGACGGCGAGCGTCGACGGCGTGCTCTGTCGCTTCGGGCTCATGCTGCTCGTCGACCCCGAGGCCGCGCTGCGCGAGGTCCGCCGCGTCCTGCGCCCCGCCGGGCGCGTCGCCGCCGCGGTGTGGGATCGCGAGGAGGCCAACCCGTGGATCGCCGTCATCCGCGGCGCCCTGCGCGAGCGCGGCCTCGCGCCGGCGTCGGCGCCGGGCCAGCCCGGGCCCTTCGCGCTCTCCGAGCCGGGCGCGGTCGCAGCGCTGCTCGACGCCACCGGCTTCGACGACCCCGAGGTGCGGGCGCTCGACGTGATCTTCACGGCGCCCGGCCTCGACGCCTGGTGGGAGCTGACGCTGATCACCTCGGCGGCCACGGCGGAGGCCGTGCGGGGCCTCGCCCCGGCCGAGGTCTACCGGCTGCGCGACGCCGTCGACGCGGGCTACGCGCGCTACGTCCAGGGCGACGGCTCGGTCGTCCTGCCGGGTCGCGTCGTGCTCGCCGCCGCGACCGCTTAGCCGTGCCGGTAGGGTCCGCCGGCGATGTTCTACGACGACGACGCCGACCCCACGCTCCTCGACGGCCGCACCGTTGCGATCATCGGCTTCGGCTCGCAGGGGCACGCCCACGCCCAGAACCTCAAGGACTCGGGCGTCGAGGTCGTCGTCGGCCTGCGCGACGGCTCGCAGAGCGCGCAGGCCGCGCGCGACGCCGGCCTCGCGGTCGCGCCCGTGGCCGAGGCCGCCTCGCGCGGGCGGATCGTCATGATGCTCGTCCCCGACGAGCTGCACCGGGCCGTCTTCGAGGCGGAGGTCCGCGACGGCATCGCCGCAGGCGACCTGTTGGGCTTCGGCCACGGCTTCTCGGTCCACTACGGCGAGGTCGAGCCGCCACCCGGCGTCGACGTCGCGCTGATCGCGCCCAAGGGCCCCGGCCACCTCGTGCGCCGCCAGTTCACCGAGGGATCCGGCGTGCCCGGGCTGATCGCCGTCGCCCAGGACGCGACGGGGCAGGCGCGCGCGCTCGCGCTGGCCTACGCGCGGGGCATCGGGTGCACGCGCGGCGGCGTCATCGAGACGACGTTCAAGGACGAGACGGAGACCGACCTCTTCGGCGAGCAGGCCGTGCTCTGCGGCGGTGCCTCCGCGCTCGTGCAGGCGGGCTTCGAGACGCTCGTCGAGGCCGGCTACGACCCCGAGATGGCGTACTTCGAGTGCCTGCACGAGCTCAAGCTGATCGTCGACCTCATGTACGAGAAGGGCCTCGCCGGGATGCGGTACTCGATCTCCAACACAGCCGAGTACGGCGACTACACGCGCGGGCGCCGCGTCGTCGACGAGCACGTCCGTGGGCAGATGAAGGAGATCCTGCGCGAGATCCGGTCCGGGGACTTCGCGCGCGAGTGGATCGCCGAGAACCGCGCCGGCCAGGAGCACTTCCGCTCGCTGCGCGAGCAGCAGGCGCACACGCAGGTCGAGGACGTCGGGCGCGAGCTGCGCTCGCACATGGACTGGATCAAGCCGAGCTTCTGAGCGCGGCGGCCCGAGCTCCGGCGGGCAGTCGCCGGGGCGAGCGGCGCAGGACCCGCGATACACTCGAAGGTGCCGTCGCGACTGGCGTTCACAGGTGGAAGCGACCACCGGGGAGTGACGGCCTCACGCCGCCGCACGCCTGGGCAACGTCGTCCCCGATCCGGTGAGGACCCGAGCCGTGAACGCCACCGCCCTACGCATCCCCGAGACCCTCAAGCCCGCCGACGGCCGCTTCGGCTGCGGCCCCTCGAAGGTCCGCCCCGAGCAGCTCGCCGCGCTCGCCGCGTCCGGGCCCGCGATCATGGGGACCTCGCACCGCCGGCGTCCCGTCAAGGCGGTCGTCGCGCGTGTCCGCGCCGGGCTGCGCGAGCTCTTCGCCCTGCCCGAGAGCTACGAGGTCGTGCTGGGCAACGGCGGCACGACCGCGTTCTGGGACGCCGCCGCGCTCGGGCTGGTGCGCGAGCGGGCCTTGCATCTCGCCTACGGCGAGTTCAGCCAGAGGTTCGCGACGGTCACGACGCGCGCGCCGTTCCTCGCCGACCCCGTCGTCCTCGCCGCCGAGCCGGGCGACGCCCCCGCGCCGGCCGGCGACCCGTCCGTCGACGCCGTCGCGTGGGCGCACAACGAGACCTCGACCGGCGTCATGGTCGACGTGCGCCGCCCGCCCGGCGACGCGCTCGTGCTCGTGGACGCCACCTCCGGCGCCGGCGGGCTGCCGGTCGACGTGCGCGCGGCCGACGCGTACTACTTCGCGCCCCAGAAATGCTTCGCCTCCGACGGCGGCCTGTGGCTCGCGCTCGTGAGCCCCGCCGCGCTCGAGCGCGTGGCCGAGCTGGCGGGCTCGGGGCGCTGGATCCCGGAGTTCCTCTCGCTCGCCACGGCGCTGGAGAACTCCGTCAAGGACCAGACCTACAACACGCCGGCGGTCGCGACGCTGCTCCTGCTCGCCGACCAGCTCGAGTGGATGCTGGGGCAGGGCGGTCTGGACTGGTGCGTGGCGCGCACGCGCGAGTCCTCCGGCCATCTCTACGGCTGGGCCGAGGCCTCGCCCTACGCGACCCCGTTCGTGGCCGACGCCGCCAAGCGCTCGCCCGTGGTGGGCACGATCGACTTCGCCGCGAGCGTCGACGCGGCCGCCGTCGCCGCCACCCTGCGCGAGAACGGGATCGTCGACGTCGAGCCCTACCGCAAGCTCGGGCGCAACCAGCTGCGCGTCGGCATGTTCCCGGCCGTCGAGCCCGCCGACGTGCGCGCGCTGACGGCCTGCATCGACTGGGTCGTGGAGCAGCGCTCGTGAGGGTCCTCGTCGCCGAGCCGATCGGCGCCTCCGGCGTCGAGCTCCTGCGCGAGCACTTCGAGGTCGACGAGGGCGACCACCTCGACCGCATCGGCGACTACGACGCGATCCTCATCCGCTCGGCCACGAAGCTGACCGCCGAGGTCCTCGAGCGCGCCACGAGCCTGAAGGCGATCGGGCGCGCGGGCGTCGGGGTCGACAACGTCGACGTCGCGGCCGCCACGAAGCGCGGGATCGTCGTCGCCAACGCGCCCCAGTCCAACGTCGTCACCGCCGCCGAGCACACGATGGCGCTGCTGCTCGCGCTCGCGCGCAACATCCCGCAGGCGCACGCGAGCCTCGTCGAGGGCCGCTGGGAGCGGTCGCGCTTCAGCGGCGTCGAGCTCTACGACAAGGTGCTCGGCATCATCGGCTTCGGGCGCGTCGGCCAGCTCGTGGCGCAGCGCGCCCAGGGCTTCGGCATGCATGTCGTGGCCTTCGACCCGTTCGTCGGCGCCGAGCGCTACCGCGAGCACGGCGTGGAGAAGGCCGCGAGCTCCGACGAGGTCTATGCCCGGGCCGACTTCCTCTCGCTCCACCTGCCCAGGACGCCCGCGACGGAGGGCTGGCTCGACGCCGACGCGCTCGCAAAGTGCAAGGACGGCGTGCGCGTGGTCAACGTGGCGCGCGGACCGCTCGTCGTCGACGAGGACCTCGAAGCGGCGCTGGACAGCGGCAAGGTCGGCGGCGCCGCGCTCGACGTGTTCCACTCCGAGCCGATCACCGAGCACCCGCTCTTCGGGCGCCCGAACGTCATCGTCACGCCGCACCTCGGCGCCTCGACCGCCGAGGCGACCGACCGGGCCGGGCTCCAGGCCGCCGAGCAGGTCGTCGCCGCGCTGACCGGCGGCTCGGTCACGACGGCGGTGAACGTCCCCGCCGTGGCCGCCGAGGACCTCGAGGTGCTCGGGCCCTACGTGCCGCTCTCGCGCGCGCTGGGACGCGTGGCCATCGGCCTGGCCGAGGGCTCGTCGGTCGATCGCGTGGAGGTCGAGCTGCTGGGTCGCATCGCCGAGCGCGACACGAGGCCGCTGGCCGTCGCCGCCCTGCTCGGCGTGCTGGACGGGCGCACCGAGGAGGAGGTCAACGTCGTCAACGCGCCGGGAATCGCCGAGGAGCGCGGGATCGAGCTCGTCGAGACGCGTCGCACGCACGCGCGCGACTTCACCGACCTCGTCCGCGTCACCGTGGTGGCGGGCGACGTGCGCGAGCGCGTCGTCGGCACGACGCTCGGTCACCTGCACCGCCCGCATCTGCTCGAGGCCTGGGCCCAGCGCTTCAACCTCCAGCTCGAGCCGCACCTCGCGCTCTTTCGCTACCGCGACGTGCCGGGGATGATCGGCCGCGTCGGAACCGCGTTCGGCGCCCACGGGGTCAACATCTCGAGCGCCGCGGTCGGGCACGTGCCCGAGCACGGCCGCGACCAGGGGCTCGCGGTCATGGTCGTCACGACGGACGATCCCGTCCCGCGCGGCGTCATCGACGAGATCGTCGAGCTCGAAGGATTCGTCGACGGCCGGGCCGTCGCCCTCGGTTAGGGCGGCGTCCACCTGGGTAGGGCGACCGGGCAGATGCGCCGGGTCGTCGCAGTCGTCGCGAGCGCGGTCGTCCTGCTCGGGATCGTCGCGTGCGGAGGAGGTAGCTCCGGCGGGGCCGCGACGCTGAACCTGTGGGTCTTCCAGGAGCCGTCGGGGTCCTTCACGAGCGCCGCCAAGCGCTGCAGCGACCAGTCCGGCGGGCGCTACAAGATCACCTTCAACCCGCTCTCCAACGACGCCGACCAGCAGCGCCAGACGCTCGTCCGCCGCCTCGCCGCCAAGGACTCGAGCATCGACATCGCCGGTATGGACGTCATCTGGACCGCGGAGTTCGCCGAGGCCGGGTGGATCAAGCCGTGGCCGGCGCGCTACGCCGCCGAGCTCAAGCGCGGCACGCTGGCCGGCCCGCTGAAGACGGCGACCTACCTGGGCCGGATCTGGGCCGCGCCGGCGAACACCAACACCCAGCTGCTCTGGTACCGCAAGGACCTCGTCAAGGACCCGGCGCGGACGTGGGACGGGCTCATCGATCAGGCCGTCAAGCTCCCGAAGGCCGGCCGCATCGAGATCCAGGGCGCCCAGTACGAGGGCATCGTCGTGTGGTTCAACTCGCTCGTGCAGTCGGCGGGCGGCACGATCGTGCGCAACGGCCAGGCCGCGCCCAGCGCGGCGTGGGAGCGGGCGGCGCAGATCATGCACCGGCTGGCCACCTCGAAGGCGGCCGACCCGTCGATCAGCGCGCAGAAGGAGGACCAGAACCGCATCGCCTTCGAGCAGGGCAGCGCGGCGTTCGAGGTCAACTACCCCTTCATCTACCCGAGCGCGAACGAGGGGGCGCCGCAGATCTTCAAGCAGATCGGCTGGAGGCCGTACCCGGCCGTCTCGGAGGGTCGGCCCGTCAGGGCGCCGATCGGCGGCATCAACTGGGGCGTCGGCGCGTACACGAAGCACCCCGACGAGGCCTTCGCCGCGGCGGCCTGCCTGCGCAACGAGGCCAACCAGCGCGTGGCGGCGACCGCCGGCGGCCTGCCGCCCACGCTCTCCAAGCTCTACGACGACCCGAAGTTCGTGAAGAGCTACCCGTTCGCGGACCTCATCCGCCGCCAGGTCAACACGGGCGCGGTCCGCCCGCAGACCCCGGCCTACTCCGACGTCTCGCTCGCCATCGCCAAGACCGTGTCGCCGCCGTCGAACATCGAGCTCGACGGGTTCGTCGAAGACCTCGACGGCAAGGTCTCCGACGCGCTGCAATCGAAGGGGCTCTTCTGATGAGCGAATCCGCCGAGAGCGCCGCCGCCGGCGTCGCCACCGAGGCCGAGGAGCGGCGCCGCCCCCAGGCGCCGCCGCCGCAGCGCCGCGCCGGGCTCACGGACCGCGCGAAGGCCGAGCGCAAGCTGGGGTGGATGCTCTGCGCCCCGGCGGCCATCGTCATGCTGCTCGTGACCGGGTATCCGATCCTCTACGCGGTCTACCTCTCGCTGCTGCGCGCGGACCTGCGCTTCCCCGACGACAACAAGTGGGTCGGGCTCAACAACTACATCACCGTGCTGACGTCGAGCGCGTGGTGGCGCGACCTCTGGCACACGCTCGTCATCACCGGTGTATCGGTCTCGATCGAGCTCGTGCTCGGGATGCTGCTGGCGCTCGTCATGCACCGGGCGATCTTCGGGCGCGGCGTCATCCGCACCTCCGCGCTCGTGCCCTACGGGATCGTGACCGTGGTCGCCGCATTCGCCTGGCGCTTCGCGTGGTCGTCGGCCGAGGGCGGCTTCGTGCCCAAGGTCTTCGGCTGGGCGTTCGACCCGACCGCGACGACCGAGCCGTTCTGGAACTTCTTCGTCGTCATCGCGACCGAGGTGTGGAAGACCACGCCGTTCATGGCGCTGCTGCTCCTGGCCGGCCTGACGCTCGTGCCCGACGAGCTCCACGAGGCCGCCAAGGTCGACGGGGCCACCGCGTGGCAGCGCTTCTGGTGGATCACGGTCCCGATCATGAAGCCCGCGATCCTCGTGGCGCTGCTCTTCCGCACGCTCGACGGGTTCCGGATCTTCGACTCGGTCTACATCATCTCCAACGGCAACAACCCGAACGTCGAGTCGGTCTCCGTCCTGGACTTCAACGAGCTGCTCACGCGGCTGAACCTCGGCGTGGGCTCGGCGATCTCGGTGCTGATCTTCCTGTGCGTCGTGTTCATCGCGTGGCTCTTCGTGAAGGGCTTCGGCACCACGCTGGCCATGCAGCGGGGGGAGGAGGTCTGACATGGCCGGGCGGCGATCGCTGTTCGGCTGGGCCGGCGCGAACATCATCGTCGTCGTCTTCGCCCTGTTTCCGGTCTTCTGGCTGCTGATGCTGTCGCTGAAGTCGCCGACGACGATCAACGACGGCCGGCTGATCCCGAGCTCCTGGTCGCTGGAGAACTACAAGGGGATCTTCGAGCAGAGCGTCTTCACGCGGGCGCTCGTGAACTCGGTCGGCATCGCGCTGATCTCGACCATCATCGCCGTGACGCTCGCCGCGATGGCGGCCTACGCGATCGCGCGCCTGGACTTCCCCGGCAAGCGGCTCCTCCTCACCGCCTCGCTGGCGATCGCGATGTTCCCGCCGGTCGCGATCGTCGGCCCGCTCTACAACCTGTGGCGCAACCTCGGTCTATACAACACCTGGCCCGGGCTGATCATCCCGTACATGACGTTCACGCTGCCGCTCGGGATCTACACGCTCTCGGCCTTCTTCCGCGAGATCCCGTGGGACCTCGAGCAGGCCGCACAGGTCGACGGCGCGACGCCGGGCCAGGCGTTCCGCAAGGTCATCGCCCCGCTCGCGGCGCCCGGCATGTTCACCACCGCGATCCTCGTCTTCATCTTCGCCTGGAACGACTTCGTCTTCGCGTTCGCGCTGACGTCGACGAAGGCCGCCCAGACCGTGCCGGCCGCGATCGCGCTGTTCCCCGGGGCCTCGCAGTTCTCGCAGCCGACCGGGTCGATCGCGGCGGCCGCGATGGTCGTCACGGTCCCGATCATCGTCATGGTGCTGTTCTTCCAGCGGCGCATCGTCGCCGGCCTGACCGCGGGGGCCGTCAAGGGTTGACTGGTTCACCGACCATTCACGCGGGTACGCATGCGTCGCGTCTCGCAGGAGCATCTGCGTCGCGTCTCGCAGGAGCATCTGAGGAGAGGTAACCCCAATGGCCGAGATCGAGTTCGACGACGTCGTCAAGCGCTACCCCGACGGCTTCGAGGCCGTCAAGAACATGGATCTCGTGATCGCCGACGGCGAGTTCGTCATCCTCGTCGGCCCGTCGGGCTGCGGGAAGTCGACCGCGCTGCGGATGATCGCCGGCCTCGAGGACATCTCCGAGGGCGACCTGAAGATCGGCGGCGAGGTCGTCAACGACCTCGCGCCGAAGGACCGCGACATCGCGATGGTCTTCCAGAACTACGCCCTGTACCCGCACATGAGCGTCCGCGAGAACATGGGCTTCGCGCTCAAGCTGCGCAAGACGCCGACCGAGGAGATCAACCGCCGCGTCGAGGGCGCGGCCAAGACGCTCGACCTCGAGCAGCACCTCGACCGCAAGCCCGCCAACCTCTCCGGCGGCCAGCGCCAGCGCGTCGCGATGGGCCGCGCGATCGTCCGCGAGCCGAAGGCCTTCCTCATGGACGAGCCGCTCTCCAACCTCGACGCCAAGCTGCGCGTCGAGATGCGCGCCGCGGTGTCGCGTCTGCAGCAGAACCTCGGCACGACGACCGTCTACGTGACCCACGACCAGACCGAGGCCATGACGCTCGGCGACCGCGTCGCGGTCATGCGGGCCGGCATGCTGCAGCAGGTCGACAACCCGCGCGGACTCTACGAGAACCCGCGGAACATCTTCGTCGCGGGCTTCATCGGCTCGCCGGCCATGAACTTCTTCTCGGGCTCGATCGAGGAGCACGCGGTCCGGACGCCGATGGGGGCGATCCCGCTGCACGACTCGATCCGCCGCAGCCTCGAGCGCCACGGCCGCGATACGCGCACCGTCATCGTCGGCCTGCGCCCCGAGGACTTCGAGGACGCCCGGTTCGCCCCCGAGGGCCACGCGGGCTTCGAGTTCGACGCGCCGATCGAGCTGACCGAGTCGATGGGCTCCGAGATCTACGCGCACTTCGACTTCGAGGGCCAGGACGTCGACTCCGACGAGCTGCGCGAGCTGCAGGCGGACGCCGGCACGGCCGACGTCCCCTCCGCCGGCGGCTCGGGCCACGCGGTCGCGCGCGTGGACGCCGCGAGCAGCGTCAGAGCGGGCGAGCGCTCCCGGCTGTGGCTCGACACGGAGAAGATCTACCTCTTCGACCCCTCCGACGGGAGCTCGCTGACGCGGACGCGCAGCGACGACCCCGCGGCGACGGGCGACGGCGGCGCCGCGGCGCCCGCCCGCCGGGAGGCCAGGGGCGCCACCTCGAAGGGGGAACAGACCTAGCTGTCAGACGGCCTCGTCCGTGCGCACCCGCTGGAGGATCTCCTCGCTCCAGTCGTGCGTGCGCATGAGCCGGTAGCGCTGAGCGGCGATGCGCAGATAGGCGTCGGTCTCCGTGGCGCCGTCGAGCATGTGCGCCTCGCGGAGCATGTCGATCACGGGCACGTACTCCTCGTCGAACCACAGGCGCGCCGCGGCCGCGCGATCGAGGAACTCCGCCCGATCCTGCATCGCGCGAAAGGCCCAGGCCTCGACGGCCTCGGCGAGCATGCCGAAGTCCCACGGGTCGCTGAGCTGGAGCCGCCCGCGGGCGCGGGCGGGCAGCGGCACCCGCTCGTGGAAGAGTCGCTCGTGGCTCTTGACCGGCAGCTCGCCGACGCGCAGGGCGCGGTCGGCGCCCACGCGCGTGGTCACCTCCACGACGTAGGCGTCGATCTCCGTGCGGCCCACGGCCCGCGCGACGGACACGCGGTGATGGCCGTCGCGGACGAAGTGCACCTCGCCGATGCGGTAGAGCGAGATCGGCGGCATCGGCTCGCCACGGCGCACGGCGTTGGCGATGCGCTCCCAGCGCGCCCGCACGCGCGAGGTCGTCGGGCGGAACTGGCGGTCGAAGCCCTTCGCGCGGTCGACCGTGCCGAGGATCGAGCCCAGCGGCACGGTCTGCAGGCCGACGTAGCGCTCCTCGACGAAGCCCAGCGCGGCGACGACCTCCTCGTAGGGCAGGATCACGTCGACGTCGCCGGGCTCGCGGCCCAGGCGGCGGGCCAGGCCGGCCATGACCTGGCGGCGGCGGGCGCGCAGGAAGTCGTCCTGGGCGTCGGCGGACGGAAACCCGGTGTCGAGGGGCGGTGCCACCCGCAGCACGGTACCCGTCGGCCCCGGGTCGGCTCCACGCCCGGGTGGACGGCGCGGGCGCGGGAGGCCCGCGGTGCGCCCGCCCGCCCGCGGCCGCGCGCCGGCCGGGCGGGGCGCTAGGCTCGCGGGCCTCCGGGGCAGAGAGCCCGCCGGCGAGGGGACAGGAGGCAGCACCGTGGAGACCGGATCGATCGCCGCCGGCGGGGGGGCGGGCGCGCCCGACGCGCGCGACGGCTTCGCGCCCGGCGACAAGGGCCTGAAGACGGGGGCCATCGGCTACGTCTCGAACGTCGTCATCGGCGTGGCCTCGACCGCGCCGGGCTACAGCCTGGCCGCGACGCTCGGGTTCATCGTCGCCGTGCCCGGCGTCGGGCTGTCGGCGCCCGCGGTGCTGATCGTCTCGTTCCTGCCGATGCTGTGCATCGCCTTCGCCTACAACTACATGAACCGCGCCGATCCCGACTGCGGGACGAGCTTTGCGTGGGTCACGCGCGCGATCGGTCCCCAGCTCGGCTGGGTAACCGGGTGGGCGATCGTCGCGGCCGACATCATCGTGATGGCCAGCCTCGCGCAGATCGCCGGGATCTACTCGTTCCTGCTCGTCGGCTGGCAGTCCGCGGCGGACACGACCTGGGCCGTGACGCTGGTCGGCGTCGCGTGGATCGCGATCATGACCTGGATCTGCGTCATCGGGATCGAGCTCAATGCGACGACGCAGAAGTGGCTGCTGAGCGCGGAGATCCTCACGCTGGCGCTGTTCGCGATCGTCGCCTTCATCAAGGTGGGCGTCAGCGACGTGCCGACCGCGCCGGGGATCAGCCTGAGCTGGCTGAACCCGTTCCACATCTCGAGCTTCAACGCGATGATCGACGGCGTCCTGCTCGGGATCTTCATCTACTGGGGCTGGGACAGCGGCGTCGCGGTCAACGAGGAGTCCGAGGACTCGCACAGGGGCCCCGGCCGGGCGGCGGTCGTGAGCACCCTGCTCCTGCTGGGGATCTACGTCATCGTCTCGTTCGCGGCACAGGCCTACGGCGGCGAGCAGCTGCTCGTCGACAACGCCGACGACGTGCTGAGCGTCCTCGGCGCGGAGGTCTTCGGCTCGCCGCTGGACAAGCTGCTGATCATCGCGGTCCTGAGCTCGGCGGCCGCGTCGACGCAGACGACGATCCTGCCGACGGCGCGCACGAGCCTCTCGATGGCGCGCTGGCGCGCGCTGCCGCGGACGTTCGGCGGCGTCTCGCCCCGCTGGCAGACGCCGACGGTCTCGACGATCGGCATGGGCGTCGTGTCGATCGTCTGGTACGTCCTCGTCAACCAGCTCAGCCAGAATGTGCTCGGCGACTCCGTCACCGCGATCGGCTTCATGATCGCCTTCTACTACGGCCTCACCGGGCTGGCCTGCGTCGTCTACTACCGCAGGGCGGTCTTCCGCTCGGCCAGGAACTTCGTGTTCGCGGGGTTGCTGCCGTTGCTCGGGTTCGCGTCGCTGGCCTTCGTCTTCATCCGCGCGTACATCGACTACGGCACGAAGGGCTACGACGAGGACTTCAACTACACGCCGCCCTGGCACGGCATCGAGGTGCCGATCCTGATCGGCGTCGGCGGCCTCGTGCTCGGGATCGTCCTGATGCTGGGCTTCTGGGTCACCGACAGGCACGGCTTCTTCCGGCGCAGGCTCGAGGTCGCCCGCGCCACGGCGCTCGAGGAGCCGCCCACGGTGCACGCGATCGCGGAGTAGCGTCCGGCGCGGATGCGCGCCGTCGTCATCACGCGGCACGGGGGCGCCGAGGTCCTCGAGGTCCTCGAGCGACCCCGGCCGGCGGCCGGCCCCGGTCGCGTGCGGATCGCCGTTCGCGCCGCCGGGGTGAACTTCGCCGACGTCATGGCCCGCCAGGGCGTCTACCCCGACGCGCCTGCGCCGCCGATGGTCGTCGGCTACGAGGTGGCGGGCGAGGTCACCGACGTCGGAGCGGGGGTCGAGGGCCTCGAGCCCGGCGACCGCGTCGTCGCCGCCACGCGCTTCGGCGGCTACGCCGAGGAGGTCGCGGTGCCGGCCGGCGACGTCGTCGCGCTGCCGGGCTGGCTCTCGTTCGCCGAGGGCGCCGCCGTGCCGATCAACTACGCGACCGCGTGGGCCGGTCTCGTCGACGCCGGCCGCCTGCGCGCGGGCGAGCGCGTCCTGATCCACGCCGCGGCCGGCGGTGTCGGGACGGCGGCCGTGCAGCTCGCCCACCGCGCCGGCGCCGAGGTCTGGGGCACCGCCTCGCCGGGCAAGCACGACGCCGTGCGCGCGCAGGGCGCCGATCACGCGCTCGACTACACGCGGCGCGGCTGGGAGCGCGAGCTGCCCGGCTTCGACGTCGTCCTCGACGGCATAGGCGGCGCCTCGCACCGGCGCTCGTACCGGCTCCTGCGCCCCGGCGGGCGGCTGGTGGCGATCGGCGCCGCGAGCATCGTGACCGGCGAGCGGCGCAACGTGCTCCGGGCGGCGCTGCCCGCCGCGGCGATGCTGCGGGGCTTCAGCCTGCTCGACCAGATCACGTCCTCGAAGGCCGTGATCGGCCTGAACATGCTGCGCCTCTGGGACGACCGCGGCTCGCTCGAGCACTGGATCACGCCGTTGCGGGCCGCGCTTGAGGCCGGCGAGCTGCGCCCGGTCGTCGGGGCGCAGCTGCCGTTCGCGCGGGCGGGCGACGCCCACCGCCTGCTCTCCGAGCGCCGCAACGTGGGCAAGGTCGTGCTGGTGCCCTAAGATGGCCACTCGATGGCGTCCCTGCTCGCCCTCCGACTTCTCATCCTCCCCCCTCGGGGGGAATAGCGCGTGGCGGCCGCTGAGCCGCGAACCCACACCGGAGAAGCCGCAGGACCGAGCCCCAGAGAGGACGACATGGACCACGACCAGGTAGTGATCTTCGACACCACGCTGCGCGACGGCGAGCAGTCGCCGGGCATCTCGCTGAACACGGCCGAGAAGCTCGAGATCGCCCACCAGCTCGCGCGCCTGGGCGTCGACGTCATCGAGGCCGGCTTCCCGATCGCCTCGCCGGGGGACTTCGAGGCCGTGCGGGCCATCGCCCGCGAGGTCGAGGGCCCCGTGGTCGCCGGCCTCGCGCGGGCCAACCCCGGCGACGTCGAGCGCGCCTGGGAGGCCGTCCGCGACGCGGCGCGCCCGCGCGTGCACACGTTCGTCTCGACCTCCGACATCCACATCATCCACCAGCTCCAGGCCACCCGCGAGGACGTCAAGGGCCTCGCGCGCGCGGCGGTCGCGCAGGCCCGCGAGCGCTGCGCGGACGTCGAGTTCTCGCCGATGGACGCCACGCGGGCCGACATCGAGTTCACCGCCGAGGTCATCGCGATCGCCATCGAGGAGGGCGCCACGACGATCAACGTGCCCGACACCGTCGGCTATGCGATGCCGCACGAGTACGCCGCGTTCCTCGAGCGCCTCTACGCGCTCGCGCCGGCGCTGCGCGACGTCGTGCTCAGCGTCCACTGCCACGACGACCTCGGGCTCGCGGTGGCCAACTCGTTCGCGGGCGTCCTGGCCGGCGCGCGCCAGGTCGAGTGCGCGGTCAACGGGATCGGCGAGCGCGCGGGCAACGCGTCGCTCGAGGAGATCGTCATGCTCCTGCACACGCGCCGCGCCGACGTCGGCCTGCACACCCAGCTCGCCACGGGCGAGATCGCGCGGACGAGCCGCCTCGTGAGCCGCCTGACCGGCTATCCCGTGCAGCCCAACAAGGCGATCGTCGGGCGCAACGCGTTCGCGCACGAGTCCGGCATCCATCAGGACGGGGTGCTCAAGGAGCGCTCGACGTACGAGATCATGGACGCCCGCACCGTCGGGCTCGAGGCCAACGAGCTCGTGCTCGGCAAGCACTCCGGGCGCCACGCTCTGCGCCAGGCCCTCGAGGGGCTCGGCTTCTCGCTCGATGCAGCGACGCTCAACGCCGCCTTCAAGCATTTCAAGGAGATCGCCGACAAGAAGAAGCAGGTCACGGCGATGGACCTCGAGGCGCTCGTCACCGACGAGCTGCGAACCGACGTGACCGCGTACACGCTCGAGTGGTTCGACGTCGAGGCGTCCTCGCGCCGGCCGCCGCACGCGACGGTCGGCGTGCGCACCCCGAGCGGGGACGAGGTCACCGGCTCGTTCACCGGCGACGGGCCGATCGACGCGGTCTTCCGCGCGATCAACGCGGCCACGGGCCTGGATGCGCGGCTGCGGGAGTTCCGCGTCGACGCCGTTACGGGCGGCCAGGACGCGCTCGGCGAGGTCTCCGTCGTGGTCGAGCTCGGGGAGGCGGCGGCCGAGCGCATCGGGATCCCCGGGGTCCACGCGCGCGAGCGCGCGACCGGCGCCGGCCAGGCGGTCGAGACCGACATCATCGCGGCGGCGGGCATCGCCTACGCGCGCGCGGTCACGAACGCCGTGCACCGCACACAGGCCGAGCCCGCGCCGGTGGAGCGGACCGCCGAGCTCGCCACGCCGTGATCGACGCCGGCCGGGAGGCCGCGCGCGACGAGCTCTGAGACCTGACCGTGACCGTCCCCGGCCGAGCGTCGCGGCGCCTGGCGGTCAGCGGCCAGGTCGACGCTGCCGCGGGCCGGGACGGCGGCGCGTGGAGCGCGTCGGGCACAAGAGCCCGAGGCCCTGCCGGTAGCCCGCGGCGAGCGCCGCGCTCGCCCGGCCCGCGGCCATGAGGTCGCGGCCGATGGCCGACGCGGCCTCGGGCGCCGGGGTCACGCGGCGCACGCGCGCCCCGCGGGCTCGCAGCAGCTGCAGCTCGACCTCGGCGGCGACGCGCGCCACGGGCCGCAGGAGCCCGAGCTGCGCGCCCGCGAGCGGGTCCAGGCAGAGCACGTGCGTCCCGCGCCCCGCCGGCGCGGCGTCGAGGTTCGTCGCGCTCCAGACGCCGCCGTCGACGTACGCCCGCCCGCCGATCTCGACGGGCTCGAAGATCCACGGGATCGCGCACGACGCGGCGACCGCGTCGGCGACCGCGGCCACCGGCGCGCCGGGCGCGCCGAAGACGACGCGGCGGCCGCTGCGCCGCTCCACGCAGCAGACGCGCAGGCGCCCGTCGAAGCGCGCGCCCGAGCGCGCGAGATCGGCGCGGAGGCGATCCATCCGCCGCCCGGACGAGGGCGCGCGCGAGAGGACGACCGAGCGCACGAGCGCTCCGCCCGGCGCGCTCAGCGCCAGCCCGAGCGCCGCGAGCGGCGCCGACGCGGCCCAGCCCCGGCGCGCCGCGTCGCGCGCCGCCTCGCGCACCGCCTCGCGCACCCTGCTCACGCCGCCGACGCCTCCGCGCTCGTCGCCCGCGGCGGCCAGGGTCGGCCGCTCGCGCGGGCGCCGCGGGCGCTGCCCGGCCGCCAGGCGCGCCGCGACGATCGAGCCGGCCGAGGTCCCGACGAAGCCCTCGACGCGCCGCAGGTCGAGGCCCGTTCCGTCCTCCAGGCCACCGAGCACGCCTGTCATCCACGCCTCGCCGAGCGCACCGCCGGCGGCGAGGACGAGGACGTCGGGCAGGTCGGCCGCGGGCACGCGCCCGAGGCTACCGGCCGCTTCGTATGCGATAACGTACGTTTGTAATGGCTGCGATCGACGAGCTCAGCGAGATCACGCACATCGGCCCGCGCGTGCGCGCGCTGCGCGAGGCGATGGAGCTCTCGCTGCGCGACCTCGCCGAGCGCTCGGGCGTCAGCGCGCCGATGCTCAGCCAGGTCGAACGCGGCGAGACGAGCCCGACCCTGCAGGTCGCCGGCCGCATCGCCGCCGGCCTCGAGCTGCGCCTGAGCCAGCTCCTGCGCCTCGACGAGGCCGGCAGCGTGACCGTCGTCCGCGCCCACGAGCGCCGCCGCGCCGGCTCCGCGCGGCGGGGGCACACGTTCGAGATCCTCACCGCGCCGCTGCCCGGCCAGCGGGCCGAGCTCAGCCGCCACGTGCTCGCGGCCGGCGCGCGGACGGGCGGCCCGGGCGACCCGCCGATGCACGAGCCCGGCAGCCGCGAGATCGCGCTCGTCGAGCACGGCACCGTCGTGCTCGACATCGACGGCGAGCGCCACGCCCTGCACGCCGGCGACACCGTGACCTTCGACGCCGACCTGCCCCACCACTTCGAGAACCCCGGCCCGAGGGAGGCGGCGCTGCTGGGCGTCGTCGCCGCCGGCCTGCGACGGAGCTGAGAGCGAGATGCCGCAGACCCTGTTCGACAAGATCTGGGCCGCCCACGAGGTCGCCCCGAACCTGATCTTCATCGACCTGCACCTCGTGCACGAGGTCACGAGCCCGCAGGCCTTCGACGGCCTGCGGCTCGCCGGGCGCGGCGTCCGGCGCCCCGATCGCACCCTCGCCACGGCCGATCACAACGTGCCGACCGACGGCACGCCCGTGGCCGCGCGGATCCGCGACGAGCTCTCGCGCGAGCAGGTGCAGGCGCTCGAGGCCAACTGCGCGCAGTTCGGGATCCCGGTCTTCTCGATGGGCTCCGCGCGCCGGGGCATCGTCCACCTCGTCGGGCCCGAGCAGGGCCTCAGCCAGCCGGGGATGACGATCGTCTGCGGCGACAGCCACACGGCCACCCACGGCGCGTTCGGCGCGCTGGCCTTCGGGATCGGCACGAGCGAGGTCGAGCACGTGCTCGCCACCCAGTGCCTCGTGCAGCGCAAGCAGCGCTCGATGCGCATCCGCTTCGAGGGCGGGCTCGGCTTCGGCGTCACCGCCAAGGACCTGATCCTGGGCACGATCGGCCAGATCGGCGTCGACGGGGCGGTCGGCCACGTCGTCGAGTACACGGGCGCCGTCATCGACGAGCTCTCGATGGAGGGCCGCATGACGATCTGCAACATGACCATCGAGGGCGGCGGGCGCGCCGGCATGATCGCGCCCGACGCGACCACGCTCACCTGGGTGGGCGAGCACGGTGGCGAGGTCGACGACGCATGGCTCGACCTGCGCACCGACGAGGACGCGACGTTCGACCGCGAGGTCGTCGTCGACGCCGCCGCGCTCAGTCCGATGGTCTCGTGGGGGACGAACCCCGGGCAGGTCGTCGGCGTGACCGGAGCGGTCCCCGAGCCCGTCGGCGAGGGCGACGAGCGCGCGCTGACCTACATGGACCTGCGCCCGGGGACGCCGATCCGCGACATCCGCCTGGACCGCGTCTTCATCGGCTCGTGCACGAACTCGCGCATCGGCGACCTGCGCGCCGCGGCGGGCGTGCTCGACGGCCGGCACGTGGCCCGTGGCGTGGAGGCGATGGTGGTCCCCGGCTCGATGCCCGTCAAGCGGCAGGCCGAGGCGGAGGGTCTCGACGACGTCTTCCGGGCCGCCGGCTTCGACTGGCGCAATCCCGGGTGCTCCATGTGCCTGGGGATGAACCCCGACATCCTCCAGCCGGGCGAGCGGTGCGCGTCGACCTCGAACCGCAACTTCGAGGGCCGCCAGGGCCGCGGCGGCCGTACGCACCTCGTCTCGCCCGAGATGGCAGCCGCGGCCGCCGTCGAGGGGCATTTCGTCGACATCCGGGACTGGAGCTGAGCATGGAGCCGATCCGCACCGTCGCGGGCCGTGTCAGCGTCCTGCTGCGCAACGACGTCGACACCGACCAGATCATGCCCAAGCACACGCTCAAGCGCGTTGAGCGCAGCGGCTTCGGCGCGTTCCTCTTCCAGCACTGGGCGCAGCAGCCGGGGTGGGACCTCCCGCCCAACCCGATCCTCGTGACGGGGCGCAACTTCGGCTGTGGCTCCAGCCGCGAGCACGCGGCGTGGGGTCTGGAGGACTACGGCTTCCGGGCGATCATCGCGCCGTCCTTCGGCGACATCTTCGCCTCCAACGCGACGAAGATCGGGCTCCTGCCCGTCGCGCTCGCCCCCGACGAGGTGCGCGCGGTGGCCGGGGCGGGAGCGGCCGAGGTCGACCTCGAGGCGCTCGAGGTCCGCGCCGGCGGGCGGAGCTACCGCTTCGAGCTCGACCCCGAGGTCCGCCACCGGCTGCTGGAAGGGCTCGACGACATCGCCCTCACGCTGCTCGAGGACGACGCGATCGCGGCCTTCGAGCGCGAGCGTGAGCGGCCCGGGCCGCTGACGAGCGCGCTCGGCCCGACGTAGGCTGCGCGCCCGATGAGCGCGCGCATCGCCGTCCTGC
>CAWDMB010000014.1:0-351081 GCA_963803375.1 uncultured Actinomycetes bacterium | reverse complement strand
GTTTCACGACGAACACGCGGGTCAGGGCACGACCGCCAGAAATCCGGTTACGCTGGCGCCGCCCCGAGTTCTGGACCTCCCGATCGCTTGTGCGTTTCGCCGCCCAAGCTCACCGACCACGCCCGCCCGGGCCTCGCGCGCGCTCGTGATCGATCTGCCGTCCGTCTACGGCGATCTCCTGCGCGACTTCCATCACGACGAGCTCGAGCGCTTCTACCGCGACGCGCTGCGCCGCGGCGAACGCGACCTGCCCGAGGGCGACCCCGGGCTGCGCCCGATCACGCTGCTGGTTACCGCGATCCCGCGGATCAACAGCGCCAGCATCGCCGCCTACGCCATCCACATCCTCCCGCGCCGCGAGCCATCACCCGAAGGCGACGCCCTCGACGCCCAGACGCTCGGCATCGTCGAGGAAGCCAGCACGGGCGCGCTGCTGCGCTGCCACCTGGCCATGGACGCCGAGCTCACCGCCAGCGCCGCCGAGCTGCCCGCCGGCGACGAGGACAGCGAAGCCTGGCTGCCGCTCGTCTTTGAGCCCGTCAACGGGCTGCTCGCCGAGCTCGCCGACGACGACAACGAGCTCGCCATGCACGGCCTCGCCCAAGACGCGATCCGCTGGCTGGCCAACTCGATCGACCTGCTCGACCAACACGACCCGCGGCGCGTCGAAGCGATCACCGACACGCTCGCGCGCCTCCTGCCGTTGACGATGTTCGCCACGTCCGCCAGCCGACACTTCCCACGGGTGTGAGGCCGTCGCGACGCCTGGGCGGCTCCCGTCCGGGGGCGTGCGCACAAGCGTGCCGTGACCACGAGAATTCGCGCCGGTGAGCGAGCAGGTCGTCGATCAGCTCGACCGCCCGCAGATCTGGGCCGATGACCGTGAACGACTCCACGGCCTGCGCCGGCAACAGCACCCGCCGCACCGTGTGACGTTCGAGATGCGGTTCGACGTTCCGCCCAAGAATCTTGTTGAGACCGTGCTCGCGGGCCTGCCTCGTCCTCGGCGTCCTCGTCGAACTCGCCCGCAGCCAAGCCTGAGACAACACCGGGAGCCAGGACCATCGATGGCGCCGTCCGCGGATTAGCGTCCTTCGCGACGCGCGACTGCACGCGCTCGCGGTCGTCGCCTCGAATTCACGTGCTGTCGACCTCAACCTCACCTTGACGCTTCGCACAGGCTAGCGGAAGGCGCTGACGCCAGAGGTCCCCTCAGCTGTCGAACTCCGGCTCAGGCCGTGCGCGCGAGATGTCGCCCGGCGACGATCATGGGCCCCGTGGAGCCTCTGACTGGCTTGACCGAGACGGGCGTTGCTGGTCGCCTGCGGTCTGTTCGGTGGCGAGCCGATGGCACTCGGCGATCTCGGTCTGGACGCGCTCGAGTCGGCGGACGAGCGCGCGTAGTCGTCTGGTGCGCTCGGTACCTCGGTCTGCGGTGGTGGCGGTCGTGAGGCGCAGGCGGTTGCGCGCGTTGACGAGCAGGGTCTCGATGCGTTGGGCGGCGAGGGGAGCGAGCCGGTAGGTCCCGGGTCGTTCGCCGCGCTCGATCAGTGGGGACCGTGCGACGTTGGTCAGGAAGGTCGCGGCGGGGTCGGCCCCGCGGACGATCAGCCCGTCCGCGGCGAGCTGCTCGTACCAGGCGCGGTAGTGGATGTCGTCGTGCTGACCGCAGGCGAGCAGGTGCGCGACGGCGTGCCGGCGCAGCGCGCCACCACCGATCAGCCGGGGCGGCGGAGCGGGGGCCGGCGGGGCCGGTTCTTCGCCGAGGAGGCGGTCGAGGTCGCGTCGGCGGCTGTCGAGCTTGCCGAGTTGGTCGGCGAGGTCGTCGAGCTGGGCGCGCAGGGCCTGCTGGCGCTCGCGCAGGCGCTCGCGGCGGATCGCGAGCAAGTCGAGCTCGCGGGCGACCGTCGTCGCCAACCGCGACGCCCCGTTTCTCGCGTTGGATCGTGCCCGCGCTGTCGCCATGGCGCATCCATCCGGTAGGTACCGGGTCGCTGTCCCGAGGGCTCCAAGATCGAGGGACTCGCGCGGCGATGCGATGCCGTCGCGGGCTCGCGGCCTCGCGCGACGCGCCATCGCGGCCGGCTGCGCCGCGAACCATCTACGCGCCGGGCGCTTCGGTCCCGGAGCGCTCCAGGCACCGGAGTCGCCTCGTGCAGGGCGCGCTCGTGGCGGTCGATCGCGCGGACGAGCTCGCGGCGCCTGGCGTGGAGATCGCCGTCGGCGCGGCGACCCGGCGGCCGTCCGGTGAGCGCGCTCAGCGCACGCTCGAGCTCGGAGAGCGCTCTGCGCAGGCGCTCGGGAGCGCCGCGATCGACGGCGTAGACGCCGGCCGACGTGCCCCTGCGCATCACCGGCGATCGGCTGACCTGGCTGAGAAACACCGCCAGCGGCTTTTTGCCCGCCACCGCGAAGCCGTGCTCGACCACGAGCGCGTACCAGTCGCGGTAGTGAATCGCCTCCACCCGGGGCCTGTGCTCGATCAGGAGCCTCACGGCGGTCGCACGGATCGCGGGCCCGTTGAGGAGCGTTGCGCTGCCATTGCGGTGCTCAGGGGTATCGGGGTTGCGGTGCGTCGGGGTTTCGTCGTCGCCCGCGGGTGCGATGCGCACCAACAGCTCGAGATGTTGATCGATGCCGGCGAGCTCGCGCTCGAGTCGCTCGAGCTCGGCTTCCACACCGGCATGGGCTCGCTCGATGCGCCCGCGACGCCGAACCAGCTGTGCACGCTCGGCGACGGCGGCGCGCCTGAGGCGAGCGGAAACCTTTGACTGGGGCGTCGGGATCGGCACGTGACTCTTGTACCGCGCTTGCGTGACCGACGCCGATCGTGACCTGTCGATCGGCTGTCGATATCCCGGCTTCTGTAGCGCCGAGCGCATACGGAAATGTGCACAACCGTGTGCACAAGCCCCGCCATTTCCCCCGTGTTTGCGGGGCTCTCGCGGCTCGGGAGGCTGTGGATTGCGCTCATGGTCGCTCGTTGCGGAGAGTTTCCGTCCGGGAACGGGCGTCGACTGCCCGCCATGCACGCCGACGTATCGAGAGAGAAGCCAAATATGCGCGAGCTGATGCCCGGGTTCGACCCGGGTGATGGCGAGTCACGAAAACGGCGCCATGGGTCTATCGCAAAGGAGACGAACGGCCGTCGCGCGGCAACTAGGCGCCGTTCGGCCCCGCCTGGCGGCCCGAGTTCTTCGCTCACGGCCGAGTGCTCGCGCGTGATGCAGCCCCGCGGCCACCCGTCCCGGCGGTATCAACCCGTCCGCACCTCGCCGCGTCGCTCTACTCGACCTCCGGCACCATCTTCCCGTCGGCCTGCGAATGCGGTTTCGAGAAGTGGGGTATCCATTTCGCTCCCCCTGGTGGGACGGCGCACGGGATCCGGGGCGGTTTCGAGGCGATGCGCCCCACGGATCCCGGTGGCGGGTCCGTTTCGTTTCGCGCGGCCCCACTCGACGGGTGAGGGGGACGGAAGTGGATATGCCGCTTCGAGAAAGGTGGCCCACTGTGGCCGCTAATGGCGCCGGCGATGCTGTTGGGCATTTGGGCGCGCCCCCGAGCGCAGTTCCCCTGGGCGCCGCGCCTCTCCTCGACGCGCAGGGTGCCGCCGCGCTGCTCAACGTGCCGGCAAGCTGGGTGCTCGCCGAGGCGCGTGCCGACCGCATTCCGCACGTGCGGCTCGGCCGGTACGTCCGGTTCGACGCGGGCGAGCTTCAGTCCTGGTGGTTGACCCGGCGTCGTGGACCGTGGCGTGCCAGGGGAACGGCCGCCAACACGGCACGCTCCGTGGCGTCGACCTCAGAGCAAGCCGCGTAGTTCCTTTGGCCGGAAAATCGACGCGGCTTGCAGAGCACGCCCGAGGGGTGCAGGCCATGATGGATCGCGTCGATGGGAGTCGCCGACGAGAGATCGGTCGACCTGCCGCGGCGCACCTAAACCCGACGAACGAGAGGGGAGTGATTGGCTTGACAGGACCGACAGGGCGGCGATCGCGTCTCGGGATGCCGAGTCGACTCGGCGCAGGCGCGTCGCGGGGGCTGCCGACACGCGCACCGGAGGCCCGGGAGCATGGCTAGCCGTCGCTCGTACGGCACCGGCAGCGTGTTCATCCATCCGACCGTTCAGCCGCCCACGTGGTACGGACAGTGGTGGACCCCCGATGGCCGCCGTCCGAAGCGCAAGATCGGCCTCGCGCGACAGCCCGGCAGCCGCGAAGGGCTCACCCGCACCCAGGCCGAGGCCAGGCTGCGCGAGAAGATGGCCGAGGTCCGGATCACGCCGCGCGCGTCGAGGGAGCGGCTCGACGTCGAGCAGGTCGGCCGTCGCTACCGGCTGCACATCGAGCGCAAGGGCCGCAAGCGCTCGACCGTGCAGAACGTCGAGAGCGAGGTCCGCGTGCATCTGGCGCCGTTCTTCGCCGGCAGAGCGATGGACGCGATCACCACGGAGGACGTGATCGACCTCGTGCTCCTGCTCGAGGAGGGGAAGGAGCTCGCGCCGAAGACGATCCGCAACATCGTCGCGACGCTGTCGGCGCTGTTCAACTTCGCGATGCAGCGCCGATGGGCGATCGCGAACCCGTGCATCGGCGTCGAGCTGCCTGCCGTGCCAGAGAGCGGGGAGATCCGGTTCCTGACGCTCGACCAGGTCGATCTGCTCGTCGAGCACGCCCGGCCCGGCGAGTTCCAGGCGCTCGACCGGACGATCTTCCTCGCCGCCGCGATGACGGGCCTGCGCAAGGGCGAGCTGCTTGCGCTCCGTTGGAAGGACGTGGACTGGACGGCGGGCCGCATTCGGGTGCGGCAGAACTATGTGCGCGGCGAGTTCGGCACGCCCAAGAGCAAGCGTTCGACGAGGAGCGTGCCGATGGCCGACGAGGTTGCCGGCGAGCTGGACCGCTTGTTCAGGCAGTCTCGTTGGCAGGGCGAGAACGACCTCGTGTTCGCCCACCCGCAGACGGGGGGGCCACTGCCGAAGCCGAACGTCACGCGCCGGATGCGCGCCGCACTCAAGGCCGCGAAGCTCGACACGTCGCACCGCTTCCACGATCTGCGCCACACGTTCGGGACGATGATGGCCGCCGCGGGCGTGCCGATGCGCACGTTGCAGGAGTGGCTGGGCCACCGGGACCTCGCGACGACCCAGCGCTACGCCGACTACGCCCCGAGCACCCGGGAGGCCGAGATGGTCGCCGCGGCGGTCGTACACGCCCGTGGCTCCATTCGTGGCTCCAATCTGAGGGAATCTCAGATCACCTCAGACGACGCAAACGACGCTGTAGAGCCAAGCAGCGCCTAGCGTCGCCCGCCTGGTCCGGTTCAAATCCGGGCGCCCCGATTGGCGAACCCTCGCTTCCTGCGAGGGTTTCGTGCGTCGGGCCGCTATCGAGGTAGCGATGAGGTGTGCCGGCGAACTGCGAGCGGGCATTGCCTGCGCCGACACCGCCGCCGACCAGATCGCCGTCGCCGAGCAGGCGATCGGGCAGATACGCCGCGAGCTCACAGCCCACGTCATGGTCGTGCTTCTCCAACGCCCCGTGTGACAAGCGCAGTGCGCCCGCTGCGACGTCGCCAACAGTGGCTCGTACCAGCGCCGCTTCATCGCGCCCATCACCGTCGGCGACGTCGCTCTCGGCCTCTCGGTCCCACTCGTGCGCGAAGTGCGCCTGGAGCGCCAGATCCGGCAGCCGCAGCGTCGCGAGTGTCACAGCCGCAGCGTCCCGTACGCGGGTTCCTGCCCAGAGCGACACCCCGTGTTGCGCAGCCCGCGCGCCACCATTTCACGTAGTGGGAAGGAGGGGCCGCCGGCGTCAGCGGCCCCCCACCCCGAACGGGGTCAGTCCTGGATCACGATGTTGTTGCCCGGGCCGCCGTCGAGGACGTCGAGGCCGGGCCCGCCAAGGAGGACGTCGTCGTCGGCGCCGCCCCGCAGCGTGTCCGCGCCGGCGCCGCCGATGAGGACGTCGGCGCCGGCGCCGCCGTCGGCGGTGAAGGCGATCGCGTCCGCGGCCAGGCCGGAGGCCTCGACGACGTCGTCGCCGGCGAGCGCGTTGACCGTCAGGCGGTCGTTGGCCGCCTCGGCGTGCAGCAGGTCGACCCTCGTCGCCAGCCCGGCCAAGGCGACCGTGCCGCCGCTGCCCGACGCCGTGATCACGTCGTCGCCGCTCGTCGCGTTGACGATGACGGCGTCGGCCTGGCCGTCACCCACCGAGCCGCCGAGCGTGCCCGCGAGGTCCTCAGTGACCTGCGTCAGATCGGTGCCCGAGAGGTCGCCGACCGTCAGCCGATCGGCACCGCCGAGCGCGTTGAGGTCGATCGCCTCGACGTCGTTGAGGTCCATGGTGACCGCCGCGACGTTGCGGAAGAATCGCACGCGGCCGCCGTTGGCCGAGACGTCGAAGTCCTCGCTGATGTTCGCGCCGTTGAAGAGCATCTCGTCGCGACCGGCCTGGCCCTCGACGACGTCGTCGTCGTCGCCCGGGTTCCAGACGAAGACGTCGTCGCCGGCGCCGAGGAACGCGGTGTCCTTGCCGTCGCCGCCGTTGACGAGATCCGCGCCCTGCGACCCGAGCAGGCTGTCGTTGCCGACGCCGCCGTTGGTCGTGAGCCGAAGCGCGTCCGCCCGCAGGTCCGAGGCGTTGACGGTGTCCTCGCCGCCGAGGGCGTTGAGCGTCAGCGCGTCCCGGGCCGGGTCGCCGTGGGCGACGCGAAGGGCGGCCGTCAGCCCCGTCACGCGGACCGTGCCGGCCGCGCCCGAAGCGGCGATCGTGTCGGCGCCGTTGGAGCCGTTGACGATCGTGGTGTCGGCGGCGCCATCCGAGCCCGCGCCACCCAGAGCCGACGCGAGGTCCTCGTTGACTCTCCGCACGTCGGTGCCGATCATGTCTTCGACGGTGAGCGTGTCCGCCCCGCCGAGCGCGGCGACGTCGACGCGCTCGACCCCGGCGAGGTCCATGACGATGCTCGCGACGTCGCGCGTGAAGCGCGCTCGCGAGCCGTTGGGCGCCAGTCTGAACTGCTCGGCGACGTTCGCCCCGTTGAAGATGAGCGCGTCGCTTCCACCGCGACCGGCCACGGCGTCGCTGCCGTCGCCCGGATCCCAGACGAAACGGTCGTCGCCGCGCCCGAGGTCGGCGTTGTCGTCGCCGCGGTTGCCGTCGACGGTGTCGGTCCCCCGGCCGCCGAGGAGGCGCTCCGCCCCGGCCCCGCCGAGCAGCGTGTCGTTGCCGCGCTGGCCCTCGAGCTGCGTCGGGGTGGTGGTCGTGAAGGCGCCGTTGGCGTCGTCGATGCGTAGGCGGTCGTTTCCACCGCCGCCCTTGAGGCGGATGCGGTCGAAGCGCGCGCGGTCCACGACGGCGTCGGCGGAGCCGTTGTCGCCGAAGTCGACCTGGAGGCGATTCGGGTTGCCGGGCGCGAGTCGCAGGGCAAGTCGCTCGGCTCCGCCACCGCCCTGGACGATGAGCGTGCGCTGCTGGACCGAGACCGACGGCGCCGCGGCAGCGGGCTGGGCGCCGACGGCGAGGCCGCCGGCCAAGAGCCCGGCGGCCAGCGCGGTCCTGACGAGCCGGGGGCCCGGCCGGCCCTGCTTCGTGGTGGGGCGATGCATCGAGGCTGCCTCCTGGGACGAAATGAGCAGGAGTCCCTTCAGGACGCGGCGCGGCGGGGCTTCCTTCCCGCGCCGGCGTCGTGGTCTGGCCGCCGGCGTCGGACGGCTGGGTTGGATCGACGACGCCCGGTGTCGTCGAACCTGCCTCCGACGGGTGCGGCCTGCCGCACCTCGCAGACGGGGGCTGTCCCCGTCGCCGCGCGGCCCTGGCGGTGCGAGAGTGCCGGCATGTCCCGCTTCCGCATCCAGCTCGAGCCGTCGCCAGCGGCGCGGGATGCGTCGCGCGCCTCGCGTATCGCGATCGCCGGGCACGTCTTCGCGCAACCGGTCGTCCGCCCGCTCCCGCGCCCGGAGCTGCCGGCCGGCGAGACGGGCACCTGGTAGGACCGCGAACGGGTTGACCGGGGCCGCGAGGCTCAGCTGTGGGCGAGCACGGGCGGGCGCGCCGGCCACGGGTGAGGCAACATGCCGCGGGTGACCGACCTCGCCCCCGACGTGGCGGCCCGCGCGCTGTTGGGCGCGCTCGTCGACCACGCGCCGCTCTTCCCGCCGGCCGCGTTGGGGATCGCCGAGGCGCTGGCCGAGGACGACCGCGCGCGCGCCTGCGACGAGGCGTGGATGCTCGGGCGCTCGTGTGCTCGGCCTCGCGCCTGGACGAGCTGCTCGCGGGGACCGACGCGCCTCCGGTGCTGAGCGTCGTGCTCGGCGTCGGCAGCTGCTCGTTCGCCGAGCCCGTCGAGGACCTGCGCGCGCTCGGGGTCCTGCCGGCGTGAGCGGCTTCGGGCCCGAGCACCTTCCCTACGGCGTCTTCGCGCGCCCGGGAACCGCGCCGCGGGTCGGCGCGCGCCTGGGCGACGGCGTCCTCGACCTCGCCGCGCTCGCCCGCGACGGGCTGCTCGACGCCGACCCGGCGCTCTTCGCGCAGCCCGCGCTGAACGCGTTCATGGCCGCCGGTCCCGAGACCTGGGCGGCGGTGCGCGAGCGCCTCGTCGCGCTCGCGCGCGGCGTCGACGCCCGGCCGCCGCTCGTCGCGCTCGACGCGGTGCAGCTGCGACTGCCGTTCGGCGTGGCCGACTACGTCGACTTCTACTCCTCGCTCGAGCACGCGACGAACCTCGGGCGGCTCTTCCGGCCGGGCGCCGAGCCGCTGCTGCCCAACTGGCGCCATCTGCCCGTGGGCTACCACGGCCGCGCCGGCACGGTCGTCGTCAGCGGCACCGACGTGCGCCGTCCCCACGGGCAGCACAAGCCGCCCGACGCCGAGGCGCCCGTGCACGGCCCCAGCACGCGGCTGGACATCGAGCTCGAGCTCGGCGTCGTCGTCGGCGCCCCGAGCGCTCTCGGCGAGCCGGTGCCGGTCGCGCGCGCACTCGACCACGTCTTCGGGCTCGTGCTCGTCAACGATTGGAGCGCGCGCGACCTGCAGGCCTGGGAGTACCAGCCGCTGGGCCCGTTCCTGGGCAAGTCGTTCGCCACGTCGATCGGCGCCTGGGTGACGCCGCTGGCGGCCGTGCTCGACCGCCGCGTCGCCGCGCCCGCGCAGGCGCCCGAGCCGCTCGCCTACCTGCGCGAGGAGCCGTGGGCGCTCGACGTCGCGCTCGAGGTCGAGCTCAACGGGACCACGGTCGCCCGCACGAACGCGCGCCACCTGTACTGGAGCTTCGCCCAGCTGATCGCGCATCTCACCTCCAACGGGGCGCGGCTGCGCACGGGCGACCTGCTCGCCTCGGGCACGATCTCGGGTCCGGCGCGGGGCGAGCGCGGCTCGCTCATCGAGCTGACGTGGAACGGAGCCGAGCCGCTGGAGCTGGGCGACGGTGACACGCGGACGTTCCTGCGGGACGGCGACGAGGTCGTCCTGCGGGGGCGCGCCGGCGACGCCGTGACGCTGGCCGAGGTGCGCGGGCGGATCGTGGCCTGAGGCCGGGCCGGTCAGCCCCCGGCCGCCGGCCCGATCCCGTTCGCAGCCGGAAGCCGCACGGGGACAGCGGGTCGCATTCGGCGTCGCCCACGTCGACCGGCTCCCGGCCGGCGTCCGCGGCCGGTGACCGGCCCGCTCGATCGTCGCGTCGCGTCGGGAAGGCGAGCCGGCGCTCCCGCGTCCTCCGGGTATGCCCGAGCTTGCGGTCCTGCTCGGCGTGCTCGCGGGCCTCGCGAGCGTCGTCAATACGCTCCCGTACATCGGCGACATCGTGCGCGGCACGACGCGGCCGCATCGCGGGACGTGGTTCGTGTGGGCCTTGCTGGCCGTCGTGGTCTGCGCGTCCCAATATGCCGACGGCGCGTCGTGGAGCCTGCTCATGGGCATCGCGCAGGCCGCGCTGACGACCGTCGTCTTCGTCCTCGCCCTGCGCCACGGCGAGGGAGGTCTCAGCGGGGCCGAGGCGATCGCGATGGCGGCGGCCGGTGGCGCGGTGCTCGGCTGGCTGATCGCCGGCGAGCCGCTCGTCGCGACCGCATGCGTCATCCTCGCCGACCTGCTCGCCGCGGCCCTGATGGTCCCCAAGACCTACCGCGACCCGGGTTCCGAGACGCTGGCCTCCTTCGCGGGCGCCGGCCTGGCCGGCGCGCTCGGCGCGGGCGCCGTCGGCGCGCTCGACGTCTCGCTGCTCTGCTACCCGGTGTACTTCTGCCTCGTCAACGGCGCCCTCGCGGTCCTGATCCACCGCCGGCGGGTCGCGCTGGCGGGCGCGAGGATCATCTCCCCGGCCGGTTGACCGACGGCCGGTAGGCGCGGCACGCCTGGCCACGCAGCCCCGGGCACGGCGGCAGCCCCGTCGGCGCGCCGACCCCGCCGACGACGGGCAGCACGAGCCGCGAGGGACGGCCGGGGCCGCGGGCGACGGACACCGCCGCGCGCCCGCGCGGGCGCGTCTCGGCGAAGGCCCAGACGGGCTGGTCGCCGCCGGGCGCAGCGAGCGCGACCCGGATCCGCGACCCGGCGCGGTAGACGTGGCCCTGGTAGTAGAGCGGCACGGTGACCTTCGTGAACCGGCCCCTCGGCAGCGGAGCCGCGTCGGAGCGCCGGAAGCTCGGCACCGGCGCGAGCAGCGTGCTGCGGGCGGCGTCGAGCTTGCGAGCGCTCGTGCGCAGCCAGCCGTTCTGGACGAAGCTCTCGCGGCCGTCGGGACGGACCTCGGACACGGTGGCCTGGAGGTCGACGCTGCGTGCGGACGCGCGGACCCACGCCTGCAGGGCGCCCGCACCGACGACGGTCGTCGTCGCCGCCAGCGGCGCGGTCAGGTACGAGACCGCGCGTCCGGGCGGGCTCTGCTTCCAGCGGTAGGCCGGCGAGGCGGTCCACAGACCGCCGGCGCCCGAGCGGCTGTCGCCGGTGAAGCTCGTCGGCGGACGAGCGCCCGGGTCCCACGTGAAGGCGTCGGCGCCGGCCTTGGCGGGCCTGGCGTCGCGCAGCGCCCCGCCGGCCGCGAGATACCACGACCGCGCGCGCGTGCCCGGCAGCGGAAAGCGCGAGAACGAGCGCTCGAAGGCCGGGACCGGGACGCCGGGCGTCGCGCCGCCCGCGCCGTCGTCGAGCAGGATGCGCACGGCCGGAAGCCGCTCGAAGGTCGCGCGGGCCTCCCCGTACGTCGGCTGGGCCTGGATCGGGTCCTCCGGGAACGTCACGCCCGAAATTCCCGTGACCTGCGCGAAGATCGTCGGGGCCAGTGCCTTCAGGGCCGGCGAGATCCGGGGCGCTCGCCGCGCGACGTAGAGCGACAGGAAGTCGTACCAGCGGTTGACGGTCGCCGGGACCAGCGAGTCGATGTGGGTTCCGTTCGTGAACGTGAACCACTTGCGCCGCGCGCCGGTGAAGCGATCGGCGAGCGCCGGGCAGTGCCCGCCCGTCTGCTCGTCAGTCCACTGGCAGGCCAGGAAGACGGGTGCCTTGATCTTGTGGACGAACGTCACGGGCGAGAGCTGGTCGGCCACCCGCGGCACGTAGAAGCGACCGGCGCGGAGCTTCGCGAGGAGGTCGACGGCCTCGGGGTGCAGGACCTGGTTGGCCGCGCACGTGCGGTCGCCGCCGCGGATGCGATCGAGCGCCCACGGCTGGCCGCCCTTCTCCGTGGCCGGCTTGGCGTCGTGGACGCGGTCCTCGGCCCACGAGAGCGCGAAGCCGGTGTTGAGGATCCCGCCCGGATACAGCGTCGTCGCCGGGTTGTCGATGACCGACAGCGGCGTGATCGCCGACAGGCTCGGCGGGCGCGTCGCCCCGACGAAGAGCTGGCTGATCCCGCCGTAGGAGACGCCGACCATCCCGACCTCGTGGTGCAGGACCCAGGGCCGGCGGGCCACGGTCTCGATCACGTCGTAGCCGTCGAGCCCCTGCAGGGGCTCGAAGAAGTCGAAGGCGCCGCCCGAGCAGCCGGTGCCGCGGATGTTGACGTCGACCACGGCGAAGCCGAGGAGGTTGGCGATCGGGGAGATGCCTTTCTCCGCGCCCGAGGGCCTCGCGTAGCCGTAGCCCGAGTACTCGACGAGCGTCGGGTAGGGCCCGGGGCCCTCGGGCAGGCGCACGTTGATCGCGAGCCGCGTGCCGTCGCGCGTCGTCAGGTACCCGTACCCGCTCGTGGGCACCGGCTGGCGGTAGCGGCGCGTGCTCGGGGGCGCAGACCGGGTCGAGAAGACCGTGACCCGCCGCGAGCGCGCGCGGCCCTGCAGCACGCGGTAGCCACGGCCGGGCCGGACGTCGCGGAACACCACCCCGCCGAGGGAGCCGACGTGCCGTACCGCGACGCCGACGCCGCGCCGATCCACGAGCGACGCCCGCGCGCCCGGCCTCGCCCCGGTGACCTGGACCTGCTCGGCGCTCCCCCGGGCGGTGAGCCCCGCCGAGGCGCTGGAGGCCGAAATGAGCACGAGGCTCGCCGCGACGAGCACGGTGACCCCGAGGGAGCGCATCCGGCCACCCTTTCAGGCAAGGGTGACGGGCGTCAAAGCCCGTAGGCCTCGAGCGTCCGGCCCGATGACGACGACCTCGACGCTGCGCTCGGACATGGGCCTCCTCGTCGGGGAACTCGGCGCGGACGTTGCAGGCGACCTGGCATCCTGACGGCGTGCGCCACCGGCTCGCGCTCGCCCTGTCCCTGCTCGCGTTCCTGGGCGCCTGCGGCTCCGGCGGCTCGACAGCGCCGGGCACCGGTGCCGCCACGCGCGCCGCCGCGCCGGCGCCGGCGCCGGGCCGGACGGGCGTGCGCCTCGTGTCGGTCGGGCGCTTCGACCAGCCGCTCTTCGTCACGGCTCCGCCCGGCGACCGCCGGCGGATCATGGTCGTCGAGCAGGACGGGCGGATCGTCGTCGTGCGCGACGGCCGGCGCCTGGCGCGCCCGTTCCTCGACCTGCGCTCGCGGGTGCTCTCCGGCGACGAGCGGGGCCTGCTCTCGCTCGCGTTCGCCCCCGACTACGCGGCCAGCGGGCGCCTCTACGTCTACTTCACCGGCCGCGACGCGCGCCAGCACGTCGTCGAGCTCCGGCGCGCCGCGGCCGACCGCGCCGACCCCTCGAGCGCGCGCGAGCTGCTGAGCATGGACGACCCCGAGTCCAACCACAACGGCGGGCTGCTGCTCTTCGGGCCCGACCGCCACCTCTACATCGGCACGGGCGACGGGGGCGGCGGGTACGACCAGCACGGCGCGCGCGGCAACGCGCAGGACCTCGGGTCGCTGCTCGGCAAGATCCTGCGGATCGACCCGGTCGCGGCGGGTGGCCGTGCGTACACCGTGCCCGCCTCGAACCCGTTCGTGCGACGCGCCGGCGCGCGCGCGGAGGTCTACGCCTACGGCCTGCGCAACCCGTGGCGCTTCTCGTTCGATCGCCGCACCGGCGACCTCGGCATCGGGGACGTCGGCCAGGAGGCCGTCGAGGAGGTCGACTTCGTGCGGCGCGGGCGCGGCGCGGGCGCGAACTTCGGCTGGCGGCCCTGGGAGGGGACGCGGCGCAACTTCGCCGAGCCGGCGCCGGGCGCGGTGCGCCCGGCACTCGAGCACACGCACGCGCAGGGCTGGTGCGCGGTGACCGGCGGCGTCGTCGTGCGCGACCCGCGCGTGCCGGCGCTGGCCGGGCGCTACGTCTACGGCGACCTCTGCGAGGGCCGCCTGCGCGTCGCGCGGGTTCTGCGCGCCGGCCGGCTCGGGCGCGACCGGCCGCTGGCCCGCGTGCGCCGCGTCGAGGGGCTGTCCTCGTTCGGCGAGGACGCGCTCGGCCGCGTCTACGTCGTCTCGATCAACGGGCCGGTCTTCCGCCTGGCCCCACGGCGCTGACGTGGACGACATCGGGCTCGTCATCGCGGACAACCCCGGGCCCTTCACGCTGCAGGGCACGAACACGTGGCTCGTGGGGCGGGACCCGTGCTGGGTCGTCGACCCCGGCCCCGACCTCGACGCCCACCTGCAGCGCGTTCTCGCCGACGCCCGCGACCGCGGCGGGATCGGCGGCATCGCGCTGACCCACGACCACCCCGACCACGCCGAGCTCGCCGTGCGCCTGCGCGACGCGGCCGGCGGCGTGCCGATCGCCGCCGCGGCCTTCGAGCACGCCGACGTGCGGCTCGCCGACGGCGAGCGCTTCGGCCCGCTGCTCACCGTGGCCGTGTACGGCCACGCGCCCGACCACCTCGCGTTCGTCGCCGGCGGCGCGTGCTGCACGGGCGACGCGGTGCTCGGTACCGGCAGCGTCTTCGTCGCGCCCGGGCCCGGCTCGCTCGCGGGCTACCTCGCCGGCCTGGAGCGCCTGCGCGCGCTCGAGCTCGGCGTCCTCTGCCCGGGCCACGGGCCGCTCGTCCTCGACCCGGCCGCCAAGCTGACCGCGTACCTCGACCATCGCCGCGAGCGCGAGCGCCGGCTCGTGGCCGCGCTCGACGACGGCCTGCGCACGAGCGCCGCGCTGCTCGACCGCGTGTGGGCCGACGCGCCCTCCGCGCTGCGCGGCGCGGCCCTCGTCACGCTCGTCGCGCACCTCGAGAAGCTCGACGAGGAGGGGCGCCTGCCCGCCGACGTCGCGCGGCCCGAGCTTGAGACGATGTTCCAGGTCTAGGGGCGCGCGGCTCGCTCGAGCTCGCGCACGAGGGCAAGCCCGAGTGGCCGGGCGCCCGCGTCGGGCAGCAGCGCGTAGAGCGCGCGCCGCGGCGCGGGGCCGGCGACGGGCGCGATGTGCGTGCCGTGCATCTGGGCGGCCAGCCGCCGGGGGGTGAGCGTCACGGCCAGGCCGGTGGCGACGACCGCGCGGATCGCGAGCGCGTCGCTGGCGACGATCACGATGCGCGGCTCGAAGCCGGCCGCGCGGCACGCCTCGGCGATGAGGCCGTCGCGCGAGGGCGCGGTCCAGGCGTCGCCGGCGAGGTCCGCGAGCGCGATCCGGCGCCGCCGCGCGAGCCGGTGGCGCGGCGGGAGCACGACGACCATCGGCTCCTCGGCGAGGTCGTGGCGGCGGGTGCCCGCGTGCGCGCGGCGGGGAGCGCCGGCGTCCTGGAAGCAGAGCGCGGCGTGCAGGGCGCCGTCGCGCACACCGGCCGCGAGCTCGTCGAGCGCGCCCTGCACGAGGCGGATCTCGAGCTCGGGGCGCTCGGCCAGCATGCGATCGACGGCCGCCGGCACGAGCGTCGCGAGCGCGCTGGGGAAGGCGCCGACCCGCAGCTCGCGGACGGCGTCGTCGGCCAGCTCGGCGAGCTGCGCGCCCGCGAGGTCGAGCCGCTCGGCCAGCGCGACGGCGTGCGCTAGCAGCGTCTCGCCGGCCCGGGTGGGCCGCACGCCGCCGCGACCGCGGTGCAGGAGCTCGAGGCCGAGCTGGCGCTCGAGGGCGCCGACCTGCTGCGAGACGGCCGATTGCGTGAGCGACAGCTCGTCGGCCGCCCGCGAGAACGAGCGCCCCAGGGCCACCGCCCGGAACGTCAGGAGCCGGCGCGGGTCGATCTGCATCAGTGCAGCTTATGCGTTCAGCAGATCTACGATTGCAGCTGATCGTCGATGGCGGGACCCTCGACCCATGTTCCCCATCCCCCTCATCGACGCCACGAACCTGACCCGCCGCGCCGTGCGCGGCGCGGGACCCTCGCCGGCAGCGGCGATCGCCCCCGCACCGCGCCCGGTGCGCCCCTCCACGTGCGCGAGCCGCGCTCAGGGCCGCCGGTCGAAGAGCGCCGCGAAGATGGCCGCTACGCCGCGGCCCGCAGCCAGGCGGCGAGCTCGGGCGTGAAGTCCGCGCGGGCGACCTCGAGCGCCGGGAGCAGCGTGCGGTCGACGAGCATCGCGTTGGAGACGAGCGCCACGGTGACGTCGTGCGCGGGCCGGCGCACGACCTCGATGCGGTCGCCCGCCTGCAGCTCGCCCTCGCGCACGATCGCCAGGTAGGCCCCGGGCCGGGCCGCGCGCACGAAGGCCTGCGGGAAGCGAGCGTCGCCGATGCGCGCGCCGAGCTTGGCGCACGGGACGCGCGGCCCGGTGACCGCGAGCTCGGCGGCGCCGATGCGCCAGCGCTCGCCGAGGCGCGCGTTGGTGACGTCGAGCCCCTCGGTCGTGAGGTTCTCGCCGAAGGCCGCCGGCCCGAGCGGGCGGCCCAGGCGCCCGGCCCACCAGGTGGTGTCCTCGGCGGCGTAGGCGTAGATCGCCTTGCTCGGGCCGCCGTGGTTCTCGCGGTCGGCCTGCTCGTCACCCTCCAGGTGGTCGTCGTGGGCGAGGATTGGGCCGTCGACCGGCGTCTTGACGATCGCGCTGCGCAGGATGCGGTCCCCCGGCGTGAGCAGCGGCGCGGGCCGGCCGACGTTGACGGACACCAGGCGCGCGGGCACCGGGCCACGGTACCGCAGCCTGCCGTGACGTTGCCGTGCAACGGATGCGAGTCATCCACCGCTCCGACCCGGGCTGCGCCGACGCGGCCTGCGCCTCGGCTCAGCGCCCCGCGGCGAGCCGGCGCTCGGCGAGGTCCTTGGCCGCCTGCAGCGGCGTCGTGCCGGCGCCGGCCGCGTCGAAGATCGCGCGCAGCGTGTCGCCGACGCCGCGCACGCGCTCGCGGGCGCGGCGCGGGTCGTAGCCCGAGCGCTCGAGCTCGACGGCGATGTTGATGATCCCGCCGGCGTTGCAGACGAAGTCGGGCGCCCACAGCACCCCGCGCGCGCGCAGCGCGTCCGCGACGCCGTCGTCGGCGAGCTGGTTGTTGGCCGCACCAGCGACGACCGGCGCCTGCAGGGCCGGCACGGTCTCCGCGTCGAGCACGGCGCCGAGCGCGCAGGGAGCGAGCACGTCGACGGGGGCCACGATCGCTCGCGCGGGGGTCGTCCAGCGCGCCCCGAGGCGCTCGGCCTCGACGCGCTTGGCGCGGTCGATGTCGGCCACGACGAGCTTCGCGCCGCGGCGCGCGAGCGAGCGGGCCAGCGGGAGCCCGACGTGCCCGAGGCCGACGACCGCCACCGAGCGGCCCTTGACCGAGGACGTGCCGAGGGCGCGCTCGCACGCGGCAAGGATCGCCGCCTCGACCCCGACCGCTGTCCACGGGCTGGGGTCGCCCGAGCCGCCGGAGGCGCGGGGGCGACCCGTGACATGCGGCGTCGCGCGCGCGATGACCGTCATGTCGCGCGTCGACGTGCCCACGTCCTCGGCGGTCAGGTAGCGCCCGCGCAGCACGTCGACGGTCTCGCCGAAGTCGAGCAGGACGTCGCGCCGGGCGGCGCGGGCCGGCGCCGGGCCGCGCAGCGCGATGACGCCCTTGCCCCCGCCGAGGGGCAGGTCGGCGACCGCCGCCTTGAAGGTCATCGCGCCCGAGAGCGCCAGCGCGTCGCGGACGGCCGCGCGCGTGTCCTCGTAGCGCCACATCCGGCAGCCGCCGAGGGCCGGCCCGAGGACGGTCGAGTGCACGCCCACGATGCAGAGCGCGCCCGAGCGCCGCCCGCGGCGGACGAGGAGCTCCTCGTGATCGAGGGTGGCGGGAGGCGGCGGCATCGCGGGGAGACGCCACGCTATAACCGCCTCGCGTCAGGGCGTCGCGGGGGCGCCCTCGCCCGGCGTCGCGGCGCCGCCGTCGCCGGGCGCCGCATCCTCGGCCACGACCACGGCCACGGCCACGGCGCCCACGGGCGGCCCGGCGGCCCCTGCGGGCTGGGACGCCGGCGCCTCGGCGGCCGACTCGGCCGGGCCCGTCGCGGCGCCGGGCGAGCTCGACACCGGCGTGGCGGGGAGGCTGTCCTCGTCGGGAGCGGCGGCGCCGCCCGTCACGTGGGCGGCGAGCGCGTCGTCGGGCTGCGCCGCGCGGACCGCCGCCGGCGTGGCGGCGACGGCCGCGACCTCGGTGGGCGCTCGCGTCGCCCCCGCTCGAACCCTCGCGCGCGCCTTGCCGGGCGCCTTCCGGTGGCGCGCGAGCGGGGCGTCGCGCCGCGCTGCGCCCGGCGGCGCCGCGGGCGCCGTGGCCGGCGCGCGCCGTGCGACCGCGGTCCCCGGCGCCGGCGCGGAGGCCGTCGCCGCGGGCGCGCGGTGGCGCTCGGCGATGCGCTGCTCGACCCGAGCCGCCCCGCCCACGACCGCCGCGCAGCAAACGACCGCGACGACCTTCGTGGCGGTCGCGGTGGCCGCGCCGCCGACGACCGCGGCCGAGCCGCCCGCGCCGATCCCCGCGGTCGCGCCCGCCGCGGCGCCCGAGCCCGCCCCGCCGAGCCCGAGCAGCTTCGCCAGGGTCGCGAGCGGGCCGTGCGCCGGCGACAGCGCTCCGAACCCGTGGTGCGCGATGCGCAGGCCCGCGCGGTAGTGGCGGCAGCCCGAGCAGTCGCGCAGGTGCCGGCGCGAGCGCCCGCTCGCGCGCACGCCGCGGTCGTGGGCCGATGCGAGCTCCGCACGGATCTCCGCGCAGCCGGTGTCGCGAGCCTCGCCGGCCTCGACGAGCCCGATCCGGGCGCGCACGAGCAGCGACTTGACCGCCGGGATCGTCGTGCCGAGCGCGTCGGCCAGCTCGGCGTAGCTGAGGCCCTCGAGCTCGCGCATGAGCAGCGCCGAGCGCTGCTGGCCGGGCAGGCGGCGGACGTCGAGCACCAGGCGGCGCAGCTCCTCGCGACGCTCGACCTCCTCGAGCGGGTCGTGGAGGAGCGAGCGCGTCAACGCGAGCAGCTCGAGCGGCGGCGGGGCGGGGCGGCGGAGGTGATCGACGCAGCGGTTGTGCGCCACCCGGTAGAGCCACGCGCGCAGCGTGACCGGCCGGTCGTCGTCGCGCAGCGCGGCGTAGGCGCGCAGGAAGACGTCCTGCAGCGCGTCCTCGGCGTCCGAGCGCGATCCCGCCAGCATCTGGCGCGCGTACGCGAAGAGGCGCTGGCTGTAGCGGTCGTGGATGACCCGGAAGGCCTCGTCGTAGCCCATGCGGAAGAGCGCGACGAGTTGGTCGTCGGATCGCAGCCGCAGCAGCGGGCCGGCCGCCGCAAGCCGCCCGAGCGCGGCCGGAGCATGGATCGCGTGGGCTTCCACCGATGCTCTGCGAACGAGTCTAACGGCCGCGCCGGTCCGGTTCAGCGCTCGAGCGCCGCGACGATCAGCCCGAAGACGTCGCGAGCGGCGTGCTCGCCGAAGAAGATGTCCAGGTGCGAGTAGCCCGGCACGACGTGCAGGGCGTCGACGGTCGCTCCCTGCTCGCGCAGCCATGCGGCCGTCCGCACCTGCCCCGAGGGCAGGAAGCACTCGTTGCGCTCGCCGGCCACGAGCGTCCAGCGCGCGCTCGTGCGCGGCGGCCCGTCGGTCACGTCGGCCGGCAGCTCGGGGCGGTCGCCGACTCGCACGAGATGACCGGCGACCGCGCACTGGCGCATCTGCTTGAAGAACGAGACGGGCACCCAGCCGAACTCCCGGGCGATCCAGCGGTGGGTGGCGTCCGAGAGGTTCTCGTGGCGCCAGAGGACGTCGTCGGTCACGCCGTAGACGTAGTTGGAGACCATGCACACCGGGTTGCCGCAGTTGCGGCGCGCGTGGCGCGCGATCCAGGCGTAGAGGCGCGCTCGCGTCGAGGTCGGGCGGATCGCCCACTGGGGATCGAGGCCGGGATAGCCGCGGCTCATGATCGGCACGAGCCTGACCATCCTGCGGCGCGAGGCGGGCGGCACGTCGACGTGGAGCGAGACGGCGTTGGAGACGACGGTCGTGACCTCGGGCAGCAGCCCGGCGACGAGCGCCATCGCGAAGCTCGTCGAGCCCTGGCAGTGCACGACGGCCTTGAGCTCGCCGGCGCCGGTGTGGCGCAGGATCGTCGCCACGGCCACCGGCCAGTCGCAGGCCGCGGCGTCGTCGAGCGTGAACGCGCGCACCGGCAGGTCGATCGAGGCGCGCCAGTTGACGACCCAGACGTCGTGGCCCGCGGCGACGAGCTCGTCGATCAGGCTGCGCGCGATCGGCGCCCCGTACGTGATCTCCGCGCGCACGCCGGTGCCCGCGGCGACGAGCAGCGGCGCGCCCGCGACCGCCGGGTCTGCACGGATGTTGTGGACCGTGAGCGGGACGCCGTCGAGGGCGCGGAAGCCGAGGATCCGCCGCTGCAGGCCCGGGCGCCCCGGGCACGCGTGCCACGCGCCCGGCGCCCGGCCCTGGAAGGCCTCGGTCCCGGCGAGCTCGGCCGGGAAGTCCGGCTGGCCCTCCGTGGCGTTCGGGCCGACGTAGACGCGCACGAGACCGCCCGCGAAGAAGCGCGCGTAGCGCGCGAGCGCGCGCAGCCGCGCCCACGGCGGCCCGCCGCCGAGGCGCATCGAGGCGAGCGTTGCCAGGAACGCGAGCCGTCCGATGCGCAGGACCCCGGTGGCGAGCACCGGGTCCTCGCGCGCCCAGCCCGCCCGCAGCGTCGCGAAGAGCGTCGAGGTGTCGTTCCACGCGTCGCGGAACCAGTCGTCCTGGACGTCCTTGAAGCCGTCCAGGCGGATGCGCCGACCGGCCGCGTCGGTGGCCTTGAGCGCGTACTCCATGCGCCGGTGGCGCGGGCCGCGCACCTTGACGAGCAGGTTGAACGTGCCCTCGCGCAGCTCCAGGCGCCCGCCGAGGCCGGCCACGTCGAGCGCGCCGGTGCAGGACGCCTCGTGGTCGGGGTCGTCGACGAAGCGGTCGACGTCATCGATGCGCACGTCGAGGGCGAAGGCGCAGCGCCCGCCCTCGGCGCGGCCCTGCCACAGGCCGAGGTTCGGGTCGCGCTCGTGGAAGGAGACCCACCCGCGCATCGCCTCGCGGTAGCGCAGGGCGGTCACGGCGCGGGCGCGAGCATGCCGTGGGCGATGTGCCGCGACAGCGCGCTGATCGTCAGGCTCGGGTTCACGCCGACCGGCCCCGCGAGGATCGAGCCGTCGGCGACGTAGAGCCCCGGCGCCCCGTAGACCTGCCCGTCGAGGCCCACGACGCCGTGGGCGGCGTCGGCGGCCATCGCGCAGCCGCCGAGCGGATGCACCGTGACGAGTCGCGCAAAGCGCCCGCCGGGGCGGCGGACACGCCCGCCGAGCGCCGCGCCGACGCGTCGCGCCGTCGCCTCGAGCCCCTCGAAGAACGCGCGCGAGGGCCGCTCGCTCCAGCTCACGCGCAGCGCCTCGCCGTCGAGCGTGATCCGCCCGTCGGGGACGTCGCGGCCGACCCCGAGCAGCGGCAGCATCGCGGCCGAGCCGTGCGCGTCGCCGAGCGCGTCGGCGAGCAGGCCCCCGACGCGCGAGTCCGGGCGCCCGCGCAGGCGCGCCGCGAGACGCCGCGCGAGCGAGCCGCGCAGCCGCCAGAGGTCGCCCGGCGTCTCGGTCAGCAGCTGCCACAGCCACTCGCCGCCCGCCGGCGAGCCCGCGTCCTGCAGGAGCAGCTCGCGGCCGCTCGGCGAGGCCGCGTCGGGCAGGCGGATCGTCGCGGTGATCGTCGGGCCGCGGCTCGGGTCCAGGTAGCGGTCGGCGCCGCGCAGGAACATCAGCAGGTCGCCGTTGGTCGAGAAGCCGGCGCCCAGCCGCGGGCTGAGGCCGGGGAGCGCCGCGCGGTTGGCGAGCAGCAGCCGCGTCGAGCCGAAGGCTCCCGCGGCGAGCACGACGCGCCGGGCGCGCACCTCGCGCCACGGCGACGGGTCGGGGTCGAGCAGGTGCTCGGGGTGGCCCTCGCGCGCGGCGACGTGCTGGCGGACGCCGACGACCCACTCGTCGCCGTCGCGGCGCAGGGTCCGCGCCTCGCAGCACGTGCGGATCTCCGCGCCGGCGCGCCACGCCGCGCTCAGGAGCGTGAGGTCGAGCGTCTGCTTGGCGCCCTCGTTGCAGCCCACCCAGCAGGCCCCGGACAGCGTGCACGTCCGCCGGGCGACGCCGTGGACGTTGCCGGCGTCCCCGAAGGGCTCGCCGGGCGCGCGCCCGAACGCGACGGCGAGCGGCGGCAGCTCGGCCGGCAGCCCGAGCCGTCCGGCGGCGTCGGTCAGCGCCTGGGTCTTGGGCGTCGTCGTCGCCCACGGGTAGCGCACGCCGCGCAGCAGCCGACGCGCCGCGCGGTAGTGCTCGCCCAGCGCCTCGGGGTCGAGCGCCATGCCGTCGGCGGCGAACGTCGCCGGGTCCTTCTCGAGCAGGACGTTGACGTAGATGAGCGAGCCGCCGCCGAGGCCGCTCGACACGACGGCGTCGACGCCGCGGAAGGAGAGCAGCTCCCAGAGCCCGTGACGCGCGCGCTGCGGGGCCCAGAAGCCGTCGCGGGCGAAAGCGCGCGGCGAGCGCGGGAACGCGCCCGGGGGGTAGGGCCGCCCGCGCTCCAGGACGAGCACGCGCCGGCGCCCGGCCAGCTCGTGGGCGACCATCGAGCCGCCGAAGCCCGAGCCGACGACGACGACGTCGAACGCGTCGTCACCGTCAGGCGCCATGCACGTCCCACGTCACGGGCCGCCGCGGGTCGGGCTCGTAGCGGCAGAACGTGCCCGTGTGCACGGTCGTGGCCAGCTCGCGTCCCAGGTGCGCGTCCTCGTGGTCGATGCGGGCGATCGCCTTCCTCACCGCCCGCGTGACGTTGACGCGCGCGCGCTCGGCGTTAGACGCGGCGCGGCGGTCGCGCCCGCCGAGGCCGACGGCGGCCGCGAGCTCGTGGGCGATGAAGTCCAGCTCCTCGCGCGCGCGGGCGGCGCGCTCGGGGTCGTTGAAGGCCTCGGCCTCCTCGACCTCCTCCTGGAGGTCCTCGAGGCGCAGGCGGTAGGCCGCCTTGGCCGCCGCGTCGAGGACCGCGCCCGCGTCCTCGCCGCCCGCCGCACGGACCTCGAGCCCGGCCTCGGCGGCCGCCGCGACCGAGCCGGCGTCACCCGCGCCCTCGGCCGCGCCGACGATGTCGACCGCGTGGACCTCGACGCCCGGGCGCGAGAGCAGCAGCGCCAGGTGACGCATGCCCTTGGCATCGCGCACGTGCAGCGTGCGGCCCTCGAAGTCGATGCGCCAGGCCTCGCCCTCGCGGTGCAGGGCGCCGGTCGCGGGGCCGCCCGCGACGGGCACGGGCGTCGCCGGCGTTCCGGCGAGGGCGCGCTCGACGCGCTCCAGGCGCTCGCCGAGGACGGGGACGCCGAGCGCGGTCGCCCGCTCGCGCGTGGAGACGAGGTGCTCGCGCGCGGCCCGCGCGTCGCCGGGGCCGCCGCGGCCGACGAGCATCCGCGCCTCGTCGAGGTCGAGCACGGCGAGCATCGGCGCGTAGCCCAGGCGCTCGCACGCCGCGCGGGCCTCGGCGAGGCGCCGGCGCGTCGTGTCCCAGTCCTCGCGGGCGGCCGCGGCCAGCGCCAGATAGCGCGTCACCGGGCCGGCGAACACGCCTTCCGGCGTGACGACGTTGCGGCCATCGAAGGGCTCGAGCAGCGCTTCGAGGATCGGGGCGCGGGCGGCGTCGCCGAACTCCTCGCAGAGCTCCGCCAGCATCGCGATCGCCACGAACCAGGCGTTGTCGCGCGGCAGTGCAGTGAAGTCGCGCTCGGCCAAGCGCTCGTACTCGCGCCGGGCCTCGGCGGTGCGCCCGAGGTGCAGGTAGACGTCGGCGAGCGCCGCGCGCCAGGCGGGCATCGCGGGCAGCGCGTCGGCGAACTGGCGCACGGGCTCCTCGAGCTCGGCGAGGCGCCCTTGCGCCCGGCGCAGCCAGAACAGCTGGGCGCCGGCGAGGATCGGGACCGTCGAGTCCTGCAGGCTCCAGCCGAGCTGGATCCCAGCGTTGATGAGCGCCTCGGCCTCGTCGGCACGGCCCAGCATGAGCATCCGCCGAGCGCGGTGCAGCGGGATGTAGGAGCGCGCGCGGGGGTCGCGCACGTCGGTGGCGATGCGGTCGAGCGCCTCGATCGCCATGTCGGCCCCGGGGAGGTCGTCGAGCTCGAGCAGGAGGTCGATCGTCCACGAGCGCGCGCGCACCGAGAGCTCGGGATCGCCAAGCTCCTCGGCCAGCGCGAAGAGCTCGCGGCCCCAGGCCAGGCCGCGCTCGGTCGTGTCGGGGCCGCTGGTGGCCAGCGCGCCGAGGTCGAGGACGTACGCCAGCGTCGCCCGGTCGTCGAGCCGGCGGGCGATCGCGAGCGCCTCCTGCACGAGCTCCTCGCGGCGCGCGCCGCGGTCGGAGTAGTAGAGCGCTGCGGCCAGGCGCACGAGCACGCGCGCGCGCAGCGCGCTGTCCCCGGGCGACAGCGCGGTCAGCGCGTCCTCGAGCGTCGAGACGAGGAGATCGTCGACGATCCCGGGCGAGAGCCCGAAGCCGCCGAGGCTGAGCGCGGCGCGGGCCATCAGCTCGATCGCGCCCAGCCGTCGCGCGAGCGCGATCGCATCGGTCAGCGTCGGCACGGCGCCCTGGTCGGCGGCGTGCATGAGCGCCTGCCCGCGGGCGAGCATGAGCTCGCAGCGGCGGCGCTCGTCGGGCTCCTCCTGGAGCTCGAGCGCCCGGAGCGAGCGCTCGAAGAGCTCGGCCGCCTGCTCGTAGGCGAGCACGGCGAGCGCCTCGTGCCCCGCGCGCTCGGAGTACTCGAGGGCCTTGGCGGCGGCCTCCGGTACCGCGGCCTCGATGTAGTGGTGGGCGAGCTCGAGGGCGCTCGCGCCGCCCGGGCGCGCCTCCAGCGCGCGCGCCACCGCGCCGTGCAGGTCGGCGCGCCGCGTCGCGCTGAGGCCGGCGTAGAGCGTCTCGCGCACGAGGCCGTGGCTGAAGCGCTCCAGGCCGGGCTTGCCCTCGACCTCGAGCAGCAGCCGTGCGGCGAGTCCCTCCTCGAGGCGCCCGAGCAGCTCCGGCCGGCCGACCGCGAGCACGCGCGCGAGCGTCTCGACGCGGAACGCCCGGCCGATGACCGACGCCGCCTCGAGCGCCGCGACGGTGTCGGCGTCCAGCGGATAGAGGCGCCGGCGGATCGCGTCGCGCACGCCGGCGGGCAGCGGCAGGCGACCGCCGGGCGGCGCGTCCACGATCCCCTCGCTCGCGAGCAGCCGCACGACCTCCTCGCTGAAGAACGGGTTGCCCTCCGTGACGTCGTGGACCGCGCGCACGAGCGCGGCGCTGGGGTCGGTGCCGGCGCGGTCCTCGATCAGGCGGCGCAGGTCTTCCTCGTCGAGGCCCTTGAGCTCGAGCCGCCGGCCGAAGCGCGTGAGCTCGCCGAAGACCGAGCTGACGTCGTCCGCGCGGTGGGCGTCGGCGTCGTGATGGGTCGTGACCACGAGCAGCGGCACGTCCTCGATCTGGCGGATCAGGAACGCCAGCAGCAGCAGCGACGGCAAGCCGGCGGTATGGATGTCGTCGAGCAGGAGCACGAGCGGACGCCCTTGCGCGAAGGCGCGCAGATACATCGTCACCGCGTCGAAGAAGGCGAAGCGCGCCTGCTCGGACTCGAGGCTGTCGGCGCTCGCGGCGACGTCGAGGCGCTCGCGGACCTGGGGCGCGATCTGGGCCACCCAGCGCGCGCCGGCCCCGAGGTCGGAGGCCAGCTCGTCGTCGGTGCGGGCCGCGGCCACCGCGCGCACGATCTGCTGCCACGGCCAGAACGGCGGTGCGCCGCCGCCGTCCCAGCCGCGCGCGGAGGCGACGAACGCCCCGCGCTCGGCGGCGCGGTCCAGGAGCGCGTGCGCCAGGCGCGTCTTGCCGATCCCGGGCTCGCCGGTCACGAGCAGCAGGCCGCCGTGGCCGCCCAGCGCGCTCGAGAGGGCCTCGTCGAGATGCGCGAGCTCACGGGCCCGTCCGAAGAGCGGCGGCTCGCCCGCTCCGGCTGGACCCCGCGCGGCGGTGGCGGAGGGGGGCTGGGAGGACATGACGGCGCGAGGCCACTCTACCTCGCGCCGTCGAGCGCTCTCAACGAGGGTGGTAGCGTCGCGCGCGATGGCGCCGACGTCGCTCACGGTGCTCTCCCCGGTCCCCTGGTGGTGGGCGTGGTGGGTGCGGTTCACCTGGGTCGTGGCGCGCGTCTGCCCGCCGCTCGTCGGCGGCCTCGCGCGACTGCGCTTCATCCGCTTCGCGCGCTGGGCGCTGGCCGAGCGCTGGCCGCCCGACCGCGCCGTCCGCCCCGACCGGGCGGCGGCGCGCTGCCTCGTCTTCCTGACGACCTACGATGGGACCGAGAACCAGTACTTCGACGCGTTCGTGCGGGTCGTGCGCCCCAACATACTGTTCGCCTACCGGGGCGCCGAGGGGTTCCCGAAGCTGAGGTTCCGTTCCATCGACGCCTACCTGAAGGCCCACGGCCACGAGCCCGGGCATACGTACTGGGCGAACCCCGGCGCGACGGTGACCACGACCCGGCAGGCGCTCGAGCTGCGCTGGCGCCTGGACGCGTTCGCGCGCCGCGCCCAGGACGCCTCGCCCGAGCGCTTCGCGGCGCTGTGGCGGGCGTTGTTGACCGAGGTGCAGGAGCTCGTGTGAGCGACCGCGTGGGCGTGACGTGTGGACTCGTCGTGCTGGCGCGCATCGTCGACGGGCGCGCCGACGCCGCTCGCGCCGCGATCGCGGCCCTGCCTGCTCGCCCGAGCCCGTTCGCGCGGGTGGAGGGCACGAGCCTCGCGCGGCTGCAGGTCCTGCGCCCGCCGCGCCGGCGCCTGGCCGCCCGCCGCCCCCGCGAGCACCTGCTCTGGGCCGCCGACGTCGACGCCCCGCTCGACGGCTGGCTGGCGCGCGCGTGCGCGGTCATCGGTCGCGAGCTCGACGCCGTGCTCGGCTACTGCGCGTTCTGGCCGGGCGCTGCGGACGCCGCCGGCGTCGCGCGCTGGGTGGCGGCCAACCGGCTGCGGATCGGCTTCTCGGTGATCGGCTCGCCCGAGGCCCGCGTCGCGGAGATCGGCGCCGCGGTGGCCGAGCGCGAGCGCCTCGGGGCCTTCGTGCGCGAGACGCAAGGGCTCGGCGACGTGGCGTTGCGGGCAGCCTGGCGGCAACGGCGGGCGGGATGACCGCGCTCGAGCTCGACGACATCCAGGGCGGCGTCCTGCGCGCCTACAACCACGGCCACGCGCGCTACCTCTTCGCGCGGGTGCGCGACGCGCCCGCCGCGCGCCGCGCGCTCGCCGCGCTCGTCGAGCCGGTGACAACGGCGGCCGAATGGGACGCCAAGCCGGCGACGACGCTGAACGTCGCGCTCTCGCACCGCGCCCTCGAGCGGCTCGGGCTGGCGCCGGGCGTCCTGCGCACGTTCCCGCGGGCCTTCCGCGAGGGCATGGCGGCGCGCGCCGAGGCGCTGCGCGACGAGCACGACGCCTGGCAGCCCGAGCTGCGCGACGTCGAGGTCGTGCTCACGATCCACGCCGCGGCACAGGCGGCGCTCGCGGACGCGGCCGGGCGCTGGCGCGCGTGGCTCGACCCGCGCGCCAGCGGCCTCGAGCACGTCCACGAGGAGGATGCGGCGGTGCTCGGCGACGACCAGCGCGAGCACTTCGGCTCCACCGACGGCTTCGGCCAGCCGGCCGTCGCGGGGGTCGCCCGCGTCCAGGTCCGCGGGCAGGGCACGCCGGTCCGCTGGCGGCCCTGGATGCGCGAGGGCCCGGACCTCGTGCGCAGCCGCTCGGACCGCCGCTGGGGGTGGCGCGCGCTGGCGCCCGGCGAGTTCGTCCTCGGCTACGACGACGAGGACGGCGGACCGCCGCCCGCGCCGCTCGAGCCGCTCGGGCGCAACGCGACGTTCGCGGTCTGGCGCAAGCTGCGCCAGGACGTCCCCGCGTTCCGCGCGGCGGTGGCGCGCGAGGCGGCCGCCCTCGGCCTCGAGCGCGACCTCCTCGCGGCCAAGCTCGTCGGGCGCTGGGCCGACGGCTCGCCGCTCGTGCTGGCGTCCGGCGCGCCGGACCGCGACCTCGGCTACGACCGTGAGCGCGTCAACGACTTCGTCTTCGACCGCGACCCCGACGGCTCGCGCTGCCCGCTCGGCGCCCACGTGCGCCGGGCCAACCCGCGCGACGCCTTCGGCCACGCCGGGCAGCTGACCGTGCGCCACCGGATCCTGCGCCGCGGCATGCCCTACGGCCCCGCGCTGCCCGACGGCGCGCCGCCGGACGCGGTCGAGCGCGGGCTGATCTTCGTCGCCTACCAGGCCGACGTCGAGCGCCAGTTCGAGGTCATCCAGCGTCAGTGGATGCGGGACGGCAACGCGTTCGGGCTCGGGGGCCAGACGGACGCGGTCGTCGGCGGCGGCGGGGGCCTGACGATCCAGGGGCGTCCCCCGCGGTTCGTCACCGGGCTCGGCGCGCACGTGGCCCTCCGCGGCGGCGAGTACCTCTGGGTCCCGGGCCTGCGCGCGCTTGCCGCGCTCGCGGAGGGGCTGCCGGCGGGGCAGTGAACATCGTTCAGGGCGAGGTCACGCCCCCGGAGCATGACCAGCCGTGACCACGCCAGGAGGTTGATGCTGATCCTCCTCGCCAACGACCGCAACGGCCTGCGCCTCGCCCAGGATGGCCCGACCGCCCACCGGGCGGCCCGCCGCGACGACCGGGGCCCCGGGCGGACCGCGCGGCGTGACGACCACGGCGGCCACGCGAGCGAGCATCTGGAGGGGGAGGCGCTGGCGCGAGCGGTTTGACTCGTCGTCCCGTCGTCCCGCGGGGAGCTGACGCCCCGCACGGCGACGGACGCGACGGGCGCCATCCGGCGCGCCGCACTGTGGGGGGCGGCCGCGTCGGGCCCCGGTGTTGGAGCCATCGTGGGGGTGGCTCCAGCGCCAAGGCGTCCGTGGCCGGGAGCCGCGCGCAATCGAGGGCGCGGCGCCCGGACCGAGCAGCGGGCTCCGGTCCTCACTCCTCTCCCGGGGGCCGGAGCGTCCGCTGTCGCAGACCATCGAGGCCTCGCCGGAGACGGCCGGCGGGGCCTCGTCCATGCCCGGCGTCTACGACAGCGACGCCATCACGTGCTTGATCTGCGTGTAGTCCTCGAGCGAGTACGTCGAGAGGTCCTTGCCGTAGCCCGATTGCCCGTAGCCGCCGTGCGGCATCTCGGAGGCGAGCGGGATGTGGTCGTTGATCCACACGCACCCGAAGCGCAGCGCGTTGGCGACGCGCAGGGCACGGCCCACGTCGCGCGTCCATACCGACGAGGCCAGGCCGTAGGGCGTGCCGTTGGCCCAGGCGATCGCCTCGGCCTCGTCGGAGAACGCCTGCACGGTGATGACGGGCCCGAAGATCTCCTTCTGGACCATCTCGTCGTCCTGGCGCAGCCCGGCGACGACCGTCGGCGCCAGGAAGAACCCGGGCAGGTCGGGCTCGCGGCCGCCGGTGACGATCTCGGCGCCGTCGGGCCTGCGCTCGAGGAAGCCCTCGACCCGCTCGCGCTGGCGCGCGGAGTTCAGCGGCCCGAGCGTCGTGTCGGGCGCGCGGGTGTCGCCCATGACGTAGCCGTCGGCCTCCTTGGCGAGGCCGTTGACGACATCGTCGAGGATCGCCGAGGAGGCGAGCACGCGCGTGGCCGCGGTGCAGTCCTGGCCCGCGTTGTAGTAGCCCGTCCCGGCGACGGTCTCGAGCACCGCGTCGAGGTCGACGTCGTCGAAGACGACGACCGGCGCCTTGCCGCCGAGCTCGAGGTGGACCCGCTTGAGCGTCGGCGCGGCGTGGGCGGCGATCCACTTGCCGGTCTCGACCGAGCCGGTCAGCGAGACCATCTGCACGTCGGCGTGCTCCACGAGCGCCTGGCCGGGCTCGTTGCCGCCGGCGACGACGTTGAGGACGCCCTTGGGCACGATCTCGGCGGCGAGCTCGGCGAGCCTGATCGCCGTCACGGGCGTCGTCGGCGCCGGCTTGAGCACGATCGTGTTGCCGGCCGCGAGCGCCGGCGCGATCTTCCAGATCGCCATCATGAGCGGGTAGTTCCAGGGGGCGATCTGGCCGATGACGCCCACGGGCTCGCGGCGGATGAACGACGTGTAGCCCTCGAGGTACTCGCCCGCGGCCTTGCCCTCCAGGCAGCGGGCGGCGCCGGCGAAGAAGCGCACGTTGTCGACGAGCGCCGGCAGCTCGTCGTCCTTGAAGGCCTGGATCGGCTTGCCGGCGTTGGCGGACTCGAGCTCGGCGAGCTCGTCGCCGTGCTCCTCGAGCGCGTCGGCGAGGCGCAGGAGCGCGAGCGCGCGCTCGCCGGGCGTCGCGGTCGACCAGCCGCCCGCCTCGAACGCGGCCCGCGCGGCGGCGACGGCGCGGTCGACGTCCTCGCGGCCGGAGGCCGGCGCGCGCGCGATCTCCTCGCCCGTGGCGGGGTTGAGCACGGGCGCGGTGCGGCCTCCGGCCGGCTCGACCGGCTCGCCGTCGATGAAGTTCTTCAGCGTCCGCGTGGCGGTGGCCATCGCTCGGGTTCTCCTCTGCTCGGGGGTCCGGCTACTGCAGGTAGTCCTCGACGGTGCGCCCGTCGCGCAGCGAGGTCTCGTCGGGATCGAGCCCGGCGTCGGCGTGGGCGCGGCGCTGGCGCAGCAGGTCCCAGTAGCGGTCGAGCTCGACCCGGACCTGCTCGAGGCGGCGGTGCTCCTCGGGCCCGAGGCCGTCGCCCTCGGCGTGGGCCTCGAGCAGCCGATGCTCCTCGGCCACGAGGGCCTCGATGTGGTCCTGGACGCTCGCGTCGCTCATGGCCCCAGCGTAGCCCTCGAGCGAGCCGCGGGCGGACCAGCGTGCCGCGATCGTCCTGGGCCCCGCTAGCCTGCCGCCCGATGCCGCTGTTCTCGGACGCCGACGACCTCTACGTGCATCTCGGCCGGCTCTTCCAGGAGGTGGCGGCCGACGAGGAGCTGGGGGCGCGCCTGGCCGCCGCGAACACGATCATGCAGCTGAGGCTGCGAGCGCCCGACGCCGTCGTGACCGTCAAGGCGCTCGAGGGCGCCGAGCGCCAGGTCGACCTCGGCGACACGACGCTGCGCCCCGAGGTCGTCCTCGCGATGGACGCCGACATCGCCCACGGCCTCTGGCTCGGGACCGTGAACGTCACGGTCGCGCTCGCGCGCGGGCAGATCGTCGCGCGCGGCCCGGTCGCGAACGTCCTCAGGCTCGTCCCGCTCGTGCGCGCGCTCGGGGCCCGCTACCGCGCACAGCTCGAGGCCGCCGGGCGCGAGGACCTGGTCGAGGCTACGTGACGACGCGGCGCGGGCGCAGGACCCAGCGGCCGTGCTGCTCGAGCAGATCGCCGCACAGCTGCACGTCGGTCGCCGACAGGCAGGCGAGGCCCGGCTCGATCGGCGCGCCGACCGGGTCGGCCTCGACGTGCACGACGCGCGTCTCGGGCTCGGCGCGGACCGGGACGCGGACCGCGAACGGGAACCCGTCGGGCCCGACGAAGCCCAGCGCCGCGGCCGCGGCGCCGAGGCCGTCCAGGCGCGCGTCCCAGACGTCCGCGCCGCCCGCGGGCGGCGCGTGCCCGGTCTCGGGCTCCTCGTTGTGCGCCGAGCGGACCTCGTCGACGTGGGCGTCGAAGAGCTGCGGCTCGGCCTCCGCGTCGCCGCCGGCCCACGCGTAGATGCGCTCGGGCCGGACGCGCAGGCGCCCCGGCGCCAGCACGCGTGCCGTCCCCTGCACCAGGACCATCGGCGCGTCGCCGAGCAGCAGCCCGACCCGCGGCTCGTGCTCGGCCGCACGCGACTGGCCGGGGCCCGTCGCCACGTCGAGGCAGCCGGCGTCGGCGTCCAGCTCGCCCCGCGCCGGCCGCGCCAGCGGCTGGCCGCGTTCGTCGACGGTGACCAGCTCGCCCTCCGGCGAGCGCTCGACGGCCCGAAGGAGCTCGTGCGGCAGCGCGCTGTACATCGCGCCCGCGATGCTAGCGCCGTTGCGCGCCGTTGGGCAGCCTCAGCTCGCCTCGAGCAGGCGGCGCGCATCCGCGGTGTGACGGCGCCGCTGGCGGTGGTCATCCGTCGAAGCCGGGCTCGCCGGGCAGGATGATGCGTGCGGCCTCGCCCGTGCCGACGACGCGCGGCTGGATCGTCACGACCTCCCGGCCCCGGGCCCAGGCCAGCAGCTCGGCGGCGGTCGCGAAGCCGCGCAGGCGCTCGAGCTGCTTGATCGTCGGGAAGACGAGGCGCAGCTCGCCTGCGCGGTGGGCGTCGAGCGCGGCCCGCGGCCCGAGCCAGCGGTGCTCGACGATCTCAGCCCCGTCGACGATCGGGTCCTGGCCGGCGGGTGCTGCCGCCAGGAAGAAGTGGGTGTCGAAGCGGATCGCGACCTCGGCCGGGGTGATCCAGCGCGCCACCTTCACGAGCGCGGCCGGGTCGTCGAGCGTGACGCCGGCCTCCTCGCGCAGCTCGCGCACGGCGGCCAGGCGGTGGGCGAGGTCGCCCTCGCCGTCGCCCGCCTCGACGGCGCCGCCGGGGAAGACCCAGACGCCGCCCATGAAGCGCGCTCGCTCGGTGCGCTTGACCAGCAGCACCTCGAGCGCCCGCGCGCCACCGCGCAGGAGAATGACCGACGCGGCCTGGCGGGGCGCGGTCTCGCGGCCCGTCGCGTTGAGCTCCTCGCCGGGGGCCGGGCGGTCGACCTGCATCGCGGTCAGGCTACTCTTGCGCCCATGACGGAGATCAAGACCGCGCAGCGCTGGATCTGCGAGTCCTGCGGCTTCATCTACGAGCCCGCCGACGGCGATCCCGACGGCGGCATCCCGCCCGGCACCGCGTTCGAGGACATCCCGGACACGTGGTTCTGCCCGGTCTGCGGAGCGCGCAAGCGGGACTTCACCCCGTACGAGGACTGAGTCCCTGGCCAAGCCCCCGAAGCCGTCGAAGCCGGTCAGGGCACCCCGACTCGGCGACCCGCCCGCGCCGCCGGCGGCGGCTGCGGCGGCGATCCCGGGCCTGCGCCGGCTGCTCACCGCGGCCTCTGGCGCGCGCCTGTGCTACGGCGAGCCGGTCCACGTGGACGGGCGCACCGTGATCCCGGTCGCGCGCGTGCGCGCCGCGGGCGGCGCCGGCCGCGGCGGCCCGGGCGGCGGGGCCCTGAACGCCGAGCCGCTCGGGTTCATCGATGTCACCGCCGAGGGATCGCGCTTCGAGCCCGTGTCGGTCTCGCTCCGCCAGGGCCGGGCGGCGGGCGCCGGCGTCGCCGTCGCGGCCGCCGCCGGGGTCGTTGCCGGAGCGCTGCTGCGGCGCGGGCGTCCGCGCCCGCGCGCGCTGCCGCGCTGAGCGCGGACGATCTCCTACCCTCCGGCGGCAGTGCCCTCCCGTCGGATCGAGCTGCTCGCGGCCGTCGTCGGCGCCGCGTCGCTGGGGGCCGAGATCGCGGCCGCGCGCCTGCTCGCGCCGTGGTTCGGCGCCTCGACGATCGTGTGGGCGAACACGATCGCCACCGTGCTCGTCGCGCTCAGCGCGGGCTACTGGATCGGCGGGCGCCTCGCCGACCGCGACCCGACGCTCGCGGGCCTGAGCCGCGTCGTCCTCGCCGCGGCCGCGCTGCTGGCCCTCGTGCCGTTCGTGGCCGGCCCGTTCCTGCGCGTCTCGGTCGACGCCCTCGACAGCGTCGAGGCCGGGGCCTTCGCGGGCTCGCTGCTCGCCGTGCTCGTGCTCGTCGCCGCGCCCGTCGTGCTGCTCGGCACGGTCGCGCCCTATGCGGTGCGCCTCTCGGTGCGCGCCGTCGACGAGGCCGGCCGCGTCTCCGGGCGCCTCTACGCGATCTCGACGCTCGGCTCGCTCGCGGGCGTGTTCGCAAGCGCGCTCGTGCTGATCCCGCTCGTCGGCACGCGGCGGACGTTCCTGGCCTTCGCGCTCGCGCTGGCGCTGGCGGCGGTGCCCGCCCTCGGTCGCCGCTTCGTCCTGGCCCCGGTGGGGGTCGCGCTGCTGCTCGCGATCCCGGTCGGGACGGTCAAGGCGACGGGCGACGCCCGCGTCGTCTGGGACCGCGAGACCGAGTACCAGTATGCGCGCGTCGTGCAGGAGCGAAGCGGCGAGCGGCGCCTCGAGCTCAACGAGGGCGAGGCCGTGCACTCGCTCTACCGCCCTGGCGAGTGGCTGACCGGCGACTACTGGGACGAGATGCTCGTCGCGCCCTTCGCGGCGGCCGGGGCGGGGACGCCGCGCTCGGTGGCGATCCTGGGCAACGCCGCCGGCACGACGGCGCGCGCGTACGGGCACTTCTTCCCCCACGCCCGCGTGGACGGGGTCGAGCTCGACGGCGCGCTGAGCGACGTCGGGCGCCGGCTCTTCGACCTGCACGGGCCCGGGCTGCATCTCCATACCGCCGACGCCCGGCCGTTCCTGCGCCGCGCGACCCGGCGCTGGGACGCGATCGTCGTCGACGCCTACCGCCAGCCGTACATCCCGTTCTACCTCGCGACGCGCGAGTTCTTCGCCGAGGTCCGCGACCACCTCGGCGCGCGCGGCGTCGTGGCCGTCAACGTCGGCCATCCCGAGGGCTCCGATCGCCTCGAGCAGGTCCTCACCGCGACCATGGGCGACGTCTTCGAGCACGTCGTGCGCGACCCGAGCGAGACGACGAACAGCGTGCTCGTGGCGTCGCGTGCGCCGCTGGGCGCCGGTGCCCTGCGACGCGCCGCGCGAACGCTGCCGGCGGCGCTGCGGCCGGTCGCCGAGGCGACGGCCGCGCGCCTCGCGCCCGGGCTGCCGGGCGGGCGCGTCTACACCGACGACGTCGCCCCGGTCGAGTGGCTCGTCGACGCCTCGATCGTCCGGGTCGCCGCGCACGGCGAGCGCTGACGCGGGGTCGGCGCCATCACGATCCGCGAGGCCGAGCCGGGCGACGTCCTACGCCGGCGGCGGCTGGGCGCCCTCGCCCACGGCGCGAGCGACCTGCTGGGCCTCCCTGGTCGCCATGTTCGGTGGACGGCACGCGCCGGCCTCGGGCGCCTCGCAGACCCGGTTCGCCGTCTCGATGGCGCGGCGCAACACCGGGCCGAGGAGCTCGGCCTCGGCGCGCTCGACGCCCTCGAGGACGATCTCGGCGCCCTGAACGAGGGCATCGAGGTGCAGGTGGCCGACGGCCGAGTGCCCGGTGAGGCCGGCGGTGAGATGGGCGGCGAGCGTGCGCGACCAGCGCGAGCTCGGCGGCGAGTCGAGCGGGACGCGGACGCGCGCACCGACCTGGGGTGCCGCCAGGGGGGCTCCCCTCGCGGGCCCGGCGATCAGGTGGCACTCGGGCATATGCGTAGCGTACCCCGAGAGGGCGGGTGCGCCAACGGCCGAACCCCCAGTGTTCGACGGCGGACCACGTCAGCCGCCGCCGTCAGCCCAGCTCGCGGAGCAGCAGCGGAAGCGATCGGTGCAGATCGCGCTGCCAGTAGGGCCACCGGTGCGTTCCGGGGCCGTAGAGGTCGACGGCGGCGGGGATGCGCAGCGTGCGCAGGCGCCGCGTGAACGCGACGTTCTCGCGGTGCAGCGCCGCCTCGATCACATCGGTCCGGCCCGGTGGGTCGAACGGCCCGGCGGTCCCGTCGCCGGCGGCTACGAAGAGGAGGGTGCCGCGCAGCCGCGGCGCGAGCCGCGTCGGGTCGTGCGCCACCCAGACCGCGCGCTGCGCGCTCGGCGAGCCCCAGAGCGCGTCGGGGTCACGGGTGCCGAGCGCGGCGATCCCCCGGACGAAGGACGCGTCGCGCAGCGGCGCGACGACGCCGCTGAACGACGCGGCCGCGCGGAAGAGGCCGGGGTGGCGGGCGGCGTAGGCGATCGCGCCCAGGCCGCCCATCGACAGCCCCGCGATCGCCCGCCGCCGGCCGGCGCCGAAGTCGCGCTCGAGCAGGCCGCGCAGCTCGGTGAGGTGGAACGTCTCCCAGCGCGGCGGCCCGCCGCGCCCGCCGTTGTACCAGTCGCTGTAGAAGCCGACCGCGCCGCCCTCGGGCATGACCACGAGCACGCGGCGCAAGGCCGGCAGGCGGGCGACGTCGGTCGAGCGCGTCCAGCTGCGGTACGTGTCGCAGCAGCCGTGCAGCAGCCACAGCACCGGCCAGCGCCGACCGCCCGCGTCCGGACGCCAGCCGACCGGCGTGAGCAGCCGCACCTTCGCCTCACGCCCGAGCGCGGGCGAGCGGACGGTTAGGTCGAGCAGGCGCGGGGCGACGTGGCGCCGCGCGACGACCGTCGCCCCGGTCGACGGGCGCGGCGCGGTCGCGCCGCCGTCGTCGCCGCCGCCGCACCCGGCCGCGACGAGCGCCGCGAGGACCGCGAGGGCGGCGAGGGCTCTGGAGGCCACGCGGCCCAGCGTACGGCGGTCAGCCGTCGAGCTCGACCACGAGCGGCGCGTGGTCGGAGGGCTTGGAGCGCTCGCGGAGGTCGCGCTCGCTGCCGCAGCGGTGCAACCCGTCCGCGAGCGCACGGCTCACGCGCACGGGCCGCCTCAGCGCCCGCGCCAGCGGGCGGGGCGCTTCTCGGCGAAGGCCCGGACCCCTTCGCGCAGGTCATCCGAGCCGAAGCACGCGTGCCGCAGCTCGAGCAGCTCGACCTCCACCTCGGGATCCAGGCGCGAGCGGGCGCGCTCGAGCTCGCGCAGGACGCGCTTGGTCCCACGGATGCTCAGCGGCGCGTTGCCGACGAGCTCGGCCGCCCACTCGAGCGCGCGCTCCTCGAGCCGGGCGGGGGCGACGACGTCGTTGACGAGCCCCCAGCCCAGCCCCGTGGCGGCGTCGATCGGGCGCCCGAGCAGGAACAGCTCGCGCGTCCGCGGGACCCCGATCGCGTCCACGAAGCGCCGCAGGCCGGTGTGCGAGTAGACGAGCCCGAGCTTCGCCGGTGGCATCCCGAGCGCGATGCCGTCGGCGGCCAGGCGCAGGTCGCAGGCGAGCGCGAGCTCGAGCCCGCCCCCGATCGCCGGGCCTGGCAGCGCGGCGAGCGTCGGCACCTCGCAGGCGTCGAGCGCCTCCAGCGCGTCCGTGAACGGGTGGGCGACGAGGCGCTCGGCCGCCTCGGCGAACTCCGAGGGGTCGATGTCGCCGATGTCGTAGCCGGAGGAGAAGAGGCCGTCGGCGCCCGTGAGCAGCACGCAGCGGGCGTCGACGCCGCCCCAGAGCGCCGCGGCGATCGCGTCGAGCAGCGCCTGGTCGAGCGCGTTGCGCTTGCCCGGATTGGAGATCGTCAGCCGCAGGACGCCGTCCGCCGGCCGGTCGGTGCGCAGCTCGCCCGCCATGGCGGGCCGAACGCTAGTGGGTCTCGTGACGTCGCGAGCAGGCCCGCCGGCCGCTACTCGAGGACGACCAGCGTGTCACCCTCGCTGACCGCCTGGCCCTCCTCGCAGCGGATCTCGCTGACGGTGCCGGCGTCCTCGGCCTCGACGGGCATCTCCATCTTCATCGACTCGAGGATCACGACGGTGTCGCCCTCCGCGATCGTTTCGCCGACCCGGCACTCGATCTTCCAGACGGTACCGGTGATGTGCGCCTCGACCTCCGTCATCGCGGCGGACGATAGCTGGCACCACCGGCGTCGACCGGTGGGAGAAGCGGCACGGGGCGATCTCGGACCGAGTGTCGATGGGACGCCGTGCGGCGCCGACGTACCGTGCAGAGGCGATCAGCGTGGCGGCCCGGGGCCAATCCGTCTCCTCCTGCGACGAACCCTCCGGGACATCTCGCCGGTCGCCGGCCCGCGGACGGTCCTGACCCAACCGCCGCCGGGCCCGGTGTCTGAGGCGCTCGCCTCCGACGCTGCCGGGCGAGCGGTCGGGCCGGGTTCCAGCGAACCCTGTGCCGGGGACGGGACAGCTCCGGCGCCGGGCGGGAACCCGGCCCGATCCACCGGCCGCCGGCCGCGGCCGGGTACGCTGCGGGCGTGGCCGAGGACGTGCAGGAGCGTGAAGCGCAGGAGCTCGCCCCGATCCGCGCGCAGGTCTACAAGGACCCCCGCCCGGCCGAGCACTTCGCGGCCTTCCACGAGCGCTCGCGCACGCGCCGCCCCAACTGGATCTACGAGGTCGTGCGGGTCGCCACCTCGCTCTACGCGTGGACGTTCTTCCGCACGCGCACGTTCCGGCCCGAGGCGGTTCCCGCGAGCGGGCCGGTCATCCTCGCGCCGAACCACTTCTCCTTCCTCGACCACTTCTTCATCGGCTCCTCGCTGCGACGCAAGATCCGCTACATGGCCAAGTCGCAGCTCTTCAAGCCCCCGATGCAGTTCGTCTTCAGCCACGGCGGCGTGTTCCCCGTGCGCCGGGGGCACCGCGATGAGGAGGCGTTCGTGACCGCCGAGGTCATCCTCGAGCGCGGCGGCTGCGTGGCCATGTACTGCGAGGGTGGCCGGTCGCGGACCGGCGCGCTGGGCGAGCGGGCGCGGCCCGGCATCGGCCGGCTCGCGCTCCAGACCGGGGCGACGATCGTGCCGGCGGCCGTCCACGGCTCCTCGCGGGTGCGCAACTGGCGGCGCGGGCGCTTCCCGCGGGTGACGATCCTCTACGGCGAGCCGCTGCGCTACGAGCGCGTGCCCGCGCCCACGCGCGACCAGCAGCAGGCCGTCGCCGACGCGATCTTCGCCGAGATCCGCGGCCTCTACGCGCACCTGGAGGCCCACGGGCGCGCCGGGGCCGCGGCCTGGCCGCGGGAACCGGGCGACCCGCTCCACGTTCGCGGGCGCGTCTGAGAAGCTTCAGGGCATGCAGACGACGTCGTCACGCTCCGAAGCCCTCCGCGACTCGCCACGGATGTTCGACTCGGAGGTTCTGGACCGCCTCTCGCGCGTGCATCCGTGTGTGCCGTTGATCCTCTACGTGCCGGCGATCGTCGCTCTCGCCGCCGTGGCCGGCACGCGCCTGGCGCTCGGCTCGCTGGTGCTCTGGCTCGTCGCCGGCTGGGCGGGGTGGACGCTCTTCGAGTACTGGATGCACCGCCTCGTCTTCCACTTCGAGCCCGAGGACGGGATCGGCGCACGGCTGCACTTCATCATCCACGGCGTCCACCACGACCATCCCAACGATCCGATGCGCCTCGTCATGCCACCGTCGGTCAGCGTGCCGCTCGCGGTGATCATCGTGGGGGCGATCGTCCTCGCCGGGGGCGATGCCGGCCTCGCGCTCGGCGCCGGCTTCCTGTTCGGATACCTGTCCTACGACATGACGCACTACCACCTCCACCACCATCTGCCGCGCACGCGCCTCGGGCGACTGCTGCGCGAGCAGCACATGCGCCATCACTTCCAGGACGACACGCGCGGCTACGGCGTGAGCCTGCCGGTGTGGGACTACGTCTTCGGCACGGCGCCGCGCCGGCGGCGCCCGGCCGCCTGACCTTCGCGCGCTAGTCGTAGTGCTCGCGGACGCCCGGCCAGCCGTGGGCGTCGTGGCCGCAGATGACCTCGGCGCTCGGCGTCTGCTCGACGTAGCGGCGGATCTCGCGCAGCGAGCGGCGGTACAGGTGCTCGTCGGCCGCGAACAGGGGCACGAGCTGCTCGTCGATCGAGCGCCGCGCGTAGGCCGCGTCGCCGGTCAGCAGCAGCTCGCGCCCGGAGGCCAGGCGCACCAGCACGCTCATGTGCCCGAGCGTGTGGCCGGGCGTCGAGAGCAGCCGCACGCTGCCGTCGCCGAAGAGGTCGACGGTGCGCCCGAAGCTCGCGAACGACTCGACGTTGCGACCTGTGAAGTCGATCGCGCGCCAGTCGTAGGAGTGGTCGAAGAGCCGGCGCACGTAGCCCTGGACGAGCCCGCCGGAGGACGCGGCGTCCCACTCGGCCTGGTCGACTACGAACGAGGCCGACGGGAACGCCGCGACCGCGCCGACGTGGTCGAAGTGCAGGTGCGTCATGACGACGACCTCGACGTCCAGCGGCTCGAGCCCGCGCTGCGCCAGCTGCGCGGTCATCGCCCAGTCCTCCTGCATCCGCGCGCGCAGCACGAGCGCGCCGCGGCGTCCGAACGCCGCGCGCGGGTCGTCGGCGGCGGCGGCCGGCAGCCCGGTGTCGACGAGCACCGGCCCGACGGTGGGATGCTCGACGAGGAAGCACGGCACCGGTACCTCGGTCCAGCGCGAGCGCCGCGCCGCCAGCCCGCGCGCGGTGCGGGCCGGCCCGCCGCGACGCTGCAGGAAGCTCGGCGGCATCAGCAGCGCGCCGGCGCGCATCGGCGTGACGGTGACGCCGGCGCCCTCGGCGCCGCCCGCCAGCGGGATGGCCGCGCGCTTGGGGACGGTCGAGACGGCCATCGCGACTCCGCAGGCTACCCCGGTCCCGCACGCGCCCGGGCGCATGCCAGCGGTCCTGCGCGCCGGGTTGCTCGCCGTCGGCGTCGATGATCGCGCGGAGCGCCGCCGCCCGCGACGTCGACCACGCGACCGGTCGGGCTGCTGGTCAGCGATCTCGCCTCGCCGGCCGGCGACCACGTGACCGGCTGCGCGTTCGCGCTCGGGGCGGCTCGCTGACCAGGCGCTACTCCGCCCAGGGCACCTCCACGGAGTCCTCGGTCGGCGAGTCGCGCGCGACCACATACTCGGCCGCCTCGGCGTCGGAGAGGTTCTCGACGACGTGCGTCTCGCGCGGGGGCACGTAGAGCAGATCACCCGGCTCGACCTCGAGCGCCTGCTGGAGACGCTCGCCCCAGCGGATCGCGATGTGCCCGGAGAGCATGTAGAGGGCGCTCTCGCAGTTGGCGTGATAGTGCGGCCGCGAGCGCGCCCCGGCCGGGACGCGGAACTTGCCCATGTAGATGTTGTGGGCGCCCGTGGTGGCCGCCGCGATCTCCGAGCCGCCGACGATGCCGCGCGGGGTCTCGCGGTCGGGCCCGGGCTTGACGAGCCTCATGCCCGCAGATCGTAATCCAGCCAGCGCGAGCGCTCGGCCCCGACGCGGTCGTAGACCGCTTGGGCGCGGACGTTGTCGAGCGCCGTCTGCCAGGCCAGGCGCCGAGCGCCGCGCGCCCGGCAGCGCTCTAGGCCACGCGGCGATGAGCGCGTCGGCGAGACGCGACCCGCGCGCCACGGGCGCGACGTAGAGGTCGTTCATGACCCCGATGCGCTGCGCCTGCGTCGTCGACCACGACCAGAAGACCGTCGCGAAGCCGACCGCGGCGCCGTCGTCGTCGCGGGCGAGGAGCTGGAGGCCCTCGGCATCGGGATCGGCGATCAGGGCCCGGCACAGCGCGAGGACGTCCTCGTCGGCGGGCGTCACCTCGTAGAAGTCGAGGTAGGCCCGCAGGAGCGGCAGGAGCTCGGGCAGGTCGGCCTCGCCGACGGTCGCGATCGCGGGCACGGCTCGGGCCGCCTAGGGCAGCGAGAGCTGCGGCGTCGCGCGGTAGGACGCCTGGACGTCGGCGTAGGCGGGCTTGGGCGCGCCGGCATAGCTGATGAGGCCCTTCTGGTGCAGCGGCGGCGTGGGCCTCGGGTTGCCGCCCGCCCAGGTCGGCGTGATGTAGAACTCGCGCAGCGTCCAGTAGATCGCGCCGCTCAGCCACGGCTTGAGCCCGAAGACGCCGAGCTGGAAGCGCACGAAGTCCTGCTGGAAGGCGTACGTGCCCTTCTCGGTCACGAGGCCGTCGCGGTTGGCCTCGGCCCCGAACTCCGTGACCATCATCGCCTGGCGCGGATGGCAGGCGCGCATCTGGTCGAGGTACGGCGAGAGCGCGTCGCGCGAGCTGACGTCGCCGCCGTACCAGCCGAAGTAGTCGTTGACGCCGAGGACGTCGAGCGGCTCGAGCCCCGGCCGGCAGGCGAGCGTCGGATGCCCGAAGAAGGCCATGCCCACCGGCCGCGAGCGGTCGAGCTTGCGCACGGCGGCCGCCGCCTGGCCGATGTAGGAGCGGATCTCCGCGGGCAGCTTGGCGTCGAGCTCGTTGGCGATCGACCAGACGATGACCGAGGGGTGGTTCTCGTTGGCCAGCACGTCCTGGCGCACGGCCTCGACCGCCGCGGAGCGCACCGCGCGACTGCGCAGGTAGCGCGTCGACATGCGGTAGACCGGCACCTCGGACCAGACCAGCAGGCCGGTGCGGTCGGCGAGCTCCTGCATCGCCGGGTGCAGCGGGTAGTGCGAGCGCACGAGCGTCGCCCCGACGTCCTTGATCGAGCCCACGAGCGCGAGGCGGTCGGCGCCGGTCAGCGCCGGGCCCTTGCCGGGCAGATCCTCGTGCAGCGCGACGCCGCGAAGATCGACCGGCGCGCCGTTGAGGCGCAGCCGGCCGTCGCCGCCGACGACGATCGAGCGGATGCCGGACTGCAGCGAGTAGCGGCCGACGACCGCCGCGCGCCGGCCGCCGGCGCTCGCCGACGCGCTGAGCGACACGGGATAGAGGTAGGGGTCGGCGGGCGACCACAGCCGCGGCGAGGGGACCCTGAGCCGGCGGGCGCGCAGCGTCCTGGCGCGCCCCGGCGCGAGCGCGACCGATCCGAAACGCACGGCGACGCCGCCGAACGTCCCCGCCAGGCGCGCGCGCTGGCGCTCGCGGGTGACGTTGCGCAGCGTCGCCTTGACGTTGACGACGGCCGGACAGCCGGCGCAGGTCGGTTGCGCGCGCACGGATACGCGCGCGAACTCGAGCCGGTCGACCCGCCGCAGCTCGACCTCGCGCACGATGCCGCCATAGTTCCACCAGCCGCCCTCGGGCACGTCGTCGTTCGTGAAGACCGAGGGCGGGAAGTCGGTCGGCAGGCGGCGGTTGTCGACGCGCACGACGAGTCGGTTGGTCCCCGTTCGATTCACGTCGCGCAGCGGGAGCTCGAACGGCTCGAAGCCGCCCGCGTGCTCGCCGACGAGCTTGCCGTTGAGCCACACCTTCGCGCGGTAGTTGACCGCGTAGAAGTGCAGTCGCCAGACGGCGTCGGCAGCGGCGCTCGGCAGACGGAAGTTGGTCCGGTACCAGGCCGGCGCGCCGATGAAGCTGTTCGAGCTGCGGTCGTCGGTGTTGTAGGCGTGCGGGACCGTGATCCGCGTCCAGCCGGCGGTCGAGCCGGAGCGCTCCCAGTGGCCGGCGAGGCCCTGGTCACCGGGGTCGCGCTTGAGCAGCCAGCTGCCGCCGAGGACCGCGCGCCCGCCCGGCCCGTCCCGGGTGACCGGCGCCACGAGGTCGGCGGCCGCGGCGCTCGCCGGCGCGGCGAGCACGGCGGCGGCGAGCAGGCCGAGCGCGAGGATCCGCACTACGTCCGCGCCGGGGTCGAGGCGGACGGCGCCGGGAAGCTGTCCACGAGCCCCGTCAGGAGGTAGGCCTGGATCGGCAGCGCGACCTTGGCCGCGCTCGCCTGCGAGATCCCGCACAACAGCGGGCGGTAGGCGCGCGGCGAGCGCGCGCGCGGGCGCAGCGACAGTCCGCGTGCGGGGAACGTCGCCCGCAGGCCGAAGAGGCGCACTGTGCGGCCCTGCAGCCCGATTCCGAGCCGCGCGCAGTCGGTCTGCCCGGGGACGGGCCCGACGATCGCCGGGAACGAGAACGTCCCGAACCGGAGGCGCCGCGGGCCGGGATAGCGGCGATCCTTCAGCGTCCCGGTGAGCGAGCCGATCGCCGCGAGGCCCGTCCCCTGGACCTCGAAGCGGTCGAGGCTGAGCGTGCCGGTGAAGGCGCCGCCGGCGGTCGAGGCCCGCACCGACACCTGCGGGAAGAAGGCCGCGCCCGCCGGTGCCGCGACGAGCAGGGGGGCGGCGAGGGCGAGCACGACGGCAAGGGCGGGGCGCTTGATCACGGGCGGGGCTCCTGGCACGGGACGGATGACACCGCACGAACCCGACGGATCGCGTGAAGTCGCGGCTCCGGTCGGCTCAGCATTCGCGTGATCTGCCCGCCGGTGACGTGCGGTACCCGGCCGTCGACGTGGTCGCTGCACGGCGAGCACGCGCCGTGCTCGGCCGGCAGCCCGGTCGTGGCCCGGCCGATGCCGCGCGCGCTGCCGGTGACGATCGCCATCCTGCCGTCGAGAACGCCCATGCCGTGCTCCTTGCTCGCTCGCCTTCGGTGAGGGCCGGCGATCCTAGTGATCGACCGGGCGGTCAGGCCTCGTCGAGGCGCCCCGGCAGCTGCCACACTGGGCCGGCGAGGGGGGTTCCCGGACGGTGCCGTGGAAGCTAAGAAGGACCTCGGCAGGATCTCGTCGGAAGGGCTTCCCCGCCGTCACAGCTTCTTGCGCAGCATCCCGAAGACGCCGCGCAGGACGTGCTTCTGCAGCCGCTGGCCCTGACGCGAGCCGAGGAAGCCGCCGAGGCTCTCGAGGCCGCCGGCCATCGCGTCGCTCGCGCCCGTCTTCTTGCGCTGCTTGGGCGGCGGGACGTGCGCGGGCTCCTCGGGCGCCGGCACCGGCACCGGCTCGGGCGCGGGCTCCAGGCGCGCGGCGAGCAGCTCGCGCGTGCTCTGGCTGTCGATGCGGGTGCCGTACTTCGCCACAGCGGCGAGGCCTTCGCGGCGCCGTCGACGTCGGCGGCAGAGCCCATCGAGGCGGACGGCGCGGCAAGCTTCGTGTCGACGACCGGCGTCGGGACGCCGTCCTCGTCAAGGACGGTGACGACGGCCTCGCCGATGCCGAGCTTGGGCAGCAGCTCCTCGAGGTCGTAGAAGTCCGAGCGCGGGAACGTGCCGACCGTCGCTTTCAGCGCCTTGGCGTCCTCGGGCGTGAAGGCGCGCAGGGCGTGCTGGACGCGGTTGCCGAGCTGCCCGAGGACGTCGGCGGGCAGGTCCTTGGGCGTCTGGGTGATGAAGAAGACGCCGACGCCCTTGGAGCGGATGAGGCGCACGGTCTGCACGACCTGCTCGACGAACGCCTTCGTTGCGTCGTTGAAGAGCAGGTGGGCCTCGTCGAAGAAGAACGCGAGCTTCGGCTTGGGGAGGTCGCCGGCCTCGGGCAACGTCTCGAAGAGCTCGGCCAGCAGCCACATGAGCGCGGTCGAGAACAGCTCGGGCTTGTCCTGGACGGCGGGGAGCTCGAGGCACGAGATCACGCCGCGCCCGTCGGGCGCGACGCGCATGAGGTCGGCGATGTCGAGCTGGGGCTCGCCGAAGAGCTCGTTGCCGCCGCCGGTCTCCAGGCCGACGAGGGTGCGCAGGAGCACGCCGACGGTCTGCGAGCTGAGGCCCCCGATGCCCTGCAGCTCGGCCTGGCCCGCGTCGGAGTCCAGGAACGTCAGCAGCGCGCGCAGGTCGGCGAGGTCCAGCAGCGGCAGCGCCTTCGTGTCGGCGTAGTGGTAGACGAGCTGCAGGCTCTGCTCCTGCGTCTCGTTGGCGTGGAGGATCTTCGCGAGCAGCTGCGGCCCGAAGTCGCTGACCGTCGCGCGCACCGGCACGCCGGGGCCCAGGCCGCCGAGCGCGAGGTACTCGACCGGGAAGCCCGTCGGCGCGAACGGCATCCCGAGCTGGCCCGCGCGCTTCTCGGCCGCCCCGCCGGACTCGCCGGGCGTCGAGAGCCCCGAGAGGTCGCCCTTGATGTCGGCCACGAGGCAGGGCACGCCGTTGGCCGAGAGCTGCTCGGCCAGGCCCTGCAGCGTCCGGGTCTTGCCCGTCCCGGTAGCCCCCGCGATGAGCCCGTGGCGGTTCATCATGGCCAGCGGGATCCGGACCGTCGCCTCCCGGACGATCTCGCCCTCGAAGACGCCGCGGCCGAGGTCGATGGCCGGCCCCTCGACGGCGTAGCCCTCGGCGATGGTCTTGGCGAAATCGGCCACGGCGGCGCGACGCTATCGCAGATAGCTGGCACGCCGGCGCTCGGCGGCATAGGCTCGGTCCATGCCCACCCTCGCTCCTCCCGTGGCCCTCGGCGCCGGCTGGCTCGCCCTCCTCGCCGCGGTCCTCCTGATCCTCGTCCTCGGCGGGATCTACAGCCTCATGCGGCGCGACAACCCGAGGCAGGAGAAGGTCGATGCGGAGCGCGAGCACATGGCCGAGGAGGTCCTGCTGAACCAGCCGATGGACTTCCAGTCGGAGTTCCGCGCGCCGCGCGAGCCGTACGAGTAGGGCTTGCTCTCTGCAGCAGCCGGGCAGTCGCGCGCCCGAGCGCCATAGATCGAGCTTGTCGTCTCCACCGAACGGGGCGTCAGCAGCGGGCAAGCCAGCGTGGTCGGTCTCCGGACACGCGCAGGGCAATCTTGCGGGCGCGTCGATTTCGTCCGGCCTCGTTCGACGTGCGAGTAGGAACCCACGCCGCCCCGCTTCGACACGGCCTGGCTCGACGAACCAGGAACGCAGCCCACCTCGACGCCGCGATCGACCGACCGCGAGTTTCGCCGGCAACCAGCACTCGACACAGGGAGGGAAATCGTGAGCTCTGTGAGCTTCGACATGAGCATGTCCCTCGATGGGTATGTCAGGGCCGCGAACCCGCGGCCCGAGGAGCCGCTGGGCGACGGCGGCGAGGCGCTGCACGCCTGGGCGATGAACGATGACGATGCGGCCGGCCGCGACGTGCTCAGCCGCGGCATCGCCGGCACCGGCGCGGTGATCTGCGGCCGGGTCACCTACGACGACTCGCTCGCCTGGTGGCAGGCCGACGGACCGACTGGCCCGGCGCGGCTGCCCGTCTTCGTGCTCACCCGCGCCGCGCCCTCCGATGCTCCCGCCGGAGGCGTCTACGTCTTCGTCACGACCGGCATCGAGGACGCACTCGGGCAGGCACAAGCGGCCGCCAACGGCAAGAACGTGACCATCATGGGCGGCCCCGCCGTCGGCAACCAGTTCCTGCGAGCGGGTCTCGTCGACGAGCTCTCGATCCACCTCGTGCCGGTCCTGTTCGGCGCCGGAACCCGGCTCACCGACACCCTGCCGGCGCACATCGAGCTCGAACTCGCCGACCTGGTATCGGCGCCGAGCGCCACGCACCTTCGCTACCGCATCAAGCGCGCGTCGTGAAGCCACACGCAGCCGGCAACGACGAGCCCGCAGCAAGAGTCGCGGCGATCATCGACGCCAACCGCTACAAGCGCTGACCACCAGCCAGCCCACGGCAGCGCGCGCGTGTCGCCCGTCTGCTTCACCCACGATGCGTGCTGGGCCTTCTACCGCGTGGCCGCGCCGCACGCTCAGCGTCCCCGAGCGGCGCCACCTCGAGTCCCACGCCGGGCCGCTCTAGAGGCCGTAGGAGCGGCCGATCACGTCGAGCATGATCTCGTCGGTGCCCCCGCCGATGCGGTTCAGGCGCATGTCGCGCCACACGCGCTCGACGCCGTACTCGACCATGTAGCCCGCGCCGCCGTGGATCTGGATGCACTCGTCGGCGACCTCGACCGCCACCCGCGCGGCGTGGAGCTTGGCCATCGAGATCTCGCGCACGGGGTAGTCGCCGTGCTGGAACCGCCAGGCAGTCGCGTAAACGAGCTGGCGCGCGGTCTCGATCTTCGTGGCCATCTCGGCGAACTTGTGGCGGATGACCTGGAAGTGGCCGATCTCGCGCCCGAAGGCCGTGCGCTCCTTGGCGTAGTGGAGCGTCTGCTCGAAGACGCGCTGGGCGCCCGCGACGCACCCGGCGGCTCCGATGAGCCGCTCGCCCTGGAGCTCCCACATGATGTGGTAGAAGCCCTTGCCAACCTGCCCGAGGACCGCGCTCTCCGGAACGCGGACGTCCTGGAAGGCGAGCAGCGCCGTGTCGCTGGCGTGCATGCCGAGCTTCTCGAGCCTGCGCTCGCGGATCACGCCGGGCGCGTCCATCGGCACGAGGAAGAGCGTGAACCCGTCGTAGCCGGCCTCGGGCTCGGTCTTCGTGACGAGCACGATCGCGTCGGCGCGGTGGCCGTTGGTGATGTACGTCTTCGAGCCGTTGATGACGTACTCGCCGCCGTCGCGCCGCGCGCGCGTCTTGATGCCGGCGACGTCGGAGCCCGCGTCGGGCTCGGTGACGCCGAGGCACAGGATCTTCTCGCCGCGGATCGCCGGCACGACCCAGTCGCGCTTCTGCTCCTCGGTGCCGAAGGCGATGATCGGCGGCATCGCCATGTCGGTGTGGACGGCGACGCCCATGGCCAGGCCCCCGCAGTGCGAGTGCACGATCTCCTCGGCGAGCACGAGCGAGGTCGCATAGTCGCCGCCCTGGCCGCCGTAGGCCTCGGGCTTGTCGAGGCCGAGGAAGCCGAGCTCGCCCATCCGCGCGAAGACCGCGTCGGGGAACGTCGTGCGCTCCCACTCCTCGGCGTGGGGCGCGAGCTCGGCGAGCACGAAGCGGCGAATCGACTCCCGCAGCGCCTCGTGGTCATCCGTGAAGAGCGGGTGCCGGGCCTGCGCGGCGAAGTCGGGCTTGAGGACGGCGGGGTCGGCGGCGGCCATAAGCGGACAGTAGGACTTCCCACTTGCCACGGCAACCGCTCCCATCATGCTCCGCCGCCGGGCGTGGGAGGACGGCGGCGTGATCCCTTATCTGTGCAGGGACGCCCCGACAAATGGTGCTCGACGTCGACAGGCGCGCGGCGAGCTCCTCGCGACTGGTCCCCGAGCGCCGAGGAACGATCCGCTGGGCGTAGTAGGCCTTCCGCGGCCTGGGCCCCTCACCTCCTGGATGCCCGCCGCGCGCCAGAACGGCGCCCGACGGGCTCGATTGGCGCGGGACGGCATGCACGGGCGGGTCCGACCGGCAACCGCGGTGTCCGGTTGCGAGCATCGCGCCCGTCCGGCAGGGTTGCGCGCTTGAGCCGGAGCCCCCTGCGCATCGACGACGCCGACGGCGTGCGCACGATTGCCCTCGATGAGCCCGAGAGCGCCAACGCGCTCTCCGACGAGCTGCTCCGCGACCTCGCGGCCGCGCTGCAGGCCGCGCGCGACGACGACGCGGTGCGCTGCGTCGTGCTCGCCTCCACCCACGAGCGCACGTTCAGCGCCGGCGGCAACCTCGCGGGCTTCGTCGCCGACGTCCCCCTCGTCCACAAGCACCTGACCACCACCGCGCTCTTCCCGGAGGTCTTCCGCCTGCTCGGCACGCTCGGCAAGCCCTCGATCGCCAAGGTCAACGGCCACTGCCTGGCGGGCGCGCTCGGGCTCGCGCTCGCCTGCGACCTCGTCGTCGCGAGCGAGGCATCGAGCTTCGGCACGCCCGAGATCGACGTCGGGGTCTTCCCCTTCATGATCATGGCCCTGATCTTCCGCAACGTCCCGCGCAAGAAGGCCACGGAGCTGTTGCTGCTGGGCGAGCGCATCGACGCCCGCGAGGCGCAGCGGCTGGGGATCGTCAACCGCGTCGTGCCGGCCGGCGAGCTCGACGCCGCCGTCGGCGAGTGGGCCGGCAAGCTCGCGCGCAGCTCGCCGCTGCTCGTGCGCATGGGCAAGGACGCGATCTGGCGCCAGCAGGACATGGCCTTCGAGGACGCGCTGGACTTCCTGCGCGCGCAGCTGACGATCGCCTTCTCGACGGAGGACATCCAGGAGGGCGTGCAGGCCTTCTTCGCGAAGCGGGAGCCCGAGTGGAAGGGGCGGTGAGCGCGCTCTTGTGCCGGACGTCGGACCGCACGGCGTCGACCTCGGAGGGCGCGCGCGAGCTCGCGCTTGCCGTCGGCGAGCGGCTCGGCGTCGAGGCGCGGCTGCTCGGCACGCCCGGCGCGCCGGCCGACACCCGCTTCGACGACGACCTGCGCGCCGCGCGCGGCTGCCTGCTGGAGGCCGGCGGCCAGGTGCAGGACGCGCTGGCCGCCGGGCGCTTCCCGGTCCTGACGTCCTCGGACTGCTCGATCTGCGTGACGACGCTGCCGGTCGTCGCCCGCGAGCGCCCCGACGTATGGGTGCTATGGCTCGACGCCCACGCGGACTTCAACAGCCCGGAGACGACGGTGTCGGGGTTCCTCGGCGGCATGTGCCTCGCCGGCGCCTGCGGTGTCTGGGACACCGGCCTGGACGCCGGCGCGATCGAACCCGCGCGGGTCGTCATGTGCGGGATCCGCGACGTCGACGCGGGCGAGCGCGTGCTCGTGGAGACCCGCGGCGTCGGGCTCGTCGAGCGCCCGTCGGAGCTCGCGGGGGCGCTGGCGGGCCGCGAGGTCTTCGTGCACCTGGACCTCGACGTGCTCGACCCGAGCGCGATGCCCGGCCTGCACTGGCCGGCGGAGGGCGGGCTGAGCGACGGCGGCCTGCGCACGCTGCTGGCCGAGGTCGCCAACGCGGCCGACGTCGTCGGCCTCGAGGTCACCGACTTCCCGGCGCCGGCGCTCGCCCGCCGCGTGACCACGATCGTCGAGCCGCTGCTGCCGCCTGTGCCATCAGCCCCCGGAGTGGGCGAATTGGCATGAGCCTCCTGCGCCCGCTCGCCGACGACCTGGCCGAGCGCCGCGCGCAGGCGCGCCTGGGCGGCGGTGTCGAGAAGATCGCCCGCCAGCACGAGCAGGGCAAGCTCACCGCGCGCGAGCGCCTGGCGCTGCTGTTCGACGAGGGCGCGTTCACCGAGCTCGGCCTGCACGCGGGGATCCACTACTCCGTGCGCGGCCTCGAGGACCGCGACGCGCCGGCCGACGGCGTCCTCACCGCCTTCGGCCGGATCGACGGGCGCATGGTGGCCGCCGTTGCCTACGACTTCACGGTCATGGCCGGCTCGATGGGGATGACGGGCGAGACGAAGGTCGCCCGCATGCGCGAGCTCGCGCTGACCAAGCGGATGCCGCTCGTGTGGCTGCTCGACTCCGCCGGCGCGCGCATCCAGGAGGCAGTCGGCTCGCTCTTCGCGGGCTCGGGCCACCTCTTCCGCGAGGAGGTCGTCATGAGCGGCGTCGTGCCGCTCGTGGCCGCGCTCATGGGCCCGTGCGCGGCCGGCACGGCGTACATCCCCGGTCTCGCCGACTTCGTGCCGATGGTCAGGGGCCGCGGGTCGATGGCGCTGGCCGGCCCGCACCTCGTGCGCGCCGCGGTGGGGGAGGACGTCACGCAGGAGGAGCTCGGCGGCTCACGCGTGCACTGCCGGCGCTCGGGCGTCGGCGATCTCGAGGTGGCCGACGACGAGGCGTGCATCGAGGCGATCAAGGCCTACCTCTCCTACCTGCCCTCGCACAACCGCGAGGCGCCGCCCGCGCTCGCGAGCGACGACCCGGTCGACCGGCGCGACGACGAGCTCCTCGACGTGCTCCCGGACTCAAACCGCCAGCCCTACGACATGGACGACGTCATCCGGCGGATCGTCGACCACGGCGAGACGTTTCACGTGAAACCCCAATGGGCCAAGACGATCATCACGTGCTTCGCGCGCTTCGGCGGGCGCCCGGTGGGGATCGTCGCCAACCAGCCCCGTCGGCTCGGCGGCATCCTCGACAACGACTCGGCCGACAAGGCCGCGCGCTTCGTCAACCTCTGCAACGCGTTCGGCCTGCCGCTCGTCTTCCTGCAGGACGTGCCGGGCTTCATGGTCGGCACGAAGGTCGAGGCGGCCGGGATCATCCGCCACGGCGCGAAGATGCTCCACGCTGTGGCCAACGCGACGGTCCCGAAGATCACGGTCGTCCTGCGCAAGGCCTACGGCGCGGGCTACTACGTCATGAACGGCCGCGCCTACGAGCCCGACCTGATCGTCGCCTGGCCGAGCGCGGAGATCAGCGTCATGGGCGCCGAGGGGGCGGTCGAGATCGTCATGCGCCGCGAGGTCGAGGCCGCGGCGGACCCGACGACGAAGAAGGCCCAGCTGATCGCGGCCTACCGGCGGATCATCGACGTCTACGTTGCGGCCCGCAACGGCATGATCGACGACGTCATCGACCCGCGCGAGACGCGGCCGGTCATCTGCCGCGCGCTCGAGATGGCCGAGGGCAAGGTCGTCGAGCGGCCATGGAAGCGCAACGCGGTCGTGCCCGTATGAGCCCGATGACCGAGGGTCCCCACCGCGACCTCATGCTCCGCGCGATCAGCGCCGAGGGCGACGGCCACCGCGCCGCGCTGCGCGGCGACGCCGAGGCCGCGCACCTGGCCTACCAGGAGGCGGCCGAGCTCTACCGCGCGTCGTGGGAGGTCGCGCCGCCGGCGAGCTACGGGCGGCTGGAGGGCATGCTCAAGGCCGCCGTGCTGGCCGGCGACGCCGGCGAGGCGGCCGGCTACGTGCGCGGCCAGCTCGTCGAGGAGGAGCGCGGCGAGGCCTCGCCGCCCGCTGCCTACGCGCTCGCCGTCGCGGCGCTCGTGCAGGACGACGACGCCGAGGCCGCGCGGCTCGCGGGCGCCATGCGCGCCGGCTCACCCGCCTTCGGCCGCGCGTCCGACGCGATCGCCGGGCTGGCCGCGGGCGACGGCGCCGCCTACGGGGCGGCCGTCGTCGCCATCGTCGAGGACTTCGAGGGCCGCGAGGAGCACCTCACCGGCGTGCGGATCGCCGACACCGCCGCGATGCTCGAGGCGCTCGCCGCGCCGCGCGGGCTCGCCGCCGGGCTCGACTCGCCGCTGCTGCCGCGGTGACCCGGCTCGTCCTGGACTGCGACCCTGGCCACGACGACGCGCTTGCGATCCTCGTCGCGGCGGGCCACCCCGAGGCCGACCTGCGCGCGATCACGACGGTGGCGGGCAACGCGCAGCTCGCCAAGACGACGCTGAACGCGCGCCGGGTGGCCACGCTCGCGGGCCTGGACGGCGTGGCGATCGCCGCGGGCGCGGCGGGCCCGCGCCGCGGCGAGCTCGTCACCGCGCTCGACGTCCACGGCTCGAGCGGGCTCGACGGCGCGGCGCTGCCCGAGCCGACGGTGGCGCTCGACCCGCGCCCGGCCGTCGAGCTCCTCGTCGCCGCCGGGCCCTCCACGCTCGTCGCCACCGGCCCGCTGACGAACGTCGCGGCGCTGCTCGAGCGCGCGCCCGCGGCCGTCGCGGAGCTCGTGTGGATGGGCGGCTCGACGGGTCGCGGCAACACGCGCCCGCTCGCCGAGTTCAACGCGTTCGTGGACCCCGAGGCGGCGGCGCTCGTCTTCGCCCGTGGCGTGCCGGTGACGATGGCCGGGCTGAACGTCACCCACCGAGCGCTCGCCACGCCCGACGTGCTCGAGCGCATCCGCGCGCTGGGCACGCCGGTGGCCGAGGTCGTGCTCGGCTGGCTGCGCTTCGTCGCCGACAGCTACCGTGACGCCTTCGGTTTCGCCGGCCCGCCGGTGCACGACGCGTGCGCGCTCGCGCTCGCGCTCGACCCGTCGCTGGGGCGCTGCGTCGAGGCCTTCGTGGCCGTCGAGACCGAGGGGCGGCTCACGCGCGGCGCGACCGTCGTCGACCTCGATGGCCGCCTCGGCGAGCCGCCGAACGCGCGCGTCGCGGTCGAGCTCGACGTCGAGCGCTTCTGGGACCTCGTGATCGGCGCGCTGGCGGCGCTGTGATCGCGGTCGTCGGCTCGGTCAACCTCGACGTCGTCGTCGCCGTGCCGCGGCTGCCCGGCCCCGGCGAGACCGTGGTCGGCGGCGACCGCCGCGAGCTGCCGGGCGGCAAGGGCGCCAACCAGGCGGTCGCCGCCGCGCGGCTCGGGAGCGCGGTGGCGTTCGTGGGGCGGGTGGGCGCCGACGTCGCCGGGCGGCGGCTGCGCGCGGACCTTCTCGCGGAGGGGGTCGACGTCACCCACCTGCGCGAGGACGCCGACGCGCCGAGCGGCATAGCGCTGATCGGCGTCGAGGCGGGCGGCGAGAACGCGATCGTGGTCTCGCCGGGGGCCAACGGGCGCGTCGGCCCCGGCGACGTCGAGGCCGCGCGCGAGCTGCTCGCGGGCGCGGGCGTGGTGGCGCTCCAGCACGAGATCCCGCCCGCGGCCGTGGCGGCCGCCGCGGCCGCGGCTGGCGGGCGCGTCGTCCTCAACCCGGCGCCTGCGCGCGAGCTCGCCTGCCGCGCCGACGTCCTCGTCCCCAACCGCGGCGAGCTCGCACGGCTCGCGGGGCCGGGCGCACCGGCCGAGGCCGCGGCGCGGCTCGGGCTGCCCGCGGTCGTCGTCACGCTCGGCGCCGGCGGGGCGCTCGTGGTGGCCGACGGCGCGCACGCCGAGCCGGTGGTCGCGCCGGAGGTCCGCGTCGTCGACACCACCGGCGCGGGCGACGCCTTCTGCGGCGCACTCGTCGACGCGCTCGACCGCGGCGCGGAGCTCGTGGAGGCGGCGCGCCGGGCGGTCGTCGCCGCGGCGCTGAGCGTCACCGGCGAGGGCGCGCGTGGCGGGCTGCCGTCGAGGGAGGAGCTCGAGCGGACGCTGCGCTAGCGGCGTGGGCGCGTTCCTGACGCATGGTCAGAAAACGCGCCCACGGCGCGCGGGTTCGCCCCTCGGCTCGAAGACCGCCCGCACGCAGCCGTCCGCCTGCTCCTTGAAGAGCTCGTAGCCGCGGGGGCTCCGCGAGCGACATGCGCTGCGTGACGAGGCAGGACGGGTCGCTCACCTGGACAAGAGGATTGGCCCCGCCGACCGTCCGCGGGCGGCCCCGCCGACCGTCCGCGGGCCGCGCCCCCGCACGATGTGCACGCACGCGCAAACGGATTGCTCACGAAGGATCTCCGCGCTGCTCCCTTGGACGACGAGAAGCCAGAGCGATCAGCAAGCCACTCAACTACGTCCAGGCGGCCGCAACCTCAGTTCTGGCCGATGTTCGGAGCCACCTCGCTCGCGACCAGCTCGAGTTGTCGCCGCTCGTCGCCCAGGGGCCACAGGTAGACGCGCTGGCACCCGGCCTCTGCGTAGCGTGCGAGAAGCTCCGCGCAGTGCTCCACGGGGCCGATGCAGACCTGCCCGCGCAGCTCGTCGGGATCTCGATTCAGGAGCGGAGCCAAGACATCGGCGAGCACTCGATCGCCCTCGGCTCGATCGTTCGAGACCCAGGTCCACATCGTCGCGAGCGCGTTGGGAAAGCCGTCCGCGTCCCTGCCCCGATCCTCGAGCGCGCGCGCCAAGCGGGCGCGAGCGGCGCAGAACCGCTCCGGCGTCGTGTTGTAGGCGGAGGCAAGCCAGCCGTCGCCGGCCCTCGCCACCCGAGCGAGCCCTGCCTCCGAGCCCCAGCTTCCGACCCACAGAGGGACCCCACCCCGCTGGCGCGGACACGGCGCGAGCTCGATGTCGGAGGGCACGAGGTAGTAGCGCGCATCCTGCGGCAACGGTTCTCGTTTGAGCAGCGCCCGCAGCACGGCGAGCGCCTCGTCGAATCGCTTCCAACGCTCCTCGAAGGAGACGCCAAGGGCGTCGTAGTCACGCCTCGACGAACCGGGCCCCAGGGCTGCGACGAGTCGACCCCCGGACAGTACGTCGACAGCGGCGAGCGCCTTCGCCAGCGGGACCGGACCTCTCAGGACGGCAAGCGACACCGTCGTGGCAAGGGTCAGCTGGCCGGAGCGCTCGATCATGCTCGCGAGCGCCGTCGGCCCGTCGAGCCAGGCCGCCTGGAAGACGAAGTGGTCGTTGGCCGAGACAGCGGCGTAGCCGCACTCCCTGGCGGTGTCGACGGCCTTCCCCAGTCGCTCGAGCGAGAGTCGCTCCTCGCCGAACCGCATCAGCGGCAGATGGACGCCGAGGTCCACATCGCAAATGCTCTCAGCTTCCGGCCCCGCCGCGTCAGGCACCGCCCCCAAGGAGAAGATCCCCGATGGGACGCGGTCTCGACACGCATTCCGGGACGCCGCCCTCGCCGTCGACCCGCCGGGGGCGGCGGCAGGCACTCGCGGCCGCTTTCCGACGCCGACCAGCTCTGCGAGCTGTGGGCGCTGCGGATGCAGGGACGCCGAGGTCGGCGGGCTCTTGCCTGCCGCCCAGTGACGGCGGCCACCGGAAACTCCCCGTAGGCGGCCCACTGGAGGTCCCCGCCGGCGGCCACCGGATCTCCCCATGGGTGGCCATCGGATCTCCCCACGGTTCTGTCCTGAACGGCCTGTAGCGCGACGCGCCTTGTCATCGAGGCGTGCCTGGGAGGCGGGCTTGAAGAACTCGGAGGAAGTGATGGAGATCCTGGAGTTCAAGCAGTTCACCCATCCCGTCTTCCCCTCGCCCGGGGCCCACGGACGGAACGGGCGCACGCCCCTTCGACTCTCCCCGAGCCTCGAACCCCGCCGACTCAGCACCGGCGACGCACGTCGCGGTGGCGGCAGGCCACCGCACGTGACCCGAAGCATCGCTCACGACATCAGCCGAACCCCCAACCAGCGTGTTCTCGTATGCGTGCGATCGCGTTGCACGACGAGCGGCGAGAGTCCTCGCGGGCCTCCGACTCGCGCTCGCATCCGACCCGAAACGAGCGCGGCCGGCGCGGGCTCCAGGCGCTCGAACAGATCGACGAGGCCGGTCAGCCGAGCGGCATCTCCGCCTCCGCGGCGCGCGTGAGCAGGACCGCTCGACGCCGACCCGCCAGAGCGCCGTCTTGCCGATGTCGGGCTCACCCCGGACCAGCAGCGCTCGCGCACCGTGCTCGTCGGCGGCCACGAACGCCCCGAGGCGGCTGCGCTCGGGATCCCGCCCGACCAGGTGCGGCGAGGGCGTCAACGCTCCCGACGACGTGCCGGCCCCGCCGGGCATTCCCGCCCGGAGGGCGCGCCATCACGCGGCGTTGACATCCGGCCGTGACGGCGCTGGTAGGACTGCCCGCGGACGACGGCCGCCATGCGGCCGAGGCGCCGTAAGCAACGGAGGGCACATGCTCAGAAGACACTTGCTGGTCGTGGCGGTCGGTGGCGCCGCCTTGATTGCCGCCGTCGCCTCGCCCGCGCTCGGGCACCGCGGCGGGCATGCGTCCGCGAGCACCACGGGGCCGAGCACGAGCACCGAGCCGTACGTGTTGCCGGTCGCCGACGGCGTGTTCATCAAGTCGCTGCTGACAGTGGACGACGACGGCTCGGCGTCGAACGGCTACGAGTTGGTGGGCATCCCGGACGGGCTGGGCGCCGTCGGCGGCGATGGCCTGAACTTCACGCTGTTCATGAATCACGAGCTGCGCGACACCCAGGGGATTGCCCGCCGGCACGGTCAGGCGGGCGCGTTCGTCTCGACCTTCTCGATCGACCGCAAGACCTTCGAGATCGACGAGGGCGCCGACACGATCGACCCCGGCGTGCGCTACTGGAACTACGTCACCCAGAGCTATCAGTCGACGGGGTCCCCCGCGGGGCCGAACCCGCGCAACCCCGCCGACACGTTCGTCGCCCAGCCCGACGCGTTCAGCCGCTTCTGCTCGTCGACGCTGAGCGCGCCCAGGCAGTTCCGCAACCCGCGCAGCGGGCGCGGCTACTCGGGGCAGGTCTACTTCGCCAACGAGGAGAGCAACGACGAGGGCCGCGTGTTCGGCGTCCTGACCGACGGCACGGCGCAGCAGCTGCCGCGGCTTGGCCAGGCGACCTGGGAGAACACCAAGCCGGCGTACAACCGGACCGACACCACGCTCGTGATCGGCGAGGAGGACGGCCCGGCGGGGCCGTTCAGCCAGCTATCGATCTACCGCGGCGTCAAGCGCAGCAAGGGCAACGCGTTCGACCGGGCGGGGCTGACGAACGGGACCCATTACGTCCTGGACGCCCTCGACGATACGGTGGCCACCGACGCGCAGTTCCGCACGACTGTTGGCAAGGGCAAGCCGGTCGAGTTCGACCTCTCCGAGGTCGACTGGGACCAGTCGGGTGCGCGGCAGAACGCAGAAGCGGCGGCCGATGGCCTCTCGCTCAACCGGATCGAGGACGCCACCTGGGATCCGAGCCACCCGGACACGTTCTACTTCGTCACGACGGAGGGCGGCGATACGACGCAGCGCGAGCCGGGCGTGACGCGTGATGGCGGCGGGCTGTGGCGGCTCGTGTTCAAGGACATCGAACACCCCGAGCTGGGCGGGACGATCGAGCTGCTGCTGGACGGCTCCGAGGCCCCCTACCCCAACAAGCCCGACAATCTCGACATCGACATGCGGGGCAACCTCCTGATCCAGGAGGACTCGGGCAACAACGCCCATGTCGGGCGCATCGTCGCCTACGACACCGAGACGGGCGCGCGCGGCGTCGTCGCCGAGTTCGACCCTGAGCTGTTTGCGGCGGGCGCTCCCGGCCTGATCACGCTCGACGAGGAGTCGAGCGGCATCATCGACGCCTCCAGGGTGATCGGGCCGGGGTGGTGGCTGTTCGACGCCCAGGTCCACAAGGCGAGCCCGAACCCGGAGAACGTCGAGCTCGGGCAGCTGCTCGCCATGAAGATCGACGACATCGACGGCGTCTACGACATCCCCTGACGCCGCCGATCCGCGGCACCGCGCGCGGCCTCGCCACGGCGAGGTTGCGCCGGTCGCGGGCGCGCGGCTCCCGATCCCCCGGAGGAGCAATGAACAGTCGCCGCCCGGCGCCGCGCGCGCCGTTGCGCTATGTCGTCGCCGCCATCTGCCTGGCGGGCCTGACGGTTACCGCGGTCGCGGTCGCCGCCGCACCACGCGACCACGGCCGGCGCCCGCACCCCGCCGGCATCACGCGCACCTACTACATCCGAGCCGACGAGGTGGTGTGGGACTACGCGCCCGACGGCCGCAACCAGATCACCGGCGAGCCGTTCGACGACGTGGCCGACACGTTCGTGCGGTCCGGCCCCGGCCGGATCGGCTCCCGCTATATGAAGTGCCTCTACCGCGGCTATACCGACGCGAGCTTCTCCCGCCTCGTCGAGCGCGCCCCCGACGACAAGTACCTTGGCTTCCTCGGGCCCGTGATCAGGGCGCAGGTGGGCGACCGGATCCGGGTCGTCTTCCGCAACCGCTGCTCCTTCCCCGCCACCGTCCATACGCACGGCCTGCTCTACGACAAGGCCAACGAGGGGACGCCCTACAACGACGGCACCTCCGGCGCCGACAAGGCCGACGACGCCGTGCCGACGGGCGGTGAGCACACGTACCTGTGGGATGTGCCGGCGCGCTCCGGGCCAGGTCCGCGGGACGGCTCGTCGGTCATGTGGATGTACCACTCGCACACCGACGAGGTCGCCGACACCTACGCCGGGCTCATGGGCCCGATCGTGATCGCGCGCCGCGGGATGGCCAGGGCGGACGGCAGCCCACGCGACGTCGACCGCGAGGTGTTCACGCTGTTCTCGGTGATGAACGAGAACGAGAGCCCGTTCCTCCGGGAGAACGTCGAGCGCTTCGCGTCGCCGCCCCCGCCCGACCCCGAGGACGAGGGGTTCGAGGAGTCCAACCTCATGCACGCGATCAACGGCTACGTCTTCGGCAACCAGCCGCCGATCACGATGCGGCGCGGCGCCCGCGTGCGCTGGTACACGCTGGGCATGGGCACCGAGGTCGACCTGCACACGCCGCACTGGCACGCCAACGTCGTGACGGTGAACGGGATGCGCATGGACAGCGTGAACCTGTTGCCTGCCACCATGGTGGTCGCGGACATGGTTCCGGACAACCCCGGCACGTGGCTCTACCACTGCCATGTCAACGACCACATTCGGGCCGGCATGCTGACGCGCTACCAGGTGCAGTAGCGGGGGCCGATATCGCCTCCGCCGTCTGGGAGCAGGCGGCGAACCACCACCGAGCGGGCGCTGCTGCGTGCGGTCATCACCGGCGGCTTGGCGCTACATGAGCGACCCTCGCACCCGCGCACGAATGCTGAGGTCGCTGTGGCCACGATTCGTCGGCAGCCTGCCGGCGATGGTCAGCCTCAACCACGAAGCGCGGGAGCGTCGACCTCTACGACCGGCCCGACGCCAGCCCATACCGGCTACAGCTGGCGTTACAGGTCGTCTGCTTGGTCGAGCAGCTGCTTGACGCGCCGGCAGAACGCGGGACTCACGTCCGCCGCGAGCCCGAGCTCGAGCGTTGCACGATAATGGCCGAGCTTGCGCTTGCGCACCCGTCTGCCGGTCAGCACCGCGTGCTGCAGCGTGGCGATCTTGTCGGCCAGCGCGACATCGAGGACCGGCGAGCCGGCGAGCCGCAACTGTTCTCGCAACGCGCTCTTGCGTCGCTCGTAGTTGGCGATGCCGTCGTCCTCGGTGAGCTCAGCGACCATCTCGGCGATCGCCTCGCCGAAGCACTCGCGGACGTCGTCGACGGTCCGGGGGGTGTCCTCGACGACGTCGTGCAGAAAGCCGACGACCTGAACGTCGGCGTCATACCCGCCATCGCGCAGCAGATCCGCGACGGACTGGGCGTGCGGCACACCCTTCCCCGTGGGCGACACGACACCGTCGTACGCCCCCAGCAGGAAGGCGATGGCCTCAGCGCGCTCCTCAGATGGCTCACGCCCGGTGACCGCCATCCGCGGATGCTAGTCGCTGCCATCGGTCGGCGAAGAGCCTCTCTCCGCGGCGCGCCCCTCGCAAAGCTGTGCCGGCGCTGCTACGCCCAGGTTACGGTCGTACCCCTCGAAGCCGGCGATGGTGACGTCGCGCGCGTAGGGCCATCGTTGCGGCGGAAGGCCTAGCCTCGGCTCGGCCCGCCGGCTGACAGCGGGCCGAGCCGGGCTGGGTCAGCGGCCCACTGCCTGCGCCAGGCGCAGGACGATGAGCTCGTTGTCGTCAGGGGCGCCGCTGCCCTTGTGGCGCCCCACGCTGAACGGGAAGTTGTTGTCGTCGAGCACGACGACGTGGCGGCGGTCGAGGAACACGAGGTCCTCGATGGTCTGGAAGGGGAACGCAAATGGGTTGCCGAGGCCGACGTCGCCCGGGGCGGCGGGCAGCGAGAGCCCCGCCGGGTCGGCGATGTTGAGCAGATCGGCGGACTCGCGCTTGCCGACGGTCGTGCCCGGGGCGCCGAGCGTGGCCTCCTCGAGCGCCTTGAAGCCGCCAAGATCGCCCTGCGTGTTGTCACGCTCGATGACGAGCCCATGGTGGCGGTCGACGAGCTGGAAGTCGCCGATCGACACGCCGCGCGGTTCGTACGGGTACGTCCAGCGGGCGCCGGTGTAGCCGGGGTGATGCAGGTCGAACGCGAAGATCTGCGTCGTCCCGGCGGGCGCGCCGGTCAGGGTCTTCTCGAGCATGGGCAGGAGCGTCTTGCCGTCGGGCGTGATCGCCATGCCCTCGAACCCGCCGCTGGTCTGGGCGCGGAACGGGTTCTCGGTGACCGTGTGGCGCCAGGGCCAGAACAGCCCGGCAAGCCAGCGCGTGTTCATCTCGCCGGCTTGCGGCTGCAGGTTCGTTCCGTCGTCGGTCCCGGCGATCGACGTGTCGGCGAACACCGGGAAGTCGCCGAAGAGCTCGACGGTCTGGAGGTTCGAGAACTCCTTGGCCACCACGCGCAGCGTGCGCCAGTCGAAGGACTGCACGCTGGCGCGGTCCTGCACGCGGTTGCTCTCGATGACCCCGGCGACCTTCCGGGCCAGCGCCACGGCGCCGATGGCGCGGGCGCGGTAGACCCTGCCGTGGTCGTCGCGGTCCGAGCGTGGGTTGAGCTTGGTCTCGATGTTGAAATGGACCAGCTCGGCGTTCTGCCAGCGCGCGGTCGCGTTCGGATCGTTCTTGCCGGGGCCGGTCTTGTACCAGTCGACGTAGAACCTCACGAAGTCGAACAGCTGCTGCGTGGTCGGCTTCACGTACGGGTCGACGAGGCTCTCCTCCCTGGCGAAGGCCACCGCGACCGGGGAAAGCGAGCGGTCGTTGGTCTGCGGCGTGCCGGTGCGGATGATCCCGTCGCAGATGAACCGCGACTGCAGTTGAGCCAGCGTCACGGAGCGGATGAGGACCTCGTCCTTGGTCGTGTACGGGCCGCCGTCGGCGCGCCGGCACTTGGCGGACGTCACGTACGGGTCGTGCGAGACGACCGGGACCCCGTCCTTGGTGACGCCGTTGTCGGTCTCGAGCGTCGTCACGCGGTTGTCCAACCCGGCCTCGAACGCCGGCAGCGTGTTCTCCGGGCGCAGGTCACGCGCGCCGCGGTGACCCTCGACGTCGAAGGTCGCCGCAGTCGTGGGATCAGCGTCGACGATCTGGCGCAGCAGGTCGGGCCGGTCGCTGATGAGCCCGTCCACGCCGAGCTTGATGAGCGCCTTCATGCGCGTCGGGTCGTTGACGGTGTAAGGGACGACCTTGAAGCCGGCGGTGTGCAGCGAAGCGACGTTCATGAACTCGCTCGAGGCCTTCGGAACGCCCGCGCCGGCAGGCGGGCTCAGGCGCGTGGGCTCACCGGTCGTCGGATCGCCGTCGTCGAGGAGGTTCGCGTCGGGCGAGACGATCGGCGTCTTCGTGTCGCCATGCGCCCGCGCGTCGGCGCGCATGGCGTTCATGACCCGAAGCGTGCTCGACTCCTCGGAGAACGGGTTCTGCGGCGCCCGGATCTCCTGGCCAGGATGATCGGGATCGGGCAAGGCGTACGGAGCGTGGAGGACGCGCCCGTCGGCGTCGGTGTGCAGCAGGAACGGGCCGAACTCGTCGCCGATCCACAGCGTCCCGTCGTGGGCGCGCTGCAACGATTCGATGTCAAAGTCCGCGCCCGTGAGCACGCGGTCACGGCTGAACTCGTTGACGAGCGCGAACGGAATCTTGTGGTCGGGATCGTGGAACTGAATGAAGCGCTTGACCGCGATCGTGCCCTCGCCGCCGACCCGTGTCTTCAGATCGGGGTCGATCAGGTACGCGCGCAGGTCAAAGTCGGCGGAGTTCTCGATCGCGCCGTAGCCGTTGTCGGGCATGACCCAATAGCGGCCGTCGCCGGCGGGCAGGGCGGCCGAGAAGCCCTGGACCGGTTGGGACGCGAAGGGCACCGCGACGCCGTTGATGGGCGCCGAGCCCAGCAGTGTGCCGGAGGGCGAGCCGGGCGCGAAGGTCCTTGCGGACAGCACGGCGCGGGCCAGCAGCCGCGACTGGCCGGCGGCCGCGGCGTGCGCCATGGCCGCCGTGGCAGCGAGCAGGGCAGCGGCCGCGAGCACGACGAGGATCACCGGACGACGCAAGACAGCCTCCACGATCAGGGGGATCCGAAGCCCTCCCTTTTTCGCGCGCCGGTCGTGGTCGACGTGTGAAGTACTCGTGAGCGAGATGTATGAAGCTCGTGACGCCGCCGGCGCCCTCGCAGCGAGCCTGCTCGAGGGAGCGCTCTCGGGATCGTGACCTCCCTGCCCGGACAGACTGCTTCAGGAGAATCGCGCCCCGGGGCCTGACCTCCCGCGGATGCGGCGCCCCCGTGGACGGCTGTCAAGGCCGGTCGAACGCTGGACCGGTTGCGGTGGGGTCCGGGAGGCCTCGTGTGCCCGCTGATTTCGACTCGGCGGCGCTCGAGCGAGGCGATCGAGGTCGTTCGCGACTTGCCTTCGAGGGCCTGATCCACTCGCGTCGCACGACGAGCGGCGAGAGTCCTCGCGGGCTCCCAGCTCGCGCCGCTTTCCGGGGGCCGAGCGAGCATGTCCGTCCAAGACGTGGGAGCTTCAGGAGGCGAGCCGCCCGACTAGGCGGGCCGGCGGGCGCTGAGGATCAGGTTGTAGAAGATCGCCGGCGGCAGGCGGCCCTCGAGCAGCCGGCGGTCGACCTCCTGGAGCAGGAGGTAGCCGCGGAAGGCGTACATCGTCCACGCGCGCGGGATCGCCGCCGGGTCGGCCGTCGCCTCGAGCGCACGGTTCGTCCAGCCGAACCAGTTGGCCAGCAGCTCCTCGCCGCGCACGCGCACCGCGTCGAGGCCGCAGCGGCGCGCAGCGGTGGCGAGCTGGGCCGGGGTGAACGCGTGGACGTCGACGAGGGGTTCGAGCCCGTGGTGGCCGGCGCCGCCGTCGGCGTGGCCGGACGGCGCCGGCGGCACGCGCAGCGCGCGACGCCATAGTGGCGCGACCGCGGTCGCGGCGCGCTTGGGCACGGCGGCGAGGCGGTCGCCGCGGGCCGAGGGCTCGCCGGCGAACAAGACCAGGCCGCCCGGGCGCAGGACGCGCCGCAGCTCGGCGAACGCGCGATCGAGGTTCGGCAGGTGATGCAGGACGGCGTGGCCGAAGACGAGGTCGAAGCTCGCGTCGTCGAAGGGCAGGCGCTCGGCGTCGCAGGCGCGCGTCTGCACGGCGAGCCCGAGACGCGCGGCATTGGCCTGCAGCGCGTCGAGCATCCCGGGCGAGATGTCGGTGCAGACGGCCTCGCGCATGACGCCCTCCTGCTGGAGGTTCAACGTGAAGTAGCCCGTGCCGGCGCCGATCTCGAGCGAGCGCTCGACGCGCGGGACGGTCCCGAGCGCCTTGCGGACCTTGCCGAGCACCTGCGTACGGCCGACCTCCCCGAAGTCGATGCCCCACTTCGCGTCGTAGCCCGCGGCCGCGCTGTCGTGGTAGCGCGTGTTGACCTCGCGGATCTCCGCGGGCGTCGCGGTGGCGGGCGCCGGCATGGCGGCGAAGTGTACGCTCGCGTTCATGGACGCAGGGCTCCCGCCCGGGCCGTCGCTGCCTCGCCTCGCACAGGTCGCGCGCTGGCTCACGCGGCCCGTGGCCTTCGCCGTCCAGCAGCGCGCGCGCTTCGGCGACGCCTTTACCGTCCGCATCGAGCCGCGCCCGTGGGTCATGCTCGCCGATCCCGACGCGGTCCGCGACCTCTTCACGGCCGGCCCGGACGTCGCGCACGCGGGGGAGGCCAACGAGATCCTACGGCCGATCCTCGGCTCGCACTCGATCCTCCTGCTCGACGAGGGCGAGCACCTGCGCCAGCGGCGGCTCATGCTGCCGCCCTTCCACGGCGCGCGGATGCTGCGCTACCGCGACGTCATGCGCGAGGCGACCGAGCGTGCCGTCGCGACGTGGCCCGTCGGCGAGGCCTTCGCGCTGCGCCCGCACACGCAGGCGATCACGCTCGAGGTCATCCTGCGCGCGGTCTTCGGCGTCGAGGCCGGCGCCGCCGCCGAGCGCCTGCGCGCGCCGCTCGAGCGGTTGCTGCGCTGGTTCGGCGACCCGCGCTTCATGGGCGTCGTCGGGGTGCTCGGGCCCGGGCACCCGCTCGTCGCGCGCCTGAACCGGCGGATCGTCGCGCCGGTGGACGCCGCGCTCTACGGGCTCATCGCCGAGCGTCGGGCGGACCCCGACCTCGCCGAGCGCGAGGACATCCTCTCGATGCTCCTGCTCGCGCGGGACAGCCACACCCGTTCGGCTGCGCCGACGGGCACAGGCGGGGAGCCGATGACCGCCGAGCTGCGCGACGAGCTGATGACGCTGCTGCTGGCCGGCCACGAGACGACGGCGACCGCGCTCGCGTGGGCGGTCGAGCGGCTCGTGCGGGTGCCCGGGGCGCTCGCCCGCGTCGGGCATGACGGCGCCTACCGCGACGCGGTCGTCAAGGAGGCGCTGCGCCTGCGGCCCGTGCTGCCGATCGTGCTGCGCCGTCTGGTCCGCGACGCTCGCGTCGGCGGCCGCGACTACGCCGCCGGCACGACGCTCGCGCCGTGCATCCTGCTCGTCCACCGCCGGGAGGACGTATACCCCGATCCGGACGCGTTCCGCCCCGAGCGCTTCCTCGACGCCGTCCCCGGTACCTACACCTGGATCCCGTTCGGCGGCGGCCCGCGCCGCTGCCTCGGCGCGGCCTTCGCCGAGGAGGAGATGCAGGTCGTGCTCGAAGCGATCGGCCGCACCGCGCGCCTGGAGGCCGCCGGGCCGCCCGAGCGCGTCCGCCGCCGCGCGATCACGCTCGTGCCCTCGCGCGGGACGCGCGTGCGCGCGGCCACGCGGTAGCGTGCGGCGGCCCGATGGCCGAGCTCTTCCGGCAGCGCGACCAGCCGCCCGGCGTGCCGCCGCTGGCCCTGGACGGCGAGCGCACGCTGCCCGACGTGCCCGAGGAGAACTACTGGTTTCGCCGTCACCTCGTCGTCTACGAATGGATCGCCGCCCGTGTCGCGGGCCTGCGGGTCGTCGATCTCGCCTCGGGCGAGGGCTACGGCTCGGACACGCTCGCGCGCGCGGCGGCCTGGGTGATCGGCGTCGAGGCCAACCCAGAGGCCTTCGAGCACGCGCGCCTGCGCTACCGCAGGGAGAACCTGCGCTTCGCGCGCGACATGGTCGAGCGCTTCGCCCAGCCGTGCGACGCGGTCGTGTTCCTCCAGACGATCGAGCACGTCCCCGATCCCGGCGCCGTCCTCGAGCACGTCAAGGGGATGCTGTCGCCGGGCGGCGCGGCCTACGTCTCGACGCCGAACGTCCTGACGCTCGCGCCCGCCGGCGCCGAACACTCGGGCAATCCATGGCACGTGCGCGAGTACCGTCCCGACGAGTTCAGGGCGCTCTGCGTCGCGCACTTCGCGAGCGTCGAGCTGCGCGGGCTCTTCCACGCCCGCAAGCTCGCCGTCCACGGCTGGGCGCTGCGGCGCCTGCGCTGGGAAGACGTACACGCAGGCCTCGGCATCACCGCGCGCTTCTACGACCGCTTCGTGCCCGCGATCTCGACGCGGGACTTCGCGCTGCGCGCCGACCGCCCGCTCGACGGCGCGCTCGACCTCGTCGCGGTGCTACGGCCGTGAGCGGGCGCCTCGCGCTCGTCCTGCACACGCACATGCCCTACGTGGAGGGCTTCGGCACGTGGCCCTTCGGCGAGGAATGGCTGTGGGAGGCGATCGCCACCTCGTACCTGCCGCTCCTCGACGTCCTGGAGGCCGGCGCACCGGTCACGCTCTCCGTGACCCCCGTGCTCGCCGACCAGCTCGCCGCCCCGGCGGCGATCGAGCGCTGCCTGCGCTTCCTGCGCGAGGTGCGTCCCGCCTCCCACGCGCTCGACGTCGAGGACGCGGAGGAGCCCGCCGTCGCGGCCGAGCTCGAGCGTGCTGCCGGCACGTACGCGGCCGCGGCCGACCGCATCGAGGCGCTCGAGGGCGACGTCTGCGGCGCCCTGCTGCGTCATGCAACGTGGACGAGCAGCGCCACGCACGCCGTGCTCCCGCTCGTGGCCACCGACGCCGGCCTGCGCCTGCAGGTGCGCGGCGGCGTCGACGCCCACCGCGCGCGCACCGGCGAGGGCTGGCGCGGCGGCTTCTGGCTGCCGGAGTGCGCGCACGCGCCGTGGCTCGAGGCGGTGCTCGAGGAGGCCGGGGTCCACGCGACGTGCGTCGACCTCACCGACGTCCTCGGCCGGGGCGACGCGCGCCACCTGCGGCCGCTGGCCAGCGACGCCGGGCCGCTGCTCGTCCCGCTCGATCGCGCGGTCGTCGAGCTCGTCTGGAGCGAGACCGGCTATCCCGCCGGCGCCGCCTACCGCGACTCGTACCGGCGCACGACGCGCGAGCACCACCCGTGGGCCAACGACGGCGCGGTCTACGACCCCGAGCGCGCGGGCGAGCAGGCGCGCGCCGACGCCGCCGACTTCGTCGCGCGCGTCGCCGAGCGCGTGGCCGGCGGCGGCCTCTGCGTCTGTGCCCTGGACACCGAGCTGCTCGGAGACTGGTGGCACGAGGGCCCGGCGTGGCTGGCCGCGGTCGTCGAGCAGGCCGCGGAGCAGGGCCTCGGGCTCGCGGCCCTCGACGACGCGCTCGTCGACGTCCAGCCGGCCGCGCCGCCGCCCGGGCACGAGCGCGTAACGACGTGGGGGACGCCGCGCGATCTCTCGACGTGGTCGGGGCCGGCGGTCGCCGACCTCGCTTGGGCCACGCGCGACGCCGAGCTGCGGGTCGTCGCCGCGGCGCCCGCGGCCGGCCCGCGAGCGCTGCGGGAGCTGCTCGCGCTCCAGGCCAGCGACTGGACGTTCTTGGCCGCGCGCGCCACCGCCGGGCCCTACCCGCGCGCGCGCTTCGCCGGCCACCTCGCCGCGCTGCACGCGGCGCTCGGGGACCCGGAGGGTGCCGAGCCCGAGCTGCGCTCGCTCGCGCCACATCTCGGCGCGAGCGCGCTGCTCGAGCCGTAGCGCCCGGGCAGGGTCGCCGGGGCGGGCGGCGAACGTCGCCGGGACATGCTCCGCGTGCTGGGCCTCGTACTCGGGCTCGCGGCGCTCGCCACGCCCGCAGCGACGGCGGCGGGGCGCGCCGACGTCGCGGCGCTGCAGGCCGCGCTGCGAGTGCGCGGGGAGTACGCCGGCGACGTCGACGGCTTCCGGGGTCCGCTGACCCGCGGCGCGCTGCGCGCCTTCCAGCGCCGCGCGGGGCTCGTGCCCGACGGCATCGCCGGCCCGCGCACGCGGCGTGCGCTCGGAGCGCTCGGGCGCCACCGCTACGGCTCGCGGGCCCTGGCACTGGGCGACGTCGGCTGGGATGTCGCGGTTCTCCAGTTCCGGCTCGAGACGCACGGGTTCCCGTGCCGCGCGGTCGACGGCAGCTTCGGCGCGCACACCGCGGCCGCGGTCGTCCGCGCCCAGGCGCGGGCCGGCCTGGGCGCGGACGGGATCGCCGGGCCGGCGACGCGGCGAGCGCTGAGCGGCCCACCGCCGCGCGCGCCGTTCGCGCTGCGCCGTCCGGTCGCCGCGCCGATCGGCGATCGCTTCGGGCCCCGCGGGGCGGGCTTCCACGCCGGCGTCGACCTGCCCGCGCCCGCCGGGACGCCCGTCCACGCGGCGGCCTCCGGGGCCGCCTCCGTCGCCTGGGACCCGGGCGGCTTCGGCCGCTACGTCGCGATCGCCCACGCGCTGGGCACGACGACGATCTACGCGCACCTGTCGGCTGCGCTCGTCGCGCCCGGCGCCCCCGTCGGCGCCGGCGCCCTCATCGGCCGGGTGGGGACGACGGGGCATTCCACGGGCCCGCACCTGCACTTCGAGGTGCGCGTGCGCGGCGCGGCCGTCGACCCCGCGCCGGTGCTCGTAGACTCGCGTCGTTGATGACGGACCGTATCGACGTTGTCCTTGTCGGTGCCCGTCAGGCCGGGCTCGCGGTCAGTCGCGAGCTCACGCCGGCGGGCGTTCCGCATGTCGTGCTTTGCGAACGGCGACCGACGCTCAGCGTTGCTATTTCACAGACCTGTGGTCGGAACCCCAGCCAAGCCGTCGCCGCAGCGTCGACAGCGTCGAGCAGGCGCTGAGGCCCGCTCGACGCGGACGCTGATGCTTGCGTGCGCTCGACCGCCCGAGACGCTCACCGAGCTCGCGCAGTTCGTCGGCGAGCCTGCTCGGCAGCTGGTCGCCGAACTCCTCGAAGTGCGCCTGAAACTGCGCCAGCTGTGCGCGCCACTGCTCGGCATCCACCGTGAGGAGCTCGCGCAGGTCCTCGGCGGCGATGTCGAGGCCGTCGGTGTTGAGCCCATCCCGCGTCGGCAGCAGGCCGATGGGGGTCTGCACCGCCGGCGCTGCGTCGTCACAGCGGCGAAACACCCACTCCAGCACGCGACTGTTCTCACCGAAGCCGGGCCAGAGGAAGCGTCCGTCCGCGCCCTTGCGAAACCAGTTGACGTAGAACACGCGCGGCAGACGGGCGCCGTAACGATCGCCCATGCGCAGCCAGTGAGCGAAGTAGTCGCCCATGTTGTAGCCGCAGAACGGCAGCATCGCCATTGGGTCGAAGCGCAACTGCCCGGTCCCGCCGCCGGCGGTCGCGGCGGTCATCTCGCTTGCCATCGTGGCGCCGAGGAACACGCCGTGCTCCCAGGTGAACGCTTCGGAGACCAACGGGACGACGTTCGGGCGCCGGCCGCCGAACAGGATGGCGTCGATGGGCACGCCGGCAGGGTCCTCCCACTCGGGAGCGATGACCGGGCACTGCGCCGCCGGCGCGGTGAAGCGCGCGTTGGCGTGCGAGGATGCGCCCTCTGACGCGGGCGTCCAGTCGTTGCCACGCCAGTCGGTCAGGCGTTCGGGCGTCTCGTCGGTCATGCCCTCCCACCAGACGTCGCCGTCGGGCGTCTTGGCGACGTTGGTGAACACCGTGTTCTCGCGGATGGAATCCATCGCGGACGGGTTGGAGTCATAGCTCGTGCCCGGCGCCACGCCGAAGAAGCCGGCCTCCGGGTTGATGGCGTACAGGCGCCCATCCGCGCCGAACTTCATCCACGCGATGTCGTCGCCGATCGTCTGGACCTGCCATCCGGGCAGCGTCGGCTGCAGCATCGCGAGGTTGGTCTTGCCGCACGCCGACGGGAACGCCCCGGCGACGTACTTGACCGCGCCCTCGGGATTGGTCAGCTTGAGGATGAGCATGTGCTCGGCCATCCAGCCCTCGTCGCGCCCCATCGCGGACGCGATGCGCAGCGCGAAGCACTTCTTGCCCAGCAGCGCGTTGCCGCCGTAGCCGGAGCCGTACGACCAGATCTCGCGGCTCTCGGGGAAGTGCACGATGTACTTCGTCTCGTTGCACGGCCACGGCACGTCCGTGACGCCGTCGGACAGCGGCTTGCCGACCGTGTGCAGGCAGGGGACGAACTCGCCCTCGGCGCCGAGCACGTCCAGCGCGCCCTGGCCCATCCGCGTCATCACGCGCATGTTGACGACGACGTAGGGCGAGTCGGTCAGCTCGACGCCGATGTGGCTCTTGTCCGAGCCCAGCGGACCCATCGAGAACGGCACGGCGTACATCGTGCGGCCCTTCATCGAACCGCGAAACAGCTCGGTGAGGGTGGCGCGCATCTCCGCGGGGTCGCACCAGTTGTTCGTCGGGCCGGCGTCCCGCTTACGCTCGGAGCAGATGAACGTGCGGCCCTCGACGCGCGCGACATCGCTCGGGTTCGAGCGGGCGAGATAGCTGTTGGGCCGCTTGCTGTCCGACAGGCGCTCGAAGGTCCCGCCGTCCACGAGCAGTTGGCAGAGCGCATCGGACTCCTCCGCGGAGCCGTCGCACCAGTAGACGCTGTCGGGCTCCGTGACATCGGCGACGGCGTCGACCCACTCGAGCAGGCGGGCGTGGTCGGTGCGTGCGCGTGCTGCGGGGCCGGTCTGGGTGCTCATAGCGTTCGGTCGCTCCTGGGAACGGGTTCTCTGGGTCGGCTCGGACCGGTACTCGACCGCCGGCTCGGGCCTTCGCCGTAGCTCTCGCACGGCCGTGGTCTCGCAGTTCGGCGCAATCGAGCTCAGGCGGCGATCTCGCGCTCCACTTGGGCCCACGCCCACCCGGCAGGCGGCCGACGGCGCCGCGCACGCCTTGAACAAGACCCGATCGAGCGCTGCCCCGTCATCGACCCACGGTCGAAGATCACGGACCCTCCACTGGACCACCCGGCACGACTGATCACCGCGCACGTCGGCACGGCCATCGACCACGCCAAGTCCGGGCTCGAATGGCGCAGTTGATGCTCGCAAGCGCCATGGTCGCGTTGCTCGTCGGCGGGTTCGCGGCGGTGCGTATCTGTCGGAACGCGCGCCGAGCGGCGAGGTGGTCGATCCGCGCGGCCTCGCCGCGCAGGGCAGCCGGGCCGCACCCAGCGGTCCAGGAGATCCGGCCCGCGGGTCCCTACCCGCCACGCCATCGGGCGATCACGCTGACGCCACATCGAGAGAAAGGAGCGTCACGATGATCACGATGTCCTTCGAGTGCCCGGAGACCCACGAGCCGCTGCGCAGCATGCCGCCGACCGTCTGGACGGCGTCCGACACCGCCGCAATCCGCGTCATGCACTGCCCGAAATGCTCGCAGCGCCACGAGTTCTCGCGCGCGGACGCGATCCTGTCCATCCACGCCGATCCGCAAGCGCGACCAGTCGAGCTCGAGCGTACCTAGCGCAGCGTCGGTCGACGTCGACACGGACGTCTGCGGCGCCGGTGAGCTCGGCGCGCTCGGCACGCAGCTCGGCCGGATCGTCGAGCGGCAGCGCGCCGCGGTCGCGCGGGCGGGGCTGACCGCCGGCGGCGCCGGCGATCGGAGCGCTGCCGGTCGCCGGTTGCCGGCGGCGTCGGCGGCCGGCAGCGCTCCCTGGTCGTGCCGCTCCCGGGTCGTGCCGCACGCGGTGCCGGCGCGGCGCCGGCACGAGATGCCCGGTGAGGGGTGACCTCCCCGGGCCCACGGCTCGAGGCTAAGTTGCCGGGCATGCCCACGGGCCCTTCGCCTTCCGCGCCGGCCGACGTGATCATCCTCGGGGGCGGGGTCGCTGCGCTCGAGGCGATGATGGCGTTGCGGGCGCTGGCGGGCGATCGCGTGCGCGTCTCGCTCGTCGCGGCCTCGGAGGACTTCGTCGAGCGGCCGATGTCGGTGGCGGAGCCCTTCGGCCTGGGCACGGTGCGCCGCTATTCGCTGCGCGAGATCGCCGCGGACTTCGGGGCCCGGTTCGTCCACGCGGCGGCAACCGGCGTAGATGCCCGCGAGCCGCGCCTGGTGTTCGCCGATGGCGCCACGCTCGCGGGCGCGACGCTGATCTTGGCGCCCGGCGCCCGGACGCTGGCCCCGTTCCCACAGGCGATCACGTTCGGACTCGAGGACGCCGGCGGGGCCCTGCGTGAGCTCGTGGGTGACCTCGAGCGCGGCGCGATCCGGCGCGTGGCGTTCGTGGCGCCGAGCCTCGCCGGCTGGACGCTGCCGCTGTACGAGCTGGCGCTCCTGACCGCACGCACCGCCGCGGCCGCCGGGATCGAGAACGCCAGCCTTCACTTGATCACGCCCGAGCTCCAACCGCTGGCCGTCTTCGGCGCGGAGCCGAGCGCGATCGTGGCGGAGCTCCTGGCCGGCGCGGGGATCGAGTTCCACCGCGCGACCTACGTCGACGTCCGCGACGGCGCGGTCGTGCTGCGCCGCGGCGCCCGACCGCTTCCCGTCGACCGGATCGTGGCGCTGCCGCTGGTACGCGGCCCGCGGCTTCCCGGCGTACCGACGACGCCGCCCTACGACTTCATCCCGGTCGATCGGCACGGCGCGGTGCGCGGCCGCACCGGCGTGTACGCGGCCGGCGACGCCACCGACTTCCCCGTCAAGCAGGGCGGCGTCGCCGCCCAGCAGGCCGAAGCCATCGCCCGGTACGTCGCGGCGCGGCACGGCGCCCCGATCGAACCGACGCCGTTCGCGCCCGTCCTGCGCGGGATGCTGCTGACCGGCGACGCCCCGCACTTCGTGCGCTCGCGCGCGGCCGCGGGCGACGACGGCGCGCTCGCATCGTGGGAGCCGCTGTGGTGGCCACCGACGAAGATCGCCGGTCGCCACCTCGCCCCCTATCTGCGCGCGCGCGACGCGGGCGCGCCCGCCCGACCGGAGGGCGAGTTCGTAGACGTCGACGTGCCGCTGGACGCGACTGCGACCGACGCAGGTTGAGCCCTGCTTCGAGCGGGGTGTCACGGCGCGGCGGCGGGCATCTGCTCCGACGGCTCCTTCGGAAGGCCTGGCGGAACGCTCGGATCCGTGGTTGCGGACGACCGCTGCTCGTCGTCCGGTGGAGAAGCGATCCCGGGGCGGCCGGCGCCTCTCGCCGCGTGCCACACGAAAGCTTGCCGATCGCGTCGACGCAGGGCGTGACTGCGCGCGCCGAAAGGATCTCGCCAACTGCTCGCCGTGGTGGCATCGAAGCGTGTCGCTCCGATTGTCCTCAGACCGTCCGGGTCGAGACCTCCATCATCGGAGCCGGTGCGCGTCGTCGTCGCCCGGCGGATGAGGGATCTGGTGCTCGCAGAGGATCCCGCAGCGCACGTCGGCGAACGAATCCGGACCATTGCGGCGACCGGTTCGGCCGCGTAGGCTCGCGCTGCCCGTGCCCGCTCGAGGAGACTGCATGTCCCGAGCCGTGCGATTCTTGCTTCTGGCCGCCGTCGCGCTGTTGATCGGTACGCCGTCGAGCCTGGCCGCGCCGGCCGCCGACGGCCCGGGCGCCGTCTCGCATTTCGACCTCGCGCGCAAGGACTGCGTCGGCACCGCCCGCAACACGACCTCGAAGGTCTGGTTCACGGTGGCCGACGGCGTGTTGAGCGACGTCTACTTTCCGACGAACGACAACACCAACGTCGAGACGCTGCAGTACGTCGTCACCGACGGCTCGACGTTCACCGACCTGCAGACGCGCGACACGACCTACTCGGTGCGGGCGACCGACGACCGCGCGCTGACCTGTCGCGTTACGACGACGGCGAAGAACGGGCGCTACAGGATCGTCACGGAGTACACGACCGATCCCGCGCGAGCGACGGTGCTCGTCCGCTCGCGCTTCGTCGCGCTGAAGGGCAGGCTCTCGGACTACCGCCTCTACGTCCGCAACGACCCGACGCTCAACGGCAACGGCGGCGGGGGAGCCGGCAACGGCGGCGCCGACAGCGGCGCCACCGCGCGGGCCGGGGGCCACACGCTGCTGGTCGGCTCGGATCCGGTCACGGAGACCAACGCCGCCAACCGCGACTACGCCGTGCCGGTGCACTCGGTCGTCGACGTCACCCGCGGGTTCGACCGGGTCACCAATGGCTTCGCGGGCAAGCCCAGCGACGGGCTCGTCCAGCTCGACGCCGGCCACGCGCTCACGGAGCCGCACGCCACGGCCGCGGACGGCAACCTCGTGCAGGTGGGGCGCGTGCGGCTCGGCCACGATGGGCGCTTCACGCTGGCGCTCGGCTACGGCGACAGCCGGGCCGGCGCGATCGCTTCCGCGCGGCGCTCGCTGCGCGAGGGCTTCGACGGCGCCGTGGCCGCCTATGCCCGCGGCTGGCATCGCTACGACGCGGCGCTCGTCTCGCCGCGCCGCCCGCACCGCGTCTCGCGGTCGCGGTGGCGTCACCTTCGCGACGAGTACTACCTCAGCGCCAACTACGTGAAGGCCGCCGAGGACAAGACGTTCCCCGGAGCCGTCGCCGCCGCGCTGGCCTCGCCCTGGGGCCAGGCCGTGTCGGCGGGCGACCCGGCCAACACCTACTTCGGCTCGTACCGAGAGGTCTTTGCCCGCGACCTCTACGAGGCCTGGACGGCGCTCTTCCTCGCCGGCGATCGCGTCAGCGCCCGCGACATGACGCGCTTTCTCTTCGAGCGCCAGCAGCTGCCCGACGGCTCGATGCCGCGCAACAGCCTGCCCAACGGCAGGGTCGCGCCCGACAGCTTCAACACGCAGCTCGACGAGTGTGCCTACCCGCTCGTCATGGCGCTCGCCGTCGGGCTCACCGGCTCCGCCTTCTACGACGCGCACGTCAAGCCCGCCGCGAACTTCGTCGCCAGCCACGGCCCGGCGTTCGGTCCCGAGCGCTGGGAGGAGCAGAGCGGCTTCTCGCCCTCGACGATCTCGGCCGAGATCGCGGGCCTCGTCGCGGCGGCCGTCATCGCCGACCGCAACGGCGACCACGACTCCGCGCGCGTGTGGCGTGGCGTCGCCGACGACTTCCAGCGCAACCTCAAGAAGTGGACGCTGACCACCAACGGGCCGCTGGACGCCGACCCGTACTTCATCCGCCTGTCGAAGACCGGCGATCCCAATGCGGCGATCACCTACAACGTCGGCAACGGCGGCCCGACGCTCGACCAGCGCGAGATCATCGACGCCGGGTTCCTCGAGTACGCCCGCCTCGGCCTGCTGTCGGCGCACGACGCCGACATCGTGCGCTCGCTGGACGTCGTCGACGCGACGATCCGCCGCGGCACGGCCAGCGGCGAGGGCTTCTTGCGCTACAACGGCGACGGCTACGGCGACGGGGCAACCGACGGTCATCCGTGGGCGCCCTCCAACAAGGGCAACGGCCACCTCTGGCCGGTGCTCGCCGGTGAGCGCGGCCAGCACGAGGTCGACCGCGGCAAGGTCGGCGATGCCGTCGGGCGCCTGGAGGCCATGCGCAACATGAGCTCGGGCGTCGGCCTCATCACCGAGCAGGCGTGGGAGCTGCCCGACCTCGCGGCGTCCCCCTTCGGCACCGACCCGACGATCGCCTCGATCGGCTTCCGCAACGGCAAGCCCGCCGGGTCGGCCTCGGCGCTGACGTGGTCGGCGGGCCAGTTCGTGCGCCTGATGCTCGACGTCTCGGCCGCGACCGTGCTCGATCGCCCGCGCTACACCACCGCCCGCTACGTCGAGCACGCGCAGGCGCAGACGACGCTCGACGTCACCGCCCCGGCCGACCAGTCGGTCGTGGGCGACTCGGTGACCGTCACGGGCACGTCGGTCGCGGGCAACAGGATCACGGTGGCGGCGACGAACACCGACACGAGCTTCGCGACGACGCGCGCGACGACCGCCGGGCCGAGCGGCGCCTTCTCGCTGACCGTTCCGCTCACAGGCGGCACCTGGGTGCTCAACACCGTCGCGACGAGCCGCTCGGGCGCGACCGCGCGCGACGTGCGCACGGTGATCTTCGACCAGCCGCCCGGGACCCTGATCCTCGCCGCCGACGACCCGGACGGAGACGACAACGGCCCCGGCAACTACGCCTACCCGACGGCCCCCGACTTCCACGCCGGGGCCTACGACCTCGAGCGCTTCGAGGTCTACGACGCCGGCCCGAGCGTCGTCTTCCGGGTCCGCACGCGGGACCTGACGCCGACATTCGGCAGCCCGCTGGGCGCGCAGCTGGTCGACGTCTACGTCCACGTGCCGGGCGCCGGCCCGACCTCCACGGCCGCCTCGTTCCCGCAGCGCAACTACGCGATCGCCACCGCGGGCGCGTGGAGCCGCCTGCTCGAGGTCCAGGGCTTCGGCCAGCGCTTCGTCGACGCGGGCGGCTCCACGCTGGGGACGATCGCGATCAGGGCCAACGCGATCTCGCGCTTCATCACGTTCAGCGTGCCGAAGGCCGCGCTCGGCATGCCGAGCGCGGCCTGGGGCTTCACGGTCGTCCTCACCGGCCAGGACGGCTTCAGCCCCGATCAGGCGCGCGGCTTCCAGCCGACGCCGCAGGACTTCCAGTTCGGCGTCTGCGCCCCGGGCGGCACGGGCGCCCGCTGCACGGTGGACCCGGCCATCGTGCCCAAGGCGATCGACGTCCTGACGCCGACCGGCGTCGAGCAGTCCGACGAGCTCGACTACATCGTCCACAGCCCGGTGACGATCGCTCCGCTGCTGATCCCATAGCCGGCGCCCCGTCCGGTGCGGCGCCGATGCCCATCGACCTCACCGCCGCTGTCACGAGTGAACGCAGCAGCGCCGATGTGAGACGCAGTCGCTGGAGAAGCGCCGGAGCGTCGGCTGCGAGCCGCCCGCGGCGTCGACGTTTACGGCTGAGGCACCGGTGCCCTCGTGCTTTCAAGACCGACCATCGGTGCGAGCTCGCGATCACGGCCACGCGGACTTCGCCGAGGAGGTCAGGTCAGGCTGCGGGTTGGGACTCTGGCGGGGGTGGGCTGGGGGCGGGGTGCTGGTCTGACGGTGCGTGCGCAGCGCTGCGTGGGTGGGGGAGGGGCCGCTTGCCCCAGTCGGCGGCGAGGGCGAAGTCGAGCAAGCGCGCGAAGTAGTCCTCGACCGGCAGCAGCCGGACGCCGGCGGGCTCCAGCCGTGCTCGGGTGATGTCGTCTTGGAAGCGCACGCCGACGTTGAGGTAGGGGATGAACACCTGCGTGCGTTCCAGCGCCAGGCGCGCGCGGCCGTGGACGGCCCGGCGCAGCAGCGGGTACAGCGCCCGGTAGACGGCCGGGGCCACGATCCAGGGCAGCGGCCGCTGGAAGTGCTCGGCGGTCATCTGCGCCAGGCGCCCGCCGGTGCTGGCGCGGTCGCCGGCCACGAGGTGGAAGGTCCCGTTCGGCCCGGCGCTGCACAGCTCGAACAGCGCGTCGGCGACGTAGTCGATCGGCACCACGTCGACCGGCGCCTGCAGGTTGAGCGGGAGCGCGCGGTAGGCGCCTTGCGCGAGCGCGCGGATCGGGCCGTAGACGACGTTGAAGGCGACGGTCCAGCCGCTCGCCTGTTCGCCGACGATGATGCTGGGGCGCGCGATCTGCACCGGCAGGCGACTGGACGCCGTCCGCACGATGCCCTCGGACTCCCACTTGGAGCGCTCGTAGGGGTTGCGGAACCCCTGCCCCACGTCGTAGTCCTGCTCGGCGAACTCGCCGCGGTAGGTGCCCGCGACATAAGCGGTGGAGACGTAGGTGAAGCGCTCCAGGCCGCCGCGCTGCCGGGCGCGCTCGGCGAAGCCGAGCATGTGCTGGGTGCCGCGGAAGTTGATCCCGCGCGACTCGGCGATCCCGAGCTCGAACGACACTGAGGCCGCCGCGTGCAGCACGCGATCGACCTGCTCGGCCAGCTCGTCCAGGCGTCCGGGGTCCAGGCCGAGCCCGGGGCGTTCGATGTCCCCCGCGACCGCGGTCACGCGGCCGGGATGGGCGTCCGGGTCGCCGAACGTGGTGGCCAGCACCGCGCGCAGGCGCTGGCGGGCATCGGCGTCGTTCCGGGCGCGGATGAGCGCGAAGATGTGGCGCCGACTGCGCTGCAAGAAGCGCGCCATCACCTCCATGCCCACGAAGCCCGTCACGCCCGTGATCAGGATCGGCTGGTGCTCAGACCGCGGATCGGACCCCGCAGGGACGCCCATGGAGAGCAACCGTACGCCTCCCGGGCCGCCGGCCTCATCCCGCCCCCGGATCGAGTGCGGGTGTCGAGTGGCCCGGCTGACCTCGAGGGCGACGTATCCGCCGTCGGCAAGGGGCAGGAGATCGACGCCAACGAGATCGATCTCGATCGCCCGTGATGCGGCGCGGCAGCGCGCCGCATCATCGGACGGAGGCGCCGCGACCAGGCACGCGCCGACCGCGACATTCGTCCGTCCCTCACCTGGCGCCGCGGTTGCTCGAGCTGCGGACCTGAGCCCTTGGCGAGCTCGGCCTTGGCCATCGTCACGGCACCGTGATCGCGGGGATCGTCATGCGCAGGAACTCGCGATCGAACGGGCTGGCGGGCCCTGAACGTCGTCGGATCACGTCCATGCGCATCATGTGTTCATCCGGTTGGCACCGCCACAACCCGGGCGAGAGCTACGACCCCATGCGATCGCGCCATGAGCAAGGCGAAGGCCTGGCTTTGCGACGATACGCCCGAGACGCGCTGCGTCCGTCTCGCTGGCGTTCGGGCCGCATCGTCGGTTGCTTCGGTGTGTTGGCGCCTTCGCGTGCCCCTCGCTCTCTTGCTCGCGGCGCTCGTCGCGCTGCTGAGCGCTGCTCCGGCGGCGCAGGCGGCGTTCCCCGGACGCAACGGCGTGATCGCCTACCAGACGCGCTCGAGTGCCCGCGGCGTCTTTGACGCGCGCACCAGCGACGGCCGCGGCTTTCGTCGGCTTGTGGCCGCCGGCGCGGTCCGCGACCCCGCGTTCTCGCCCGGCGGGCGGCGCCTGGCCTTCGCGCGCGCGGGCGCGATCTGGGTCATGCAGGTCGACGGCACCGGGCAGCGACGCCTCGTCGCCCAGGCCGTGCCCGAGAGCGAGCCCGCGTGGTCTCCGCTGGGCGACGGCGTCGTCTTCGCCGCGGGCCGCGCGGGGCGCCGCCGGCTCTACACGGTCGGCGCCGACGGCCAGGGCCTGACCCCCGTCACGGCGCGCCCGGGCGCCGACGACCGCTCGCCCGCATGGTCGAGGACCGGCCGGATCGCGTTCGTGCGCCGCGGGCGGCGCGGCGCCGACCACCTCTGGATCATCGACGCGCCCGGACGCCGTCCGCGGCGGCTCGCCGGGACGCGCGACGCCGACGACTGGCCGGCCTGGTCGCCCGACGGGCGGCGGCTGGCCTTCGTGCGCGGCCGCGGCGCCCGGCGCGACCTCTACGTCATGAACGCCGACGGCGGCCGCGTGCGCAAGCTCACGCGGCTGGCGTCGACCGTGGCGACCCCGGCGTGGTCACCCGACGCTCGCAGCCTCGCGTTCGTCGTCGGCGCCAGCGGCCGGCGCCAGCTCTGGACGATGCGCTCGGACGGAAGGCGCCCGAAGCGCATCACCCGCGGGCGCGCGGACCCGTCCGCGCCCGACTGGCAGCCCGCGGCGGGCGACCCCGTCGTCGGCGCCGCGGGCGACATCGCCTGCGATCCGGCCGACCGCAACTACGCTGCGGGCTTGGGCAACGCGCGGCGCTGCCACGCGCTCGCGACCTCGAACCTCCTGCTTCGCCGCGACCTCGACGCCGTCCTTGCGCTCGGCGACCTGCAATACGAGCGCGGCCCGTACGCCAACTTCCTCGCCTCGTTCGCCCAGACGTGGGGGCGCCTGAAGAACATCATGCGCCCCGTCCCGGGCAACCACGACTACCTCGACCCGGGCGCCGCGGGCTACTTCGACTACTTCAACGGGCCGGGGCAGGTCTCCGGCCAGGCCGGGCAGCGCGACCAGGGCGGCTTCTACAGCTTCGACCTCGGCGCGTGGCACATCGTCGCGCTGAACTCCGAGTGCGCGGATCCGCCGGTCGACCCGACGGGCGCGAGCTGCGCTCCGGGCTCCCTGCAGGAGCGGTGGCTGCGCGCGGATCTCGCCGCTCACCCGGCGCGCTGCACGCTGGCCATGTGGCATCAGCCGCTGTTCACCTCCGGCGAGGAGGGCTCGAGCCCGCAGGTCCAGCCGCTGTGGCAGGTGCTCTACGACTTCGGCGTCGACGTCGTGCTCAACGGCCACGCTCACGCCTTTGAGCGTTTCCAGCCGATGGACCCGCTCGGTGGCCCCGACCCCGCACGCGGGATCCGCGAGTTCGTCGTCGGCACGGGCGGCAAGAGCCATCAGCCGCTACGGACCGTGCAGCCCAACAGCGAGGTCCGCGACGTCACGACGTTCGGCGTGCTCCAGATGCGCCTGCACCCGGCGGGCTACGACTGGACGTTCCTGCCCGACACCCCCGGCCGGTTCACCGACGCCGGCTCGGCCGTCTGCCACTAGCCCGGAACGTGCAGTAGCGCCCGCGCCCCCGGCGGGCGGGGGCGCGGAAACGTCCGGTTGAGCAGGGATCCTGGGCTTGTCGAAGGTCCTGATCCCGAGCTTTGGAGGTTCACCTTGAAGGTGATGCGTGATGGACGCCCGGTAACCGTAGAAGTCACGGCGGACGGAGCGGGGTTGGTGTCGCACGCGGGCAGCGCGCTGCTTGCTCAGGTGGCCGACAAGCTCGGGCTCACGCGGGTGCTGTCGCTGCGGCTGGCGCGGTTGAAGCAGCGCCGTCGCGGCCACGATCCGGGTCGGGTGATCCGGGATCTGGCGGTCATGCTTGCCGACGGCGGCGAATGCCTGTCGGATCTCGGCGCGGTGCGCGACCAGGAGGCGCTGTTCGGCCCGGTGGCGTCGGACTCCACGGCGTTCCGGATGGTCGATCGGATCGCCTCCGAGCCGGAGCTGCTGGAGGCGTTGCGGGCGGCGCACGCGCGGGCGCGCGAGCGGTTTTGGAAGCAGCACGGCGCGCCAGAGCGCTTGACGATCGACATCGACGCGACGTTGATCTGCGTGCATTCGGAGAAGGAGCGAGCGGCCGGCAACTACAAGGGCGGGTTCGGGTTTCACCCGCTGCAGGCCTACGCCGATGAGACCCGCGAGGCGCTGGGCGGCCTGCTCAGGCCCGGGAACGCCGGCGCGAACACCGCCGCCGACCACACGACGGTGCTGGATCTGGCGCTCGAGCAGATCCCGGCCGGGCACCTCGAGCGCATCGAGATCCTGGTGCGCGCGGACTCTGCCGGCGCCACGCACGAGCTGGCCGACTACTGCCGCGAGCACAACATGCGCTTCTCGTTCGGCTACGAGCTGACCGAGGCGGTCCGCCAAGCGATCCTGGAGATCCCCGCGGATGCTTGGGTTGCGGCGCTTGACCAGGACGACACCGAGCGCCACAACGGCGAGGTCGCCGAGATCACCGACCGCGTCGATCTGTCCTCCTGGCCGAAAGGATCGAGGCTGATCGTCCGCCGCGAGCGCCCGCACCCCGGCGCGCAGCTGTCGTTCACCGACCACGACGGCTACCGCTTCCAGGCGATCCTCACCGACCAGGCCGATGAGGGCATCGCGATCCTCGAGCGCCGTCACCGCCAACGCGCCCGCATCGAGGACCGCATCCGCGACGACAAGGACACCGGGCTCGCCAAGCTCCCGTTCAAGGAGTTCGCGCTCAACGCGGTGTGGCTTGAGATCGTGCTGCTTGCCCACGACCTGATCGTCTGGACCCAAGCGCTGCTGCTCTCGGGCGAGCTTGCCAAGGCCGAGCCCAAGCGGCTGCGCTACCGGCTGCTGCACGTCGCCGGCCGCCTCGCGTTCTCCGGACGGCGGGCGAAGCTCCACCTCCAGGACACCTGGCCGTGGGCCACCGAACTCCTCGCCGCGTTCGCCAAGCTCAAAACGCTGCCAGCAGCCACGGGCTGACGGCCCCGCCGGCGACCGCGACGACCAGGCAGCACTCCCGGGCCCCACGCGCCCAGCGAAGCGTGCGCGACGGCGGGTGCCCAACCCATCAGCGACGCCCATCCGGGACGCCTCGCCGCGTACCCCCACACCCCAACCAGCAGTGTGACGCATCAACTGACACTCCCCCGCCTCGCACCGCCCGATCACACGGCTACCGAATGATCGGGGCTAGCAAACGCCGCGGCGCTCGCGACCGATGTCGTCGCTCACGACGCGAGCATGCTTCCGAAGCCGCTCCGGGACCACCTCCACACCGCCGGCCACGGGCATTCGGATTCGCGTGGTTTGGTTTGGAGCACTCGAATTGCACGACGCTTTCGGGCGCCAGCGAGCCTCCCGGAGCCACCTCGAGATGCCGGCTGTGGCCGACCCGTCCTGAGCGAGAGCTGTAAGCAGCCGCCGGGGACGCCCGCATCCGTCCGCCAGCGAACGTCGTGGCGTCGCGCGCGCGGATCCTCGGTTTCTTGCGGTCATCGCAACACCCGGCGACAGGAGTGGTCGATGAGCCCTCTCGGTTCGGGCGAGCCGTGATACTGTTAACGCTGTGGTGAATGATCCGTTCAAGGCGCTCTCGCACCCGATTCGCCGCGGGATCGTCGAGCGCCTCGCCGCCGGTCCGGCGACGGTGGGCGACGCCACCGGCGGCTTCGGGGTGTCCAAGCCCGCGATCTCCAAGCACCTGAAGGTGCTGGAGGAGACCGGCGTCGTGACGCGCGTGGTCGAGGGCCGCAGGCATCGGCTCTCGCTCGAGCCCGATGTGCTCAGCGAGGCGGCCGACTGGATGGATCGCCAGCGCGCCCTCTGGGGGCGCCTGTTCGACGTAGTCGACGACTACCTGAAGGAGGAAGGGCCGCGATGAACATGCCGCCGATCGTGTCGCCGCGGGAGTGGGAGGCCGCCCGCGAGGAACTGCTGGTGAGGGAGAAGGAGCTCACGCGCGCCCGCGATGCGCTGGCCGCCGAGCGCCGGCGGATGCCGTGGATGGCCGTCGAGAAGGACTACCGCTTCGTGGGGCCCAACGGACCGGCGAGCCTGGCGGACCTGTTCGATGGCCGCCGTCAGCTGATCGTCTACCGCGCCTTCTACGCGCCGGACGTCACCACTTACCCAGAGTCGGGCGGCGCCTACCCGGAGCGGGCCTGCGTCGGCTGCTCCTTCGGCGCCGACCAGGTCGCACACCCGGCCCACCTGAACGCGCGGGACACGACGCTCGCGTGGGTCTCGCGCGCCCCCCAGGCCGAGATCCAGGGCTTGAAGGAGCGCATGGGCTGGGAACTCATCCCCTGGTACACGCTCACCGACGACTTCGACAAGGATTTCGGCGTCGACGAGTGGCACGGGCACAACGCCTTCATCCGTGAGGGCGATCGGATCTTCCGCACCTACTTCGTCGACGCCCGCGGCGACGAGCACATCGGCACCACCTGGAGCTATCTCGACATCACCGCGCTCGGGCGCCAGGAGCAGTGGGAGGACTCGCCCGCGGGCTACCCGCAGACCCCGCCCTACCAGTGGTGGAACTACCACGACGCCTACGGCGCGGACGCGTGATCGCCCACGTCGGAGGCGTCCCGGTCGAGGAGCTGCTCCTGTCGCTGACCGGCGCCGGCGGCGCACTGCTGGTGGCACGCGCGTGGATCACTCTGCGCCTGCGACGCCGACGGAAGTGAAGCCCGGGAGATGAGCGACAACACGACGCTGCGCATGGAGCGCACCTACCAGGCGCCCGCCCAGGCGGTCTTCGACGCGTGGACCAGCGAGGAGGTGATCCGGCGCTGGTGGCACGCCGAGCACGACTGGGAGACGACCGCTGCCGAGGTCGACCTGCGCGTGGGGGGCGTCGTGCGAGTGATCATGCGCAACCCCCACGAGGACATCGAGTACGGCGGCGGCGGCCGCTACACGGAGATCGAGCCGCCGACCCGCCTGGCGTTCACCTGGATCTGGGACGGCGACACCAGGCGGCAGCTGATCGAGCTCGACTTCGAGGAGAGCGACGGCATCACCACCGTCCGCTTCACCCACAGCGGCCTGTGGGACGAGGAGGCCGTGCGCTCGCACGAGGACGGGTGGGGCAAGGCCTTCGACAACCTCGAACGCACGCTCGAGGCGGCTCGCCCAGGGGGTTGATGCGCCAGGCCGGGCTGTCGGGATGGTCCGCCGTCGCGTCGTCCCGGTGCAGGCCGACCTCCTCGGACGGATCCCGAGCGCCCTGATGGTGTTCCGCCCACGATCGCCAGCGGGGCGGCGACGTGCGCGCCGAAGAAGCCGCCCGGCCGGGCGCCGAAGACCGCCTCACCGACGAGCTGCGCGCCGAAGGCCGCGCCGAGCGCGCTGGGCGCCGACGAGCCCGGCGCGCTGCCATTCGCCCTGCGCGAGCCCTGCCAGTCAACCTGCGCCGACATCGGGCGGGCACTTATCGCGCAAGCGCCTGTGCCGCGTCCTCGTACGCCCAGCCCGAGCGCCGGAACTGCGCATCCATGCGCTCTGCGGTGCTCTCGAGCTCGCTCGCCAGCGCGTCGAGCGAAGAGGGCCCGCGGGCGCGCCTTCGAGAGCCGGTCGAGCGGCGGTAGCGCCCCGGCCCAGATGAGGCCGCGGTGTACGGGCGCGAGGGTTCGCGCCGGCGCCGCGCGCGTGTTCGAAGAGCTCGAGGTTCGTGAGACACCGAAAACCAGCGTGTCAATCGTCCTGCGACTGGGTACCTGGACGCCATTGGGACCGAAGGCCTCGAAGGCGCGGGATCGAGGAGGTCGTCGAGGAAGCCGATGATCTTCCCGCAGGGGCGGCTGCACCGGAGAGCGATATCCGTGGAGGTGGGGACATAGCCACGACGGCGACCGGCCTCGGAGTGCATGACGAGCAGGACGACGACGGCCTCGTCGCGGCCGTCCGCGCCGGCGACGACCGCGCCTTCGAGGTGCTCTACACGCGCTACCAGCGCGTCGTGACGGCATACGCCCGCGGCATGCTCCGCGACCATGGGCGCGCGGAAGACGTCACGCAGGAGGTCTTCATCTCCGCCCTCCGGCGGCTGCGTGCTACCCAGGGACCCCTGGCGTTCAAGGCGTGGATCCACGAGATCGCCAAGAACGCATGCATCGACGCCTGGCGCCGCTCGAGCCGGGCGCAGGTCGTCTCCTATGAGGCCGACGAGGGCCTCGACGCCGATGACCGAGGAAGGCTCGTCTCCGCGGACCCGGCGCCCGAGGCCCAGGTGCACACGCGCCTCGAGCTCGAGCAGCTCCAAGGCGCGTTCGAAGGCCTGAGCGACGCCCACCACGAGATCCTCGTGATGCGCGAGCTGCACGGCTACAGCTACCAGCAGATCGGCGAGCGGCTGGGCATGACGCAGGCGGCCGTCGAGTCCACGCTCTTCCGCGCCCGCCGGCGGCTCGGCGAGGAGTTCGAGCGGATCGGCACGGGCATGGCGTGCGAGCGCTCGCGGGCGATCATCGCCGCAGCCGAGAGCACGGGCAGGGCTGGCGCTCGCGACGAGCTCCGCCTCGCCCGCCACGTGGCGCATTGCGCGGCTTGCCGCCGAGCGGCCGCGCTCGCTGGCTTCGACCTCTCCGCGCTGGCTTCGCGCAAGGGCGTGAGGGCGAAGATCGCCTCGCTGCTCCCGGTGCCCGCGTGGCTCCGTCGGCTCGGCGCCGCTGGCGAGCGCGGGCCTGCGGGGCGCGTCGTGGAAGCGGCGCCGCTGGCGATCGTGGGCGCAGAGCCCATCGCGCACGGCGTCGCCAAGATCGTGGCCGGAGTCGGCGTGGCCGCGGCGGTGGCCGCCGTCGGCGCCGGGACCGCGATGCAGGCTGAGCACCATTGGGAGGGTAGGGACGAGCCCGCGCACGCCGGCGCACTGTCCGCGGCGGTCGATAAGGCCGGGCGCTCCCGATCGGCGACCGCGAGCGCCGGGACCACGCGAGGCCCGCGAGGGACCTCGACGACGCGCGTCCGACCCGGTGCTCGGCGTGCGTCCCGGGCCTCCGGTACGACGACCGCCAGCGCCCCCGGCGCCGCCGGCGCGCCCGGCGGCGCGGGCTCGCCGGCCGCTGCCGTGAAGGGGGGCGGGGACGCCGGCGCCACGAGGTCAGCCGCCGGCGCTGCGACGGGCGCCGTCGATTCGAGGGGCGACGCCATCACGCAGAGCGTGAACTCGGCGACGGCCGCGGTGGCGGGCACGGCGCGGCAGGCGACGGACCCGGTGAACTCGGCGATGGGCGCGGTGGCGGGCACGGCGTCTGAGGCGGCGGATGTCGTGACGCGGACGGTCGGCGCGGCGACGGGCGCGGTGGCGGCCACGGCGCGGGAGGCGATCGGCGCGGTGACCGGGACGACGGGTGAGCTGACCGGCGCGGTGGCGGGGACGGCGGCTGAGGCGACGGATGCCGTGACGGGGACGGTCGGCGCGGTGGCGGGGACGGCGGCTGAGGCGACGGATGCCGTGACGGGGACGGTCGGCGCGGTGGCGGGGACGGCGGCTGAGGCGACGGATGCCGTTGCGGGCACCGTGGCTGAGGCGTGGGATGCAGTGGCGGGCACGGCGGCTCGCGCGACCGACGCGGTCAACGCAACCGCGCAGGCGACGGGCGTGGTCGGCGACGCCGCGGCGCAGGCGACCGACGCCGTCAAGGCGACGGCCGCGCCGGTCACACGTGTAGTCGACGCGGCGACGGACAGCGGGTCTTCGACGTCAGACGCGGACTTGGGGACGGTGTCGCCGGCGACTGATGCGGTCAAGACGGCGACGGCCCCTGTCACGCCGGCCCTCGACCTCGCGTCGGGCGGCGACCCGTCGACGTCGGACTCGGGCACGGTGTCGCTGTTGACCGACGCGGTCGAGCCGGCGACGGCCACGGTCGAGGATGCGGCTGACGGGGCGTCGGGCAGCGTCGCGTCGGCGTCGGACTCGGGCGGGATGTCGCCGGTGACCGAGGCGGTGAAGGCGGCGACGGCACCGGTGACGGACGCGGTGGACGCGACGTCGGGCAGCGCGTCTTCGACGCCCGACGCGGGCACGTCGTCGCGGGCGAGCGAAGCGGCCATGACGGCGACCACACCGGCTACCCAGGCGGTCGACGCGACGTCGGGCGGCGGCTCGGGGACCTCGGACGCCGGCACGTCGTCGCCGGTGACCGACGCGGCCAAGACCGCAACCGCACCGGTCATGCAGGCGGTCGACGAGGAGACGAGCAGCGGGTCTTCGACGCCGGACGCGGGCACGTCGTCGCGGGCGAGCGACGCGGCCACGACGGCGACCACACCGGCTACTCAGGCGGTCGACACGACGTCGGGCGGCGGCTCGGGGACCTCGGACGCCGGCACGTCGTCGCCGGTGACCGACGCGGCCGAGACCGCAACCGCACCCGACGAGGCGACGGGCGGCGGGTCTTCGACGTCGGGCTCCGGCGCGGGCGGCGTTGTCGGGCAGGCGACGGGCACCGTGGACAGCGCCCTCGGCGGCTGACACGGCGCGTGAGTCAGACGACCTTGGCTCGACCGCCGCGCGCCGTGTCGGTGGCGCCCGCTGGGTCGCGCCCCGATCGCCTCGTCGACCGCCTGCTTTGCAGGTGACCCGCGGTCTGTCATCGAATGCGGCCTGACGCGCAGCCGAGCTGGTCGGGTAACAAATCTCACCTTCCGTCCTGCCCTCCGCCGCCGATACGAAAGCCGATGCCACCGTCGCACGTTTCCGACTCGACCACTCCGCCACCGCTCGGACCGACGCAGGCTGGGGCGACGATCACCTACGCCTTCGCCTACGAGCAGACCGACATCGCCCCAGGTGTGAAGCTGGGCGACTGGCGACGGGATCGTGCCGAGCGACGCCGTCCGGGCGTGCTGCGACGGCTTCTGCGCCATCGGCGACATCAAGGCACCGAGCTCGGGCGGTGGATGCCGCGCGACCGAAGCTCACCTGAGCTCCTCACCCCCCGGCTGCGAGCGTCAACCCGGCCTGCCGACTCGGATCCCCGCGGAACCGGATTCCGGGCGACGAGGACTGCCGACCGCGTCGTCGGGCCGCCCGGCCGGGCGCTCGATCCGCTCGGCGTGTAAGGTGCACCGCCTGCCATAGACCCACGCCGAGTCCTCGTCGCACCGATGGCGAGGAACGGGGGACCCAAGGGGCCGTCAGGCCCAGGGGCGAATCGCCGGCTCAGCCCGGCGTAGCGCACGTCACAGCGCGAGCCCGTCAGCTAACCCCGTAGGCGCCGAGACGACCAGGAGGGATCCCTTGGCATCCGACAACGATCTCAGCTCGCCCGTCGCCTGGCGGCGTTCACAGCGCGCGTCGGCCGAGCGCCGGGCTTGCGCCGCGCGCTCGCGCCGGCGGCGCCTGCGCGGGTGCGCCTGCACGCTGCTCACCGTCGCGCTCACCGGCGCGGGTGCGGGCGGCGCGATGACCGCCGAGGCCGGCGCGCCGAGCGCCGGCGCCTCGTCGTCCGGGCAGCCGGCCTCGACGGTCCGCGCCGTGCAGAAAAAGCTCGGCGTCACCGCCGACGGCGTCTACGGGCCGCGCACCCGCGCCGCCGTCCGGCGCTTCCAGCGCCGCCGGGGCCTCGCCGTCGACGGCGTCGTCGGCCCGCGGACGCTCGCTGCGCTCGGCCTGGCCGCGCGCTCGGAGGGCCGCACGGCGGGCGCCGCCCCCACCGGATCGACGGCGCTGCTCGCCCGCATCGCGCAGTGCGAGTCGGGCGGGAACCCGAGGGCCGTCTCGAGCAACGGCGCCTTCCGCGGCAAGTACCAGTTCACGTTCGCGACCTGGCGCGCCATGGGTGGCAAGGGCGACCCGGCGAACGCGCCCGAGGCCGAGCAGGACCGCCGCGCGGCCAGGCTCCTGGCTACGTCGGGCGCGTCGCCGTGGCCCGTCTGCGGTCGCTGACCGGCCTACCGCGGGCGGTCGCGCTCGAGCGCGACCGTCCGCACGCCGCCGGCCACCGCGACTCGCCACGGTCCGTCGGCGGACGGCTCGTCGAGGCGGTTGAGCAGGAGCGCGGCCAGCGCCCGCGCGTCGGTCTCGGCCAGCGGCCCGACCCGCAGCGCGCGCTCCTCGTCGCCGCGGCGCTCGACGATCGTGAGCGCCACGATCGGCTCGACGGCGAGCGCGAGCTGGTCCGGGCTCAAGACGCAAGCCGTAGCCGGATCGCGCCCCGCGCCGCGCGCGGGTCGACGACCCGGCCGGTCCGCGTGACCTCGAGCCCACCGCGGTCGACGCTGGCGACCGTGGTCGCTCGCGCGGCCGGCGTCAGCGCGCGCAAGCCGACGTCGCCGCGGAGCGCGCGCGCGGCGTCGAAGGGGCAGATCGCGTCGCCCGGCCCGCGGCGGCGCACGAGCCCGACGACGGCCCGTTCGATCGATTCCGCGGCGGTCACGACCAGCGCAGCGTCCGCGGGTGCGCGCGTCGGCGCAGCACGCGCACGGGCACGCCGGCGACGACCGTGTCGGCGGGAACGTCGCGGTTGACGACCGTGTAGGTGCCGACAACGGTGTTGTCGCCGACCGTCACGCCGCGCAGGAAGCACGCGCCGTAGCCGACCCAGACGTTGTGGCCCACGCGCACGTCGCCCTTGTAGATGCCCTGCTCGCGCACGGTGCGCTCGGTCTCCACGACGCCGTGGTCGAAGTCGATGAGCATCACGCGGTCGGCCACGATGCACTCGCGCCCGATCGAGACGTGCTGGAAGGCCGAGATCGTGCACTCCTGGCCGAGCACGCTCTTGGCGCCGATGCGCACCTCGCCCTCGTGGGCGCGGATCTTCGTGCCGTGCCCGATCCACGACCAGCGCCCGAGGTGCACGACCGCGTTCGGGCCGATCTCGAAGGACACCCGGGGGCACACGAATGCGAGGCCGTCGGTCTTCAGGCGCCCGCGGAAGCGCAGCTTGAGCCAGCCGAGGCGGACGATGAGGAACGCATAGCTCCACGTGAGCATCCGATGCGCGCGCATCCAGCGCAGGAGCGTGAGCGGGCCCCCATGCAGCGGCCGCGGCTCCGATCGCACGGTCGGCGGGGCGCCGGTCGGGACAGGAGGCGACAGCACGGAGTCCACGGACCAGAAGGGTAGTCTGCCGCCCTCATGGCCGACTCCCTGGCGCAGCGCCTGCTCGGCGGCGACAAGCGCGCGCTCGCGCGGGCGATCACGCTCGTCGAGTCCGACGATCGCGCCGGCTGGGAGCTCGTGCGCGAGGTCTTCCCGCACACCGGGCACGCGGCCGTCGTCGGCCTCACGGGCGCGCCGGGATCGGGCAAGTCGACGCTCATCGGCGCGCTCACGAAGCTGCGCCGCCAGGCCGGGCGCGACGTGGCCGTGCTCTCGATCGACCCGAGCTCCCCGTTCACCCAGGGCGCGCTGCTGGGCGACCGCATCCGCCTGGCCGAGCACTTCCTGGACCCGGGCGTCTTCATCCGCTCGATGGCCAACCGCGGCGCCCTCGGCGGGCTCAGCGAGGCCGCGCTGCAGGCGGCGCTGCTCATGGACGCTGCCGGCAAGGACGACGTCTTCCTCGAGACCGTCGGCGTCGGCCAGGCCGAGGTCGACGTCATCGACCACGCCGACACGATCGTGCTCGTGCTCATGCCCGGCTCGGGCGACTCGATCCAGGCCCTGAAGGCAGGGATCATGGAGATCCCCGACATCATCGTCGTCAACAAGGCCGACCATCCCCTGACCGACGCGATGGTGCGCGAGATCCGGGGCGTCCTCTCGCTCGCGCCGCAGCGCGGCTGGCGCGTGCCGATCGTGAAGACCGAGGCGCTCCGCGGCGACGGCGTGCCGGAGCTCGTCGAGCGCCTCGACGAGCACCGTGCGCACGTCGAGCGGGAGGGCACGCTCTCCGAGCGCCGGCGGCGCAACCTGCGCAGCGAGGTCCTCGGGCTGTGCACGTTCCGTCTGCGCCGGCGGCTGGAGGCGCAGCTGCGCGACGACGCGCGCTTCGGCGAGCTGCTCGACGAGGTCGTCGCGCGCCGCCTCGATCCCGCGAGCGCGGCCACCGAGATCCTCGCGCGGCTGAACGGAGGTTGAGCTCCGGCCGCGCGCCGTTGCCGCCATCCGCGCCGGTACTTGGCGACGGCCAGCGGCACGCACACGGCGACGATCGCCAGCGCCCAGACAAGCGCCGGGGTCACGAAGTGGGACGTCGGGTGGCCGAGGAGCTCGTTGCTGCCGGCCCCGGGGTGAGCGCCCGGACTGCGTCGACCATGTAGGTGAGCGGCTGGTGCTCGGCGAAGACCTGCAGCCAGCCGGGCATCGTGGACACCGGGACGTAGGCGCTCGAGATGAACGCGAACGGGAAGACCACCATCCCCATGCCCTGTGCCGCCTGTGCGTTGCCGGCGAACATCCCCAGCGTGATGAACAGCCACTCGAACGCGTAACGAACGCGACGACTGGCCCGAACGCGGCGAGCCCCTCGAGTTGTGACCGGTCGAGACAGCACTGCATCGGCGCCAACCGGTCGGGCAGACTCCCCGCCGATGGCCGCCGCCCCCGCGCTGAGCACCGTGGCCGCGGCGTGGGGGCGGATCGGGGTCGTCGGCTTCGGCGGGCCGCCGAGCCACGTCGCGCTGCTGCGCGATCTCTGCGTGGAGCGGCGCGCGTGGCTGACCGAGGGCGAGTTCGAGGATGCGATCGCGGCGTGCAACCTGCTCCCGGGGCCGGCATCGACGCAGCTGGCGATCTTCTGCGCCTGGCGCGTGCGTGGCGCGCCGGGCGCCGTCGCCGGGGGCCTCGCGTTCGTCGTGCCCGGCCTCGTGCTGATCCTCGCGCTGGCCGCGCTCTTCCTCGCGAGCGCGCCGCCGAACTGGGTCCGCGGCGCCGGCGCCGGGGCCGGGGCGGCCGTCGCGGCGGTGGCGGCCCAGGCCGGCCTGCGGCTCGTGCCCGCGAGCTTCGGGCGCGCCGCGTCGAAGCTGCGCTGGCCGGCCTACCTCGCCGCCGGTGCGCTCGCCGCGGCCACGCTGGGGCCGTGGCTCGTGCTCGTCCTGCTCGGGTGCGGGCTCGTCGAGGTCGCTCTGCGGACCGGCATCGGGCGGCGCGCCGCCGCGTTCGTGCCGCTCCCGCTGGCCGCGACCGGCACGCTCGGCGCGCTCTCGTGGACCGCGCTGAAGGTCGGTGCGCTCTCCTACGGCGGCGGCTTCGTGATCGTCCCGCTGATGCAGGGCGACGCGGTCGACCGCCACGGCTGGATGACCGACGCCCAGTTCCTCAACGCCGTCGCCCTCGGCCAGGTCACGCCCGGCCCGGTCGTCCACACGGTGGCCGCCGTCGGCTACGCGGCCGCGGGCGTGGGCGGCGGGCTGCTCGCGGCCGTGATCGCGTTCACGCCGTCGTTCGCCTTCGTGCTCGCGGGCGCGGGCCGTTTCGACCGCCTGCGCGCGGACGCGCGCGCGCGCGCCTTCCTCGACGGGGCGGGCGCCGCGGCGGTCGGCGCGATCCTCGGCGTCTGCGTTCCGCTCGCCGGCGCGCTGCAGGAGCGCTGGCAGGCGCTCGTGCTCGTGCTCGCGGCGCTCTGGCTGCTCGTGCTCGGGCGCGGCGCGGTGTCGGCGCTGCTCGCCGCGGGCGCGGCCGGGGCGTTCGTGGCGCTGGCCGGCGGGCCGCTGCCGTAGCCGAGCGGCACTTGACCGACAGGGCGTGGGAGACGCCGGCTATGCGCCGAGCGCGCGCGCGATGACGATCTGCTGGACCTCGTCGGTGCCCTCGCCGATCGTGAGGATCTTCGCGTCGCGGTAGAAGCGGCTGACGGGATACTCCTCGATGCAGCCGTAGCCGCCGTGGACCTGGACGGCCTCCTCGGCCGCGCGCACGGCGAGGCGGCCGGTCTTGAGCTTGGCCTGGGCGGCCGTGAGCGTGAACGTCCGGCCCATGTCCTTCAGCCACGCGGCCTTGTACGTGAGCAGGCGGGCGGCCTCGATCTCGGTCGAGAGGTCGGCGAGCTTGGCCTGGATGGTCTGGAACTTCGAGATCGGCCGTCCGAAGGCGCGGCGCCCGCGCGCGTAGTCGAGCGCCTGGTCGAGCGCGCCCTGGGCGAGGCCGACGCCCATCGCCGCGACGCCGATGCGGCCGATGTCGAGGATCTGCAGGAACTGCTTGAAGCCGTGCCCGCGGGGCCCGAGCAGGTTCTCGTCGGGCACGTGGCAGTCGGTGAAGGCGAGCGGGCGCGTGTCCGAGGCGTTCCAACCGAGCTTGCGGTACGGCGCCCCCTGCTCGTAGCCCGGGGTGCCGTTGTCGACGACGAGGTTGGAGATCTCGTTCTCGCCCGTTCGCGCGGTGATCGCCACGTGGCCGGAGATGTCGGTGCCCGCGTTGGTGATGAACTGCTTGGCGCCGTCGATGACCCAGCCGCCGTTCTCGCGCCGGGCGCGCGTGCGGGTGTTGCCGGCGTCCGAGCCCGACTCGGGCTCGGTGAGCCCGAACGCCCCGAGCCGGCGCCCGGCGCAGAGGTCGGGAAGCAGACGCTGCTTCTGCTCGTCGGAGCCGAAGAGGAAGACCGGCTGGGTGCCCAGCGACGTGTGGGCGCACATCGTGATCGCGACGCTCGAGTCCACGCGCGCGAGCTCCTCGACCGCGAGCGCGTAGCCGAGGCTGTCACCGCCCGCGCCCCCGACCTCCTCGGGGAACGGGATCCCCATCCAGCCGAGCTCGCCCATCTGCGCGACGAGCTCGTACGGGAAGCGCTTGTCGCGGTCGAGCTCCTCGGCGACCGGCGCCACCTCCTGGCGGGCGAAGTCGCGGACGCTCTCGCGCAATGCCCGGTGCTCGTCGGGCAGGTCGAAGAACATGCGGCGCAGCGTAATGCGCCGGCGCCCCGGGGCCGCAGCGGGGCGTCCGTGGTCGCGGTGGCGCGCATGCACCATCCACGCCACGTGAATTAGTCTCGGGATCATGCCCAAGACCGTCATCCTCAGCGCTGCCCGCACGCCGATCGGCAAGCTCGGCGGAGGCCTCGCCTCCGTGCCCGCGACCGAGCTCGGCGCCACCGCCATCCAGGCCGCCCTCGAGCGCGCCGACGTCGAGCCCGGGGAGGTCCAGCACGTCATCATGGGCCAGGTCCTGCAGGCCGGCCAGGGACAGGTTCCCTCGCGCCAGGCGCAGATCAAGGCCGGCATCCCCATGGAGGTCTCCTCGGAGACGGTCAACAAGGTCTGCGCCTCTGGGCTCCGGGCGTCGGTCCTGCTCGACCAGGCGATCCGCGCCGGCGACGTGGAGGTCGGCGTCGGCGGCGGCATGGAGTCGATGTCGCAGGCGCCCTACCTGCTGCCCCAGGGGCGGTTCGGCTACCGCATGGGTGACGCCAAGGCGCTCGACGCCATGGTCCACGACGGGCTGACGAACCCGTTCAGCGGGCGTCAGATGTTCGACGAGGCCACCGAGGTCGGCGACGAGCTCGAGCTCACCCGCCCCGACCTCGACCGCTGGGCGCTGCGCTCGCACGAGCGCGCGGTCGAGGCGACCGACGCCGGCCGCCTGCCCGAGGAGATCGTGGCGGTCACCGTGAAGGCCAGGAAGGGCGAGACGGTGGTCGAGGTCGACGAGGGCCCGCGCCGCGACACCACGCTCGAGCGGCTCGCCTCGCTCCCGGGCCTCGTCGGCAAGGAGGGCTCGCACACGGCGGGCAACTCGCCCGGGGTCAACGACGCCGGCGGCGCGCTCGTGCTCGCAGCCGACGAGTGGGCGGCGGCGAACGGCAAGGAGGCGCTGGCGGAGATCGTCGCCCACGCCCAGAGCGCCAACGACTTCGGGTGGCTGGCCACGACGCCGGCGCGCGCGGCCGAGCGGGCGCTGCAGAAGGCCGGGCTGAGCGCGCAGGACGTCGACCTGTGGGAGATCAACGAGGCCTTCGCCTCGGTGACCCTCAACTCGATCCGGACGCTCGGCATCGACGAGGAGAAGGTCAACGTCAACGGCGGCGCGGTCGCGCTCGGCCATCCGATCGGCGCATCGGGCGCCCGCATCCTCGGCGCGCTCGTCCACGAGCTGCGCCGCCGCGGCGGCGGGATCGGCTGCGCGGCCATCTGCTCGGGCGGCGGCCAGGGGGACGCCGTCATCCTGCGAGTGCATGGCGACGGAGCCTGAGACCCCCGGCGAGCACGCCGAGCTCATCGCCTCCCACCCCGCGGCGCCCGCCGGCGCCGCGGGGCGGGAGGCGGCCTTCTTCGACCTCGACCGCACGCTGATGTCCGGCTCGTCGGGCTTCCACTGGGCGCGCGCGGTGGCGGGCGCCGGGCTCATGTCGCGCCGCCGGCTGGCGGCGGACGCCCTCGAGAACGTGCGCTTCCGCCTGCGCGGCTCGACCGACGAGGGCACCGAGCGCGTGAAGGCGAGGGTCGGCGCGATCCTGGCCGGCCGCCGCCGCCAGGACTTCGTCCGGCTCGGGCCCCAGGTCCTCGCGGGCGTGCTGCCGCGGCTGTACCCGCAGATGCTGCGGATCGCCTGGGATCACCAAGACGCCGGGCGGGCGGTCTTCATCGCGACCGCCGCTTCGCAGGACACGGCCGACATGATCGCCCACGTCCTCGGCTTCGACGGCGCGCTCGGGACCTCGCTGGAGGCCGTCGACGGCGTCTACACGGGCCGGCTCTCGGGGCCGATGGCCTACCGCGAGGGCAAGGCCGAGGCGCTGCGTGCGCTGGCCGCGCGCGAGGGGTTCGATCTCGAGGCGTCCTACGCCTACTCGGACTCGGGCTCGGACCTGCCGATGCTCGAGGCCGTCGGCCACCCGGTGGCCGTCAACCCGGACACCGAGCTCGCGCGGCGCGCCCGCGAGGGCGGCTGGGAGGTCCTGCGCTTCGACCGCCTCTCGGGGCGGTTGAAGATGCTCGGCGCGCTGGCGGCCGCCACGGTCATCGGGACGGCCGGCCGCGGGCTCGTCGTGCGCCGGGTACTCGAGCGATGAGCCTCGCCGAGCTCGGCGACGAGCAGCGCGAGATCCGCGACCTCGCGCGGCGCTTCGCCGAGCAGGAGGTCGCGCCGCACGCCGCGGCCTGGGACCGCGAGCATCGCTTCCCGCGCGACGTGCTCACCGCGCTCGGCGAGCTCGGGCTGATGGGCGTCTGCGTCCCCGAGGCGCACGGCGGCGCGGGCGCCGACTACCTGAGCTACTGCCTCGTCCTCGAGGAGCTCTCGCGCGCCGACGCCGGGCTCGGCGTCACCGTCGCCGTCCACGTCGGCGCCGGCACGCTCCCGATCCTGCGCTTCGGCAGCCGCGAGCAGGTCGAGCGCCTCGTCCCCGCGCTCGCTCAGGGCCACGAGCTCGCGGCCTTCGCGCTCACGGAGTCGGGCGCCGGCTCGGACGCGGCCGCGATGCGCGCCCAGGCCGACGAGGACGGCCGGGTCACGGGAACCAAGCAATGGATCACGAACGGGTCCTACGCGCACGTCTTCATCGTCTTCGCGCGAGACGGGGCGGCGGGCGACCGCCCGTCGGCTTTCCTCGTGCGCCGCGGGGCGCCGGGGCTGCGCGCCACGCGCGAGGAGGAGAAGCTCGGCCTGAACTCGTCCTCGACGGCCGATCTGGCCTTCGACGCGACGCCGGGCGAGCGCCTCGCCGAGCCCGGCGCCGGCCTGCGCGTCGCGCTCTCGACGCTCGACGGCGGGCGCATCGGGATCGCCGCCCAGGCCGTCGGCATCGCCCAGGCGGCGCTCGACCTGGCTGCCGCCTACGCGCGCGAGCGCCGCGCGTTCGGCCGGCCGATCGCGGCCTTCGGCGCGATCCAGCAGAAGCTCGCCGACATGCAGACCGAGATCGAGGCGGCGCGCGCGCTGACCTGGCGCGCCGCGCGGCTGAAGGACGCGGGCCGGCCGCACACCGTCGAGGGGGCGCAGGCCAAGCTCTTCGCCTCGCGCGTCGCGCGCCAGTGGACCGGCGAGGCGATCCAGGTCCTCGGCGGCTACGGCTACACGAAGGAGTTCCCGGCCGAGCGCTATTACCGCGACGCCAAGGTCACCGAGATCTACGAGGGCACGAGCGAGATCCAGCGCCTCGTCATCGCCCGCGCCCTGCTCGGCGATGCGGCGCGCGACGGCTGAGACGGCCGCCTGAGGGCGATCAGGCCGCCCGCGCCGTCCGCCGGCGGAAAAGGAGGGAACGCCGGGGACGGGGCGGGCGGCGCTCGACGCGCCGCGGCTCGACCACGCCGATCAGCGCTCGGTGCAGGAGCTCGTGCGGGTGCGCCATGGACATGATCGTCGCGTGCCCCGCGCATGAGCGCAAATGACGTTCTCGGATGGCAGGCATAAGCGAGGCTCATGGTCACCGTCGTAACCGTGGACGCAGGACTCGCGCTGCTGCACCCGGGGGGCCGACGAGCACTGCGTCGCCTGCTACGAGCGCTTCGCGTCTCGACGCGCTCGCCGCCTAGGATCCGTCCCATGGCGATCGCGCGGAACGCCGTCGTCCCGACGACGCTCGAACAGTGGCGCGAGGCATACGCGCTGACCCCGGAGCGCGACGTGCGGTTCCGGACGCTGGGGGGCCTGGAGGTGCGCCCGCTCTACACGAGCGAGGACGTGCCCGCCGCGGCCGCGATCGGCGTCCCTGGCGGTCCCCCGTTCACGCGTGGGGTGTACCCGTCGATGTATCGCGGGCGGCTGTGGACGATGCGCCAGTTCTCGGGCTACGGGACGGCCGAGGAGACCAATGCCCGCTTCCGCTACCTGCTCGAGCACGGGCAGGACGCGCTCTCGACCGCCTTCGACTTGCCGTCGCTCATGGGCCACGACTCCGACCACGTCCTCGCGTTGGGCGAGGTCGGGCGCGAGGGCGTGGCGCTCGACACGCTCGACGACATGCAGGCGCTCTTCGCCGGCATCGACCTCGGCGAGGTCAGCGTCTCGATGACGATCAACGCGCCGGCGGCGATCATGCTCGCCTTCTACGTGGCCGCCGCCGAGGAGGCCGGGGTGCCGGCCGCCCGGCTGGGCGGGACGATCCAGGCCGACATCCTCAAGGAGTACATCGCCCAGAAGGAGTGGTGCTTCCCGGTCGACCCGGCGATGCGCCTGATGGGCGACATGATCGAGTGGTGCTCGGGCCACATGCCGCGCTGGCACCCGGTCTCGATCTCCGGCTACCACATCCGCGAGGCGGGCTCGACGGCGGTGCAGGAGGTCGCCTTCACGCTCAAGGACGGCCTGACGTACGTCGAGCAGGCCGTCGCGCGCGGTCTCGACGTCGATGCGTTCGCGCCGCGCCTGAGCTTCTTCTTCAACGCGCAGATCGATCTCTTCGAGGAGGTCGCGAAGCTGCGCGCGGCCCGGCGGATCTGGGCGCGCGAGCTGCGCGAGCGCTTCGGCGCGCGCGACCCGCGCTCATGGCTGATGCGCACGCACGCGCAGACCTCGGGCGTCTCGCTGACCGCGCAGCAGCCGTTCAACAACATCACGCGCACGGCGATCGAGGCGCTCGCCGCCGTCCTCGGCGGCACCCAGTCGCTGCACACGAACTCCCACGACGAGGCGCTCGCGCTGCCGACCGAGGACGCGGCGCGCATCGCCCTGCGCGCCCAGCAGATCATCGCGCACGAGACCGGGGTCGCCAACACGATCGACCCGCTCGGCGGCTCGTACTTCGTCGAGGCGCTCACCGACGAGATCGAGCGCGGGTGCCGCGAGTACTTCCGGCGCATCGACGCGCTCGGCGGGATGGTCGCGGCCGTCAAGCAGAGCTTCCCCCAGCGCGAGATCGCGGACGCCGCCTACGAGCTGCAGTCCGAGATCGACGCATGCCGGCGGATCGTCGTGGGCGTCAACGCCTTCGAGCACGACGAGGAGCAGATCGAGATCCTGCGCATCGACCCCGCGCTCGAGCACAAGCAGATCGACCGCCTGCGCGCCGTGCGCGCGCGCCGCGACGCCGGCGCGGTCGAGCGGACCCTGGCCACGCTGCGCGAGGACGCCGCCGACGAGCGCCGCAACCTGATGCCCGACCTGCTCGACTGCGTGCGGGCCCACGCCAGCGAGGGCGAGATCGTCGCGGCGCTCCAGGAGGTCTGGGGCGACTATCGCGAACGCCCCGTGTTCTGAGTCGAACGCCGCGGGAAGGATCGCCGCGCCCGCGGCGTCGGAGCACTCCAGACCCCCACCCCCCGGAGGAGCCATGAAGAGACTGCTGGCCGTGCTCGCGGCGCTTGCGCTGGCCGGAGCCCTCGCCGTGCCGGCGCTCGCGGCGACGAAGACGATCGCCCTGCGCGACACGTTGTTCTCGCCGAAGTCGGCGACCGTCAGGAAGGGCACGACCGTGAAGTGGGTCTGGAGGGGACGCCTGCCGCACAACGTCACGGTCAAGAAGGGCCCCGTGAAGTTCAAGTCGAGGACGCTCACTAGGGGCAGCTACTCCAAGAAGATGACCAGGCGCGGGACCTACCGGATCGTCTGCACGGTCCACCCGGGCATGAACCTGACCCTCAAGGTCAAGTAAGGGGGGCTGCGCAGGGCGGCGGCGGGGCCACGGCCCCCGCCGCCGCCGGCGGGCCCGCGGTTGCAGGCCGCGCACGGCGGGCGCGGCCGTCGCGCGCGGGCGCGCTCGGATACGATCGGCGGCGCCCACCGGCATGTCCGCTGCCCCTCCAACCCGCAAGATCCGCGTCGTCGTGGCCAAGCCCGGCCTCGACGGCCACGACCGCGGGGCGAAGATCATCGCCCGCGCGCTGCGCGACGCGGGGATGGAGGTCATCTACACGGGCCTGCACCAGACGCCCGAGCAGATCGTCGAGACCGTGCTGCAGGAGGACGCCGACGCCGTCGGGCTGTCGATCCTCTCCGGTGCCCACATGACGCTCGTGCCGCGCATCTGCGAGCTCCTGCGCGACCAGGGCGCCGACGACGTCCTGCTCACGGTCGGCGGCACGATCCCGGCCGACGACATTCCCGAGCTCAAGCGCCTGGGCGTCGCCGAGGTCTTCACGCCCGGCGCCCCGACGCACGCCATCATCGACTTCATCCGCGGCGCCGTATCCGAGCGGGCGCCTCGCTGATCATGGATTCCACGACGCCTGCGTCGGCGTCACGACGCGGCTCGGCCACCGATTGACCCGTCAGTCAACTTGAGTAGCATCCCGATCGCCCGTTTGCCAGAGGAGGCCTCGAAGTGAAGATCTGTGTCCTCGTCAAAGAGGTTCCGGACGCAGCCGTGCAGAAGCGGATCGACCCGTCGACGGGTCGGATGGACCGCAGCGGCGAGAAGAACCTGAACCCGTACGACACGCACGCCCTCGAGGCGGCGATGCAGATCCGGGAGGGGGGCGTCGCCGAGGTGGAGGAGATCGTGGCCGTGACGATGGGACCCGAGTCCGCCGTCCGCGCGCTGCACAAGGCCGTCTCGCTCGGCGCCGACCGCTCCGTGCACCTCACCGATGCGATGCTCGCCGGCTCCGACGTCGCCGCGACGGGCTATGCGCTGGCCCAGACGCTCAAGCGCGAGGTCCCCGACCTCGTGCTGCTCGGCCAGCAGTCCGACGACGGCGAGTGCTACACGATCGGCGCGGTCGTCGCCGAGCACCTGCGAATGCCCTCGCTCACGCAGGTCATCAAGATGGACCTCGCCGACGGCGCGCTGCGCTGCGAGCGCCAGGCCGAGTACGGGTACGACACCGTCGAGCTCGAGCTGCCGGCCGTGATCTCGGTGGGCGACGCGATCAACGAGCCGCGCTACCCGTCGCTCAAGGCGATCATGGGCGCCAAGAAGAAGCCGCTCGACGCGTTGTCGGGCGGCGACGTCGAGATCGACTCGGGCCGGGTCGGCGCCGAGCACTCCGCCGCCCACTGGACGTCCTCGAAGGCACCCCCCCAGAAGGAGGCGGGCACGATCATCGAGGACGAGGACACGAACGAGACGGTCGAGCGCATCGTCACCTGGCTCGACGAGAGGAAGCTGATCTAGATGGCCGACATCCTGGTCTTCGCGTTGCACTACGAGGGCGCGATCAACAAGAACTCGCTCGGCGCAGTCTCGGAGGGCGCCCGGCTCGCGTCCGAGATCGGCGGCGAATGCCACGCGATCCTAGTCGGCGGCGAGGACCTCACCGACGAGCTCTGCTCCTCGCTCGGCGCCTTCGGGGCGACCAAGGTCTTCCGCGCCCGCGGCCCGGAGGGCCTCGCGCAGCCCGTCGTCGACGCCATGGCGAAGGTCATCGCCGACGAGGGCCACGGCTACGCGCTCTTCGGCGGCGGCCTGCTCGGCTTCGAGATCGGCGCCGGCCTGGCCGCGCGCCTCGCGGCAGGCGTCGCCATGGAGGTCACGGACGTCCACGTCGAGGACGGCAAGCTCATCGCCGAGCGCCCGATCCTCGGCGACTCCGCGATCTCGCAGATCACCTACCGCTCCGACGTGGGCATCATCATCGGTCGCCTCAACGCCTTCGAGGCGCGCGAGGCGGGCGACGACGCGCGGGCCGCGGTGCAGGACGTCGAGGTCGAGCTCTCGTCGCACTCGACGCAGGCCACGATCGTCTCCCGTGGCGAGCAGCGCGGCGCCGACGTCGACATCGAGGGCGCCGACGTCCTCGTCGCCGGCGGGCGCGGCCTCGGGAAGGCCGAGGGCTTCGACCTCATGGAGCAGCTCGCGCAGGCCTTCGGCGGCAACAGCGCCGTCGCCGCCACCCGCGCGGTCGTCGACGCGGGCTGGTACCCGTATGCCGCCCAGATCGGCCAGACGGGCAAGACGGTCGCGCCGAAGCTCTACCTGGCCGCCGGCATCTCGGGCGCGATCCAGCACAAGGTCGGCATGCAGTCCTCGGAGAACATCGTGGCGATCAACAAGGACGCGAACGCCCCGATCTTCGAGTTCTCCGACCTCGGCGTCGTGGGCGACCTCAACAAGATCCTCCCCAAGCTCACCGACGCCATCAAGGCGCGGAAGGGGGCGTAGGCGGTGGCGTCCGCCAACGGACCCGTCGCGCCGGCGGCCTTCCCGCCGCAGGTCGACTCGCAGCGCGAGTTCATCAAGCGCGGCCTCGACGATCCCGACGAGCTGATCGAGGTCGGCGTGGCGATCGTCGGCGGCGCGACCGCGGGCCTGGCCTGCGCGAACCGCCTGCTGGCGCTCCTGGCGGACGACCCCGAGACGATGGAGCGCCTCGGCGAGGTGCCGGTCGCCGTCATCGAGAAGGCGAAGACGTGCGGCGCGCACAGCCTCTCGGGGGCGGTCATGCGCCCGGGACCGCTGCAGGAGCTCTTCCCGCACATCGAGCGCGAGCAGTGGCGCGAGGAGGGCTTCGCGTTCGGCGAGGTGACCAAGGAGGCGGTCTACCTCACGCCCAACGGCAAGCGGGCGGTGAAGATCCCCACCCCGCCGCCGTTCAAGAACCACGGCAACGAGGTCGTCTCGGTCGCCGCGATGGCGCGCTTCCAGCAGCGCCAGGCCGAGGAGGGCGGCGCCTACGTTCTCACGGAGACGGCGGCCACGCAGCTGATCGTGGAGGACGGCCGGGTCGTCGGCGTGCGCTCGGGCGACAAGGGCCGCGGCAAGGACGGCGAGCCGCTTTCGAACTTCGAGCCCGGCACCGACATCAAGGCGCAGGTCACCGTTCTCGGCGAGGGCTGCTGGGGCCACCTCACGGGCGCGGCGATCCGCGAGTTCGACCTCGGAGCCGACCGCGAGCCCCAGGTCTGGGAGCTCGGGGTCAAGGAGGTCTGGAAGGTCGCCAAGCCGCTGGACCGCGTCATCCACACGGTCGGCCCGTGGCCGCTCAAGGTCGCCGCCAGGTACGGGCAGATCGGCGGCACGTGGATCTACCCGATGAAGGACTCAAGGACGGGCGATGATCTCGTCTCGATCGGCTTCGTCGTCGACCTCGAGTACGCCGACGCGACGACCTCGGCCCACGACCTCCTGCAGCTCTTCAAGCTCCACCCGATCGCCCGCGGGATCCTCGAGGGCGGCGAGCGCGTCGCCTGGGGGGCGAAGGCGCTTCCGGCCGGCGGGTTCTGGTCGATGCCGAAGCTCACGATGCCCGGAGCGCTGCTCGTCGGCGACGCCGCGGGCATGGTCGACACCGTCGCGCTCAAGGGCGTCCACCACGCCGTGCTCTCGGGCAAGCTCGCCGGCGAGGCGATCCACGCGGCGCTCAAGCGCGGCGAATCGACGCTCGAGTCCTACGAGCAGGCGGTCGAGGACTCCCAGATCGGCCGCGAGCTCTACGAGGTGCGCAACACGCGCCAGCCCTTCCAGAAGGGCTTCCTCAAGGGCGGCCCGCTCGTCAACCTCATGATCGCCACGAAGGGCCGCTTTCCCGGCGGCCGGTGGGGCTGGCACCGCAACGACGAGCAGGAGATGTTCGTCGGCGACACCGTCGAGAGCTATCCCAAGCCCGACGGCAAGCTGACGTTCGACAAGCTCTCGAGCGTCTTCATCAGCGGCAACGCGACGCGCGACGACGCGCCGAACCACATCCGCGTCCGGGAGAACGTGCCGCGCGAGGTCGCCGAGACGTGGCGCTGGATGTGCCCGGCGGGGGTCTACGAGATCCCCGAGGACGCGCCCGAGCACGGCAACGTGGACGTCGTCGTCAACTACACCAACTGCGTGCAGTGCGGGGCGATCACGGCCAAGGGCGGGCGCCTGACGACGCCCGAGGGCGGCGACGGCCCGCTCTACCAGCTGACCTGAGCCCGAGCGCGCAACCTTCGGGCCCACGCGTTGTTCAGGGTGGGCCGATGCGCCGTGCAGCACTGCTCACGATCGTCCTCGCCGCCCTGCCGGCGCCCGCCGCGCAGGCCAAGGCCCCCGCGCTCGGTGCGCGCCTGACGGCCTGCACGACTGGCGAGAGCGCCGCCGAGCGCTCCGCCGCCTTCACGGCCTCGATGCCCGCCGTGCCGGGCAGCCGGCGGATGGGCATCCGCTTCGATCTGCGCCAGCGCCTCCCGCCGAGCGCGACGTTCGCCGCCGTGCGCGTGCGCGGCCTCGGCGTCTGGCACCGCTCGCGCCGCGACCGCTCGGGCTTCGTCTTCACCCAGCGCGTGCAGGACCTCGCCGCGCCCGGCGCCTACCTCGCCGTCGTGCGCTTTCGCTGGTACGACGCGCGCGGGCGCGTCGTGCGCTCGGCGCGGCGCCACACGCCCGCCTGCCGCCAGCCCGACGCGCGGCCCGACCTGCGCGTCGTCACGCTCGACGCCACCCCGGGCCCGGTCGCGGGCAGCGCCGCCTATCGCGTCGTCGTGCGCAACGACGGCCGCGGCGCCGCCGGGCCCTTCGACGTCGTCGTCACCCCGAACGGCGCGCCGCAGCCCGCGCAGCGCGTCGGCGGCCTTGGCCCGGCCGAGCGCCGGTCGGTGACGGTCATCGGGCCGCGGTGCCTGCCGGGCAGGACGTTGCGTGTCGTCGTCGACGCCGACGCCGAGGTCGCCGAGCGCGACGAGGCCGACGACGTCGTCGACCTCGCGTGCCCGTTCGATCCGTAGCCGCGCTCCAATCGCCTGGAGCACGACCGGATCGGCATGCGATGAGGCCGTCGAGGACGCCGCGGACCGTGCGGGCGTCGGCCTCGTGGCCAGCGGCGCGGCCTTCAACGGCTGACCCGCGGGCAAGCCGTCGCGCCTCCGGGGGGCAGCCGTCGCGCCTTCCGGGGGCAGCCGTCGCGCCTTCCGGGGGCAGCCGTCGCGCCTCCCGGGGGCCCGGAGCGATCTTCTAGACTGGATCTGACCATGAAGACCGCGATCCACCCCGAGTACGTCGAGTCGCACGTGACCTGCACGTGCGGGAACGAGTTCACGACGCGCTCGACGCAGCCCGAGATCCACGTCGAGATCTGCTCGAACTGCCATCCGTTTTACACGGGCCGGCAGAAGCTCGTCGACACGGGCGGCCGCGTCGAGCGGTTCAAGCGCCGCGCCGCCAAGCGCAGCGCCCGCGCGTAGGACCCGGATTGTCCGCGACCCAGCGCCCGGCTCCCCCCGGCACCGTCGCCCTGGACGACGACCGGCGGGGGGACCAGGGCGCGCTGATCGCCCAGCGCGACGCGCCCGTGGGCGGCCAGGCCGTGCTCGAGGGCGTGATGATGCGCGGCGTCTCGACGTGGGCCGTCGCCGTGCGCAAGCCGGCGCCCGAGCAGGTCGCCGAGCACCGCCTCGACCCCGAGGAGGCCGCCCGCGGCGAGATCGAGGTCCGCTCGTTCCCGCTGACCTCGGTGCTCAGGCGCCATCGGGCACTGCGCCTCCCGGTCGTCCGCGGCGTCGTCGCGCTGGGCGAGTCGCTCGTCATCGGCTTCAAGGCGCTCGGCCTCTCAGCCAACGCGCAGCTCGGCGAGGACGAGGAGGAGATCTCGGGCGGCATGTGGGCCGGGACGGTGCTGCTCGCGATCGCGCTCGCGGTCGGACTCTTCTTCGTCGTCCCGGTCGGCCTCACGAGCCTCGTCAAGGACCAGCTCAGCTCGTCGTTTGCGTTCTGGCTCGTCGAGGGCCTGCTGCGTACCGCGATCTTCCTCGGCTACCTCGTGGCGCTCTCGCGCCTGCGCGACCTGCGCCGGGTCTTCGAGTACCACGGCGCCGAGCACAAGACGATCTCCTGCTACGAGGCCGGCCTCGAGCTCACGCCGGAGAACGCCGGGCGCTGCTCGCGCCTGCACCCCCGCTGCGGGACGAGCTTCCTGCTCATCGTCATGATCGTCGCGATCTTCGTCTTCGCGCCGATCGGGCTGCCGGCGTGGTACTGGCTCGTGCTCACGCGCATCCTGGGCGTGCCGCTGATCGCCGGGCTCTCCTTCGAGATCATCAAGTTCGCCGGTCGCAACCGCGGGCACGCCTGGGTGCGGGCGGTCATGTGGCCGGGACTGCAGCTGCAGCGGCTCACGACCCGCGAGCCCGACCTCGACGAGCTCGCGGTCGCGATCGCGGCCATGGAGGCCGTGCTCGCCGTGGAGAAGCCCGGCGAGCACACGGCGCAGGACATGGTCGGCGTCGAGGTCGTCGCCTGATGATCGACGCGCTCGTGGATCAGATCGAGGCGCGCTTCGCCGAGCTCGGGCGCGCGCTGACCGATCCCGACGTCATCGCCGACCGCCGGCGGTACGCCCAGGCCGGGCGCGAGTTCCGCGGGCTGGAGCCCGCGCACGACCTCGCCCTGCAGTGGCGGCGCGCGCGCGACGACGCGGCGGGCGCCGAGGAGCTGCTCGACGAGGACGGCGACGACCCCGAGCTGCGCGAGCTGCTGGGCGCCGCGCGGCGGCGGATCGCCGAGCTCGAGGACGAGCTGCGCCTGGCGATGGTCGAGCGCGACCCCAGCGACGACAAGGACGTCATCGTCGAGATCCAGGGCGGCGCCGGCGGCGAGGAGGCCGGCCTGTGGGCCGGCGACGTCTTCCGCATGCTCACCAGGTACGCCGAGCGGCGGGGCTTCGAGGTCGAGCCCCTCGAGGTCGGCGACGGCAAGTACACGTTCGAGGTCAAGGGCGACGGCGCCTACTCCGTCTTCAAGTACGAGGGCGGCACGCACCGCGTCCAGCGCGTCCCGCGCACGGAGTCGCAGGGGCGCATCCACACCTCGACGGCCACGGTCGCCGTGCTTGCAGAGGCCGAGGACGTCGACGTCCACGTCGATCCCAACGACCTGCAGGTCGACGTCTACCGCTCGTCGGGGCCGGGCGGGCAGTCGGTCAACACGACGGACTCGGCCGTGCGCATCACGCACCGGCCGAGCGGGATCGTGGTCTCGATGCAGGACGAGAAGAGCCAGCTGCAGAACCGCGAGAAGGCGATGCGGGTCCTGCGCGCGCGCCTCTACGAGCGCGCTCGGGCCGAGCAGCAGGCCGAGCAGGCCGCCGACCGCCGCGCGCAGGTCGGCACGGGCGACCGCGCCGAGAAGGTCCGCACCTACAACTTCGGCGAGCGGCGCGTCACCGACCACCGGATCAAGCTCACCCAGCACGACCTCGAGCAGGTGCTCGAGGGCGAGCTCGAGCCCTTCACCGCGGCGCTGACCGACGACGAGCGCCGGCGGCGCCTCGAAGCGGCGACGTGAGCCGCGCGGGGGTGCCCGCGCGCGACGCGCTCGACTCGGCGGTCGTCGCGCTCTCCGCCGCCGGCGTCGACACCCCGCGTCTCGACGCCGAGCTGCTGCTCGCCCACGCGCTCGGGACCGACCGCACGCGGCTGGTGCTCGACCGCGAGCGCGCGGTCGAGGGCCCGGCGGTGCGGGCCTTCCAGGACGCCGTGCGCCGCCGGGCCTTCGGCCGCGAGCCCGTCGCCTACATCACCGGCGTGCGCGGCTTCCGCCGGATCGACCTGCACGTCGATCCGCGGGTGCTGATCCCGCGTCCGGAGACCGAGGACCTCGTCGAGGTCGCGCTCGGGCTGCCGGCGCGCGCGGGTGTCGTGGAGGTCGGGACGGGCAGCGGCGCGGTGGCGCTCGCGCTCAAACACGAGCGCCCGGACCTCGACGTCGTGGCGACCGACGTCAGCGAGGCGGCGCTGACCGTGGCGCGCGCCAACGCGACCCGGCTCGCGCTCGCGGTGCGCTTCGTCCGCGCCGATCTCCTTGACGGCGTCCCCGGCGCCGACGCCGTCCTCTCGAACCCGCCCTACGTGCAGGACGGCGCGCCGCTGGCGCCCGAGATCGTCCGCCACGAGCCCACGGGCGCGCTCTTCGCCGGGCCCGACGGGCTGGCGGTCGTGCGCAGGCTCGTGGCCCAGGCGGGCCGGTCGCCGGCGCGGCTGCTCGCGCTCGAGGTCGGCATCGGGCAGGCGGCGGCGGTCGCGGCGCTCGCGCGCGCGGCCGGCTTCGCGCGCGCCGACGCCCGGCGCGACCTGGCCGGGATCGAGCGCGTGGTGGTCGCGCGCCGGTGAGCCTCGACGCCGGCGACGCGCAGACGTTCGCCCGCTGCGTCGCCATCGGCGGCGTCGCCGTGTTCCCGGCCGACACGGTGTACGGCCTGGCCTGCGAGCCCGGCCTCGAGGAGGCCGTGGCGCGCCTGTACCGGCTCAAGGGCCGCAGCCCCGAACGGCCCGCGGCGGTGATGTTCTTCGCGCTCGAGCTCGCGCAGGCCGCGTTGCCCGAGCTCGGGCCGCGCACGCGCGCGGCGCTGGGCGCGCTGCTACCCGGCGCGGTGACGCTCCTGCTCCCCAACCCGGGGCGCCGGTTCCCGCTGGCCTGCGGGCCGGATCCGTCGACCCTCGGGCTGCGCGTGCCGGCCTGGCCCGCGTCGCTCGCGGCGCTCGCGGCCGTGCGCCGGCCCGTGCTGCAGTCGAGCGCGAACGCCGCCGGCGGTGCCGACGCCCGTGTGCTCGCCGACGTGCCCGAGCGGATCCGCCGCGGAGCGGACCTCGTCGTCGACGGCGGCCCGTTGCCCGGGACGCCCTCGACGGTCGTCGACCTGCGCGCCTGGGAGCGCGAGGCGCGCTGGACGGTGGCGCGCGCGGGCGCGGTCGCGTCCGCCCAGGTCGCCGCGGCCCTGGAGTCCGCGGCGTGAAGCCGACGGATGCCGTCCGGGTCGCCGGCCGCGAGTGCGCGCTCGGCACGACGAGCGCGCACCGAGCTCGGGTACTCCCGGCCCGGACCCTCGACGAAGGGATGGAAGCGCTGGAGTCCGCGGCGCGAGGTGGTACGGTCGAGAGCGTCGCGACTGGCGCCTAGAGGTGGAAGCAACCACCGGGAAGCGACGCACCGAGCACCGCCGCAGCGCCTGGGCACCCAGACCGATCGCGTAGGCCACCCTGGAGGAGCCCGTGTCCGACCTCAGCCCCGACTTCTTCAACCGCCCGCTCGCCGAGGTGGATCCCGAGATCGCCGAGGTCCTGCGCGGCGAGCTCGACCGCCAGCAGCGGACGCTCGAGATGATCGCCTCGGAGAACTTCGTGCCCGAGGCGGTGCTCGAGTGCCAGGGCAGCGTCCTGACCAACAAGTACGCCGAGGGCTATCCGGGCCGGCGCTACTACGGCGGCTGCGAGTTCGTCGACATCGGCGAGCAGCTGGCGATCGACCGGGCCAAGGCGATCTTCGGCGCCGAGCACGTCAACGTGCAGCCCCACGCCGGGGCGCAGGCCAACGCCGCCGTCTACCACGCGCTCCTGCGGCCGGGCGACACGATCCTGGGGCTCGCGCTCCCCCACGGCGGCCACCTCACGCACGGGATGAGGCTCAACGTCTCCGGGCGCCTCTACGACATCGCGCCCTACGAGGTCTCGCGCGAGACGAGCCGCATCGACATGGACGACGTCGCGCGCATCGCCCGCGAGCGCCGTCCCAAGCTGATCCTCGCCGGCTGGAGCGCGTACCCCCGCTTCCTGGACTTCGAGCGCTTCCGGGCGATCGCCGACGACGTCGGCGCGCTGCTCATGGTCGACATGGCGCACTTCGCCGGGCTCGTGGCCGGCGGCGTGCATCCCAACCCGGTGCCCTACGCCGACGTCGTGACCTCGACCGTCCACAAGACGCTGGGCGGCGCGCGCGGCGGCATCATCCTGTGCCGCGAGGAGCACGCGAAGGCCATCAACTCGGCCGTCTTTCCGGGCCAGCAGGGCGGCCCGCTCGAGCACGTCATCGCCGGCAAGGCCGTCGCGTTTCGCATCGCGCAGACCGAGCTCTTCGCCGAGCGCCAGCGGCGCACGGTGGCGGGCGCGCAGGCGCTGGGCGAGGAGCTCCTGGGCGCGGGCCACGGGGTCAACGTCCTGACCGGCGGCACCGACGTGCACCTCGTCCTCGTCGACCTGCGCGCGTCCGAGCTCGACGGCCGGCAGGCCGAGGACCGCCTCCACGACGTCGGCATCACGGTCAACCGCAACGCGGTGCCGTTCGACCCGCGCCCGCCGATGGTCACGAGCGGCCTGCGCGTCGGGACGAGCGCGCTGGCCACCCGCGGCCTGCAGGCCGACGACTTCCGCGAGGTCGGCCGGATCATCGCGACGGCGCTGACGCCGGCCTTCGACGGCGCCCGCCCCGAGCTCGCCGAGCGCGTGACCGCGATCGCCGAGCGGTACCCGCTCTACGAGCACCTGCGCGAGCGCGCGCCCGCCTGAGCGCCGGTCGCGCGGACGGTGTCCGGCAGACCTGCCCGGGCGGCTGGCGCAGGTCGGGCAGCGGCGCTCAAGCCAGCCGCGCGCGACGTGCAGGCGCGCGGCCAGCGCTAGCCTCGGCCGGGTGTTCGACCACGTCGCCATCGCCGTCTCGGACCTCGCGGCCTCTGAGCGCTTCTACCGCACCGTCCTGAGCGTCCTCGGCGTCGAGCCCAGTCATGCGGACGCCGAGCTGGTCGAGTGGGACGACTGGGACATCGGACCGACGGACCGCGAGCACCCGGTGACCCGCGGGCTCCACATCGGCTTCCGCGCCCGCGACCGCGCGCAGGTCGACGCGTTCTGGCAGGCGGGCGTCGACGCGGGGTACCGCGACGACGGTGCGCCGGGGCCGCGCACGCAGTACGGCCCGACGTACTACGGCGGGTTCCTGCTCGACCCCGACGGCAACAGCGTGGAGGCGGTCCACGGCGATCGCGAGCACGCCGTGCCCGACGGTCGCGTCGACCACCTGTGGATCCGCGTCCGCGACCCGCAGGCCTCCCGAGGCTTCTACACGACGATCGCCCCGCACGCTGGGCTCCGGCTGGCGCACGACGAGCCCGGTCGCGTGCGGCTGTCCGGCTCGGACTACAGCTTCTCGCTCGTCCGGGACGAGCGGCCGCTCACCGAGCACGTCCACCTCGCATTTCCCGCGCGCGAGGACGCCACGGTGCGCGCGTTCCACGCCGCCGCGCTCGCGGCGGGCTACGAGGACCTCGGCGCGCCGGGCGAGCGCGCGGTCTACCACCCGGGCTACCACGGCGCGTTCGTGCTCGACCCGGACGGGCACAACGTCGAGGTCGTCAACCACAACCGGGGCTGAGGACGTCTGCGCGTCGTGAGGACGCGGGATTCCGTCGGCGGCGCCGCGACGACGCCATTTCCCGGACGCTAGCTGGTGACGTTTCGCGCGGCATCCACTCTCGCTTCCGCCTCCAAGCGGTAGCGTCGCTGGACGCACCGCCTACTCGGTCGGCACACGCCATAAACTGCGTGAAGGATCGGGCCGCCATCTGGAGGCAACTGACGTGACCATTCGTGTCAACCCCCCCGGGACTCGCGGCGCGCGGGTGCCGACTCCGCTCGTGAAGCTCATCGGCAAGTGGCAGATGCGGACGTACCGCCGCTCCGGCGAGCAGCGCGTCAGCTCGAAGGCGGGGTTCCCCGTGGTTCTTCTCACAACGCGTGGAGCGAAAACGGGCCAGTCACGGACAACCCCGGTCGGGGGCTTTCCCGATCGAGAGAACGCTTGGCTCGTCGCCGCCACGATCGGCGGAGCCGCACGCCACCCAGCCTGGTTTCTAAACATGGCAAAGCATCCCGACGACATCTGGTTGGAAGTCGGGACAGAGCGGTTCAAGGTTCGCGGTGAGTCACTGGAGGGGCCGGAGCGGGCTGAGTCGCTCGCCCGCATCGCGAAGATCTCTCCTCGCTATGGCAAGTACCAAGAGAAGACCGATCGCGAGATTCCGATCGTGCGGCTGACCCGAGAGCCATGAGTGACGTCGCCGTGCCCGCGAGTGCGACGCCGAATCCCGCGAAGTCGTCGGCGCGCGTGCGCCCTCAGCGTCCTTCACGGCGCCGGCCCGCCGTGCGTCACGCGCCTTCGAGCATGCGCTTGAGCCGGCGGTGAAAGCGCGCGAACACCAGGACGGTGGCGAAGCTCACGACCGGCTCGGCGTGGCGCAGCGCCCCGGGGAGCCTGACCGTCGGCGTCATCGTCAGCAGCGTTCCGGCGTCGGCGACCTCGAAGTCCCACCGGCCGTCGACGGGCGGTCCGTCGACGACGCGGACGTCGAAGCGCCGTCCCGGCTCGAACACCGTGACCTCGGTGATCTCGACCCTCCGCCTGCCCAGCGCCCTGTGAACCTCGCGAAACCGCGTGCCGGGACCGACCGGTCCCGGCGTGAGCTGCGCGACGTTCTCGGCGTCCTGCCAGGTCCCAAGCTTGGACGGGTCGGCGATGTACGCGAAAACCTCTTCGGGCGAGCGGGCGATCTCGACGCTGTGGGAGACGCGGATCACGGCCCGACGGTATCCGCCCGGGCGCGGCAAGGGCAACACGCCCGCGAACTCCCGGCGACCCGGGCCGACCGGCTCACGTCCCTTCAGCTCGGTGGCCGAAGCTGGTCGGGCGCGGTGATGGTGTTGAACTGGTAGCGCCGGTGGCGACATCAGACGCGCCGGGCTGGACAAATCGCCGCGTCTATGCAGTCGTAGAAGCGGCCAGCGGGATGCCTTCGGCCGTGGCCGACCGCCCGATCCTGCGGTCAAATGACACCGCGCTGCTGGTCGTGTGCCTGGCGGTGGCGAGCAGATACGCGTCGGCGAGGCTGAGTGGATGCCGGCCGCGCAACCGCGACGCCTCGACGCCGATCGCCTCGGTCGGCGCGTGGATCATCACGCCGAGCGCGGCGATCGCCTCTCGCGCAGCTCGGAGACGTCGTTGATCTGCGGCTGGCGCGACGAGCACCTCGGAGAGGTTGACCACGCTGATCAAGGTGCTGTCGTCCTGCTCGTGCCAGGCCGTGAACAGGTCACGGGCCTGCGCGTGATGCGGGTCGGAGCCGTCGAGCGCGCCTATCAGCACGTCCGCGTCCAGCGCGTACCTCAACGCTGTTCGTCTTCGGCGTCGAGCCGTTCCAGGTAGCCGGGCGGGTAGACGCCGGTGAGCACGCCGAAAGCGGCATCGAACTCCAGCGCGCCACGGCGGATGCGGAGCTCGCCGTCGAGCGCCTCGACCAGCACCTGATCGCCGGCGTGCAGCCCCGCCTCGTGCAGCGCGGCCACTGGAATCGTCACCTGGTTCTTTGCGGAGATCCGCGGCATGCCTTTACTCTATCAGTAAAGGCATAACGACGCCCGCTCTCCACGTCACGGTCACGCCGAAGCCGCGCGGCCGAGGCAGCGCGACCCTGCCGATCTCCCGAGGCACGGTGCCGAGCCCCGCGCCCTCCTCGAGCGCGTAGCTGCGGGCGTGGTCCCGTTGCGGCGTAGGCGGTAGAAGCGCTCGTCGAACCTGAACAGTCGTGCGAGCACGTCCGGCTCGGTGTCCGCGACCTCGACGTCGGTGACCTCCCATCCCGGGAAGGCCGCCGCGACGGCCGCACGGCTGGCGCCACGCGGCAGCGGCCCCCTGCGCCGCGGTGCGAAGCAGTCGAGCACGACGGTGGCGTCGGGGGCCGCGATCGCGCTCACCTCGCGGCCCATCGCCTCGCGTTGGGCATCGCTGAGCCCGTGGAAGGTCCCGGTGTCGAGCACCAGTCGGAAGGCGGAGCCGACGTCCGCCTGCCGTAGCGCCGTCACGTCGCCGCGCACGAGACGCATCTGGACGTCGGCCTCGTCGACCCGCTCGCGGGCACGGCGCAAAGCCTTCTCGACGATGTCGACGCCGGTCACCCGCCAGCCCCGCTTGGCGAGCTGGACGCCCCAAACTGCGCTGCCGGTGCCGAGGTCGAGCGCCGAACCGTAGGGCGGCTCGCGGCCGTCCTCCTCGCGAGCCACCAGCTCCAAGAGCTTGCCTGCGAAGGGCGGATGCTCCGCCAGGTCCTCCCACGGATGGAAGCCGATCGCGTAGGCGAGCCTGTAGTTCATCCCGGAGTCCTTGCCGCGGCTCCGGCCGCATGCAGGTTGTCCATCACCACCGGGAGCGTCTGCCCGAGGACGTCGGTCGGGCTGAACTCGACGATCTCAGCTCCCGCGTAGTGGATGGGCGTGTGGCCGGGTCGGACGTAGTGGGCGTCGCCGGCCTCGTAGGTCTCCTCACGGTCGACGAGCCGGAAGGCCACCTTCCCCCTGATCACATAGCCCCAGCGCGGGAGCTGGCAGCGGTCGTCCGGCAGCCCGCGGAAAGGTCCCCAAGGTCGGCATCCGCTGTGTGTGACTCGAAGCAGACCGAGTAGCCGCCGTCGAGGTGCTCGACGAGCACGTCGAGTCCCTCCAGTGCAATCCTCTCCGACGCGGTTTCCTTCGACGCCTTCGGCACGTCGCGCCTCCTCTGGCTCGTGGCTTGCCCGAACCGGGCTCGAAACCGAGGCTAGGCGCGCACCGGCCGCCCCGCATCGGTGCCGGTACCCAACTGGTGGCCGCCCGCTACGTAATCCCGTGCGCGTGGGCCCAGGCGGTCGCGACCGCCCGCGCTGTGCGGCCGGAGGCGCCGATCTTGAGGTAGACGTTGGCCACGTGGCGCTCCACGGTGCGCACGCTCAGCACGAGCTCGCGGGCGATGTCGGCGTTCGAGAGCCCGCGTGCCACCAGCCGGAGCACCTCGGCCTCGCGCGCCGAGAGCCCGCCGACGCGCGCAGCCGGTGCCCGCGCACCGAGCTCCTCCAGCGCCTTGCCGGCACGGGCCTCGGCTCTCGCCGCCGGCCCGTCCCGCCCGAGGACGCGCAGCACGGAGGCGAGCTCGAGCCGCGCGAGCGCAGCGTCGTAACGGGCGCCGGCGGCATCGAATAGGTCGCCGGCATCCTCGAGGAGCGGATAGGCGGTGGCAGCCTCGGCCGCCGCTGCCGCGACACGGCCCTCGGCGAGCAGAGCCGCGGCGCGAAGCGGCGCGTTCGGGCATGCCGCGGCGATCGCGGCGATCTCGTCGGCGGCTTCGCGGGCGGACGCCGCGTCGTCGCCGGCCACCGCCGCGCGCACCATCAGGTCGAGTCCTGCCACCCGCTCGAAGCGGTCGGCCTCGCCAACGCGGCGCAGGAGGCGCGCCACCGCATCGAGCGCGGTCTCCGCGTCTCCACGGTCGAGTGCCAGCAGCCCGACGAGAAGGGCATGGAAGCGGTGCGACTCCACCCGGGCCAGAAGCTCCTCCGCCTCGGCGGTGCGTCCCTGCCGGCGCCTAAGCTCGGCCAGTCGGGCGAGCGGGTCGACGTCACGCCCTGGCCGCAGCGCGCTCAGCTCCTCTACCGCCGCCGTCAGCTCCTCGTCGGCGCGCTCCCAGTCGCCGTGCCAGAGCAGCACGTCCGCGTAGGCCGTGCGGCAGATCGAGAACATCTGACGGTCCGCGAAGCGTGTCGCGATGTCGCGCACGCGTAGGCACCACTCGGTCGCCCGCTCGAGATCGCGGACCAGCTTGCAGGCGTCGATCATGTGACAGCACACCGTCTCGATCGAGTCCGCATCGGTCATCTCGCCGCCGACCGCCGCGGCCGCGGCGGCGTCGAGCCGCCGCATGCCAGCCTCGATCTCGCCGGTGCTGACCAGAGCAAGACCGTTGAGCCCAAGCGCGAGCATCTCGACGTCGACCGCTTCCACCTCGCGCGCGAGCGCGATCGCCTGCGCTGACCCCTCCAGCGCCAAGTCGGGGTGGTGATCGGAGAGCGCGAAGTGGGCGCGCAGCAGTGACACCCAGGCGGTCGCAACGGTTGGCGGCTGCCGCTCAATCAGCAGCGCGGCGCGCTCGACCCAGCCCGAGGCCTCGGCCGGCCCCCGAAATGCGTAGGCGTCGTGGCAGAGCTGTATCGCCAGCCGCGCCGCGGTGGCGACGTCGCCGCGCGAGCGGGCGAGGCGGTAGCCACGCTCATGCGCCTCGATCGCGGCCTCCGCATCGAGCTCATAGCGGGCGGCGAGACCCGCCCCCTCGAACGCCTCCGGCGTCTCCTCCTGCGCGAGCGCGTCGGCGAACCGTGCCCGCGCCTCGGCCCATGCGCCGCGCGCGAGCGCCACGTGGCCGTCCTCGATCGCTCCGCTGGCCTCATCCGCTCGCGTGGACGCAACCATAGTGCGGTCGTCCGCGCGCGACCCGCGGAGAGGCCGCACTCACGGAATCGGACGCCCGCCTGTGACGCGCTCTCGCTCGCGGGCTCGAAGCAGGAGCCGTGCGTGTCAGGCGCCGACCGCGTCTAACGCCTGACGACCATTTCCGCGCCGTTGCTACCGGAACCCCCCGCGCCGTTGCCAGGGGCGGTGGGCCGGTTCGGCGACGTGGGGCGTCGTGTATGTGGCCCAGCGGCGCGCGGGCGCCCGGACAGGGCGCCCGCCCCTCGCTCCGACCCGGCCGCGAGTATCGGCGCTCCGCGACCGTGGCGCGAAGCGCGCGCACGCCTGACAGCGGAGCCGCCTGCGATCCTTGCCCGTCGATGACCCCCGACGAGCTCGACGCCGTGCTGGGCGGTGCCGCGGCGCTCGCGCTCACCGCGGCGCTGACGCCGACCGTCGGCCGGCTCGCCCGGCGCCTGGGCGCGGTCGATGCGCCGCGGGCACGCGGGCTCGGCGACCGCACGACCCCGCTGCTCGGCGGCATCGCGATGCTCGCCGGCGTGCTCGTGGCCGCGCTCGTCTGGCTGCCCCGGACGAGCACCCTCGACGCGATCCTGGTCGGCGCCGTAGTCATCGCCCTCGTCGGCGCCGTCGACGACCTCGTCGACCTGCACCCGGGGGTCAAGCTCGCGGGCCAGGTCGCCGCGGTGGCGATCCCGGTCGCCAACGGCCTTACCGTCGACGCCTTCACGCTGCCGTTCGTCGGCCGCGTGGACCTCGGCGACCTCGGCGCGCCGCTGACGCTCCTCGGCGTCGTCCTGCTCGTCAACGTCGTCAACTTCTCCGACGGCGTCGACGGGCTGGCCGCCGGCGTCGGCGCGATCGCGGCGCTGTCGTTCTCGATCATCGCGTTCGACCTCGGCAAGGCCGACGCCGCCGTCCTCGCCGCGATCGTCGCCGGCTGCGCGCTGGGCTTCCTGGTCCACAACTTCCACCCCGCGTCGGTCTTCATGGGCGACTGCGGCTCGAACCTGCTCGGGTACCTGCTCGGCGCGATCATCGTCGAGGGGACGCTGAAGACGAACGCCCTGATCGCGCTGATCGGGCCGCTGCTCATCCTCGCCGTACCGTTCCTGGACACCGGCTTCGTGGTCGCCAAGCGGATCAAGTACGGGCGCCCCGTCTACCGGGCCGATCGCTGGCACTTCCACCACCGCATGGCGAACATCGGCTTCTCCCAGCGCCGGACCGTGCTCTACCTCTACGCGTGGATGACCTCGATGGGCGGCCTCGCCGTCGCCGTGCGCTTCGTGCCCTACTCCGACGATCGCGGCCACCTCCACGCGGGCTGGGCGGCCCTGATGGCCGTGCTCTTCGCGGTGGTCCTCGCTGCCAGCGTCTACCTCGTCTACGTGCTCGAGATCCTGAAGTTCAAGCGCCTGGACATGATCCGGCTGCGGCGCACGAAGCCCGAGGCGACCGAGGCCGAGATCGACGCCGACGTCGCCGAGCGGATCGAGACGGGCGAATGGGAGACGGTGGCGGAGTGACCGAGGGCGGGGCGGGCCGCGCGATCGCGTGAGCCGATCAGCGGCGACGCCCCGCCGGCCACCCGCCGGCGGGGCGTAGCCTGCGGGCATGGACCGCTCGAGCCTCGACGCCCTGGTCGGATTCACGACGCTCGACGGATCGACGATCCGCGAGCTCGCGGGCCTCGGCGGCGGCGCCGCGGCGCCCGCCCGGGCGCAGAGCCTCGCCGAGGCCACGGTGCCTGCGGGCGGGCGAACCATCGCGCACCTGCACCGCACGACCGAGGAGCTCTACTTCTTCACGGCCGGGCGGGGCGAGCTGCGCCTCGGCGACGAGCGCGCGCCGGTCGCGGCCGGCGACTGCGTCGTCATCGCACCGGGCACTGTGCACCAGCTCGTGTGCACCGGGGAGGAGCCCCTCGTCCTGCTCTGCTGCTGCTCTCCGCCCTACGCGGACGGGGACACCGTCCTCGTCGACGAGCCGTAGTGGCCACGCGGCTGGCGATCATCTCCGACACGCACCTGCCGCGGGGCGCGCGGCGGCTCCCCGAGGCCTGCGTGGCCCGCCTGCGCGCCGCCGACCGCATCCTGCATGCGGGCGACCTCGTGGCGCTCTCCGTGCTCGAGCAGCTGCGTGCGCTCGGACCGCCGGTCGACGCTGTCCACGGCAACGTCGACGAGCCCGCGGTCCGGGCCACGCTGCCGGCCGCGCGGATGGTCGTCGTGGAGGGGTGGCGTGTCGTCGTCGTCCACGACGCTGGCCCGAGCGCCGGCCGTCCGGCCCGCCTGCGCCGGCGGTTCCCGCAGGCCGACGCCGTCGTCTTCGGCCACTCGCACGTCCCGCTGCACGAGCGCGACGACGCGCTGGGCCTCGAGATCTTCAACCCCGGCAGCCCGACCGACCGCCGCCGCCAGCCCGTCCACACGATGGGCGAGGCGAGCGTCGACGCCGACGGTCTGCGGTTCGGGCTCGTCGAGCTCGGAGGCTGAGCGCTACGATCGCCGCTGCGATGGCCGACGACCTCACGCCCCTGCAGGGCTCGCTGCAGACGCAGATCATGGCCGCGATGTGGCGCCTGGAGGAGGGCACGGTGGAGGAGGTTCGCCAAGCCCTTCCCGACCGCAACCGCGGCGCCTACAACACCGTCCAGACCGTGCTCAACCGGCTCGCCGAGCGCGGGCTGCTGATGCGCCGCCGCCGCGGCCAGCAGATCGTCTACACGCCGGCGCTGGCGGAGGCCGAGTACGTCTCGCGCGCACTGGAGCGCACGCTCGCGCGGGCGACGAGCGAGGCGCGTCACGTGGCACTGGCCCAGCTCATCGGCGGCCTGCCCGAGGACGAGCGCGCCGAGCTGCGCAAGCTCGAGCGCGCGGTCGCCCGCAGGCGGTCGGGATGATGCTCGCCGCGCTCGCCCTCGCGGCGGGAGCGGCGATCCTCCTGCCCCACGCGCTGCACCTGCGCCGCGTGCACCCGGCGAGCGCGTGCGCGGTGTGGGCCGCGGGGCTCGGCCTGCGGGCGCTCGCGGCACTCGGGCTCGTGGCGACGCTAGTCGTCCTCCTGCACCCCGCGCGCGCCGTCGGCGAGGCCGTCGACTGGACCTGCGGCGCGCCCCTGCCCGGCGGCCATCACGTCGCGCACCTCGCGGTCGTGGCTCCGGCCGTGCTCCTGGTGGCGTCCGTGCTCGTCGCCGCATCGCGGGTCGCGCGCGCGGCGCGCGACGTCCGCGCCGTCGTCCGGGGGGCGGTCGGCCGCGGCCCCGGCGACAGCGTGATCGTCGGCGGCGACGACGTCGTCCTCGCCGCCGCCGGGCTCGCGCGCCCCACCGTGCTCGTCTCGGCGGGCGCGCTGGCCCGCCTCGACGACGCCGAGCTCGCGGCCGCGCTCTCCCACGAGCGCGGCCACGTTGCGCGTCGCCATCGCTGGGTGCTGCTCTACGCCGAGACCTGCCGCGCGCTCGCGCGCTTCCTGCCGGGGACGGCGCGCGCGGCCCGCGAGCTCGCGTTCCATCTCGAGCGCGACGCCGACCGCTGGGCGCTGCGCCGCCACCCCGATCGCCTCGCGCTGGCGAGCGCGATCTGCAAGTCGGGCACCGCGCCCGCCACGACGACGTCGCTGACCGGGTCGGGCGGCGCCGTCGAGCGCGTCGAGGAGCTGCTGGAGCCGGTGCACCGCGCGGCGCCGGGGCGCCCGCTCGCGGCGCTCGCCGGCGGGCTGGCCGCGCTCGCGCTGTGCGTCGCGATCGTCCTGCCGCTCGAGCTCGCGGCCGAGGCGGCCGGCCCGCCCCCGGTCCTGCACTCCTGCCCGGCGTAGACCCAACGCCGCGGCCGCCGCCTACCGAGGCTCGATCTCGAGCAGGCGCTCGGCGGCCGGCGCGTGGTCGACCTGGAGCGTCACGTGGTCGATGCCGAAGCGCTCGGCGGCGAGGTGCTGCAGGCGCCGGCGTACCGCGTGGCAGTCGTCACCCGGCCGCACGAGCACGTGGGCGGCGAGCGCCGGGAAGCCCGAGGTGACCTCCCAGACGTGCAGGTCGTGGACCTCGACGACCCCGGGCTCGCGGGCCAGCGCGCGGCCCACGGCCTGCGCGTCGACGTCAGCCGGGGCGGCCTCGAGCAGCACGCGGCCCGCCTCGCGCAGCAGCCGCCAGCCCGAGAGCAGCATCAGGACGGCGACGAAGAGCGCCGCGATCGCGTCGGCGCGATCGAAGCCGGCGACGACAACGGCGAGCCCGGCGGCGGCCGCGGCCAGCGACGCGTAGAGGTCGGTCAGCACGTGCGCGCGAGCGCCCTCGATGTTCAGGCTCTGACGCTGGGCGCGCCCCAGCGCGGCCGCGGCGGCGACGTTGACGACCGCCCCCGTCAGGCCGGTGACGAGGACGAAGGCGCCGTCGACGTCGGGCGGCGCGCCGAGCCGGCGGACGGCCTCGACCGCGATCACGCCCGCGAGCACGAGCAGGGCCGCGCCGTTGCCCTGGGCCGAGAGGATCTCCGCGCGCCCGAACCCGAACGTGAAGTTCCCGCCCGCCGGGCGCGCCGCGAGGCGCGCCGCCCACAGCGCGACCGCGATCGCGCCGGCGTCCGTGAGCATGTGCGCGGCGTCGGAGAGGACGGCGAGGGAGTCGGCGACGACGCCGACGACGACCTCGACCGCCATGAAGGCGAGGATCAGGGCGAGCGCGACGGCCAGCCAGCGGCGGTCGGCCGCGGGGGAGACGGCGTGGGCGTGGTCGTCGTGGCGGTGGGCCACCGCGGTTCAGGATAGGCCGCGCGCGCCGGTCCGGGCCGGGGCGGGCGAGGGCGTGGCGCGGGCCTCCACGGCCCGGGCGGCGCCGTGGTTGCGGAGCGCCACTCGTTCGCCAGCGCGCGATCACAGCACGGCGCGCCGCGCTGGAGCCGACTGTCACAAAGTTGTTACAAGCTCGCCGCGTCCGATAGGGTTGGCCGCCCCGCGGGTGTCCCCCTACATGACGTAGGCCTCCCCGCGGTTCAGCTTCCATGCCCGACCTCCGCCACGCCGCTCCGACGCCCCCTCCGCGCAAGCCGACGATGCGCGGAGCCGTCGCCGGCAGCCTGCTGCTCGCGACGATCGTCCTCTGCGCCGCGGTCGGGTTCGGGCTCGGCGCATTCGTCGGGGCTGCCGTGCCGCTCGGGCTCGCCGGCCTCTTCGCCGGGGTCGTCGTCGGGATCGTGCTGGTCGCCCGTCGATTCGGGGACATCTGAGGCGGGAACAAGGTGCTCGCGATCAAGAACCTCGACCTCGTGCTGCTGGTCCTCGCGCTGCCCGTCTTCGTCGTGGCCGGGCTGCCGATGGCCGGGTACGCCGCGGGGGCCGGCGCCTGGCTGGTCCAGCGCGGGCTGCAGGTGCTGCTCAACCGCCGCGCCGCCGCCGCCGAGGACCCCCGCACGGTCGTCGGCATCACGGTCGGCTCGATGATCGGACGCGGATGGCTCGTAGCCCTTACGATCTTCGCCGTCGGCCTATCGGACGAGGACGCAGGTCTCGCGGCGGCCGTCCTCGTCATCGCGCTCTTCACCGCCTACTTCACCGTGTCCATGATCATGCGCCCGTTCGAGCAGGGCTCCTCGGAGCAGCCGTCGTGAGCCGGCGTCTTGTCGCCCTCGTCGCGCCGTTCGCGCTGCTGCTGGCCGCGCCCGCCGCGGCGCTCGCGCTGACGATCAACGAGGACTACAAGCCCCAGAACGAGTTCAAGCTGGACCCGTGGTTCTCGATCGGCCCGATCGAGTTCAACAAGGGCGTCCTCTACCTGATGATCGCCACCGCGCTGACCTGCGGGACGATGATCTATGTCGCGCGGCGCATGCACCAGCGCCCCAACCGCCTGCAGACGCTCGTGGAGTTCGCCTACACGGGCATGCGCGACAACATTACGCGCGGCAACATGGACGACCGGATGGCCGTGAAGTGGTTCCCGTTCATCGCGACGATCTTCCTGTTCATCTGGTTCTCGAACGTCATCGGCTACCTCCCGCTGCCGACGAACACCGAGCACAAGGTCGACATCTTCGGCCTGCAGGTGCCGAGCCTCGCGCTCTACGCCGCGACCGCCAACCTCTCCGTGCCGCTCGTGCTCACGCTGATGGTGTGGCTGAGCTACCACGTCGAGGGGATCCGGGCCAAGGGCTTCATCGCGTACCTCAAGGGCTGGATCCCCGCGGGGGTGGAGGGGCCGGCGCGGATCCCGATCTTCTTCATCGAGGTCATCTCGCAGTTCGTGCGCCTCGTCTCGCTCAGCGTCCGACTCTTCGCCAACATCCTCGCCGGCCACCTGCTGATCCTGTTCATGGGCGGCGGCCTGGTCGTGCTGCTGAACCTGGCGGTCGTCGGCTCGGTGATCCTCGGCCTCGTGACCGGCGTGATGGCCGTCGCCTTCTTCCTCTTCGAGGTCGGCCTCGTCGCGACGCTGCAGGCCTTCATCTTCGCCACCCTGACCGCGATCTACCTCGGCGGCGCCGTCGCCGAAGAGCACTAAAGGAGCAACTGTGGACCCGTCCGTCATCACCCAGATCGCCCAGGCCGCCGACCCCGAGGCGTACGGGCGCAAGGCCGGCAAGGCGATCGCGCTGGGCATCGGCGCCGGCCTCGGGACGATCGGCCCGGGCATCGGCGTCGGCTTCATCTTCGGCAAGGTCATCGAGTCGGTGACCCGCCAGCCCGAGATGCGCGACGAGATCACGTCGATCCAGTGGCTCGGCTTCGCGCTGACCGAGGCGATCGTCTTCTACGCGTTCATCTTCGGCCTGATCGCCTTCTTCCTCGGCTAGGGCTGATGCTCGCGATCGTCACCCCGCTGGCGCAGGCGGCCGAGGAGGAGAGCTCCAACTTCCTCGTCTCGCCGGACGTCGGGCTCATGATCTGGACGGTCATCGCGTTCTTCGTGACGCTGTTCGTCCTGCGCAAGTTCGCCTGGCCGCAGATCTCCACCGCGCTCGACAAGCGTCAGCACGCGATCGAGGAGTCGATCGACACCGCCGAGCGCGCCCGCACCGAGGCCGGCGAGCTGCTCGAGGAGTACCGCCAGCGCCTGCGCGAAGCACGCTCCCAGGCCGACGAGATCGTCGCGCGCGCGCGCAAGGCGGGCGAGGGCCACGAGCGCGAGTCGCTCGAGCAGGCGCGCCGCCGGCGCGAGGAGCTGCTCGAGCAGACGCGGCGCGACATCGAGGCCGAGACGCGCCGGGCGATCCAGGAGATCCGCGGCGAGGTCGCCGACCTCACGGTCATGGCCACCGAGAAGGTCACCCGCAAGTCGCTCGACGAGCGCGACCAGCGGCGCCTGGTCGAGGAGGCCCTCGGCGAGCTCGACTTCTCCCAGCTCGGCGGCGAGCGCCACAACTGACGCATGGAGGAGATCGCCCAGGTCTACGCGCGCTCGCTGTTCGAGGTCGCCTCCGAGCACGACAAGCTCGACCTCGTCCGTGAGCAGCTCGGGCAGTTCGCCGACGCGCTGTCCGAGAGCCGCGAGCTGCAGACGTTCTTCTTCACCCCCTACTTCTCCACCGACGAGAAGAAGGACGGGCTGCATCGCACGCTGCAGGACGCCGACGAGACCGTCGCGAACTTCCTGGAGCTGCTGCTCGAGAACCACCGCATGCCGGTCGTCTTCCGCGTGCGCCGCGAGCTCGACCGCCTGTGGGAGGACGTCAACCAGCTGCTGCCGGTGCAGATCACCAGCGCCGTCGAGCTCGACCGGGCGGTGGCCGACAGGATCGGCGACGAGATCGGCCGCCAGACCGGCCGCCACGTGGAGCTGACGAGTACCGTTGACCCCGACGTCATCGGCGGGCTGGTCCTGCGCGTAGGCAACTCGATCCTCGACGCCTCCATCCGCACCCGACTGGAAAACCTTCGCAAGCGGGTCGCCAAGGCCTGACAAGGAGCGCCGACCTCACCATGCAGATCAAGCCCGACGAGATCACCAGCATCCTCAAGAGCCGCATCGAGGGCCTCGAAACCGACAGCGCCGAGCTCACCGAGGTGGGCACGGTGCTCTCCGTGGCCGACGGCATCGCGCGCGTCCACGGCCTCGAGAAATGCATGGCCTTCGAGCTGCTCGAGCTCCCGCACGGCGTGACCGGCCTGGCGCTCAACCTCGAGTCCGACAACGTCGGCGCGGTGCTGTTCGGCCCGTGGGAGGAGGTCGTCGAGGGCGACACCGTCAAGCGCACCGACCACCTGCTCGACATCCCCGTCGGCGAGGCGCTGCTCGGGCGCATCGTCGACCCGCTCGGCAACCCGCTGGACGGCAAGGGCGACGTGTCGACGGTGCAGCGGCGCCCGGCCGAGTTCAAGGCGCCGGGGGTCGTCCAGCGCCAGCCGGTCAAGGAGCCGCTGCAGACCGGCCTGAAGGCGATCGACTCGATGATCCCGATCGGCCGCGGCCAGCGCGAGCTCATCATCGGCGACCGCCAGACCGGCAAGACGGCGATCGCCGTCGACACGATCATCAACAACAAGGCCTCGGGCGTCGTCTCGGTCTACGTGGCCATCGGCCAGCGCATGGCGACCGTCGTCCAGCTCGCCGAGACGCTTGCGGAAGCGGGGGCGCTGGAGAACACGATCATCGTCGCGGCTCCGGCCGACGAGGCCGCGCCGATCAAGTTCATGGCGCCCTACGCGGGCTGCGCGATGGCCGAGCACTTCCTCTACAACGGCGGCCACGCCCTCTGCGTCTACGACGACCTCACCAAGCACGCCTACGCCTACCGGCAGATGTCGCTGCTCCTGCGCCGCCCGCCGGGGCGCGAGGCCTACCCGGGCGACGTCTTCTACCTGCACTCGCGGCTGCTCGAGCGCGCGGTCAAGCTCAACGACGAGCTCGGCGGCGGCTCGCTGACCGCGCTGCCGATCATCGAGACCCAGGCCGGCGACGTCTCGGCCTACATCCCGACGAACGTCATCTCGATCACCGACGGCCAGATCTTCCTGGAGTCCTCGCTCTTCTACTCCGGCGTGCGCCCGGCCATCAACGTCGGCATCTCCGTCTCGCGCGTGGGCAGCGCTGCGCAGGTCGGCCCGATGAAGAAGGTCGCGGGCCGCCTGAAGCTCGAGCTCTCCCAGTACCGCGACCTCGAGGCCTTCGCGCAGTTCGGCTCCGACCTCGACATCGAGACCCAGCGCACGCTGGCCCGCGGCGAGCGGCTCGTGGCCACGCTCAACCAGGACGAGCGCTCGCCGCTGCCCGTCGAGGACCAGGTCGTGCAGGTCTTCGCGGCCACGAACGGCTTCGTCGACCGCATCGCGACCGAGCGCGTGCCCGACTTCCACCACGGCCTGATCCAGCGCATGCACTCCGAGGGCGAGCAGCTGCTCGGCAAGATCCGCGACGGCGACTGGTCCGACGAGACCCAGGACACGCTGCGCGGCGCGATCCAGGAGTTCGCCGACGACTTCGGCTACGACCTCGACGAGGAGGGCCAGGCGCTCGAGGAGCGCGAGGTCGGCGAGACCACGCGCGAGCAGGAGGGCATCCGCCGGCGCGGCGCGCGCGACGGCGGCGGCGGCGACGACGAGCGCGCCGCGGCCTCCGAGGAGCAGGAGGAGGCGGCGGCGCCCGCCTGACATGGCTGCCACCCAGCGCGAGGTCAAGGACCGGATCGACTCGGTCAAGAACATCCGCAAGATCACGCGGGCGATGGAGATGGTCGCCGCGGCGCGGCTGCGCCGCGCCGAGCAGCGGATCGCGCACCTGCGCCCCTACGCGGGCGCGATCCGGCGCATGACGCGCCAGGCCGCCGAGGCGGCGGGCAGCGAGATCTCGAGCCTGCCGATCCTCTCCGAGCACGAGTCCGAGCAGCACATCGCGCTGCTGCTCGTGACCGCCGACCGCGGCCTGGCCGGCGCCTTCAACTCGCAGATCCTGCGCGCGGGCGTGCGCGCGGCCGGCGAGCACGAGGACGCGGGTCGCGAGAGCGTCTTCTACGCCTCGGGCCGGCGCGGGGTGTCGTCGCTGACGTTCCGCGGTCGCGAGATCGCCGGCGCCTACACGGGCTTCACGGAGCGCCCGAGCTACGCCGACGCGCGCGAGATCGCCGGCGACCTCATGGCCGCCTACGTCGACGGCAAGATCGACCGCGTCGAGATCTTCTACAACGGCTACGTCTCGCCGCTCGTCCAGGAGGCGCGGCGCGAGACGCTGCTGCCGCTGCAGGAGGCCACGATCCTCGAGGCCGGCGAGCGCGACGGCGACGAGGGCGAGGGCGATCGGGAGAGCTCGGGCCACCACGCGCTCGTCGAGTACGAGCCCGAGCCCGAGGCGATCCTCGAGCGGCTCGTCCCCGACTACGTCGAGATCTCGATCTACCGGGCGCTGCTGGAGTCCAGCGCCTCCGAGCTCGGTGCGCGGATGACCGCGATGCGCAGCGCGTCGGAGAACGCGGGCGAGGTCATCGACGACCTCACGCTCGAGATGAACCGCGCGCGCCAGGCCGAGATCACGCAGGAGATCATGGAAGTCGTCGCCGGCGCCGAGGCGCTGGTCTAACGCGAAAGAGACAGATGGAAGCTGCCACCACCCCCGCCGCCGAGACCCCGCCGAAGAAGCGCAACGTCGGGCGCATCGAGGAGATCCAGGGCGTCGTCATCGAGGCCGTGTTCCCCGACCAGCTGCCCGAGATCAACCACGCGATCATCATCGAGCGCGAGGACAACCCCGAGGAGGCCGAGGGCATCAGCGCCGGCACCGGGACCGTCCTCGTCTGCGAGGTCCAGCAGCACCTCGGCGACGACCGCCTCCGCGCCGTCGCGATGGACACGACCGACGGCCTGTCGCGCGGTGTGGAGGTCATCGACACCGGCGGCCCGATCACCGTGCCGGTCGGCGAGGTCACGCTCGGGCGGATCTTCAACCTCCTCGGCGAGACGATCGACGAGGGCCCGGAGATCGAGGTCAAGGAGCGCTGGCCGATCCACCGCGAGGCGCCCGACGTCGAGAACCTGACGCCGACGACCGAGATGTTCGAGACCGGCATCAAGGTCGTCGACCTGCTCGCGCCCTATGCGCGCGGCGGCAAGGTCGGCCTCTTCGGCGGCGCCGGCGTCGGCAAGACCGTGATCATCCAGGAGCTCATCAACAACCTCGCCCAGGAGCACGGGGGCCTGAGCGCGTTCTGCGGCGTCGGCGAGCGCTCGCGCGAGGGCAACGACCTCTGGCTCGAGATGACCGAGTCGGGCGTCATCGACAAGACGATGCTCGTCTTCGGGCAGATGAACGAGCCGCCCGGGGCGCGCATGCGCGTCGGGCTCTCGGGGCTGACGATGGCCGAGTACTTCCGCGAGCAGGGCCAGGACGTGCTGCTCTTCATCGACAACATCTTCCGCTTCGTGCAGGCGGGCTCGGAGGTCTCGGCGCTGCTCGGGCGCATGCCCTCGCAGGTCGGCTACCAGCCCACCCTGGAGACCGAGATGGGCCAGCTACAGGAGCGGATCACGTCGACGCGCAAGGGCTCGGTGACCTCGGTGCAGGCGATCTACGTGCCGGCCGACGACCTCACCGACCCGGCGCCGGCGTCGGTCTTCGCGCACCTCAACGCGACGACCGTCCTCTCGCGCGCGATCTCCGAGAAGGGCATCTACCCGGCGGTCGACCCGCTCGACTCGACCTCGACGATCCTCAAGGCCGACATCCTCGGCCAGGAGCACTACGACGTCGCCACGCGCGTGAAGGAGACGCTGCAGCGCTACCGCGAGCTGCAGGACATCATCGCGATCCTCGGCATCGACGAGCTCTCAGACGAGGACAAGGTCGTCGTCCAGCGCGCGCGCAAGATCGAGCGCTTCCTCTCGCAGCCGTTCCACGTGGCCGAGCAGTTCACGGGCACCGCCGGGGTCTACGTGCCGATCGACGAGACCGTGCGCTCGTTCCGCGAGGTCCTCGACGGCGAGCACGACGAGCTGCCCGAGTCGGCGTTCTTCCTCAAGGGCGGCATCGACCAGGTCGTCGCGGCGGCCAAGAAGGAGGACTGAGCGGCGCATGGCCCGCACGCGGTTCCGCGTCGAGGTCCTGACCCCCGAGGGGCAGGTCTTCGACGACGAGGTCGAGATGGTCTCCACGCACACCAGCGTGGGATCGCTCGGCGTGCTGGCCCACCACCAGCCGCTGCTCGGCCTGCTCGAGCCGACCGAGCTGCGCCTCTACCGCAGCGACTCCGACGTCGAGCGCTTCGCGCAGGGCGAGGGCTACCTGCAGGTCGGCCCGGAGGGCGTCCTGGTCCTCGTCGAGGAGGCCGTCGGGCCCCATGACCTCGACGCCGGCGACCTGCGCGACCGCCTGCGCCGGGCCGAGGAGGCCGAGCGTAGAGCCGAGGAGGGCTCGGAGGAGCAGGCGCGGGCAGCGCGGGACCGCCGCCGGTGGGAGGCGTTCCTGCGCATCGCCGACGGCGGGCGCTAGCTTCGCCTGCGGACGGCCGCGAAGACGTCCGTCTCGCGCCCACGAGGCGGTCGCGGCCCCGCGCAGCGGTACGAGGCGATCATCGACCCGGCGCGGCGCGGCGACCCCGCCGATACCGTGTTGGCGACGCACGAGAACTGGCTCGAGCTCGGCGCTCGCGTCGAGGGCACGGCGGCTCCCAGGCTGCGGCGCGGCCGAGTGGTCGCGGAACGGTCATATGGACCGTCGAACGACCACTCGCGTCGCGAACGGATCCGCGGGACGCGGTCCATCTGGCGGGCGCCATTCGCATCGAGGCCGACGAGCTCGTCGTCTACGAACCGCCGCCTCGCCGCGGCCGCGGCCGAACACGGGCTGACGGTCGTGAGCCCGAGCGCTCCGGCCTCCGGCTCATGATCCGGAGGTCGCTGGTTCGAATCGCGCCCCGCTACTTCTCGGGTTGACGCGCGCACGTGCGTGCTCGGTTGCGATCACATCGGTGACCGCCAGGGTTGCGGGTTGCCGCGGACGCAGCCCTCTGCGGCGGCGCGGCGAGCGGAGCCGCGGGTTACTCGCCGAGCAGGCGATCGATCGCTCGCTCGAGGGGCGACAGGTCGCGCTGCACGATCGCGAGCACTCGGTCGATCTCGATCCTGAAGTACTCGTGCGCGATCAAGTCGCGGAGGCCGGCTACATCCGCCCAGGGGATCTTGGGTTCCGACTCGCGCGCCTCGGGCGCCAAATTCTTCACGGCCTCACCGATGACCACGAACTGGAAGAGAAGCGCGTCGTGCAGCAGGGCGGCGTCCTCGTCGCTCGGCTCTTCGTCCGCCCGGGCCAGATGCTCGCGGATCGCCACGATCGCGTCCCTGATGTCTCGCAGGCGGTCCTGCTCGTTTCGGCTCACAGCGGCACCGCCTCGGTTTCGACCTCGGTCCGGATGCGCTCCTTGAGCATGTCGGGTGTCGCGACATCGACCGGCATCCCTAGGATCTCCTCCGCCTCGCGCCGGAAGGCCGCGAGGTCGAGGAGGGTCCTGCCCGGCTCGAGGTCGACCAGGAGGTCGACATCGCTGGCGGGCGCATCTTCTCCGCGGGCGAGCGATCCGAACACGCGGACCTTCCTCACGCCGCGTTCCCGCGCGGCGTCGAGCACGCGCCGGCGGCGGCGACGCAGCTCCCGCGCCCGGGCGCCGAGCTGACCGCGCACCGACGTCGTCGGCGCCGACGGCCGGGTGTTCCGAACGGCGCGAAGCTCCAGACGCCGCCCGCACGCGAGCAGGAGCCGCTCGAGCGTCGGTAAGGTCGGCAGGGCGGCGCCAGTCTCGTAGCGGGCAAGCGCCGGCTGGGAGGTGCCCGCGAGCTCGGCGAGTTCGCCTTGAGAGAGATCGGCGCGGGTGCGGGTGCGACGAAGCATGGTGGCCACGTCGGTCATAGACAGAGAGGATCATACCTATTTCGGTATAGTGAGGGGCGGCTCCACCTCCGGCGGATGCAGCGCGCTATGAACCCGCGGCGGCGCCCTTCGGACGGCGGCCGGGGCCTTTCCGCAAGCGCCTTGCCAGAAGCTCTGCGCAGCAGTCCGCGAGCCACTCCTCGTGTTGGTCGGGTGTCCAGCCGCGATTGGCGACGAGCAGCCGGTAGACGTTGGGGTGGTTGAGCGTCCAGAGGCGATCCCAGTACGTCCAGGTCGACCTCGAGTTCGACAGCCTGAGCGGGCGGAGGCCTTTCGCGAGGCGCTGAACGAGCTGTGGGATCGCGGCGTGCCGCGCCAGCCCTGGCGTAGCCCGGAAGCCCGGATCGTCGAGGAAGTGAAGGGCGCGAAGTACTGACCGACCTCATCGGGGGCCGGTTGGCGACCGATACCGCCACGCCTAGGTTGCTACGAAACGCCCGGCGGGCGCGCCAGGGCCCGAGGATTCGCGCCAACGCGCGCGTTTGCCCGGTTCTTGCGCTCGATCCGATGCGAGGTTTGAGCTCGAACGCGACGACCGCAACGGTGGCGTCCGGGCGCGCGGTGTGCCCTACAGTCCCGGCCGGATGCTGGCGATGTAGGGTTGGGGCCGCCGGGGGAGCATGGGCCCGCCGCGCGCTGGGGCGCACGGCGGGGCAAGAGCAACGAGGGGGTCGCGACATTGAGGTCGCACGGTTTCCCGCACGATGCGGGAGGGGTCGGACTTGGGGGGATCGCGCTCGCCGCGCTGGCGCTGGCGCTGCTGACACTGCTCGTCGCGCCCGCCGCGCGCGCCGACTGCCTCGCCCCGGCCAACGCGATCGTCGCGGAGAACTGCCAGACAGGCTCCCCACCGAGCGAGTGGGACGTCGCCGGGGCGGGCGACGCGTCGATCCAGGGCTTTGCGACCGACATCAGCGTCAACCGCGGCGAGACCGTCCACTTCAAGGTCGACACCGACGCGACCGACTACCGGCTCGACATCTACCGGATGGGGTGGTACGCCGGCCAGGGCGCGCGCAAGGTCGCGACCGTGCAGCCGTCGGCGCTTCTGCCGCAGACCCAGCCGGCGTGCAGCGGCCCCGACGGATCGACGGGGCTCGTCGACTGTGGCAACTGGACGGAGTCGGCGTCGTGGAGCGTTCCGGCGAACGCGACGTCCGGCATCTACTTCGCCAAGCTCGTGCGCGAGAGCGGCGCCGCGGGCGCCAGTCACGTGGTCTTCATCGTCCGCGACGACGCCGGCGGCTCGAAGCTCCTCTTCCAGACCTCGGACACCACGTGGCAGGCCTACAACCAGTACGGCGGCAACAGCCTCTACACCGGCGCGCCGGGGACCAACCCGGACCGCGCCTACAAGGTCTCCTACAACCGGCCGTTCACGACGCGGGGGACCTCGAACGAGGACTGGCTCTTCAACAGCGAGTACCCGATGGTGCGCTTCCTCGAGCGCAACGGCTACGACGTCAGCTACTTCACCGGCGTCGACTCCGATCGCCTCGGTGGCCTCATCAAGCAGCACCGGACCTTCCTCTCGGTCGGCCACGACGAATACTGGTCGGGGCCGCAGCGCGCGAACGTCACCGCCGCGCGCGACGCCGGCGTGAACCTCGCCTTCTTCAGCGGCAACGAGATCTTCTGGAAGACACGCTGGGAGAACGGCTACCGCACGCTCGTCTCCTACAAGGAGACGCACGCGAACGCGAAGATCGATCCGTTGGGCGTCTGGACCGGCACCTGGCGCGACCCGCGCGCCTTCAACCCCGAGGGCGGGCACCCGGAGAACGCGCTCTCGGGGACGATCTTCATGGTCAACTCGGGCTCGGCCGCCATGCAGGTCCCGCCGGCCGACGGGCGCATGCGCCTCTGGCGCAACACGGACATCGCGTCGGCGACGACGACGCAGACGCTCGCGTCCGAGACCGTCGGTTACGAGTGGGACGAGGACCTCGACAACGGCGCGCGCCCGCCCGGCCTGATCCGGCTCTCGACGACGCAGGTAAGTCCGGTCGAGCTCCTGCAGGACTACGGCTCGACGTACCTGCCCAATCAGACCGCGACGCACCACCTCACGCTTTACCGAGCGCCGAGCCACGCGCTTGTCTTCGGCGCCGGCACGGTCCAGTGGCCGTGGGGCCTCGACGACAAGCACGACCGCGGCAGCGCGCTCGCCGACCCCCGCATGCAGCAGGCGACCGTGAACCTCCTCGCCGACATGGACGTTCAGCCCGGGTCGCTCCAGGAAGAGCTCGCTGCGGCCGCGAAGTCGACCGACACGACGGCCCCGACGACGACGATCGTCTCGCCCGGGCCGAGCGCCTTCGTGTTCGCGAATCAGCCCGTCACGGTGACGGGCACGGCCGCCGACGCCGGCGGCGGCGTCGTGGGTGGCGTGGAGGTGTCCACCGACGCCGGCGCCACCTGGCATCCGGCCAACGGCCGCGCGAGCTGGAGCTACACCTGGACGCCGAGCCAGACCGGCGTCGCGTCGATCCGGGCCCGCGGCACCGACGACAGCGGCAACCTCGAGGGTCGGGACGGCATCGTACCTCAACCTCAACCTCAACCTCAACCTCAGCCTCAGCCTGGACCGCCGCCGATCGCGGTCGACGCGCCAGCCTCGGGAGGAGGCGGTGTCGGCACGACGGTCGTCGACCGGACCGCACCCCGCGTGCGCGTGTCACCACGCCGGGTGCGCGCCTCGCGCACCGGCGTGGTGAAGCTGCGCGTCGCGTGCCCACGCGGGGAACGGCGCTGTCGCGTCCAGCTGCGTCTGCGGCTCGGGCGCCGCTACGTCGCCGCCAAGACGCTGACTGTGAGCGGCGCCGAGTCGCAGGTCTTCGCGCTGAGGCTCACCCGCGCGGCCCGCCGCGAGCTGGGTCGCAAGCGCTCGTTGAAGCTGACCGCGGTCGCCGTCGCGCGTGATGCCGCCGGCAACCGCGCCACCACGAAGGCGACCATCCGCCTCCTCGCTCCCAAGGGATCTCGATGACAGGGACTGTCCACGCCCGCCGCTCCATCGGCAGGGCGCTCCTCGCGCTCCTGCTCGTGGCCGCGCTCGGCGCGGTCGGCGCCTCCGCGGCGAGCGCCGCCGACCCCGGCGACGGCCCCGGCGGGCCGGTGCTCGTCGTCGCCAACCAGAGCGACCCGTTTAGCCGCTACTACGCCGAGATCCTCCGTGCCGAGGGCCTCAACGAGTTCGACGTCGTCGACCTCGACAGCCTCACGGCGCAGTCGCTCGCCGCGCATCGGGTCGTCGTACTCGCCCAGAACGGGCTGAGCGACGCCCAGGCGTCGCTGCTCTCGGGCTGGGTGAACGGCGGCGGCGACCTCGTCGCGATGCGCCCCGATCCGAAGCTGGCCGGCGTGCTCGGGCTCACGCCCGCGAGCGGGACCGTCGACAACGGCTACATCAAGGTCGGCGGGACGGGGCCGGGCGCCGGGATAACGACCGACACGATGCAGTTCCACGGCACGGCGGACGGCTGGACGGCCAGCGGCGCCTCGACCGTGGCGACGCTCTACTCGAACGCGACGACCGCGACCTCGAACCCGGCGGTCACCCTGAACACGTTCGGCTCGGGGAAGGCCGCGGCCTTCACGTACGATCTCGCGCGCTCGGTCGTCTGGACGCGTCAGGGCAACCCCGACTGGGCCGGGGACGAGCGCGACCACGTGCTCGACGAGCTCACGCGCTCCGACGACCTCTTCTTCGGCAACGACCCGGAGGATCCGCAGGCCGACTGGGTCAACCTCAACAAGGTCGCGATCCCGCAGGCCGACGAGCAGCAGCGCCTGCTGGCCAACCTCGTCACGCAGATGAGCGCCGACCGCCTGCCGCTGCCGCGCTTCTGGTACTTCCCGCGCGGCGAGAAGGCGGTCGTCGTGCTCACCGGCGACGACCACGGCACCGGCGGCACGCTCGGGCAGTTCGCCCGCTACGACCAGATCAGCCCGGCCGGGTGCTCGGTCGCGGACTGGCAGTGCATCCGCTCGACGTCCTACGTCTATCCGGGCACGCCGATCACCGACGCCCAGGCGGCGCTCTACAACGCCAGGGGCTTCGAGATCGCCCTCCATCCCAACGCGGACTGCCCCCAGAACTTCACGCCTGCGTCGCTTCGCGCCGCCTGGGCGGCGCAGCTGCCCGCCTTCAGGGCGACATGGCCGAGCCTGCCGTCGCCGGTCACGAACCGCACGCACTGCATCGCGTGGAGCGACTGGGCGAGCGAGGCGATCGTCGCGCGCGAGAACGGCGTGCGACTCGACACGAACTACTACTACTGGCCCGGGCAGTGGGTGCTGAACCGGCCCGGGATGTTCACGGGCTCGGGCATCCCGATGCGCTTCGCCGACCTCGACGGCTCGCTCATCGACGTCTACCAGGCGACGACGCAGATGACCGACGAGTCGGGGATCGACATCCCGTTCCACATCGCGACGCTGCTCGATCGCGCGCTCGGGGCGCAGGGCTACTACGGCGCCTTCACGGCGAACATGCACACCGACCAGAGCAACCACGCGGGCGCCAACGCGATCGTGGCCGCGGCCCAGGTGCGCCACGTGCCGGTCGTCTCGGCCCGTCAGCTGCTCGAGTGGCTCGACGGGCGCAACGGCTCGTCGTTCGGCGGCCCGTCGTTCTCGGGCAACCAGCTCTCGTTCTCGGTGCAGCCGGGGGCGGGTGCCCGCGGGCTGCAGGCGATGCTGCCGGTGGCGGGCCCGAGCGGCCGCCTGTCGGCGCTCGCTCGCGGTGGCGTCGGCGTCGCCACGGCGACGCGCGTCGTCAAGGGGATCGAGTACGCGGCCTTCGACGCTGCAGCCGGAAGCTACGTCGCCACCTACGGCGGGACCGCGCCGCCGAGCGGCGGCGGTATCGGCACCTCGACCCCGCCCCCGACGTCGGGCGGCGGGACGACCCCGCCCGACGTGAGCGTCGATCGCAACGCGCCGCGCGTGACCGTCCGGCCGCGCACCGTGCGCGTGTCGAGGAGCGGCCGCGTGGCCCTGCGCGTTACCTGCCCGCGCGGCGAGCGGCGCTGTCGCATCGACCTGCGGCTGCGATTCGGTCGCAACTACGTCGCGCGCAAGACCGTCACGGTCGCCGGCGGCAAGAGCGCGACGGTCACCGTGCAGCTCAGGCGCTCGGCCCGCCGTCAGCTCGCTCGCAAGCGCTCGCTGATGGTCGTGGCGTACGCCATCGCCCGCGACGCGGCCGGCAATCGGGCCACCACGAAGACCCGCATCCGTCTCCTCGCGCCACCGAGGCGCTGAGGACGTCCATGTCTCAGAACGAAGCAATCAGGGAGGGCATCTTGCGTCGAGGACGCTTCATCACCATCTGCCTGGCGGCGCTGCTCGCCATGGCCATCGCTCCCGCCTGGGCCGCGGCGACGCCGGCGTCGTTCGTGGACGACGACTTCGCGGGCGGCACGCCCGACGCGAACATCGACGTGTTCGCCCCCGGCTTCGTCACGCTCAAGCCCCTGGTGACGTTCGACGAGGACTTCGCCGGAGGTCCCGGTTTGCCGGCGGGGTGGACGTCCGCGCCGTGGAACCCGGGCGGCACGGCCACCGTGAGTGGCGGGGCCCTTCACGTCGACGGCGCGCTGGCCGGACCGACGGCGCTCTACAACGCCGGCCAGTCGCTCGCGTTCAGGGCGACCTTCACGGCCGATGCGTTCCAGCACGTCGGCATGGGCACCGACTTCAACAACCCGCCGTGGGCGATGTTCAGCACGGGCGGCGGCGCGCTCGCCGTCGGGCTCTGGGCCCGCACCAACGTGGGCGGCACGCAGATCAACGACGCGATCACGGACGTGGACCCGCTCGTGCCCCACGACTACGAGATCCTGTGGTCGCCGACCGACGTGCAGTTCTACGTCGACGGCATCCTCAAGTTCACGCAGTCCGCCGCGGTCCCGAGCGGTCAGCGAGTGCTGGCCAGCGACTTCAACGTCGCCGGGGGCGCCCTCACGGTCGACGAGCTCAGCCTCGCGCCCTATCCGAACGCGTACCCGCCGTCGGGCACGTTCACCTCGCGCGTCTTCGACGCCGGCTCGCACCTGACCGCCTGGGGCGCGCTGACCGGCGAGGGCCTGCTCAACGGCGTCACGTTCCAGACGCGCTCGGGCGACGGCCTGTCGTGGTCGGACTGGCAGTCGCTGGGCGCGGGAGGCGCCATCCAGAGCCCGGTCCGCCGATACATCCAGTACCGGGCGATCCTGACCCCCAGCGGCGGGTCGAGCCCGGTCCTCGACCGCGTGACGATCGGCTACGACGTCGACGACACCGCGCCGTCGACCACGATCACCGGCGTGCTCGCGGGCGGGACGACCGCCGCGGTCGCGTTCTCGAGCCCGGCCACCGACGTCGCCCGCTTCGAGTGCAGGCTCGACGGCGGCGCGTACGTGACGTGCGCGAGCCCGAAGGTGTACGGCGGCCTCGCGGTCGGCAACCACACCGTCGCGGTCCGCGCGATCGACAGGGTCGGCAACGTCGGTGCCCCGGCGTCCCGGGTCTTCACGATCCCGCAGGTCGTCCCGCCCGATCGCTCGGGGCCGAGGGTCGTCCCGTCGCCGCGCTCGGTCCGGGCGTCGCTCAGCGGCAAGGTCACGTTCCGCGTCCGCTGCCCGCGGACGGAGCAGCGCTGCAAGATCACCCTCCAGCTCAAGCGCGGTCGCAAGGCCGCTTCGAGCAAGAAGACGGTGCGGCTGGCCGGTGGCAAGAGCGCGAAGCTCACGCTCCGGCTGACCAAGACGTATCGCAAGTACCTGTCGACCCACGCGCGCCTGAAGGTCAAGGCCGTGACGGTCGCCTACGACGCGGCGAACAACCGCAAGACGACGCGCGTGAACGCCACGGTCCGCGCGCCGAAGCGGTAGGGAACGCCCGAGCAGGACGCCGCGGCGGGCACGGGGCTCGCCGCGGCGGCCGCACGAAATTCGGCCGCCCGCGGCAGCGCGGGGTCGCCGGCCACGTTGATCGCCTGATGCCGATCTCAAGGGAGGACCACTTGCGCAGGACGCGCTTCATCACTATCTGCCTGGCGGCGCTGCTCGCCATGGCCATCGGCCCGGCCTGGGCCACGGCGGCGCCACAGACGATCGTCGACGACAACCTCGCCACCGGTACGCCGGATGGGAACACGCACGTGTTCGGCGACGACGTCTACATCAACGAGACTCAGTGGGACAACCAGGGCTTTGAGGCCGGCGTGCCGGGGACGTGGAGCAGCGCCCTCTGGGAGCCGACCGGCTCGGTGACCCCGGACCCCGCCGCCCTAAGGATCGACGGCGCCCGGGTGTTCAGCGGCTACACGCTTGACGCCCCGAAGGCGCTGAAGTTCGACGGGATCTTCGCGGCGAGCACCCCGTTCCAGAACATGGGCGTCGGCACGGACTTCAACGCCGAGCCGTGGGCGATGTTCAGCACGGGCGGCGGTGCGCTGCCGGTCGGCTTCTACGCGCGGACGCTCGTCAACGGCGTGCCTCAGAACGAGGAGCTGCTCGGCATCGATCCGACCGTCTTCCACGACTACGAGATCCGCTGGACGGCGAACCAGGTCACCTTCTACGTCGACGGCAACCTCGTCTCCACGCACAACGTCGCGCTGCCCAACGGGTTGCGCTTCATCGCCAGCGACGCCCAGGCGGGCGGTGGCGCGTTCCTCCTCGACGGGATCAAGTTCCTGAGCTTCTCCCCCGAGGGCACCTTCGCCTCGCAGGTTCGCGATGCGGGTCCGAACGTGGGCAACTGGGGCACGCTGACGGCGGCCGGCAACCTCACCGACGCCACGTTCAGGACGCGCACGGGCAACACGGAGACGCCGGACGCGTCGTGGTCGGACTGGCAGGCACTCGGCGCCGGCGGCGTCATCCAGAGCCCGGAGCGCCGGTACATCCAGTACGAGGCGACGCTGAGCTCGCTCGGCGGCGTCTACGGCGCGCGGCTGAACAGCGTCACGATCAACTACGACACCGACTCGACGGCCCCGACCACGGTCCTCGACGAGGTCAACGTCAGCGGCACGACCGCCACGGCGACGTTCTCGAGCCCGGACGCCGACGTCGCCCGCTTCGAGTGCAAGCTCGACGGCGGCGATTACGCGACGTGCACGAGCCCGAAGGTGTACGGCGGTCTCGCGGTCGGTGACCACACGGTCTCGGTCCGCGCGGTCGACAACGCCAACAACGTCGGCACCGCGGTCTCGAAGACGATCACGATCGCTGCACAGCCGGGCGGCGGCGGCACTCCCGGTGGTGGCACTCCCGGCGGCGGCACCCCCGGTGGCGGCACCCCCGGCGGCGGCACGCCCGGTGGCGGCACCCCCGGCGGCGGCACCACCACCGTCGACAGGCTCGCCCCGAAGGTGGTCCTCTCGCCGCGCTCGGTGCGGGCGTCGAGCACGGGCAAGGTCGCGTTCCGCGTCAAGTGCCCCAAGGCCGAGCAGCGCTGCAAGATCGCCGTCCAGCTCAAGCGCGGTCGCAAGGCCGCCTCGAGCAAGAAGACGGTGAGCGTTCGCGGCGGCAAGACCCTCAAGGTCACGCTGGCGCTGAACAAGGCCACGCGGAAGTACCTGTCCACGCACGCGCGCCTGAAGGTCACGGCCGTGACGGTCGCGCGCGACGCGGTGGGCAACAGCGCCACGAAGCGCGTCAAGGTCACCCTGCGCGCGCCGCGGCCCTAGCACCCGGTCGAAGCAGACGCCGCGGCGGGCCCCATGCCCGCCGCGGCGGCTTCGCCGCCCGTCGCGATGCAGACAAGGGAGGGGAGCAGTTGCGCAACGCCGTGCTGATCACGATGTGCACCGTCCTGCTCGCGGCCGTCGGGCCGGCGGCGGCGACGGCGACGTACGCGCCGATCCTCGACGGCGACTTCGCGGGCGGTGCGTTCGCCGGCACGCACGTCTTCGGCGGCGACCTCTACATCGACGAGACGATCTGGGAGAACCAGGACTTCGCCGCGAGCCCGATCGGGCTGACGTGGACGGCGACGCCGTGGCCCTCGGGCGGATCGGCGACGGTCGACGGCGGGGCGCTGCAGGTCGACGGGGCGCTCGTCGGCACGGACAGGGCTTTCGACGGCCCGCAGTCGCTCAGGTTCCCGGCGACCTTCTCGGGCCAGGCCTTCCAGCACGTCGGCGTGGGGGCGGACTTCGACGCCGGGCCGTATGCGATCTTCAGCACGGGCGGCGGGGACCTGCCGGTCGGGCTCTACGCCCGCACGCGCGCGGGCGCGACGGCGATCGACGTTCCCGTCGCGGGCATCGATCCGACCGTCTACCACTCCTACGAGATCCGCTGGACGGCGGGCCAGGTCACCTTCTACGTCGACGGCGGGCTCGTCTCCACCCAGGACATCGTCCTCCCGAACGGCCTCAGGATCCTGGCCAGCGACTACGACGCAGACGGGGGTGCCGTCCGCGTCGACGGCGTGCGCCTCCAGAACTTCGTGGCCACGGGGAGCTTCGTCTCGCGTCCGCTCGCCACGGGCCCGGGCCTCACGGCATGGGGCGCGCTCATCGCCGGCGGAGACGTCGCCGGCGCCGGCTTCGAGACCCGCACGGGTCGGACGCCGGCGCCCGACGGGTCGTGGTCGCCGTGGCAGGCGCTCGGTCCGGGCGGCGCGGTCCAGAGCCCGCTCGCGGGCTACGTCCAGTACCGCGCGACCCTGAGCTCGCTCGGCGGCGTGTACGGAGCGCGGGTGACCGACGTGCTGATCGGCCTCGACGCCGACCGCGCGGCCCCGATCACCAGGATCAGCGGCCTGAGCGTCGGCCGCAGCACCGTCAGGTTCGCGTTTGCCAGCCCCGACGCCGACGTGACGCGCTTCGAGTGCAAGCTCGACGGCGGCGCGTACGCGACCTGTGCGAGCCCGAAGTCGTTCGCCGGTCTCGCGGCCCGCAGCCACACCGTCGCCGTGCGTGCGATCGACCGGGTCGCCAACGAAGGCCCCGCCGACACCCGCACGTTCGTCGTCCGCAAGCCCGTCGGGCCGCGGATCTCGCTGTCGCCGCGCTCGGTACGGATCTCGTCGCGCGGCAGGGTCGCGTTCCGGGTCGCGTGCCCGAAGAGCGCGCGCCGCTGCAGGGTCGGCGTCGGGCTCGAGCGCGGTCGCAAGGCCGTCTCGAGCAAGAAGACGGTGAGCGTTCGCGGCGGCAAGACCCTCAAGGTCACGCTGCGGATGAACAAGGCCACGCGGAAGTACCTGTCCAGGCACGCGCGCCTGAGGGTCACGGCCGTGACGGTCGCCCGCGACGCGGCGGGCAACCGCCGCACGAAGCGCTTCAAGGTCACGCTGCGCGCGCCCCGGCGGTAGGCGCCGGCGTCCAGGGAGCGGGGCGCCGAGCCCGCCCGACGCCCGCGGCTCGCGCGCGGCCGAGCGCGAGCGCGAAACCGGTCCCGGCGCCGGTGGCGCGCTAGCGTCCGGTCCGTGAGCGCGGCCGCCGATCTCGTCCGTGAGTTTCACCTCGTCCAGGGGCGCTTCCTCGCCGGTGGCGACGTCGAGCCGATGCTGACGCTGCTCGCCGACGACGTCGTCTGGCACGTGCCGGGGCGCAGCGCGATCGCCGGCGAGCACCGCGGCCACGAGGCCGTCCGCGCCTACCTCGAGCAGCGGCGCGCGCGGGCGGCCGACACGTTCCGGATCGACGTCAAGGCCCTGCTCTCCGAGGGCGACCTCGTGATCCAACTCGCCGACGGGACCGTCGAGCAGGCCGGGCGGCGGTCGTCGTGGCGGACGGTCGGCGTCTTTCGCGTCCACGACGAGCGGATCACGGAGTGCTGGGTCGTGCCCTTCGACCTCTACGCCTTCGACGAGATCTGGGCCTGAGCGATACCGGCCTCGGCCGCGCCCGCCTGCAGCGCGTCGAGCCCGAAGCCGTCGACCGGCCCGAGCGCGCCGACGCCCTGCAGCCCGTCGCGCGCGACGGTGGCGGCGCCCCAGGCGAGCATCGCGGCCGTGAAGTCGTAGCCGTTGACGCCCTCGACGCGCACCGAGGCCAGCTTCGTGCCGCCCGCGTCGAAGGCCTCCGCGACGACCAGGGAGCCCGTCCGCGCCCGCGCCCGGGCGTCGGGGCCGCCGGTCGAGCCCTTGACGAGGCGCCCGATCAGCGCGTCGACGCCGGTACGCGCGCCTGGGACGCGGGTGAGCAGCGACGCGCCGAGCGAGAGCGCCTGCACGCCGCGCGAGAGCGGCCCGAACCACCCCAGGTAGACGTCGACGTCGCGCAGCGAGGGCGCCACGCGCGGCAGCGCGAGGTGCTCGGAGGAGCCGACCGACACGCCCGACCAGCGCTTGCCCGCGCGGACGTCGAAGCTCCGCATCCGCGCGCCGGCGCGCTCGTCGACGAGCCGGCCGCCGCGCCACGCGAACGACGGCGCGAGCATGACGCCGGCCGCCGAGGCGCGCGTGCCCCCGCTGATGCTCCCCGCGCCACCGCCGCCGGTCATGAAGTAGCCGATCTCGACGCGGACGGCCGCCGCGCCGGCCTCGCGCAGCGCCAGCGCGCCCGCGAGGTTGCCGGGCACCCAGTCGTAGCCGAAGGCGGTCACGAGGCCGCAGCCCGCGGCGGCCGCCTCCGGCCCGAAGCGCTCGAAGACCGCGCGGATGAACGGCGTCTCGCCCGTCGAGTCGAGGTAGTGCGCGTGCGCGCCGATCGCGGCCCGCACCGCGGGCTCGCCCCAGCGCGCGAACGGCCCGACGGTCGAGACGAGGACGTCGCGGGCGGTCACGAGCGCCGCCACGGTCTCGGGCCGCGCGACGTCGGCCGGCGCCCAGTCGAGGTCCCCGAGGTCCTCGGCCAGGGCGCGCACGCGTGCCTCCGAGCGCGCGGCGAGCACCGGCCGCTCGCCGCGCGCGACGAGCGCGCGGGCGGTCAGCTCGCCGGTGAACCCCGTGGCCCCGAAGAGCACGATGCGCGCCGGCATCGCCGGACCCTATCCTCCGGGCCGTGGACGAACGGGTCCTGGCCGAGCGCCTGATCACCTACGACACCTCCAAGCCCGAGGGGCTGCGCTCGGCGGCCGGGTTCGTCAAGGGCTGGCTCGAGTCGCAGGGCATCGCCGTCGAGGACCGCGCATACGACGGCCTGCCGGTCGTCCTCGCCGACGTCGGCGCGCGCAGCGGGCCGACGATCGTGCTCCATGGCCACCTCGACGTCGTGCCGGGGCGCGAGGGCCAGTTCACGCCGCGCGTCGAGGGCGATCGCCTGATCGGCCGGGGCGCCTACGACATGAAGGGCGCGCTGGCCGCGCTCATGTGCGCTGTGCGCGACGTCGCCGCCCAGGACGCCGTGCGCGTGCGCTTTGCCTGCGTCCCCGACGAGGAGTCCGAGGACGTCGAGGACCGCTCGACCGACGCGCTCGTCAAGGACGGCCTGCGCGGCGACTTCGCGCTCACGGGCGAGCCGACCGACCTCCACATCGGCGTGCAGGCCAAGGGCGTGCTCGCCGTGCGCGTCGAGATCACCGGGACCGCCGCCCACGGCTCGACGCCCTGGCTGGGCGACAACGCGATCCTCAAGGCCCACGACGCCTTCCGGCGCATCGAGACGCTCCCCTTCAGCCGCGAGAGCTCGGACCTCTTCGATCGCCCGTCGATCAACCTCGCGCGCATCGACGGCGGCGACGCCTTCAACACGGTGCCGGACCTGTGCACCATGGACGTCGACATCCGCTTCCTGCCCAACCAGGACGCGGGCGACATCCTGGCCCAGGTGCGCGCGATCGGCGACCTGCGCATCCTCAAGTGCTTCACCCGTGAGCCCGCGATCGTCCCGCGGACGAACCCCTACGTGCTCGCGCTGCGCGACGCGGTCGGGCAGCTCATCGAGGGCGACGCCCTCAGCATCGGGCGCGACGGCGCCTCGGACGCGATCTCGTTCCTCGAGGCGGGGGTGCCGGCCGTCGAGTTCGGCCCGGTCGGCGGCGGTCACCACGGCCCGAACGAGTGGGTCTCGGTATCCTCGCTGAGCCGGTACCGCCGCGCGCTGGGGGACTTCGTGCACGGCTTGCCCGCCGGACTCGAGCACGCGGAGCCCACGTCGCTGCGCGCGGTCGAGGGCGGGCTGGCGTAGCGGGCCCGACGAGCCCTCCGGCGCGCCGCCTACCCTCCACAGCACCTGCATGACCGACGTCGAGGACGACAAGCCGCCCCGCCCGTCGCGGGGGATGCTGAAGCGCTTCGCCCTGGCCGGCGTGCTGATCACGCTGCTCAGCGCCGCGACGGTCGCCTCGGCCGGCCTGCTCGAGGTCAACGAGCTCGTGAGCATCGTCAAGGGCGAGGGGGCGGCGATCCCGGGCATCGCGGGCGCGCTCGACGACGTTCCCGCCGGCAAGCCGCAGACGATCCTCGTCCTGGGCTCCGACCAGCGCTACATCGACCGCAAGGAGAAGAACCCGGTCCGCTCGGACACGATGCTCCTCGTGCGCCTGGACCCGAGCAAGGAGGCCACGGCGGTCCTCTCGATCCCGCGCGATCTGAAGGCCTTCATTCCCGGCCACGGCACCGACAAGATCAACGCCGCCTACGCGGTCGGCGGCCCGCGGCTCGCGGTCCAGACCGTCCGGAGGCTGCTGGGGGTCGAGATCAACCACGTCGTCAACATCGACTTCCGCGGCTTCCGGCGCGCCGTCGATCGCCTGGGCTGCGTCTACGTCGACGTCGACCGCGACTACTTCAACGACAACAACCCGCCGGCCGGGGGCGGCGAGGACTACGCGACGATCGACGTCGACCCCGGCTACCAGAAGCTCTGCGGCCAGCGCTCGCTCGACTACGTGCGCTACCGCCACTTCGACGACGACTTCGTGCGCGCCGCGCGCCAGCAGGACTTCCTGCGCCAGGCCAAGGACCAGATCGGGCTGGGCCGCATCTTCGGCGACCGCAAGACGCTGCTGCGCATCTTCGCGCGATCGACGGAGACCGACATCCGCTCCAACAAGGCGATCCTGCGGCTGCTCAAGCTCGCCTTCGAGTCCTCGAGCCACCCCGTCCGCGAGGTGCACTTCCGGGGCAGGATCGGTCCGACCTACGTGAGGGCCACCGGCGCGAACCTGGCCAAGACGAAGGCGGAGTTCCTCAACGCTCAGGCGTCGGAGGGGCCGCGGCCGCTGGCGCGCCCGACCGCGAAGGGCAGGGGCGTCGAGCGCCGGTCCCAGGGGCTACCGCGCGGGATCGTCTCCGCGAAGCTCGAGGCCGAGAACCTCGTCGCCCAGGCCTCGATCAAGACGCGCTTCCCGCTCAGGTTCCCGGCCGTCCGCCTCGCCCGGGGCGCCTACCAGTACGGCAAGCCGCGCGTGTACCGGATCTCCGACCGCGGCGGCCACCGCTTCCGCGCCTACCGGATCGTCGCCTCGACGGGGCTGCAGGGGCAGTTCTATGGAGTCCAGGGGATGAGCTGGAAGTCCCCGCCGATCCTCGACGACCCCAGCGAGACGATGCGCATGCGCGGGCGCACGTACGAGCTCTTCTACGACGGCACGCGGCTGCGGCTCGTGGCCTGGCGCACGCCGAGGGCGGTCTACTGGGTCTCGAACTCGCTCTCGCAGACGCTGAACAACCAGCAGATGCTGGCGATCGCGCGGTCGCTCACGCGCGTCGGCCAGAAGTAGGGCGCCGGCGGCTTCCCGCTAGCCTTGGCCGCCGCCTGCATGGCCTCTGAGCGCGAACCCATCGGCGTCATCGGCACCGGCTACGTCGGCCTCGTGACGGCGGCCGGCTTCGCCGAGATCGGCCACGACGTGTGGTGCATCGACGTCGACGCCGACAAGGTCGAGCGCCTGCGCCGCGGCGAGGTCCCGATCTACGAGCCGGGCCTCGAGGAGCTCGTCCGCCGCCATCGCGAGCGCCTGCGCTTCTCGACCGAGATCGGCGACACCCTCGAGCACGCGCGGCTGCTCTTCGTCGCCGTCGGCACACCGCCCACCTACTCCGGCGACGCCGACCTCGGCGCCGTCCACGCGGTCGTCGACGCGATGCCGCCGTCCGAGCGCCACGCGCTCGTCATGAAGTCCACGGTCCCGGTCGGCACGGGCGCGTCGATCAAGCGGACGCTCGCCGAGCGTGGCAAGAGCGGCTTGCGCTACGTCTCGTGCCCGGAGTTCCTGAAGGAGGGTTCGGCGGTCCGCGACTTCCTCGCGCCCGACCGGGTCGTCGTGGGCGACGAGGGCGACTGGGCCGGCGACGCGGTCGTCGAGCTCTACGCGCCGCTCGGCGCACCGCTCGTGCGCACGGACGTCGCGAGCGCCGAGATGATCAAGCTCGCGGCCAACGCCTTCCTGGCGACGAAGATCTCGTTCATCAACGAGATCGCGAACGTCTGCGAGGTCACGGGCGCGAACGTCACCGAGGTCGCCCACGGCATCGGCCTCGACGACCGCATCGGGCCGAAGTTCCTGCAGGCTGGCGTCGGGTTCGGCGGGTCGTGCCTGGCCGGGGAGGAAACAGTCCTCGTCCGCCACCACGGCCGCACCACGCTTCTGCGCCTCGCCGACCTGTGGGCGCGCCTCGAGGCCGAGGACGGGCCGGCCGTCGACGGCGTCGTCGAGCCCGACCGCCTCGAGGTCCTCACGTGGGCGCCCGAGCAGCGCGAGCCGCTCTTCCTGCCGGTCATGTGCATGACCGCACGGCCCTACGAGGGCGAGCTCGTCGAGGTCCGCACGAAGATGGGCCGGCGCGTGCGCTGCACGCCCGAGCATCCGTGGCTCGTGGGCGACGGGCGCGGCGGCGACGTCGAGATCAAGCTCGCCGGCGCGCTCACCGAGCGCGACTGGCTGCCGTTGGCGCTCGAGCGCACGCGCGACCTGCACCCCGCGGGCGCGACCTCGCTGCTCGGCGCGGCCGAGGCCGCGCAGATCTCGCCCGAGCAGCTCATCGTGCGCCCGCCGCGAGGGCGCCTCGACGCGCTTGTCCGGCGGCCGGTCGCGGAGCGCCGGGCGATCTTCGCTCGCCACGACCGCGTCGGTCAGCGCACCGGTGAGGTCGGCCGCACGGGCACCATGCGGCTCGACGAGCTCGGGCGCGCCGACCTGTCGGTGCGTGGCTCGACGCTCGGCACCACGAAGAACGGCGCCCATCCGCGCAGCGAGATCGGGCTCGACGCGGCGTTCTGGCGGGTCGTCGGGCTCTATCTCGCCGAGGGCTGCTGCTCCGTTGACGAGCGCCGAACGACACGGATCATCTGGTCGTTTCACCCGGAGCGCGAGCGCCACCTCGTCGACGAGGTCTGCGCCTTCTGGCTGCGCCACAACGTCACCGCCCGTCCACGGCGCTCGCCGACGTCGCACCAGGTGATCGTGCAATCCCGACTGCTCGGGACCTGGTGGACGCAGGTGCTCGGGCTGGGCCGGACGAGCTACGAGCAGCGGCTGCCGGACCTGATCTGGGAGCGCCCGGCCGCGGACAAGTGGGCGCTGCTCTCCGGACTCTTCGAGGGCGACGGCTCTTGGTCGCTCATCGACGGCGGGCCGAGCTGCATCGTCGAGCTCGGGACGGTGAGCGACGAGCTGGCCGACGGCGTCCTGCGGCTGCTCGCCGACGTCGGGATCGTGGCCTCGCGGCGGATCGGCCGCACCGCGAAGTCGACGAAGGACGCGCATTGGATCCGCATCGGTGGAGCCGAGCAGATCGAGCGCGCGATCGCGCTCGTGCCCGACCGCGATCGGGCCGGTGTGCGCGCCAGTCTGGCCCGGCAGGGCAAGCGCATCGCGTCGACCGGGTTTCGCCGCTTCGACGACGGCGCCGCGTGGGTGCGGATCGCGGACCTGAGGCGCCGGCGGTTCTCTGGCAGCGTCTTCTCGTTCGAAGTCACCGGTACGCATACGCTCGTCACCAGTGCTTGTGTCATTTGTCACAATTGCTTTCCCAAGGACGTCACCGCGCTGAAGCAGCTCGCCGGCAACTCGGGCTACCACTTCCAGCTGCTCAACGCGGTCATCGAGGTCAACGAGCTGCAGAAGCGGCGCGTCATGGCCAAGCTCGAGAAGCACCTCGGCACGCTGGTCGGCAAGCAGATCGCGCTGCTCGGCCTCGCCTTCAAGCCCGAGACCGACGACATGCGCGAGGCGACGTCGCTCGTGCTCAGCGCGCGCCTGCAGGCGGCGGGCGCGCACGTCCGCGCGCACGACCCGGTGGCCGAGGAGCAGGCGCGGCGGCTCATGCCCGGCATCGTCTTCGCCGACGACGCGCTCGACGCGGTGCGCGGGGCCGACGCCGCGGTGCTCGTCACGGAATGGGCGGTCTTCAAGGCGCTCGACTGGGCCGCCGTGGCCGAGGCGATGGCCGGCGACGTCATCATCGACGGGCGCAACGCGCTGGACCCCGAGGCCGTGCGGGCCGCCGGGCTGGTGTACGAGGGCATCGGGCGATCGTGAGGGTGCGGGCGTGCAGGCGGTGATCCTCGTCGGGGGCGAGGGAACGCGGCTACGACCCCTGACCTCGACGGTGCCCAAGCCGGTCGTCCCGCTCGTCGACCGCCCGTTCATCGTCTTCATGCTCGAGTGGCTGCGCCGCCACGGCATCGACGACGTCGTGATGTCGTGCGGCTTTTTGGCCACGAGCGTGCGCAACGTCCTCGGCGACGGCTCGCAGCTCGGCCTGCGCCTGCGCTTCGTCGAAGAGCCCGAGCCGCGCGGCACCGCCGGCGCGCTCAAGTACGCCGAGGACCTCCTCGACGAGCGCTTCCTGCTGCTCAACGGCGACGTCCTCACCGACCTCGACCTGAGCGCCCAGATCGACCAGCACGAGGCGCTGTGTGCGACGGCGACGCTCGCGCTCGTGCCCGTCGAGGACCCGAGCGCCTACGGGCTCGTGCGCACGGGTCCCGGCCACGACGTGCTCGAGTTCGTCGAGAAGCCGAGCGCGGACCTGATCGACACGAACCTGATCTCCGCCGGCGCCTACGTCCTCGAGCGCTCCGTGCTCGACCTGATCCCGGCCGACCGCAACGTCTCGATCGAGCGCGAGGTCTGGCCGCGGCTCGTGGGCGCGGGGCTCTACGCCTTCTCCGCGCCCGCGTACTGGCTGGACATCGGCACGCCCGAGCGCTATCTGCAGGGCACGTTCGACATCCTCGAGGGCAACGTCGTGACCGGGGTGCGCGACCGCCTCGGCGGGGGCTACCTGGCCGTCGCCGAGCGCGTCGACGCTCGCGGGCGGATCGTGCCGCCGGCGCTCGTCGAGCGCGGCTGCACGATCGCGGCCGGAGCCCACGTCGGGAGCCTCGTGGTGCTTGGCGCCGGGGTCGACGTCGGGGAGTCGACGACGATCGAGCGCAGCGTCGTCCTGCAGGGCGCGTCGGTGGGTGCCCGGTGCACCCTGCGCGACTGCATCGTCGCCGCGGGCGCGCGCATCGGCGACGCCACGGTGATCTCGGGTGGCGCGGTCCTCGGCGAAGGCGTCACCATCGGCGCTCACAACGTCCTCTCGCGCGGCGTGCGCATCGCCCCGCAGACCGACCTGCCCGACGGATCGATCACGTTCTAGGAGACACTGAACCCACGATGTCCACCACCGCGCGCCCGCAGGCGGCCCTGGATCGCAAGACGATCGCCCGCATCGATCCCTCCGATCAGCTCACGGACGTCCTCGCGCTGCCGGAGCACCTGCGCGACGCGCTCTGGAAGGTCGAGTCCGCCGCGCTCGAGCCGTGGGACTCCCGCGGCGGGCTGATCGTCGCCGGCATGGGCGGCTCGGCCGTCGGCGGGAGCCTGGCCCGGGCGATCCTCGGCGACCACGCCTCGCGCCCGCTGCTCGCGGCCCGCGCCTACGGGCTGCCGCCGTGGACGACCTCCGACACGACGGTCCTGTGCTCGTCGTACTCGGGCAACACCGAGGAGACGCTCGCCTGCTACGAGGCGGCCGGGGTCATCGGCGCGACGCGCGTGGTGGTCACCGCCGGCGGGCGGCTGGCCGAGCTCGCCCGCGCCGAGGGGGTGCCGGTGGTGCCCGTGGCCGGCGGGCTGCAGCCGCGCGCGGCCGTGGCCTACATGACGGTCGCCGCGCTCGAGGTCGCCGCCGTGTGCGGCGTCGGGCCGGGGATGAACTCCGAGATCGACGTGGCCGCCGAGCACCTCGAGCAGCTCGTGATCGAGTGGGGCCCGGAGGGGGCCGACGACAGCGACGTCAAGGCGCTCGCCCGGGCGCTGCACGGGACGGTCCCGATCATCGCCGGAGCGGGGCTGACGACGCCGATCGCCCAGCGCTTCAAGGCCCAGGTCAACGAGAACGCCAAGAGCCCGTCCTACGCGGTCGAGCTGCCCGAGCTCGACCACAACGAGATCGTCGGCTGGGACAGCATGCAGGAGTTCGGGCGCTTCTCGGCCGTCTTCCTCGACGACTGCGACACGCACCCGCGCATCAAGGAGCGCATGGAGCTCACCGCGCGGATCATCGCGCCCGGCGCGGCCGGCGTGCACCGCGTGCAGTCGCGGGGGCAGACGACCGTCGAGCGTGTCTTCTCGCTCGTGCTGCTGGCCGACCTCGCCTCGATCTACCTCGCGGCGCTGCGGGGGATCGATCCCGCGGTCGTCGAGGCCATCGACCGCCTCAAGGCCGAGCTGGCCGGCGGCGGCGGCCAGGCGTAGGGACGGGCGACGAGGGAAGGCCCGCCCATGACGAAGCTCCTACTGCTCCCGATCACGCTGCCCCTGCGCATCGTCCGGGCGACGGCCGAGGCCTCGTTCGGCGTCGCGCGCGCCGTCCTCGACGCGGTCCGCGCGGATGACGCGCGTCCCGTCGGCGACGACGACATCTTCGCCGCGCCGGCGCCGCCCGAGCGCGAGCCCGAGGCGGCGATCCCCTCGCTCCAGGTCCTCGAGCGCGACGAGCACGTCGACGTCGAGGACGACGTCGTCGCCGAGGCGGGGCCCAAGCGCGAGCCCGGCCCCGAGATCCACGTCGACGAACCGTGGGTCGGCTACGACGCGATGGAGCTTCACGAGGTCCTCGCGCGGCTCGAGGACGCCAGCGAGGCCGAGGTCGCGATCGTGCGCCTGTACGAGCGCCGGCACGAGAACCGGCAGGCCGTCCTGCTGGCCACGGGGGAGAGCCCGTAGCTCGGAGCGGGGGCATGCCACGTGGGGTTCGACGTCGCCGCCGACGCGTACGACCGCTTCATGGGCGCGTACTCGGCCCAGCTCGCCCCACTGCTGGCCGACCTCGCCGGCGTCCGGGCCGGGCAGCGGGCGCTCGAGGTCGGCTGTGGGCCCGGCGCCCTGACCGCGGAGCTCGTCGCCCGGCTCGGCCCGCCAGCGGTGGCGGCGGTCGACCCGTCGGTCCCGTTCGTCGCCTCCGTTCGCGGGCGTCATCCCGGCGTCGACGTCAGGCTCGCCGCGGCCGAGGAGCTGCCGTTCGCGGACGGCGCGTTCGACGTCGTGCTCGCGCAGCTCGTCGTCCACTTCATGGCCGATCCCGTGGCGGGCCTGCGCGAGATGCGACGCGTCGCGCGCACCGGTGGCGTGGTCGCGGCGTGCGTGTGGGACCACGCCGGCGAGCACGCGCCCCTGACCGTGTTCTGGCGGGCGGTGCGAACCCTCGATCCGCAGGCGCGCGACGAGTCGGGGCTCGCGGGCGCGCGCGCGGGCCACCTCGCCGAGCTGTTCGCGGCGGCGGGGCTGCGCGAGATCCGGGACACGGCGCTCGCGGCGCGCGTCCGCTTCGAGCGCTTCGAGGAGTGGTGGGAGCCCTACACGCTCGGGGTCGGACCCGCAGGCGCCTACGTGGCCGCCCTCGACGAGGCGCGTCGCGCCGAGCTGCGCGACACCTGCCGGCTGCTGCTGCCGGCGCCGCCGTTCGAGCTCGCCGCCCGGGCGTGGGCGGCGCGGGGCACCGCCCAACCTTGACACGATCGTGCTAAGGTTGGCGGCCGGTGGACGCGCTCACCATCCACGAGGCCGCGGAGACGACCGGATGGTCGCCGCGCATGCTGCGCTACGTCGAGCGCATCGGCCTCGTCGAGGCGGCCCGCTCGGGCGCGGGCTACCGGCTCTACGGCGCCGCCGAGCTCCAGCGCCTGCGGACGCTGCGCGAGCTGCTCGCCGAGCACGACGTCGCCCTCGGCGAGGTCGGCTTCGCCCGGCGCCTGCGCGACGACGCGGGGCTGCGCGCGGCGCTCGACGAGTGGTTCGAGGCCCATCCCGCGCCTCCCGACGACGTTCCCGCGGGCGACTGGCTGCGCTTCGAGCAGGACAAGCACGAGCGCCTGCTGGCCGCCGCCGCCCAGCTCGCCTGACCCGACCGAGGAGACCAGATGACGACGACGCCGACGCTCACCACGACCGACTTCAAGGTGGCCGACCTCTCGCTCGCGACGTTCGGGCGCAAGGAGATCGACCTCGCCGAGCACGAGATGCCCGGGCTGATGGCGATCCGCGCCGAGTTCGCCGACGCGCAGCCGCTCGCCGGCGCGCGCGTCACGGGCTCGCTGCACATGACGGTGCAGACCGCGGTGCTGATCGAGACCCTCGGCGCGCTGGGGGCCGAGGTGCGCTGGGCCTCGTGCAACATCTTCTCGACGCAGGACCACGCGGCCGCGGCGGTCGCCGTCGGCCCGCGCGGCACGCCGGAGCAGCCGCAGGGGATCCCGGTCTTCGCGTGGAAGGGCGAGACGCTCGAGGAGTACTGGTGGTGCACCGAGCGGGCGCTCACGTGGCCGGGCGAAGGCCCCAACATGATCCTCGACGACGGCGGCGACGCCACGATGCTCGTCCACAAGGGCACGGAGTACGAGGCCGCCGGCGCGGTGCCCGATCCCGCCGACGCCGAGTCCGAGGAGCTCCGCGTCTTCCTGACCCTGCTGCAGCGCTCGCTCGGCGAGGACGCGCAGCGCTGGACGCGCATCGGCGAGGGCGTCAGCGGCGTCACCGAGGAGACGACGACCGGCGTGCACCGCCTGTACCGGCTCGCCGAGCAGGGCCGGCTGCTGTTCGGTGCCATCAACGTCAACGACTCGGTCACGAAGAGCAAGTTCGACAACCTCTACGGCTGCCGCCACTCGCTCGTCGACGGCATCAACCGCGCGACCGACGTCATGATCGCCGGCAAGGTCGCGGTGATCCTGGGCTACGGCGACGTCGGCAAGGGCTGCGCCGAGTCGCTGCGGGGCCAGGGCGCGCGCGTCATCGTCACCGAGGTCGATCCGATCTGCGCGCTGCAGGCCGCGATGGAGGGCTACCAGGTGGCCACGCTCGAGGACGTCGTCGAGACCGGCGACATCTTCATCACCGCGACCGGCAACCGCGACGTCATCACCGCCGCGGACATGCGGCGGATGAAGCACCAGGCGATCGTCGGCAACATCGGCCACTTCGACAACGAGATCGACGTCGCCGGCCTCGCGCGCCTCGACGGGATCGAGCGCATCAACATCAAGCCGCAGGTCGACGAGTGGGTGTTCGCCGACGGCCACGCGGTGATCGTGCTCTCCGAGGGCCGGCTGCTGAACCTCGGCAACGCGACCGGCCACCCGTCGTTCGTCATGTCCAACTCGTTCTCCAACCAGGTGATCGCCCAGATCGAGCTCTTCACGAAGAACGAGGCGTACGACAAGCGTGTCTACGTGCTCCCCAAGCACCTCGACGAGAAGGTCGCGCGGCTGCACCTCGAGGCCCTCGGCGCGAGGCTCACGACGCTCACGCCGGAGCAGGCGGCCTACATCGACGTGCCGGTCGGGGGGCCCTTCAAGCCCGACCACTATCGCTACTAGCCCCTCCGACGTCGCGGATCCCGGCCTCGCCGAGGCGGGCCGGGATCGGATCGCCTGGGCCGACGCCCAGATGCCGGTCCTGCGCTCGATCCGCGAGCGCTTCGGCCGCGAGCGCCCGCTCGACGGCGTCGCCGTGGCCGCCTGCCTGCACGTGACGGCCGAGACCGCCAACCTCGTCCGCGCGCTCATGGCCGGCGGGGCACGCGCGGCGCTGTGCTCGGCCAACCCGCTCTCCACCCAGGACGAGGTGGCGGCGGCGCTCGTCACCGCGCACGGCGCCGAGGTCCACGCCCGCCGCGGCGAGGACCCCGAGACGTGGGTCGCGCACGTCGGCGCGGTCGCGGCCACGCGCCCGCAGGTCACGCTCGACGACGGCGCCGACCTGCTCATGCTCCTGCACGAGGCCGGGCGCGCCGGGGCGCTGCTCGGCGGCACGGAGGAGACGACCGCGGGGCTCCTGCGCGTCCGCGGGCTTGAGGCCGCGGGGGGCCTCGCCTGCCCCGTCGTCGCCGTCAACGAGGCGCGCGCCGAGCGCGTCTTCAACGATCACTACGGGACCGGCCAGTCGACGCTCGACGGGATCCTGCGGGCCACGAACCTGCTCCTCGCCGGCCAGACGCTCGTCGTCCTCGGCTACGGGTTCACCGGGCGCGGCGTGGCGCTGCGCGCCCGCGGCGCGGGCGCCCAGGTCGTCGTCTGCGAGGTCGACCCGCTGCGCGCGCTCGAGGCGCGGATGGAGGGCTTCGAGGTCATGCCGGCGCTGGCGGCGGCGCAGCGCGGCGACGTCTTCGTGACCGTGACCGGCTCGCGCGACGTCCTGCGCCGGGAGCACTTCGAGCGCATGAAGGACGGCGCGGTGCTCGCCAACGCCGGGCACTTCGACGTCGAGATCGCCCTCGACGACCTGCGCGCGGTCGCCCGCGGAGTGCGCGAGGTCCTGCCGCTCGTCGAGCAGTTCGACCTCGGCGACCGCCGCCTGAACCTGCTGGCCTCGGGGCGGGTCGTCAACCTCGCGGCCGGCCGCGGGCACCCGGCCGCCGTCATGGACCTGACCTTCGCGCTGCAGGCGCTCGTCGTCGAGGATCTCGTGCGCGCCGGCGGCGAGCTGCCCGCGCGCGTGCTCGCGGTGCCCGACGCGATCGACCGCGAGGTGGCGCGGCTGAAGCTCGAGGCGCTCGGGGTTGCAATCGACGAGCTGACGCCCGAGCAGGCGCGCTACCTCCATGCCTGGGAGGGCGCGGGGTGAGCCTCGTCGCCGGCGCGTCGGGGTTCTCGTTTCAGACGTGGCGGCCGGGCTTCTACCCGGCCGCGCTGCGGCCCGCGGGCTTCCTCGGCTTCTACGCCGCGCGCCTGCCCGTCGTCGAGCTCAACACGACGTTCTATCGCCTGCCGCCGGCGGCGCAGCTCGAGCGCTGGGCGGCCGCGGTGCCCGACGGCTTCCGCTTCGCGGTCAAGGCGCCGCGGTCGCTGAGCGTCTGGGGGCGGATCTCCGAGGCCCCGGCGTTCTGCGCGCGGGTGCGCGCGCTCGGCGACCGCCTCGGCCCCGTGCTCGTGCGCCTGGCCGACGACCGCCGCCGCGACGACGCGTTCGCGACCGCGCTGCTCGAGGCGCTCGACGACGACCTGCAGGTGGCGCTCGACCTGCGCGACGCGTCGTGGTCGGGCGTCGAGCCGCTCCTGGGCGAGCACGGCGCGGTGCGCGTCAACCAGCTCGACGCGCCGACCGCCTTCCGCTACGTGCGCTTGCGCGACCCGCCCTACGACGAGGCGGCCCTGAGCGCGTGGGCGGCGCGGTTGAGCGCGCTCGACGCCGAGGTCTTCGCGTTCTTCCGCCATGAGGACGCCCCGACCGCGCCCGCGTATGCGCGACGGCTCCTCGAGCTCGCGTCCGGGTAGGTTCGGGGCCATGAGCGAGCAGGGACTGGCCGAGGCCGTCGCGAAGATGCGCGCCGACGGCGTCGGCGACGCCGCGGTGGCGAGCTTTTGCCACTACTACGAGCGGCTCGAGCGCGGTGAGACGGGGATGCTCCCGGAGGACGCGATCGAGCCCGTGCAGGACCTGCCCGACCTGGCCGGGCTGCCCGAGCCGGACGACGACGCGCGGGCGGCGCTCGACCGGGCGATCGTGCTCAAGCTCAATGGCGGCCTGGGGACCAGCATGGGCATGACCCGCGCGAAGTCGCTGATCGAGGCCAAGGACGGGCAGAGCTTCCTCGACATCACCGTCCGCCAGGTGCTCGGGCTGCGCGAGCGCTTCGGCGTGCGCCTGCCGCTCGTGCTGATGGACTCGTTCGCCACGCGCGCGGACACGCTGGCGGCGCTCGCGCGCCATCCCGAGCTGCGCTCGGAGCTGGCGCCCGACTTCGTGCAGAACAAGGTCCCCAAGCTGCTCGCCGACGGGCTCGGCCCGGCCTCGTGGCCGGCCGATCCGGCGCTCGAGTGGGCCCCGCCCGGGCACGGCGACCTCTACACCGCGCTCGTGACCTCCGGGATGCTCGACGCGCTCGACGAGCACGGCTTGCGCTACGCGTTCGTCTCGAACTCCGACAACCTCGGCGCCGTCCTCGAGCCCGCGATCCTTGGCTGGATCGCGCGCGAGCAGGCGCCGTTCGTCATGGAGGTCACCGACCGCACCGAGGCCGACCGCAAGGGCGGCCACCTCGCGCGCCTTCGCGACGGCGGCCGGCTCGTCCTGCGCGAGACCGCCCAGACGCCCGCGGAGGACCTCGACGCGCTCCAGGACATCGGCCGCCACCGCTTCGTCAACACGAACAACCTGTGGGTCGACCTGCGGGCGCTGCGCGCGCTGCTCGAGGACCGCGAGGGCGTCCTCGGCCTGGAGATGATCGTCAACCGCAAGACCGTCGACCCCGCCGACAAGAGCTCGCCGGCGGTGATCCAGCTCGAGACGGCGATGGGCGCGGCCGTCGGCGTCTTCGACGGCGCCCGCGCGCTGCGCGTGCCGCGCCGTCGCTTCGCCCCCGTCAAGACGACCGACGACCTGCTCGTGCTGCGCTCCGACGCCTACGTCCTCGAGGACGATGGCCGCGTGCAGCCCGCGCCCGGTCGCGGCGACGAGCCTCCGGTCGTCGACCTCGACGACGAGTACTTCAAGCTCCTGCGCGACTTCGAGGCGCGCTTTCCCGCGGGCGCGCCGTCGCTCGTCGGCTGCGCGCGCCTCGCGGTCCACGGTGACGTGACGTTCGGCGCGGGCGTCGTCGTCCGCGGGTCCGTCGCGGTCGAGGGCCCCGCGCGCGTCGAGGACGGAACGATCCTCGAGGGCTAGTGGGCCGCCGGCCTCGACGATGAGCCGAGTGCTGGAAAAGGCGTCCATATGACGCCCTAGTCAGCACTCGGGCGGAGTTCGCCCCCCAGGTAGTGGGCCGCCCAGCCTCGACGATCAGGACCACCCGAACGGCGGTGGCGGATCATCCGTCGGGCGTGCGAGCATCCTGGCGCCCCCGTCCCCAGCTCAAGGGCATGGCACGGGGGCCAACGTCGTCCTATCGTCGTGTTCGATGGCCGGCGAGCCCCGACACGACGCCAACCGCCGACTGCTGCGCGCCCGGGATGCGATCGATCGCAGCTACGCCGACGCGCTCGACATCGAGGCGCTCGCGCGCTCGGTGCACCTCTCGCGCGCGCACTTCATCCGCAGCTTCCACGAGGCGTTCGGCGAGCCTCCGCACCGCTACCTGCAGCGCCGGCGCATCGAGCGGGCGATGGCGTTCCTGCGCGAGACCGACCGTGCGGTGACCGAGATCTGCCTCGACGTGGGGTTCACGAGCCTGGGCACCTTCAGCCGCACGTTCCGGGAGATCGTCGGCACGTCGCCCAGCCGATACCGCGAGCGCGAGCAGGCCGCGCCGCGCGCGGCGATCCGGGCCGGCGTGCCCGGCTGCATGGCCGCGATCTGGGATCGGCCATCGAGCACTTTGGGAGAAGCCAGGTCCCGTGGACGCCACTAGGTTGGCGGCATGTTCAACGCTCTCACCCACTCACACCTCTACGTCCTGGACCACGACGAGGCGCTCGACTTCTACGTCGGCAAGCTCGGTCTCGAGGTCCACTCCGACGTCCCGCTCGAGTTCATGCGCTGGCTGACCGTCAACGTCCCCGGCCAGCCCGACCGCGAGCTCCTGCTCGAGGTGCCCGGCCCGCCGGCGCACGACCCCGAGACGGCCGAGCAGGTCCGCGCGCTGCTCGCCAAAGGCGCGATCGGCATGGTCATCTTCACGACCGAGGACTGCCGCGCGACCTACGAGGAGCTCCAGGCCAAGGGCGTCGAGTTCACGCAGGCGCCGGTCGAGCGCTTCTACGGGATCGACTGCGCGATCCGCGACCCGTTCGGCAACCACATCCGGATCACCCAGCCCACTCCGATGCCGGTCGAGCCCTCGTCGGAGGCGGCGACCGCCTGATCGATCGCGGCCGCGGCGCGCCCACCGGGCGGGCGCGCCGCACTACGCCGCGCCGAAGCGCTCGGCGCGCTGTTCCTCGCGCTCGGAGTCCTCGAGCGCGCGCACGAACAGCCAGGCCAGCGCGATCCCCATGATGATCGACTGCTCGAGGGCCATGATCGCCCCGGCCGCCGCCTGGTCGGTGCTTGCGTCGAGCCCCCAGATGCCCGGCTGGTCCTCGTAGAAGGCGTAGAGCGCGTCGGGCGCGAACGTCAGCCCGATGCCGAGCACGCCGACCGCGAGCTTCGTGCTCAGCATGTAGACGACCGGCGCCATGACGCCGACCCGCACGCGGCTGCGCAGCGGCGAGAGCAGGATCCACCAGTAGAGCAGCCCGGCGGTCAGGAAGCACACGTGCTCGAGCACGTGGAGCGTCGGGTGCTCGAGCGCCGCGTCGTAGAGGGCGGGCACGTGCCAGGCCCACATCACCGCGACGTAGAGGACGACCGCGAAGACGGGGTGGGCGAGCGGTCCGGCCGCGCGCTCGAGGCGCCGTAGGCGCCGCGTCGCGGGGCGCAGGATGACCTTCGTGAGTGAGCACACGAGCAGGATCGGCACGAGATCGAGCAGGAGCACGTGCTGGACCATGTGGAACGTGAACGCCTGCTCGCCGAGACGGTCGATCGGCGACAGCAGCGCGGCGGCGAGCGCGACCATCGCCCCCACGAAGCTCGCCAGCCGCCAGCAGCCCGCGGCGCGCGGGCCGTCCGCGCGACGCACGCGGCGCCAGCGGGGGACGTAGACGGCCGAGGCGGCGGCGATCAGCAGGATGGGACCGGGATCGAAGGTCCACGAGGTGTCCGCAGCCATGTGGCTCGATTGTGACGAAGTGGTGGTAGCGCCGTGACGCGCGCTGCCGGAGGATCGCCGCGTGCCCCGCTCCCTCCCCGCCCGTCTCGCCGCCCCGCTCGTGCCGGCGGGCGAGTGGCTGCAGGGCGCCCTCTCGGCGCTCGCGCCGCCCTCGTGCCACGGGTGCGGCGGATCGGTGCCGGCGTCCGCCGAGCCGCTGTGCCCGGGCTGCCGGGTGGCGCTCCCGTGGCTGCGCGGCGAGCGCTGCCCGCGCTGCGGGCTGCCCGGGCGCTGTGGCGGGGGCTGCCCGCTCGCGGGCGGCGCGGTCGCGCGCGCGTGGGCGCCCGTCGCCTACGAGGGGCCGGCGCGGGCGCTCGTGCACGCCCTGAAGTTCCGCGGCGCGCTGCGCCTCGCCGACCTCATGGCCGCCCAGATCGCCGCCGGGGCGCCGCCGGAGCTGCTCGCCGCGCCGGTCGCCCTCGTGCCCGTCCCCACCCATCCCGCCCGGGTGCGCAGGCGCGGCTTCGATCACGCGGCGCGGCTGGCGGCCGCGCTGTCGGCGCGGACGGGGCGCCCGGTGCTCGCGTGCGTGGCGCGCAGCGGCGCGGCCACGCGGCAGGCGGGCGCGCGACGGAGCGAGCGGCGGGCCTCGGGCCGGATCGCGATGCAGGCGCGCGGGCCGGTGCCGCACGAGGCGCTGCTCGTCGACGACGTGCACACGACCGGAGCGACGCTCGAGGCCTGCGCGCGGGCCCTGCGCCGGGCGGGCGCGGATCGGGTCCGAGCGGTCACCTACGCGCGCTCGTTGAAGGGGTGAGGACGCGGGGGTAACGTCCAATGGTCACCGTCCCCGACGACGAGAGGATCTGCATGCAGATCGAGGTCAAGGGTCGCAACACCACGGTGACGGCCGAGCTTCGCGAGCACGTGGAGCGCCGCTTTCGCAAGGTCGCACGGCAGGTGTCCGAGCTCGCCCGGCTGGAGGTCGAGCTGCGCGAGGAGCGCAACCCCGCGATCCCCGAGGGCCGGATCGCCGAGGCGACGCTCTTCCTCAAGGGCACGACGCTGCGCGCGCGGGCGCGCGGGCGCGAGGTGCGCCAGGCCGTCAACCTCGCCGAGGAGGAGCTCAACCGCCAGGTCGAGCGCCATCGCGAGAAGCGTCGCGGGCGGCGGAAGGTGGGCACCGAGACGATCCGTACGACCCCGCCGCGAGACGACCTCGGGGGCGGCCCCGAGCCCGCGCTGTAGGCTCCGCGACGGGCCGTCGAGGGCCGCCCGGACCGGCGCGTTCGGGCACGATGCCGTTGCTACGCTGAGCCCATGGGCCTTCTGGACCGCGCGCTGAACATCGGCGAGGCGAAGCAGTTCCGCGAGTACGAGAAGCGCGTCGCGCGCATCAACGCGTTCGAGGCCGAGCTCGAGCTCGAGTCGCTCGAGGAGCTGCGCGAGCGCATGGACGCCCTGCGCGAGCGCGCCCGCGAGGGCGAGTCGCTCGACGAGCTGCTGCCCGAGACCTTCGCCGTCGTCCGCGAGACCGGCCGGCGCACGCTGAGCATGCGCCACTTCGACGTGCAGCTCATCGGCGGCATGGTGCTGCACGGCGGCAGCATCGCCGAGATGAAGACCGGGGAGGGCAAGACGCTGACCGCGACGCTCGCGGTCGTCCTGAACTCGCTGGGCGGCAACGGCGTCCACCTCGTGACCGTCAACGACTACCTCGCGCGTCGCGACGCCGAGTGGATGAGCCCGATCTACGACGCGCTCGGCGTGACCGTCGGCGTGCTCCAGAACATGCAGTCCTACGAGGACAAGCAGCTCGCCTACGCCGCCGACGTCACCTACGGGACCAACTCGGAGTTCGGGTTCGACTACCTGCGCGACAACATGGCGACCTCGCTCGAGGAGAAGGTCCAGAACGGCGGCCGCGTCGACGCCGACGGGCGCCCGGTCACCGCGCACACGTTCGCGATCGTCGACGAGGTCGACAACATCCTCATCGACGAGGCGCGGACGCCGCTCATCATCTCCGGCGCCCCCGAGCAGGCCGCCGAGCTCTACCAGCGCTTCGCGAAGCTCGCGCGCGTCATGAAGGCCGGCAAGAAGCCCGAGGGCATGGACCCGCGGACGAAGAAGGAGTTCGTCGCCGAGTTCGACTTCGAGTTCGAGGAGAAGCACAAGACGGTCTCGGTGACCGAGCGCGGGGTGGCCAAGGCCGAGCGCTTCCTCGGGATGGACCACCTCTATCGCGCCGAGAACGGCCACCTCGTCAACCACCTGATCCAGTCGCTGAAGGCCGAGTCGCTCTACCAGCGCGACGTCGACTACGCGGTCATCGACGGCGAGGTGCGGATCATCGACGAGTTCACGGGGCGCATCCTCGAGGGCCGGCGCTGGTCGGAGGGCCTGCACCAGGCCGTCGAGGCCAAGGAGGGCGTGCGCGTCCAGGAGGAGAACCAGACGCTCGCCACCGTCACGCTGCAGAACTACTTCCGCATGTACGACAAGCTCGCCGGGATGACGGGCACGGCGCTGACCGAGGCGACCGAGTTCATGAAGATCTACAAGCTCGGCGTCGTCCAGGTCCCGACGAACGAGCCCATGGTCCGCGACGACCGCAACGATCAGGTCTACAAGACCAAGGACGGCAAGTGGCACGCCGTCGTCGAGGAGATCACCGCGCGCCATGAGAACGACCAGCCCGTGCTCGTCGGGACGATCTCCGTCGAGGTCTCCGAGCTGCTGTCCGAGCGCCTGCGCACGCGCGGGATCCCGCACACCGTGCTCAACGCCAAGCCCGAGCACGCCGCGCGCGAGGCCGAGATCGTCGCCGAGGCCGGGCAGCCGGGCGCGGTGACGATCGCCACGAACATGGCCGGGCGCGGCGTCGACATCAAGCTCGGCGGCAACCCGGAGCACCTCGCGCAGCTCGAGCTCGCCAAGCTCGGCCTCAAGCCCGGCGACCCCGACTTCGAGCAGCGACTCGGCGACGTGATGCCCGCGATCGAGGAGCGCGTCGGGGAGGGTCGCGAGCGCGTCCTCGACGCGGGCGGCCTGTGCATCGTCGGCACCGAGCGCCACGAGTCGCGGCGCATCGACAACCAGCTGCGCGGGCGCTCCGGCCGCCAGGGCGACCCGGGGGAATCGCGCTTCTTCCTCTCCGCCGAGGACGACCTCGTGCGCCTCTTCGCCGGGGAGCGGATCTACAAGATCCTCGATCGCTTCGGCACCATCGACGAGGAGGGCGCCGAGGAGCCGATCGAGGCGGGCATGCTCTCCAAGCAGATCGAGAAGGCCCAGAAGAAGGTCGAGGAGCAGAACTTCCTGATCCGCAAGCGCGTGCTCGAGTACGACGACGTCATGAACGAGCAGCGGCGGATCGTCTACGAGTACCGCGACGGCGTTCTCGAGGGCAAGGACATGGGCGAGCCCGCGCGCGCGGAGATCGCCAACGTCGTGCGGCGCCTCGTCGACGACCACACCCCGGGTGACTTCGTGGAGGAGTGGGACCTCGACGGGCTCTTCGTCGCGCTCGGCGACATCTGGCCGATCCAGCTGAGCGAGGCCGACGTCACGGCCGAGAGCATCGACCGCGAGGAGCTGATCGGGCGGCTGACCGACGAGGCGATCGGGCTCTACGCCCGCCGTGAGGAGGAGCTCGGCGAGGAGCTCATGCGCGCGCTCGAGCGCTACCTGCTGCTGCAGGTCATCGACCAGCGCTGGCGCGAGCACCTCTACGACATGGACTACCTGCGCGAGGGCATCCACCTCCGCGGGTTCGCCCAGATCGACCCGCTCGTGGCCTACAAGAACGAGGCCTTCACGCTCTTCTCCGACCTCATGAACACGATCTGGTCGGACTTCGCGCGGATGATCTACCACGTCGAGGTCGAGATCGAGGGCGAGAACGGCGCCGCCCCTGAGCAGCAGTACACGCCTAGCGGCTCACAGACGCGGTCGGGCACGGTCTCCTACTCGGGCGGCGTCGGCACGGCTCAGCCCAGCGCCCTCGCCGCCGCGGCCGGCGGCGCGGCGGCGGCCGAGCTCGCCGGCGCCGAGGAGACAGCCGAGCTCCTGCCGACCGTCGAGCAGCGGCGCGTCGCCGAGGTCGAGCAGATCGGGCGCAACGACCCGTGCTGGTGCGGGTCGGGCAAGAAGTTCAAGAAGTGCCACGGGGCCTGACGGCCGCGCCGGCGCGCTGACGCGCGCGGCGCCGCCCCGCCCGGGTTCGTGCGGGGGGACCGAGATCAGCGGCGGCTCGCGAGCTCGAGCGCCCAGTGCTGTCCGACGACCTCGGGCCCGAAGTCGCGGTGGGCGGCGGCGTCGACGAGCTCGAAGCCGGCGGCCTCGTAGATCCGGCGGGCGCTCGTCAGCACGTCGTTCGTCCACAGGACGATCCGCGCGTAGCCGGCGAGTCGCGCGAAGCGCACGCACTCGTCGACGAGCCGCGCGCCGACGCCTCGGCCGCGGGCGGAGGGCTCGACGAGGAGCAGGCGCAGCTGCGCGGTGGCCTCGTCGCGGCGTGCGCAGAGCACGCAGCCGGCGGGGGCGCCGTCGACCTCGGCGATCCACGCCGCCTCGCGGCGAGCGTCGCGGCCGGCGGCGAAGTCCGCCACGACGCGGGCGACGAGGGCCTCGAAGCGCTCGTCCCAGCCGAACTCCTCGGCGTAGAGGGCGCCGTGACGCTGCACGATCCACCCGAGCTCGCCGGGGCGCGGAGCGCGCAGCACGAGCGCGCGGCCCGCCTGCCGCGCGGGCGCGAGGAGCTCGCGGATCGCGTCCATCGCTCCGACGAGACGGCGCTGGTCGTCCTCGCCGAGGGCGGCGAGCAGGCGCGCGACGGCGGCCGCGGAGCGCTCGTCGAGCAGCGCGGCGGCCGCGCGACCATCATCGGTGAGGCGCACGACGCGGCGGCGCCCGTCGTGAGGCGCGCGCTCGCGCGCGACGACGCCGGACGCCTCGAGGCGGGCAAGTGTGCGGCTCAGGTACCCGGCGTCGAGGTCCAGCAGCTCCTTGAGGGCGCCGGCGTCGGCCTCGTGGCGCCGGGCGAGCTCGAAGATCACGCGCGCCTCGGTGAGCGAGTACGGGCTCTCGAGCAGCCCCTCGCGCAGGAGGCCCATCGCTGGGGTGTAGGCGCGGTTGAACGCGCGGACGGCGGCGACGCGGTCTTCGAGCGCGGGCATGCTGGTCATTGTCAACAAGATCGTTGCCTATGTCAACGAGCGGCTCCGGATCGCTGTCCGACGCTGCCGGCCGGTCGGCGCCTCGAACGCGCCGCTCGTCCGGTGTGACCTACGGCACACTTCTTCGCGCGCTCTCAGGTGAACGGTCGCGTCTGCCGATACATCCGGTGCACGGCCCCGGTGATGGGGCACACCGAAATCAGCGCCGGGTGGACCCTCCGCCGTCGGCGGTGGGGGGTATCGCATGTCGCCGACTCGCGTGTTGCGCGAGCCCGCGTCGGCGCGCGCCGGCGCAGCATCATCCACGCGGGCTCCGGCCCGGCAGAGCCGGTTCGTCGCGCCACGGACGGTGCGCAGCGAACGGGCGCTCACGCGCGGGCGGCGCGTCGCCTTCTGGGCGCTCACGGTGGTCTGGGTCGCCGTCGTCGCGCGCTTCTGGCTCTGGTGGCTCGAGCCCTCGCACCGCGGCGCGCTCGGCCTCTATCTCGCGGCCAGCGTCCCGCTCGCGTACCTCACGACGGTCCTGCCGAGCTTCTACTGGTTCTTCGTCGGGCGGATGCGGCGCCCGGTTCAGATGGCGCCCACGCCCGGACGCCGCGTCGCCCTGATCACGCTCTGCGTTCCCTCGCACGAGACGCTCGACGTCATCGCCGACCAGCTCCGCGCGATGACGCAGGTCCGCTATCCCCACGACAGCTGGGTGCTCGACGAGGGCGCCGACCCCGACGTCGAGCGCCTCGCGCTCGAGCTCGGCGTGCACTACTTCACGCGCAAGGGCAAGCCGCTGTGGAACCAGCCCGGCCCGCCGTTCCAGGCCAAGACGAAGGCCGGCAACGTCAACGCCTGGCTCGACTTCGTCGAGATGGAGGGGCTCGACTACGAGATCTTCGTCCAGCTCGACATCGATCATCGCCCCGCGCCGCACTACCTCGAGCGCACGCTCGGGTACTTCGACGACCCGGAGGTCGCGTGGGTGCAGGCCCCGAGCGTCTGCTCGAACCTCGACCGCTGGACCGCGCGCGGCCTCGCCGAGCAGGACCTCGCGTTGCAGGGCCCGCTGCAGATGGGCTTCTACGGGCACAGCCGGACGCCGTTCATCATCGGCTCGCACACGACGTACCGGACGGCCGCGATCCGCGCGATCGGCGGCTACCAGCCGACCCGCGCCGAGGATCACCTCGACACAGTCGTGCTCGCCGCCGCGGGCTTCCGCGGCGTCTACGTGCCCGAGATCATCGCCGAGGGCGAGGGCCCGGCCGACTTCGGCACCTACCTCGGCCAGCAGTTCGCGTGGGCGTACTCGATGGTCCAGATCTTCCTGCACCACACGCCCCGGCTCGTGCGCCGCTACACGCCCGCGCAGGCCTTCCAGTTCCTCATGGCCCAGAGCTGGTACACGCTGTGGTCGGTCTCGGTCGCCGTCCTCTGGCTGCTGCCGATCGTCGCGCTGCTCGCCGACCGCCCGATCGCCCGGGTCGACCTCTCCGAGTACCTCGCCTACAACCTCGCCGTCGTGCTGGCCTCCACGCTCATGTGGCGCTGGAGCCGGCGCTGGTTCCAGCCCCGGGGGATCGGGCTGACCTGGCGCGGCGTCGTGCTCGAGATCGCGCGCTGGCCGATCGTGCTCTGGGCCGTGGTCAACGTGCTGCTGGCGATCCGGCGCCCGTACATGATCACGCCGAAGGGCGACCGGGCGGAGAAGCCGCCGCCGGGCAGCGGCCTCTACGGCCCGTTCGTCACGCTCGCCGCGCTCTCGATCGCCGCCGTCGCCGGCTTCCACCTGGCGATCGGTCAGTCGCCGACGCAGGGGTACCTCGTGCTCGTCTTGCTCAACGCCGCGATGGTCCTCGCCCTGCTCGTGACGACGCTGTCGCTCGAGCTGCGCGACCTGCAGCGACGCACCGGAGGTCTCGCCACGGCGCTGCGGCTGCGGGGCGGCTCGGTCGCGGTCGTCGGGCTCACCGTCGCGCTGAGCGCGGCGGCGGCGGCGGCGGCCTGGGCGCCGCTGCTGGAGGCGGTCCGATGAGCGGCCGGCGCCGCCGCGAGGTCGCCCTGACCGGCGCGCTCCTGCTCGCCGTGCTCGGGCTGCTCGGCCTCCAGATCGCCAAGCCGTGGGCCGACGGGCGGCCCGCCGCCGCGCGCCCGTGGCCCGTGCCCGCCGCGCGGACCGCCGAGCCGCGCCTGCAGCTCGGGGTTACCACGCTCGCGCTCGCGCGCAACGCGCATCGCCCGTGGCGCACGGTCGATCTCGCGCAGGTCAACGCCTTCGAGCAGGACGCGCGCCATCACGCGGGCGTCGTCATGTGGTTCGCCGACTGGGCGCACAGCGCGCGCTTCGACGCGCGCCAGGCCGCCGCGGTCGCCGCCAGGGGCAGCGTGCCCGAGATCACGTGGGAGCCGTGGGACGCGACTGGTGGCACGCGGCAGCCGGCGTACCGCCTCGGGCGGATCGTCGCCGGCGAGCACGACGCCTACATCTCGCGCTGGGCGCGCGAGATCGCGGCGTACGGGCGCCCCGTCCGACTGCGCTTCGCGCAGGAGATGAACGCCCGCGCCTACCCGTGGGCCGAGGCCGCCAACGGCAACCGGCCGGGCGAGTTCGTCCGCGCGTGGCGCCACGTGCACGCGATCTTCGACCGGGCGGGCGCCACGAACGCCACGTGGGTGTGGTCCCCCGTCGCGGGTGGCGTGCGCGCCGATCAGTACCCCGGATCCGACCAGGTCGACGTCATCGGCGTGTCGGGGTTCAACGGTGGCTCGGTCCTCTTCGGCCGCCGCTGGCGCACGTTCGCGGCGGCCTTCGGGCCCTCGCTCGACGCCCTCCACGCGCTCGATCCGGGCAAGCCGGTCGAGCTCGCCGAGGTCGCCAGCGCCGAGGCCGGCGGCAGCAAGGCGGCGTGGATCCGCGGCCTCTTCGCCGAGATCCGACGCCGGCCCTACATCCGCTCGCTCGTGTGGTTCAACCTGCGCAAGGAGACCGACTGGCGGATCGAGAGCTCGGCGGCCGCGCGCCGGGCCTTCGCCGCTCAGGTCAACGCAGCGTCGCGATGAGCTCGCGGTAGGCCTCGAAGGCCGGCTTGGGGGCGTAGTCGTCGCGCAGGAGGCCGTAGTGGCTCTCGAAGCTGGCGCTCGACGAGTCGGCGTCGCGCAGGTCGAACCAGCGGAAGCCGGTCACGCCGTAGGCTCGGCGCGCGTCGGCGACCGCCTGGACGGCGGCGCGCAGGACGGTCTCCTGCGTCGCCTCCGGGCGCCCCGGGCCCGTCGGGTAGCCGCTCTCGGAGACGTGCAGGGCGGCCCGCGAGAGGCGTGCGAGCGGGAGCAGGTCGCGGCGCAGCGTCCGCAGCGCGTCGAAGGTCGCCGAGCGCACGGCCGTGGCGACGTCGCCCGGGGGGAGCGCGGGGCCCCACGTGCCCGGATAGGCGTCGAGGCCGACCCAGTCGACGGCCCGCGCGAAGGCCCGGCCGCCGGTCGCGCGCAGCGACGCGAAGAACGCGGTCTCGGCGGGGCCGAGCTGGTAGGCCCAGTTGAAGCCGACCCGCAGGCCGTCGAAGCCGCCGCGCCGCGCCTCGTCCTTGGCGGCGACGACGCCGCGTACGAGCGCGTGCCGCGCGCCGCGATAGGCGCCGTCGGCGGCGCCGGGCGCGCCGCGGACGTTGACCTCGTTGGTGACCTGGAGATGGGTAACGAGCGGCTCGGGGCCGAGCTGGCGCACGCGCGCGCGCACGAAGCGCGTGAAGCCGTCCACGTCGCCGTCCGCGCGCTCGGGGCGGTAGGTCAGGACGAGCTCGACCTGGAAGCCGTGGTCGGTGTACTCGGCGATCTGCGCGGCGAGCCAGTCGGGCACGGCGTCCGCGTCCGACGATCGCGCGTAGGCGTCGTAGAGATGCACGACGAACGGCCGGGTCGCCCCGCGCAGCGTCCGCAGCGCTCGCAGGCGCAGCGCTCCGACCTCGGGGCGGACCGCGCCCGCCGGACCCACGGTCCCCGCGGCGCCGCCCGGATAGATCCCCAGGACGAGCGGGCGCGCGGCGGCGCCGCGGGCGCGGCGGTGCTTGCGGGCGGAATTGAGCACGAGCTCGCGATCGGCCGTTCTGAACGCGTCGGTCCGCGACGCGGCGGCGGTCGGCCCCTCCGCCGCCCGCGCCCCCGCGACGGCCGCCGTCGCGAGCAGCGCCCCGATCACGACGACCGAGGAGAGCGCCGGGCCCCGGCGCCTCCCGTGCGGAGGTCTGGTCTCGGATCGGTGCACGCCGCGCCCGTCGGCCGCGGGTCGCGCGGTCGCGGCAATCTATCCGAACCGCGAGCGCGCGTTGAAAGCTCCGTTTCAGGACCCCAAACGCGTGCACGCGGTCGGGCCCCGGTGCGGCGGCAGGACCCCCTGCTAGCGTGGCCCGAGCCCGATGGCCACGCCGACCGACCGACAGCCGCTGCCGCAGCGGCTGGCCGCGATCCGCGGCCAGCTCGAGCTCATGCGGGCGGGCGTGGATCCCTCCGCGCTGGCCGCGCGCACGGCCGAGCTCGAGGGCCGCATGCAGGCCCCGGGCTTCTGGGACGACCAGCGGACGGCGGCGGACGTGAGCGCCGAGCACGCCCGCACGGCGCGCCGCCTGGAGCGGTGGCGGACGCTCGAGCACGACGTCGACGACCTCGAGGCGCTCGCCGAGCTGGCCGAGGACGACCGCGCGCTCGACGCGGAGCTCGACGAGGGCCTGCGCGGCGTCGAGGAGCGGCTGGCCGAGCTCGAGGAGGCGCGGCTGTTCTCCGGTCGCTACGACGGCGGCGACGCGCTCGTCACCGTCAACGCCGGCGCCGGCGGGACCGATGCCCAGGACTGGGCCGAGATGGTCCTGCGCATGCTCATGCGCTGGGCCGAGCGCCGCGGCTTTGCCGTCGAGCTGCTCGAGGCCAGCCCGGGGGATGAGGCCGGCATCAAGTCGGCGACGTTCCGCGCCGCGGGCGAGAACGCCTACGGGCTCTTCAACGCCGAGCAGGGCGTCCACCGGCTCGTCCGGCTGTCGCCCTTCGACGCCGCCCACCGCCGCCAGACGTCGTTCGCGGGCGTGGAGGTGGCGCCGGTCGTCGACGAGGTCGAGGCCGTCACGATCGAGGACGACGACCTGCAGGTCGACACCTACCGCGCCTCGGGCGCGGGCGGGCAGCACGTCAACAAGACCGACTCGGCCGTGCGCATCACGCACCGCCCGACGGGCATCGTCGTGCAGTGTCAGAACGAGCGCTCGCAGTCGGCCAACCGCGACACCGCGATGCGGATGCTGCGCGCGAAGCTGCTCGAGCGCGAGGAGCGCCGGCGTCGCGAGGAGATCGCGCGCGCCAAGGGCGACGCGCAGGATGTCAACTTCGGCTCGCAGATCCGCTCCTACGTGCTGCACCCGTACACGATGGTCAAGGACCACCGCACGAGCACCGAGGCCGGCGACGCCCAACGCGTCCTCGACGGCGACCTCGACGGCTTCGTCCGCGCCGAGCTGCTGCGGACCGCCGGCCCCGCATGAGACCCCACCGGGGTCATGACCCACCGACGCGGCGAGCCCGGCGAGGAAGCGCGCGGTGATCGAGCAGCCGGCCGCGCCGTACCTCGACGCGGTCGTGGGCTACGGCTTTCGCGGGCCCGGGCGCTTCCACGTCCCCGGTCACAAGGGCGGCCCGGGCGCCGACCCCGGGCTGCGCTTCGCGCTCGGCTACCGCGCGCTGGCCATCGACGTCCCCCAGGACATCTGGGGCATCGACATCGGGCCGCGGCCGACGCCCTACGAGGAGGCCGAGCGCCTGGCCGCCGAGGCCTACGGCGCGCGGCGCACGTGGTTCTTGACCAACGGCGCGACCCAGGGCAACCACGCGCTGTGCCTCGCGCTCGCGCCGCTCGGCGCCCGCGTCGTCGCGCAGCGCAACTCCCACGCCTCGGTCGTCGACGGGCTCGTGCTCAGCGGCGGGATCCCGGTCTTCGTGGCCCCCGAGTACGACGCCGGGCTCGGGATGGCCCACGGCGTCGTCCCCGACGCGCTCGCGGCGGTGCTCGCGCACGCGCCCGACGCGCGCGCCGCGTTCGTCGTCTCGCCGACGTACTTCGGGATGGCGGCCGACGTCGCCCGGCTCGCCGAGGTCGCGCACGCGGCGGGCGTGCCCCTCGTCGTCGATCAGTCGTGGGGCCCGCACTTCGGCTTCAGCGACGACCTGCCGCCCAACGCGCTGGCCCAGGGCGCCGACGCGGTCGTCACGAGCGTCCACAAGGTGGCGGGGTCGCTGACCCAGAGCGCGATGCTCCACGTCGCCCACGGCGGGCTCGTCGACGCCGACGCCGTCGGCCGCGCGATCCGCCTCGTGCGCTCGACCTCGCCGTCGTCGCTGCTGCTCGCCTCGCTGGACGGCGCTCGCCGCCAGCTCGCGCTCCACGGCGAGCAGCTGCTGCACGAGGCGCTGCAGGCGATCGGCGTCGCTCGAGCCAAGCTCGAGACCGTCGACGGGATCGCGCTCGTCGACCACGCGCTCGTCGGCCGGCCCGGCGTGGCCGCCTACGACCCGATGCGGATCGTCCTCGACGTCCGCGAGACCGGACGCACCGGCTACGAGCTCGCCGAGGCGCTGCGGCGCTCCTACGACGCCAACGCCGAGCTCGCCACCCAGGCGACGATCGTCTTCCTCGTCGGCCTCGGCGAGAGCGCGGAGACGCTCGTGCGCCTCGCCGGCGACGTCCAGGAGGTCGTCAGGCGCCTGCGGGCGCCCGGTTCGACGGCGGCGATCGTGCGCCCGTCGGCGACGCTCACCAACGAGCTGGCGGCGTCCCCGCGCGAGGCGTTCCTGGGCACGGCCGAGCTCGTCGCTGTCGAGCACGCGGTCGGCCGGATCTCGTGCGAGTCGATCGCCGGCTACCCACCCGGGATCCCCGCGCTCCTGCCCGGCGAGCGGATCTCGCAGGACACCGTCGGGTACCTGCGCGAGCTCGTCGCGAGCGGCGCACGGTTGCACGGCGCCTCCGACCCGGCGTTCGCGACCGTCAACGTCCTCGTCGAACGCGTCCAGTAGGGGCGAACTCCGCCCGAGTGCTGACTTAGTGGTCCTCGTCGCAAGTACGCGGCGGATGCTTGGAGGAGTGGGCCGCCGCGCGGCGAAGCTTGTGGTGATGGCGGGCAAGTCTCCCTTCGAGGTGGTCCTGAGCGAGGAGCAGCGGCGTGAGCTTGAGCGCCGCGCGGCTGCCTACTCGGGCCCGCATCGGGACGTTGTGCGTGCCAAGGCGATCCTCTACGCGGCGGCTGGGATGTCCAACGCGGAGATCGCGCGGCGGCTTGATCAGTCGCGCCAGGCGGTGTCGGACTGGCGAAAACGCTTCTGCCGCGAGGGCGTCCAGGGGCTTGAGGAGAGACCGCGGCCCGGCCGGCCGCGGCGCTTTTCCCCCGGGGCAGATCGCCGAGGTCAAGGCGCTGGCGTGCGAGCTGCCGGCCCAGTCCGGGGTTCCGCTGTCGCGCTGGTCGGCGGCTGAGGTCGCGCGCGCGGCGATCGAGCGCGGGATCGTCGCCCAGGTGTCGGGCATCACGGTCTGGCGGTGGCTTCGCGAGGACGCGATCCGCCCGTGGAACTATCGCTCGTGGATCTTCCCGCGCGACCCGCGCTTCGCCGAGAAGGCCGGCCCGATCCTCGATCTCTACGAGGGGCGCTGGGAAGGCCAGCTGCTCGAGCCCGGCGACTTCGTCGTGTGCGCCGATGAGAAGCCCTCGATCCAGGCCCGCGCCCGCATCTACCCGACCGAGCCCACACCGGCCGGGCTGCGCGTGGAGCATGAGTTCGAGCGCAAGGGCGCGCTGTGCTACCTGGCTGCCTGGGACATCCGGCGCGCCAGGATCTTCGACCGCTGCGCGCCCAAGGACGGCATCGAGCCGTTCGATCAGCTCATCGAGCAGTTCATGAGCATCGAGCCCTACGCGTCCGCGCAGCGCGTGTTCGTCGTCGTCGACAACGGCTCTGCGCATCGCGGCAAGCGCTCGATCGATCGCCTCCAGGGCGCCTGGCGCAACCTCATCCTCGTGCACACCCCGGTCCACGCCTCCTGGCTCAACCAGGCCGAGATCTACTTCAGCGTCGCGCAGCGCAAGGTGCTGCAGCCCAACTACTTCTCAGACCTCGACGAGCTCGAGCGCACGCTGCTGGCATTCGCGCGCCACTACGAACAGATCGCCCAGCCCTTCGAGTGGAAGTTCACTCGCGCCGACCTCCACAAGCTCCTCGCCCGTCTCGATCAGCCCACGCCGCTCCAGCTCGCCGCGTGACCACCCCACCCGTCAACGAACTTGCGACGAGGACCACTAAGGCGTCATATGGACGCCTTTTCCAGCACTCGGCTCATCGCCGGGCCGTGGCACAACTCGTCTGAGATGGATGCCGGTGTCAAGTGGGTTGTTGGGTGTGGGTGTTGTTGGGCTGATGGTGGTGGGTGGTGCTGGGGTCGGGCGACCGGCGCGCGGCAACGACGACTGTCACTGTGAGATTCGCGGGTTGGGACCGCAGGACGGTGTCCGGTCGTGAGCTGCCTCGAGCTAGGTTCGCGGGTCTTGGTCGCATAGATCGGTCGAGGGTTCTCCGTGGCGACGCGCCGGTCGCCGGACCCCAGCGGCGATCGGGTCGGTCAGGCGGTGGCGGCCTCGTGCTGGTGGTCGCGGGTGGTCAGCGGCTGGTCGGTGATCGCGGCCCACAGGAAGCCGGCGAGTTCGCGGGCGATCGCGACGGTCGCGACGGTGGGGCGCTTGCCGTGGTCGGTGAGGTGGCGGTAGCGGTGGTGCAGGCGGATCTGGGCTTGCCAGGCGCGCGCGTCGGCGTGCGGGCCGCGGTCGCGCAGGCGTGGTGCGTGGCGTAGGACGAGGCGGCCTCGATCGGCAGTCGGCGGGCGTGGTCGTTGCCGGCCTTGGTGATGTGGCCGCGGTGGCGCTGGTCGCCGCTGGAGTACTCCGACGGGACGATCCCAAGCCACGAGCACAGCTCGCTGGGGTGGCCAAAGCGCTGAAAGTCGCCGATCTCGGCGATCAGCCCCAGCGCGCTGCGCGTGGAGATGCCCTTGAAGCGGACGAGGATCTTGACCGGGTCGCGCCAGCGATCGCCGTCGGCGATCACCGAAAGCTCGCCGTCGAGCTGGGCGAGCTGGCGGTCCAGCCCGTCGAGGTGGATCAGGATCTGCTCAAGCGCGCGGTGCGCCAGCGTGTCGTCCAGGCGCTGACGGGCGATCCACGCGCGGTGGGTCTTGGTCCACTGCGTCTTGCCGTCACGGAAGCTCCGCCCGTGCCGCAGCAGCTGCTTGGAGACGCGGTGGCGAGCGGCGGTCCGCGCGCGGCGCAGGTCCTCGCGGCACCTGAGCAGGTCGCGCAGCGCTTCGGTCTCGGGCGTCGGCGGCGCCACGTAGGTCAGCTCGCCGGTGCGGTAGAGCCGCACCAGCTTGTTGGCGTCACGGCGATCGGTCTTGACGCGATCGCCAGGGCGCACCGGAATCAGCGACGGCGCGACCACGTCGCAGGCGACGCCCAGCCGTCGCAGCAGCCGCAGCAAGTCAAAGCCGCCGGGCCCAGCCTCGTAGCAGATCGCCAGCCCCTCCGGGCCACCCAGCCGGTCGACGAACCTGCGGATCGCGCGCGCGCTCGTCTCGATGCGATGCACCTCGGGGGTGCCGCCGCTCGGCGGCAGCGTCGCGGCGACGATCGAGAGCTTGTGCTGATCGATCGCCACCCACAAACGCACATCGCCGCGATCGATCGAAGAGATAACGTCAGGCACGGCTGGTCCTCCCAACAAGGTCGTATGCGGTGGCCGAAGCGGCCCTCAACACCGCGACAGTCAACCCGCGAAACCTGCGACGCGCGAGGACCAGCCGCATGCGTCCATACTGGCTAGGCGACGAGCGCGGACGGCGGGCGGCCCGCGAGCGCCCGGACCTCGTGGGAGAGGTGGGCCTGGTCGGCGTAGCCGGCGTCGGCGGCCACGCGCGCGATCGCGTCGCCGGCGCGAACGAGCGCGACCGCGCGCCGGAAGCGGGCGACGCGCGCGAACGCCTTCGGGCCGAGGCCGACGCCGTCGAGGAACCGGCGGCGCAGCTGGCGCTCGCTCAGCGCCACGTGGGCCGCCACCGTGGGCACCGGCACGTCCGGGCGGCGGGCGAGGACGGCCGCCGCGTGGAGCGCGGCGGGGTCGGGCGCCGGCGCGCGGCGCGCGACCGCGGCGACCACGGCGTCGAGGTCCTCGAGGCGGCGGCCGGCCGGCCCCCAGAGGTCGCCGAGGCCGACCCGGCGATCGCGCAGCTCGTGCGCGGGAAGCCCGAGCGCGGCTCCGGCGGCGCCCGGGTGGAAGCGCACGCCGGCGATCTGCTCGCCGCGGCGCACCGGCGTCGGCGCCGGGCCGGTGTCGGGCCCGGCGACGAGCACCGCGCCGTGGCGCAGCACGAGATCGACGCAGCCGTCGGGCAGCACCGCGACCGTGCCGTCGGCGGGGACGTCGCGCGTCCACAGGCAGCGCACGACGCCGGCCAGCGCCTCCGGGGGCGCCCACTCGCGATAGCCGCTCATGGGCCGAGGGCCTCGCGCACGCGCGGGGCGACCTCCTCGCCGATGCGGCGCACGAGGCCGACGGGGTCGCCGCCGCCATCGGCGTCGGCGCCGAGGACGAAGCCCTCGAAGCGGTGCTCGACCGCCAGGCGCTCGATCTGGCCCGGCCACGTCGAGAGCTCGCCGTCGGGGGTGAAGTTGCACAGCCGCAGCACGGCGGCCGGGTCGCGCCCGGCGCGCCGGGCGGCCTCGTCGATGCGCGCCTGGCGCTCGTCGACCTCCTCGACGGGCGTCCGCGGCACGCTCGGCAGCCAGCCGTCGGCCAGGCGCCCGGTGAGGGCGAGCATGCGCGACCCGTAGGCGCCGAGCCAGAGGCCGATCGGGTGGGCGGGGGCGGGGCCGGGGCGCGCCCCGCGGACGGCGTAATGGGCGCCCTCGAACGTGACCGACCGCTGCATCGCCCAGAACGCGCGCAGGATCGCGATCGCCTCCTCGAGCGCGTCGACGGACTCGGGCCCGCTGCGGCGCGGGCCGCCCATGGCCGCGATCTGCTCCCAGAACGCCCCCGCGCCGAGCCCGAGCTCGAGCCGGCCGCCGGAGAGGACGTCGAGCGACGCGGCCGCCTTGGCCAGGACCGCCGGCGGGCGCAGCGGCAGGTTGACGACGTCGGGCACGAGCCGGATCCGCCGCGTGCGCGCCGCGGCGTAGGCCAGCAGCGTCCAGGTGTCGAGGAAGCGCCGCTGGTAGGGGTGGTCCTGGATCCCCACGAGGTCGAGCCCGCTCGCGTCGGCGGCCTCGATCTGGGCCAGCGTGCGCTCGGGGTCCTCGCCGTCGGGCACCACGAAGACGCCGAGGAGGACCGCCATCACCCGATCCTACGCGACCGGCTCAGCGCGCCTGGCGGCGCAGGCGCTCGCGCAGCGTGAACCAGAGCGCGACGGGGATGAACGCCGCGCCCGCGAGCGAGCCGAGCACGAAGCGCCCGAGCCGGGCCGGCCCGAGGCGCTCGCCGGCGCTCTCCCGAGGCGGATCGCCGACGACCGCCGGCGGGCGCGGGCGGCGCTTCGTCCCGACCACGGCGACGCCGTACGGGTCCCACTCGGGTCGCCACCACGCGGGCGCGACGTGGCGGCGCTCGACGTCCTCGAAGCCCGCGCGCTCCATCCACGCGACGTACTCGTCCTCCGCGGGGAAGAGCATCCATGCGTCCGAGAGCCGCCGCGCGAGCGGGTGCGTGCGACGCAGCGGCCCGATGACGAGCGCGCGGCCGCCGGGCCTGACCACGCGGAAGGCCTCGCCGATCGCCCGCTGGGGGTCGGGCCAGTACTCGATCGAGCCGGCGGACACGTAGCGGTCGAAGCGGTCATCTCCGAACGGCAGGCTCTCGGCGTCGCCGCGCAGCTTGCGCACGGCCTCCAATGCGGGCTTGCGCTGTGCCCTGGCCAGCTGGTGCGGGCTCTGGTCGAGCATCGTGACCCGCTCGCCGGGCACCCGCGTGACGATCCCGCTCGTCGTGAAGCCGGTGCCCGCGCCGACGTCGAGGACCTCGAGGCCGCGGTCGTCGAGCGCGCCGAGCTCCAGGGCCGCGTCGCGCATCGGCGCCGTCCAGAAGAGCGGGTTGATCCAGCGGTCGTAGCCGATCGAGACGACGCGGTAGAACCAGAGCGCCTCGGCCTTGTGCTGGATCAGGCGCATGCCGGCTACCCCAGCACGTATGCCGCGGCGACGACCAGGTACTCGGCGAAGAACAGGCGCCAGACGAGCTGGTAGAAGCGCGCGACGGCCGCGTGGTCGCCGGCGTCGAGCCGCAGCGCCCGCGCCCACACGAGCGCGACGCCGGCCGGCTGCGCGCCGATCAGCAGCGGCGCGCTCGCCCCGTCGAGCACGGTCGCTCCGGCCACGGCCATGCCGAGCCCGGCGAGGGTCAGCGCGCCGACGCCGAGGGCGAGCACGGGACGCGCGCCGAGGCGCACGGAGAACGTGGCGATCGCGAAGCGCCGGTCGCCCTCGACGTCGGGCAGGTCCTTGAGCACCGCGATCGCGAAGGCGAACGGCAGCGTCACGGCGGTCAGCGCCCAGGCCGGCGCGCTCACGGTGGCCGGGCCGCCGAGCGCCTGGGAGAAGTGCAGCCAGACCGCGAGGTTCAGGACGGCCGAGCGCACGAGCGTGATCGAGGCGGCGGCGAGCACGGCCGAGCGCTTGAGCCGCACCGGCGGGCAGGAGTACGCGGCGCCGACCGCGAGGCTGACGGCGACGGCGGCGAGCTCGATCCACCCCTGGGTGAGGCCGAGGACGAGCGGCACGACCGCGCAGGCCGCGACGATGCGGCGGGCCGTCTCGGGCGCCAGCTCGCCCGCCGCGATCGGCAGCTCGGGCTTGTTGATGCGGTCGATCTCGACGTCCTCGAGCTGGTTGACGCCGACGATGAAGACGTTGACGCACCAGCCCGCGACGAGCACCCACCAGAGGTCCCAGACGGCGTGGCCGCCGAGCTGCGCGGCGGCGATCGCGTAGAGCGCGACGATCGCCGTCGTCGTGCCGATGATCGTGTGCGGCCGGGAGAAGCGCCACAGCACCCCGAGCGTGCGCGTGATCCCGTCGGGGCGCCGCCGGGCGTCCGTCCGCAGCGCGAGGGGGGAGGCGCGCATGGCGCGGGACGCTACTCGGGGCTGTGCGAGCATGAGGCGCCACATGTTGGACGCCTATCGCGCGCGTGGCGCGGACCCGCCGTTCGGCGACCCGAGCCGCTTCCACGGTGCCGGCATGGAGGGGTTCTTCTGGCGGCTCACCGACGCGGCCGCCGGGCGCGTCGTCGTCGTGCTCGCGGCGATCAGCCGGGACGCGCGGGGCGGGTCCTGGGGGCTGGCGGCGCTGGCCGCGCATCCGGGGGGCTTCGTGCGCAGCCTCACGACCCCGCAGGCCTGGGGCGACCCCGACGGCCCGGGACTGCGCCTCGGGGACGTCCTGCGCGCGGATGCTGCGACGCTGGACGCCGACCTCGGGCCCGGCGCGCGGGTGCAGGCAACGTTCGAGCGGCCCGTGCGCTGGCCGGCCGGGGCGTGGGGGGCGATGGGCCCGGTCCAGGCGGCTCCCGGGCTGAGCCAGTACTGGCATCCGCACCTGCTCGGCGCCGCCGTGCGCGGCGAGGCGCGGGTCGGCGGCGCGACCTGGGACCTCGCGAGCGCGCGCGCGTACGCCGAGAAGAACTGGGGCGCGGGCGGGATGCCCCACGCGTGGTGGTGGGGCCAGGCCCACGGCTTCGGGCGCGAGGACGTCTGCGTGGCCTTCGCCGGCGGGCCGGCGCGGGTCGGGCGCCTGCGGACAACCGGCACGGCGCTGGTCGTCGCCGCCGGCGGCGAGGTGCTGCGGCTGGTGCGCCCGCTCGTGCCGCTCGCGGTCACCGTCGACGACCGTGGCTGGCGGCTGCGCGGCCGCACGGCGCGCCACGCGGTCGAGGTCGAGGCCCACGCCGGCGGCGAGCCGCACCTGCTCCCCGTCCCCGTGCCGCTCGAGGGTCGCGCGCTGCAGGCCGCGTCGCCGCAGTATCTCGCCGGGACGCTGCGCGTGGCGGTGCGCCGGCGCGGGCGCACCGTCCTCGACGAGACCTCGGCGCTCGCCGGGCTCGAGCGCGGGCGTGGGCACGGCGCCTGAGGCGCGGGCACGGCGCGGGCGTGGGCACGGCGCCTGAGGCGCGGGCACGGCGCGGGCGTGGGCACGGCGCCTGAGGCGCGGGCACGGCGCGGGCGTGGGCACGGCGCCTGAGGCGCGGGCACGGCGCGGGCGTGGGCACGGCGCCTGAGGCGCGGGCACGGCGCGGGCGCGGGCACGGCGCCTGAGGCGTGGGCACGGCGCCCGAGGCGCGGGCGCGGACGCGCGGAGGTCGTCAGCGCTGCGCGCCCTCGACGGCGAGCGCGACCGGCTCGGCTCCGATGAGTCGCTCGAAGACGCCGATGACGAGCCACAGCGAGCGCAACCGCACCGCGGCCCGGCGGTCGGTCGGGGCGACACGCGCCTCGCTGACGAGCGCGCTCGTGCCGTCGTCGCGCTCCTCGACCCAGTGCGCGAAGAGCACGCGCACGGTGTCGCGCCGCGACCAGGTGCGGAACTCCTCGGGCCCGCTCAGGCGTGGGTAGTCGCGGTGGAGGGTCCAGATCCGCCCGCACAGCCCGGAGATCGACCACGTCGGTCCCTCCTCGAGGACGACGAACGGGTACTCGGCGAGCAGTCCGTGGAACGTCTGGCTCTCGGGCACCCCCGGGATCCGCCAGCGCACCAGGCGCCCCAACGTGCGGGTGTCGCGCAGGCGCACCTCGTGCGCCGCCTCCCAGAGCCGCGCCGGATCGACCGCGGCGCCACGGCGGTGGACGCTGCGCACGGCCGCGTTGGGCAGCCAGGCGTCCAGCGTCCCGGGTCCGGGAGGGCGGGCGGCGCCGACGGCCATCACGAGCACGCTACCCCGCGCGCTCGCCGGGCGACCGCAACCGGACGCGCTCGCGGCGTCCACTAGCCTCGAACGGGTGGACGACGCCGCGCTCGACGACCTCGTCGCCCGTGCCCTGGCCGAGGACGTCGGGGCCGGCGACGTGACGACGGCGGCGACCGTCCCGTCCGGCACGCGCGCCAGGGCGCGGATCACGCAGAAGGCGCCCGGCGTCGTCTTCGGCCTCGACGTCGCCGAGCGCTGCTTCGCCGCGCTCGACCCGGCTGTCGGCGTGCGCCGCGAGACCGTCGAGGGCGCCTGGCGCGAGGGCGGCCCGGTGCTCGCGCTCGCCGGCGACGCCGCGGCGCTGCTCGCCGCCGAGCGCACGGCGCTCAACCTCCTGCAGCGACTCAGCGGCGTGGCCACGCTGACGGCGCATTACGTGCGCGCGGTCGCGGGCGCACCGGCGCGCATCCTCGACACGCGCAAGACGACCCCCGGGCTGCGGGCGCTCGAGAAGGCGGCGGTCGTCGCCGGCGGCGGGACGAACCACCGGGCCGGCCTCTTCGACGCGATCCTCATCAAGGAGAACCACGTCGCGATCGCCGGCGGGGTCGCCCCCGCCGTCCGCGCCGCGCGCGCGGCCGCGCCCGGGCTCCCGCTCGAGGTCGAGTGCCGCGACGAGGCCGACGTCGACGAGGCGCTCGAGGCCGGCGCACCGCGGCTGCTGCTCGACAACATGGAGCCGGCGCGCCTGCGGAGGATCGCCGAGCGCGTCGGCGACCGCGCGCAGCTCGAGGCGAGCGGCGGCGTGACGCTCGCGACGGTCCGGGACGTCGCGGAGACCGGCGTACACTGGATCTCGGTGGGGGCGCTGACGCACTCGGCGCCCGCCCTCGACCTCTCCCTCCTGCTGGAGCCCGAGCCATGAACCTCCCGATGGCCCCCGTGCCGACCCTCGACCCCGTCCTGCAACCCGCCGACGTCGCGCGCCTGCAGGACGAGGTCCGGGCGCTCGCGCGCGAGCGCGACGCCGTCATCCTCGCCCACAACTACCAGGTGCCCGAGGTCCAGGACGTGGCCGACTACGTCGGCGACTCGCTGGGCCTGAGCCGCCAGGCGGCCGCGGCCGACGCGGCGGTCATCGCCTTCTGCGGCGTGCACTTCATGGCCGAGACCGCCTCGATCCTCTCGCCCGACAAGACCGTGCTGATCCCCGACCTCGGCGCCGGCTGCTCGCTGGCGGACTCGATCACGCCCGCGGAGCTGCGCGCCTGGCAGGCGAAGCACCCCGGGGCGGTGACGGTCATGTACGTCAACACGACGGCCGAGATCAAGGCGCTCACCGACTTCTGCGTGACCTCCTCCAACGCCGTGGCGGTCGTCGAGCACATCCTTCGCGAGCACGGGCGCGACACCGAGATCCTCTTCGGGCCCGACATGTTCCTCGGCGCCTACGTCGAGAAGACGGTCGGCCGCCCGCTGCACGTCTGGAACGGCGAGTGCCACGTCCATGCGGGCATCCGCCCGCGCGACATCGAGCGCACCCGCGCCGAGCACCCCGGCGCCGACTTCCTGATCCACCCCGAGTGCGGGTGCTCGACCTCGGTCATGGAGTACGTCGCCAGCGGCGACGTCGACCCGCAGGGCGTCCACATGCTCTCGACGGGCGGCATGCTGCGCTACGCGCAGGAGCACGCGGGTGGCGATGGGACGGCGATCGTCGCCACCGAGACCGGCATGCTCCACCAGCTGAAGATGGCGGCGCCCGACCTCGACTTCGTCGCCGCCAACGAGCGCGCGACTTGCCGCTACATGAAGATGATCACGTTGCCCAAGCTGCGCGACTGCCTGCGCGACCTCTCGGGTGAGGTCAAGGTCCCCGAGGCGATCGCGCAACGCGCCAGGATCCCGATCGAGCGCATGGTCGCGATCGGGTAGCCGGATTCGGTGACGGCCCCGAACACCTTCGCCGGCGGCGCGCTGGACCGCGTGGGCGCCCGCCGCGGCGACGAGGCGTGGCTCGCGGCGCGACGCGCCGATCCGGCCTCGCGCGCGGTGGTGGTCAGCGCCTCGGGCGTCCTCGCGGGCGCCGACGGGCCGGCGCGCGTGGCGCTCGAGCACCTCGGCGAGGACGCCGAGCTCGTCCTGCTGGGCGTCGAGCCCGACGGGACGGCGCTCTTCGCCGCCGACCCAGGCGACGACGACGGGGCCGCCGGACTCGTCCCCGACGCGCGCGTGCGTGGGCTGCGCGACCTCGCGCCCGCGCTCGGTCAGGCCGACGGCGGGCTGCTCGCGCAGGCCGTCGGGCTGCTCAACTGGCACCGGCGCCACCGCTTCTGCGCGAACTGCGGCGCCCCGACGACAGCCGCGCTCGCCGGGCACGTGCGCCGCTGCCAGCGCTGCGGCGCCGAGCACCACCCCCGCACCGATCCGGTCGTGATCATGCTCGTCACCGACGGCGACCGCGCGCTGCTGGGCCGCCAGCCGACGTGGCCGGCCGGGCGCTACAGCGCGCTGGCCGGCTTCGTCGAGCCGGGGGAGAGCCTCGAGGAGGCCGCGGCCCGTGAGGTCCGCGAGGAGTCCGGCGTCCGCGTCGAGGACGTGCGCTACCGCTCGTCGCAGCCGTGGCCCTTCCCCGCCTCGCTGATGCTCGGCTTCACCGCGCGGCGGGCGGGCGGCGAGCCTGCGGTCGGCGACGGCGAGCTCGAGGACGTGCGCTTCTTCGACCGCGCAGAGCTCGTGGCGGGGGAGACGCTGCTGCCGCCGCCGCAGGCCATCGCCCGGCGCCTCATCGACGGCTGGCTGGAGCAGCGATGACCTTACGGCCTGCACGTCCGCTTTCACCACCGCTCGGCCCGATCGGGCCCTGAGCCCGTCTACAGCGCGAGCAGGTCGATGCCCTGCTCGTCGGCGCGACGCACGACCGCCAGCAGCGCGCGCTTGCGCTCGAACTCGGGCGGGGTGTAGCAGTGCACGTCGGCGGGGTCGCCCATCTCGTCGGCGTCCCAGAGCGAGCCGGCCTGGTAGACGCGCTCGAGCCACGGGACGCCGTCGAAGAGCTCCGACACGAGGACGACGACGTACTCGGGGCCGCGCTCGCGCTGCGGACCCCAGCCGCGGGCGTCGTCGACGCGCGCGCCGCCGAGGAGCGCGCGCTCGAGCGGCCAGCGGCCGCTGGTGCGGGCGACGTAGCGTCCGAGCTCGCGCGTGTTCAGCGCCTGGGCGACGAGCACGCGAGCATTGTGCCCGACGCGCGAGAGCGCGTGCGCGCCGCTCACGTCGATCAGAACTCGTCGGGCGTGTGCGGGCCGACGCAGGCGACGGCGAGGCGCTCGGGGTCGACAGTCCGGGCCGCGGCGGCCACGTCCTCGAGGCGCACCTCGTCGAGGAGCGCGATCGCCCGGTCGGGGTCGATGTCCTCGCCGAAGACGATCGCCTGGTTGGCCGCGTAGCGGGCGACGGCGTTCGTGTTCTCAAACGCCAGCACCCGGCGCCCGGCCGCGTAGGCCCGCGCGCGCTCGACCTCCTCGGGCCTCGGGCCGTCGGCGTGCAGCTCGGCCACGATCTCACGCATCCGGGCGTAGGCCTCGGCGCTCTTGGAGGACTCCAGACCCGCGCCGAGCTGGAGGATCGGCACGTCGGCATAGGCGTGGTCGGCGGCGTAGACGGAGTACGCGAGGCCGCGCTGCTCGCGGATCTCGTCGAACAGGCGCGAGCTCATCGAGCCGCCGAGCAGCGTCGCGTAGATCGTGAACGCGGCCCGGGCGCGCGCGTCGGCGACGTCCACGTCGGGCCGGTAGCTCATCCGCAGGTGCGACTGGTTGGTGTCGCGCTCCTCGACGAGGCGCTGCGGGTCGAAGGCGCCGACGGGCTCGTAGCCGCCGGGCGCCGGGAGCGTCGGGAAGCGCCCGAAGAGCTCGTCGACCTCGCCGTTGTCGGGCACGTGGTCGACGTTGCCGACGACGAACGCGCCGCCGCGCTGACCGGCCCAGCGGCGCTCGCGGAACGCGACGATCCCCGCGCGCGTGAACGTGCGCAGGTGCTCCTCGGGGCCCAGGACGGTGCGCCCGAGCGGGTGGTCGCCGAAGGCCGCCCGGTCGATCAGCTCCTCGGCCACCGCCGCGGGCTGGTCCTTGTAGCGCTGGATCTCCTGGATCACGACGCCGCGCTCGCGGTCGAGCTCGCCGGCGTCGATCCGCGGGCGCCCCACGAAGTCGCTGAGCAGGTCGGTGGCCGGCACGGCCGACTCCGCCCGCACGGTGATGTGGAAGGCGACGAGGTCGTGCGAGGTGTAGGCGTTCAGCGTGCCGCCCATTCGCTCCGCCGTCTCGTTGACCTTGCGGTAGTCGTCGTAGCGCTCGCCGCCCTTGAAGACGAGGTGCTCGAGGAAGTGCGCCATCCCGTTCTCCTCCGGCCGCTCGGTGCGGGCGCCGGCGTCGAAGGCCACGAGGATCGTCGTCGCGCGCGTGCCCTCGAGGGCGACGCGGTGGACCGGCAGGCCGTTCGGGGCCGTGGAGGATGTGATCGTCGGCATCGCCGATGACGATACCCAGCCGGCGAGGCGGCCTCGATGCCGTCGAGCACGCCGACCCACGCCCCCGTGCAACGCCGCTTGCAGACGCCCGCGACCGGCAGGAAAGGCGCGGGCGCGTCGCTAAGTTCGCCGACGGGCATGGCCATCAGCGAAGCCGAACTGCTGGAGCGCGCGCACGCGCCCTCGTCGAACGATCCCGCGCCGGAGGTCATCGAGTTCCGGCGCGTCTCGATGCGCTTCGGGAGCGGCGACTCGGCGCTCGACGACGTGAGCTTCACGATCCGCCGCGGCGAGTTCGTCTTCGTCGTCGGCGCGACGGGCTCGGGCAAGTCGACGCTCATGCGCCTGCTGATCAAGGAGCTCGAGCCGACGGCGGGGTCGATCCGCGTGGCCGGCCGCGACATCGCCGAGATCACGCGACGCAAGGTGCCGCTCTACCGGCGCAACCTCGGCGTCGTGTTCCAGGACTTCAAGCTCCTGCCGAGCCGCACGGTCCACGACAACGTCGCCTACGCGCTGCAGGTGACGGGCGGCACGCGCAGGGAGGTCCGGGCGAAGGTGCCCGACATACTGCGCCTGACCGGGCTCTCGCTGAAGCTCCACAGCCTCCCGAACGAGCTCTCGGGCGGCGAGCAGCAGCGCGTCTCGGTGGCGCGCGCGTTCGTCAACCACCCGCCGCTGCTGCTGGCCGACGAGCCGACGGGCAACCTCGACCCCGAGACGTCGATCGGGATCATGCAGCTGCTGTATCGCATCAACCGCACGGGCACGACCGTGCTCGTGGCCACGCACGACTCGAACATGGTCGACCGCATGCGCCGGCGCGTGATCGAGCTCGACGCCGGGCGCATCGTCCGCGACGAGCGCACCGGGCGCTACGCCCCGAGCGAGGATCTCACGACGGCCGAGTTCGGCGCGCTCCTGCGCGAGCCCGCACCCGAGCCCCAGCGCGCGCCCGACCCCAACGACTGGTTCGCCGAGTGAGGCTCTCGTTCTTCCTGCGCGAGGCGCTGCGCTCGCTGCGGCGCAACGCGGTCCCGAGCTTCGCGGCGATGGCCTCCGTGCTCGTCACCGTGCTCGTGCTCGGCGTCTTCATCCCGATCGTGCAGGCGACCACGGGAGCGGCCAACGACGTCCGCGGGCGCGTGCTCGTCAACGTCTACCTGAAGACGGGGTCGACGCCGGGCGACGTCCAGCGCGTGCGCACGCTCCTGGCCGACAAGGTCCCGCACGTAGGCTCGGTGCAGTACCTCTCCAAGCAGCAGGCGTACGCCGAGCAGAAGCGCCGCTACCCCGAGGCCTACGAGCTGCTCGGCGCCAACCCGCTGCCCGACACCTTCCGGGTCACGCCGGACGACCCCGACAACGCGCTCGCGCTGCGCGACGCGCTGGCTCCCACAGCGCCGGGCGGCGGTCGCACCTCGATCGACCCGGCGATCGAATCGGTCAAGGACTCCCAGGACAACACGAAGAAGGTCCTCGTCGCCACGCGCGTCGTGAAGCTCGCGACCGGCCTGCTCGCCGTCCTGCTCGTCCTGGCCAGCGTCCTGCTCGTCTCGAACACGATTCGCCTCTCGCTCTTCTCGCGCCGCCGCGAGGTCGAGGTCATGAAGCTCGTCGGCGCCACGGACTGGTTCATCCGCTGGCCGTTCGTCATCGAGGGCGTCGTCCTCGGCGCGCTCGGCGGCGCGGGCGCCGTGCTCCTGCTGCTCGTGGGCAAGATCGCCCTGCTGGATCCGCTGATCAGCGAGTTCTCGCTGCTGGCCGCCCCGCAGACGATCCAGTTCGGTCTGCTCGTCGCCGTCCTGCTCGGCGCCTCGGTGGCCGTCAGCGCGCTCGGCTCGGGCCTGTCGCTGCGCCGCTTCCTGCGGGTCTGAGCGGCCCCCGCGCCCTACCCTGTGCCGGGTGCGCCGCCGCCGCGTCCCGACCCGTCCCCTCGCCCTCGCGGCGCTCGTCGTCGCCGTGCTCGTGGCCGGCGCGTGGGTCGGCGGCCGCCATCCCGACTGGCTTCCGGGCCCGTTGCGCGACGCGCTCGTCGGCGACGAGAGCACGCGCGTGGTCGCCGAGGCCATCGACCGGGTCCACGACACCTACTACCGCGAGATCCCCGAGGACCAGCTCGCCGACGACGCGATCGCCGGGGTCGTCGCGAGGCTCGGCGACCGTTTCTCCAACTACTTCGACCCCGGCCAGTACCGCCGCTTCAAGCAGGCGCAGAACAGCGAGTTCTCGGGCGTGGGCCTGCAGGTCTCGGGTCGCCCTGACGGGTTGCGCGTCGAGGCCGTCTACGACGGCTCGCCGGCCGCGCGGGCGGGCATGCGCAGCGGCGACCTGATCGTCGCCGTCGCGGGGCGGTCGCTGGAGGGGGTGGCGCAGAACGACGCCGTCGACCGCATCAAGGGACCGCCGGGCAGCGACGTGCGGCTCACGTGGCGGCGCGGCACGCGCCAGGTGACGCGCACGCTCGAGCGCTCGACGGTCACCGTCCCCGTCGTCGCCTCGCAGCTTCGGCGCGACGGCGCGTGTCCGGTCGGCGTCGTGCGCCTCTCGCAGTTCAGCTCGGGCGCGCACGCGTCGGTCTACGGCGCGCTGCGCAAGCTCCGGCGGCGGGGCGCGAAGGCCTTCGTGCTCGACCTGCGCGACAACGGCGGCGGGCTCGTCGGCGAGGCCCAGCTCGTCGCGAGCGCCTTCCTCGCCGACGGGCCGATCGTCACCACGCGCGGCCGCGCGGTGCGCGAGCGCACGCTGCGTGCCACCGGCACGCCCGTCGTCCCCGGGGCGCCGCTCGTCGTGCTCGTCGACGATGGCACGGCCTCGGCCTCCGAGATCGTCACCGGCGCGCTGCAGGACCGCGGGCGGGCGAAGGTCGTGGGCACGAAGACGTTCGGCAAGGGCGTCTTCCAGGAGGTCGTCGAGCTCTCCAACGGCGGGGCGCTCGACATCACCGCCGGCCATTACTTCACCCCGAAGGGGCGCAACCTCGGTGGCAAGGGCGTCAGTCGCGGCGCCGGGATCGCGCCCGACGTCCGCGCCGAGGACGATCCCCGCACCGCCCGCGACGAGGGACTGGACGCCGCCGCCAGGGCGCTGGTCGCCAAGTGTCCGCGATGACGCGCGCGGGCGCCGGCGCGCCCGAGGTGCCGCGCGTCGTCCTGCTCGCCCAGCGCGGACGCTTCGTCGTGGGCGAGCCGTTCCTCGGGGGCGGCCGGCGAGTCACCGTCGAGCGCTCGCGCGAGGCCGCCCCCGGACGCCTCGCGCTCCTGCACCCGCCGCGGCGCGGCGGCGGACGGGCGCGGATCGCCCGCGTCATCGGGCGCCCCGACGTCGCCCGCGACGTCCTCGAGGCGCTCATGCTCGACCGCGGGCTGCTCCGCTCGTTCCCGCCCGGCGTCGAGACGGCCGCGCGCGAGGCCGTCCCGCCCGACGTCGCCCGGCGCGACCTGCGCGACCTGCCGACGTTCACGATCGACCCGGTCACGGCGCGCGACTTCGACGACGCGATCTCCGCGCAGGCGCTCGGCGACGAGCGCTGGCGCGTCTGGGTCCACATCGCCGACGTGAGCGCTTATGTGCGGCCGGGCTCGGCGGTCGACCGCGAGGCCTACCGCCGTGCCACGAGCGTCTACGTCCCCGGCGCCGTCGAGCCGATGCTGCCCGAGGCGCTCTCCAACGACGCCTGCTCGCTCGTGCCCGCCCAGGATCGGCTCGCGGTCACCGTCGAGCTCGAGCTGCGCGGGCCCGACGTCGCCAAGGCGTCGTTCGGGCGCTCGCTGATCCGCTCCAACGAGCGCCTGGACTACGACCGCGTCGACCGGATCCTCGCGGGCGCGGAGCCCGCGCTCGAGCCGTGGGCGGCGCCGCTCGCCGCGGCCCGGGCCGCCGCGGCCGCGCTCGCGGCGCGCCGCGAGCGAGCCGGCGCGCTCGCCGTCGAGTCCGTCGAGCCCGAGTTCGCCTTCGACCGGCGCGGCCACGTCACGGGCGCGGTCGGCGCGCCGCCCACGGAGTCCCACCGCATCGTCGAGCACCTCATGATCGCCGCCAACGAAGCCGTCGCGCGCACGCTCGGCGAGCGCGCCACGCCGACGCTGTACCGCGTCCACGAGCGGCCGGAGCCGGCGGCGGTCGAGCGCCTCGTCGCCCAGCTCGCGTCGCTCGGCGTCGCCACGCCGCCCGTACCCGAACGGCTCTTGCCCTCGCAGGCCGCCGACGTAGTCGCGGCCTGCTCGCGGCTCGTCGACCAGCACGTGCGGCGCACGGGCCACGGGCGCATCGCGCTCACCGGGCTCGTGCTGCGCTCGCTCAAGCAGGCGCGCTACGACCCGCGCAACCTCGGGCACGCGGGCCTGCGCCTGTCGAGCTACTGCCACTTCACGTCGCCGATCCGGCGCTACCCGGACCTCGTCTGCCACCGGGCCCTGCTGAGCGCGGTCGGCGGTGGCGAGGATGCGCCGCGCGCGAGCGCCCTCGAGGAGGCCGGCGCCTGGACGAGCGCGCGCGAGCGCGACGCGATGACGATCGAGCGCGACGCCGACGACGTCGCCCGCTGCTTCCTGCTCGAGCGCGCGCTCTACGAGGACGGGTGGTCGACGGTCTTCGACGGCGAGGTCACCGGGCTCATCGGCGCGGGCGCCTTCGTGACCTTCGGGGAGGGCCACGAGGGCCTCGTGCCCGTGCGCCGGCTGCGCGGCGACTGGTGGGAGCTCGACGAGGAGGGCACGACGCTCCACGGCACCCGCGCCGGCGGCGCGATCCGACTCGGCGACCCGCTGCGCGTCGCGGTGCGCTCGATCGACGCCCCGCGCGGACGCGTCGACCTCGACCTCGTGGGTGGCGCCCGACCGGGGCGGGTAGGGCGCGGCGGCGCGGTAGAGGCCGGCTCCCAGGGGCGGGCCGCGGCGCCACGCTAGATTCGAGCGTCATGGCCAAGGGCGGCAAGAAGCGCAAGACGGCGCCGGGGGACATCGCGAGCAACCGGCCGGCGGCCTATCGCTACGACCTCCTCGACCGCCTCGAGTGCGGGCTCGTGCTCACCGGCACCGAGGTGAAGTCGCTGCGCGCGGGCGCGGCCCAGCTCAAGGACGGCTACGCCCAGATCCGCGACGGCGAGCTGTGGCTGCACAACGTCCACATCCCGCCCTACGGCCCGGCCAGCCGCGAGAACCACGACCCCGACCGTCCGCGCAAGCTCCTCGCCCACCGGCGCGAGCTCGACCGGCTCGTCGGGCGCACGCACGAGCGCGGGCTGACGCTCGTGCCCACGCGGCTGTACTTCGAGGGCCCGCGGGCCAAGGTCGAGATCGCCCTCGCGCGCGGCAAGGACCGCTTCGACAAGCGCCAGACGATCAAGGCCCGCGAGCAGCGCCGCGACATGGAGCGCGCGCTGCGCGAGCGCTGAGCGCGGCTCAGCGCCGGCGCAGCTGCGCCAGCGCCTCGTCGGCCGCGCGTTCGCCGGCGCGCACGGCACCGTCCATGTAACCAAGCCAGTAGTCCGAGGTCTCGGTCCCGGCCCAGTGCACGCGGCCGGTCGCCGCGCGCAGCGCCGGCCCGTGGCGGCTGAGCACCCCGGGAGCGAGGTGGCCGACGGGGCAGCCGCGCGTCCAGCGCTCGGTCGTCCAGTCGCGCTCGAAGTAGTCGTCGGGGCGCAGCGCCTCGGCGCCGAAGAAGCGGGCGAAGTCCGCGAGCACGCGCGCTCGGCGCGCCGCGGGCCTCAGGGCGGACCACTCGGCGTGCCGAGCCCCGCCGATGAACGCGAGCAGGATCCCGAGGTCGCCCTCCGGCGGGCTGCTGTCGAACGGGCTGCGCGCGAGCCCGACGTCGCCGAACCCCTGACCGCTGAGCCCCGCGTCGCGCCAGAACGGGCGCGCGTAGACGGCCTCGGCCTTCGTCATGTGCCCGGGCGTCATCGCGCGCAGGATCGCGCGCTTGGCCGCGGGCAGCGCCGGGCTGTGGCGGATCTCGACCGCGAGCACCGGCGGCACGGCGACGATCGCTCGGCGGGCCTCGACCACGAGCCCGTCGGCGAGCACGCGCACGCCGTCGCGGTCGCGCGCGATCCGGCGCACCGGCGCGCGGCGCAGCACCCGGCGGCCGAGCGCCCGCGCGACGCGCTGGGCCACGAGCTGCGAGCCGCCGACGAAGCGCCGCTCCTGCGCGCCGCCCGGGGTCGTGAACAGGCGCGCGAACGAGCCGGGGGTGCGCTCGTCGCCGGCGCCCGCGGCGAAGGCGAGGACGTAGAGGAGCGACAGCTCGCGCGCGTCGGCGCCCCAGATCGCCTGGACGGTCACGGCGAACGCGGCCCGCGAGGCCGCCGTGGTCAGGCGCGGGCGCGCGAAGTCCGCGAGCGTCCGCCGGTCCCATTCGGCCGCGCGGCGCGACTTCCACGGCGCGGCCACCGGGACCTGCCGGGCGAGCTCGCCGAGCTCGACGCCGAGGCGCAGCGCCGGGGCGAGCGCGGGGTCGGTCGGCAAGCCGGGATCGGCCGGGTAGCGGCTGCGCACCCCGTTGGCGATCTGGACGTTGGAGCCGACGTTGTAAGTCCGGTAGGTCCCGACGCCGACCGACTTGGCCAGCGCGAGGATGCGTCCCTGGGTCGGGCCCACGAACTCGGCGCCGACCTCGGTGACGCGCCGCGGCGCGACCGGGGCGTTGAGCGCCCGCCCGCCGACGCGGTCGCGCGCCTCGAGCACGAGCACGTCGACGCTCGCGCGTTCCAGTCGCCGCGCGGCGGCCAGCCCGGAGAGCCCGGCTCCGACGACGACGACGTCGGTCGTGCGCGTGCGCCGGGCGCGGGCGGGCCGCGCGCCGAGCGCGTACAGGCCGGCCGCGCCGGCGGCCGCGCCGCCGACGAGCCGGCGGCGGGTCATGGGTGCGCAGGACACGGCGGGGCACCCTATCCGCCGCGGTGCGGCTCAGGCGTCGGCGAACGTCCGCTGCAGGTGGGTGGCGTCCATGCCGAGGACGAGGAGCGCCACGAGCCCGAGGTACACGGCCGCCACGAGCGCGCGGTCGCGCGGACGGACGCGGTAGTAGGCGCGCGCCTCGGGGTCGCCGCGGCGCAGCGCCTGCAGGCGCCGCCACGTCTCCAGACCGCCGAGCACGGCGATGAGGATGATGATCGGGTTGGGGTAGGCGAGGACGAGGACGACCATCCCCGCAACCCCGAGCAGCCAGACCCACGGGCTCATCGCCGCCGCCGCCCGCGCGCCGTCGAGGAACCCGAACGGGAGCAGGTTGAAGAGGTTCAGGAAGAAGCCGGTGAAGGCCAGCGCCGTCCACAGGTCGTTGCCCGTGGCCGCGGCCAGCGGAAGGCAGGCCGCCGCGCCGAGCGAGCCGAGGATCGGCCCCGCGAGGCCGACGCGGGCCTCGGCGAGCGCGTTGCCGCCGAGCGACCTGGCCCAGATGACCGCGCCCATGAACGGGATGAAGACCGGCGCACTCGCCTTGATGCCCTCGCGGCGCAGCGCGATCACGTGCCCCAGCTCGTGAACCAGGAGCAGCACGACGAACCCGAACGCGAAGCGCCAGCCCCAGATCAGGCTGTAGGCGGCGACGGACACGAGCATGGAGCCCGACGTCGTGAGGAGCTTCAGCTTCGGCAGGAGTAGCAGCAGGCTCTTGCCCTTCGCGAGCAGGAGCGCGAGCGCGGCGAGCAGCCCGCCGCCGCGCCGCCACCACGGCTCGCGCGCGGGCGCCGTGGGCTCGGGCTCGGGCGCCACGGGCGGCAACCATCCGGAGGACAGCTGAGGGGCGTGCTGCTGCTCGCTCATCGCCGGCTCCAGTGTAGGGTCGCGGTGCGCCGGTGCCCGCCGGTGACGCGCCGGGACGCCGGCGCCGAGCTCGGGCCATCGCACCCTCCGGGCGGGTCGCGACGTGCGCCTACGCGGACGCCCGCGAGCGGCCGCCGTCGCGCACGGCCGCGGCCGCCGCCTCGGCCTCCTCGAGCTGACCGCGCACGAGCTCGAGGCCCTGGCGCCAGAACCCCGGGTCGGCGAGGTCGAGGCCCGCGATCGCCGCGAGCTCCTCGGGGCTGCGCGAGCCGCCGGCGGCGAGCATCTCGAGGTAGCGCTCGACGAAGCCCTCGCCCTCCTCGAGGTAGCGACCGTAGACGCTGAGCGCCAGCAGCTGGCCGTAGGCGTAGGCGTACACGTAGCCGGGGGTGCCGATGAAGTGCGGCACGTAGGACCACCACGAACGGTAGCCCTCGGTCACCTCGACCGCGTCGCCGAGCATCTCCTCCTGCGAGCGCTGCCAGAGGTCGCCGAAGCGCTCGACGGACAACTCGCCCTCCTCGCGCCGCGCCGTGTGGACGAGGTCCTCGAAGCGGTTCATGGCCGTCTGGCGGAAGACCGTGGCGATCGAGCCCTCGATGTTCTCGGCCAGCAGCGAGAGGCGCGAGGCGGGCGTGCGCGCCGCGTCGAGCAGGCGCCGGAAGACGAGCGTCTCGCCGAAGACCGACGCCGTCTCGCACACCGTGAGCGGCGTGTGCTGCTCCATCGGCCCGCGCGGGATCGCGAGCGCCGCGTGCAGGCCGTGGCCGAGCTCGTGCGCGAGCGTCAGCACGTCACGCCGGCGGCTCGTGAAGTTCAGCATCACGTAGGGGTGCACGCTCGGCACGGTGTAGGCGCAGAAGGCGCCGCCGCGCTTGGCCGGGCGCACCGGGGCGTCGATCCAGCGCTCGTCGAAGAAGCGCCTGGCGGTGTCGCCCATGACCGGCGAGAACTCGTGGAAGGACGTGAGCACGAGGTCGGTCGCCTCGTCCCAGCCGACCGCGACGTCCTCGCCACCGACCGCGGCCATGCGGTCGAAGTCGGCCAGCCGCGGCAGGCCGAGCAGCTCGGCCTTCAGCCGGTACCAGCGGCGCGGCAGGTCGTAGCTGGAGCGCACGGCCTCCAGCAGCGCCTCGACCGACGCGTCGCTCGCCTCGTTGGAGAGGTTGCGGCTCGCGATCCACGACGGATAGGAGCGCAGTCGGTCGTCGACGGCCTTGTCCTGCAGCAGCGTGTTGAAGACGTAGGCGCGCGTGCGCAGCCCCGGCTCGAGCGCGGCGGTGACCGCCTCGGCCGTGGTGCGGCGCACCTCGCGGTCGCCCGACATGAGCCGGCTGAGCGCGACGTCGAGGGACACCGACCCGTCCGCCCCGGGCAAGTCGGGGACGTCGACCTCGATCGCGCTCGTCAGCTCGCTGAACAGGCGCGCCCAGGCGTCGCGGCCGCTGACCGCCTTCTCGGAGAGGAGCTTCTCCTCGGGCTCGGACAGCAGGTGCGGGCGGTAGCGGCGGATCGTGCGCAGGTGGTGGCGCACGGTGTCGAGGCCGTCGGCCTCCAGGAGCTCGTCGGCGCGCGCCTGGTCGAGGGCGGCCCACTCGAGCTCGAAGAACACGAGCTTCGTCTCGACCGCCGTGGCGCGCTCCTGCATGCGGGCGAGCAGCGCCCCGTTGGCGGGGTCGGCGGTGTCGACGGCGAAGCGCAGGTGCGCGTAGTTGCCCGCGCGCCCGACGAGCTCGGTGATCGCCTCGAGCTCGCGCATCGCCGCCGCGAGGCCGGGACCGTCGAGTTCGGCGACGCGCCCAGCGTGGTCCGCGGCGAAGCGGGCGGCGCGCTCGTCGGCCTCGGCGAGGAGGCGGTCGGCGCCCTCCGGGCCGTCGCCGTCCACGAGCGGCTCAAGATCCCAGGCGACGTTCTGCAGGTCGGCGGCGGCGGTGGTCATCGCCCGCACGATACGACCCGGGAACGACGAGGAGACCCGGCAACGAAGAGGACGCGGTCCCGAGTCGCTCGGGATGCTCTCCTCCATCATCCAGCTCCGGAGGAGCTGCTCGACGGTCTCGGAGCGGCGGGCCTCGCAATCCCAGGGCCTCGCTCTCTGCGGACTCGGTTCCGCGTCTTTGGCGAACGTACGCTTGGGGTCGTGGCCACGTCAAGGGCACCCGGACGAGATTCCCGCAAAGTGCGAGCAACCGCTCGGCTCGTGCTGCGCGGATGGCGGCGGGCCGACGCCGACGCCTTCGCCGCGCTCAACGCCGATCCCGAGGTGCGCCGGCACGTCGGCGACGGCCGGCCGCACACGCGCGCGCAGAGCGACGCCGAGCTCGATCGGATCCGCGCGCACTGGGCCGAGCACGGCTTCGGGCTGTGGTGCGCGGCTGCTCGGGCCGAACCAGAGCGCTGCCTCGGCTTCGTCGGGCTCGCGATCCCGTCGTTCCTGCCGGCGGTCCTGCCGGCCGTCGAGGTGGGGTGGCGGCTCGCGCGCGGGGCGTGGGGCCGCGGCCTGGCCACCGAGGCAGCGGGCGCCGCGCTGGCCGAGGCCTTCGGGCCGCTCGGGCGCGCGTGCGTGATCGCGGTCGTCGACCCGGGCAACGCGCGCTCGCTGCGGGTGGCGGCGAGGCTCGGGATGCGTCCCGCCGCCGACCGGATCCACCCAGTGACGCGCCGGCGCCTGCGCGTGCTGGAGATTTCCGCGCGCCCAGATGCTGGGTCGCGGCCATCCGTGCTCAGGCCTCCGAGCGGATGCGCGCCCGCGCCTCGCGGAAGCGGATCGCCTCGAAGGCGATGAGCGCGGAGAGCACGACGACCCCGGGGCCTGCGCCGGCCTCGCGGTGCGGCTAGACTGAGAACGGACACATCCCTGGGGACGACAGGCTTCGACGTGGTCGGTTCGCAGGGGTGGTCGCGAGTCGAGGTCCCGGGAGGCCTCGCTAAACACCCGGGAAAACCATACGTGCGGACTCTCACGCTGAGTACGCGCTCGCCGCTTAGCATCTAGCTAGGCCGTGAGCTTCCGGCCCCCGCCCGCCGGCCGCGGGGACCACCGGGATCAGAATGCCGGCTTCACCCGGGGAGGCCCGCCCTCGCCGAACCGGGGACACCTCCAGGGGGCTGGTCCCGGAGAACCCCGCCGGCGAGGCGACTCCGGGACGAGAACAGAGCGCCGGCTACGCTCGTAGACGCCACCTCTTGCGCGATCGCGGACGTGGGTTCGATTCCCACCGTCTCCACTAAACCGCTCTAGCTAGCCAAATCACGCGGGGTCTTCGGGAGGAACACCCGGACGCTCCTGGGCCTCGATCCACGTCGCGTAGGACTCCATCGCGGACGTGAGGTCGGTGTCGTCGTAATGCCCGTAGATGCCGAGCGTCGTCGTGAGGTCCGCGTGCCCCAGCGCGTGCGACGCGGCGTCGATACCCGCGACGCGCCGCAATTCCATCGCGAAGGTGTGGCGCGCCTGATGCATGTTCAAGCCGGACGTGACGCCTGGGCCGACGAGCCCGGCGTCCGCCGCGAGCCGATACCACCAACGATGCACCGACTGCGCCGACGGGCGGTCCTTCGGGGCCGCGACGGACCGGCGCACGAGCTGGCCCTCCGAGCCCTTCCCCGCGGCGAGCTTGCGCACCGGGTACAGCAGGTAGTCGTCGGGCTCCGGAGGACGGCCTACGTGAGGAAGGTCGGTCACGAGCAGCAGGCGGACCTCCGCGAGGATCGGGCCGCGCAACGGCAGCAGCCGTTCCTTGCGGCCCTTGCCGAACACGCGCAGCACGCCGCGTTGGGCGTCGAAGTCCCGGATCCGGATGCCGGCGAGCTCGCCGCGGCGCAAGCCGAGCACGAGCAGACAGAACAAGCCGAGACGGTCGCGCGGGTGCTTCGCCTGCGTCAGGAGCCTCGGGCGGGCGTCCAGGGGCAGCACGCGGGCCACACGGCGCTCCGCTCGAGGCCTGCGGATGCGCGCCGCGGGCGATATCGCGATGTGGCCCTGCTCCTCCATCCACGCCCAGAAGGACCGGATGACGCTCGTGACCTTCTGGCGGGTTCTGGCGGAGCGGACAGACCACAGGTCGATGACGTCGCGCAGGTCCTCTATCGAGACTTCTATGGGCTCCTTGTCGGCGAGCGCGAGCGCCATCCGGGCGAGAATCGCCTCGTAGTCGCGGACGGTGGCGGGAGTCGCGCCGTACTCGTTGCGCATCCATCGGACGTAGCGTCCGACCATCGTTCCCAGCGGCGTCCCCCGGTAGCTCTGGTCCCGCACGGCCTCGCGCATCATTCGCGCGGCGTCGGCGAGGGTCAAGGGGGCCGTCACGACAGCCACGGGTACCAGCGCCGGTACTGGTCGGCGCGGGCGCACTCGTCGGGCGTGAGCACGTCGTCGTCGCGCGGTTCGAGGTCCCACACGATCGCATCGGCCGGCGGGGGGTCAGTGGACCCGATGGTGAGCGCGACGGCTGCGAGGTCGGGCGGGTCGACGTTCCACTCGGCCAGGACCCCGACGAGCGTCTCACGGTCGGCGACGAGGTCGGCCGCGAGGTCGAAGAGCCATGCGGGGATGCTCACCACGGCTCCCCGGTGAAGTGCTCGCGCAGTGCGGAGAGGCTGAGGTCGGCCAGGTCGTTGTCGTCGATGTCGGTGGGGGTGTCTGTCCCCTCAGATGGCGTTGCACAACTGCACAACCAGTCGTCCAGGGTGGGCAGCAGCTCCTCGTCGTCGGGCAACGGGTCGGCGGTCGCGAGCCTGCGGGGCTTGTTGCGCTTGTCCTCGTCGTTGCGCAGATAACCGGCGGCAATCGCGACGTTCACGCGCCGACCGACCGCCGACACATCCAGCTTCAGCCGCCGCGCCAGCTGAGCGGTCGTCACGTTCTCCCCGCCCAGGGCCGCGACCGCCTCGACCGTCTCTCGTGTCGTCGTGCGCACCGTTGCGCTGATCCCCTCGGATATCAGGTCGTTGACGAGCTCGCGGACGGCCGCGTAGTCCTCAACGGTCGCCACGATCCACCCGTTCTCGTTGACGTCGCGCGTCGCGCGATGCAGCAGCGCGTGGGCGCGAACCAGCCCGAGGATCGCGGCGAAGTCCCGGCGCAGCCGCACCGCGAGCGGCGGGACGTTGTCCGCCAGGTAGCCCGCGAACGGGACGGTGACGCGCCGCTCGCCATCCGCGAGCCAATGCTGGAGCGTGTGCCACTCCGACAGGTCCAGCTTCCGGCCGTCCTCGACCGCGATCGCCTGCATCACCATCCGCGTCTGCTCGCGGGTGTCATCGACGGGGATCGAGAGCATCCGCGTCTCGTTCTCCGGGTGAAGCGCCGCCGCGGTCGTCGTGCAGAGCAACCCGGTCGGCCCCTCGCGCTCAATCAGCCGCGGCTTTAGGCCCTCGTCGGTGTGCTCGACCGTCTTGTAACGCAGGCAGCCCTCGCTCAGCAGCGAGCGGATGAGGTAGCTCGCCAGGTCGTTCTCCATCCCGGCCGCCTCATAGACGACGAGCATGCGGTGCTTCAGCGGCTCGTCGTCGTACGCGAGCGCCCGCTCGGACATCCCGGTCAGCGCGTAGTACGCCTCATCCGGGAAGAATCCGAGGACGCGCTCGACGGCGACGCTCTTGCCGGCCGCCGATGGCCCCTTCATGACGCCCGAGACGATCTTGTCGAGCAGCCGCGACGTGGCGATGAGATAGACGAGCTTGCAGGCGCGCTCCTCGCCGACGTGCCCGACGCGACGAATGTCCTTCACGAAGCACGCGAGGATGTCCGGCTGGTGCGCGACATCGGGCTCGTTGTGCACCTGTGCACGCTGCTCTTGGGGGATAGACACCCCCACCGACGTCGACGGCGGTTCCGGCGGCGAGCCGGTCGACAGCGCCACGACATCGTCAAGGGTGTGGCCGGCGGCAAGGAAGTCATCGGCGCCGACCTTCGCCCCGCCGGGGCCGGATGGCAGCCGCGTGAACGCGACGTGCGCGCCCTTGCGCCTCAGCACGGCGCCGAGCCGGTTCATCGCGAGCGCGACCGCCCGCTTCAAGATGATGTCGCTGTCGTAGACGACGTAGACCTGGCGGCCCTCCTTGAGCGCCACCCATTCCCAGTCGGCGAGCACCGCCAGCCCGTCCTGGTCGTTGCGCCCGCGCCAATTCCAAACGCCGACGACACCGACGACGGCCTGCGCACCGGCGGTGATCAGCGCGTCGACCTTCTTTGAGCCCTCGGTGATGAACAGCGGCACTGAAGGGTTCGCCAGGCCCGACCGGACGCGCGGGTGGACGTCCAGCGCCATCGACCGCCCGGCGGGGATCAGGTACTTGCGCTCCCGCCCGTCCTTGAGCGGTGCGACGTCCGGGCGATGGATGAACCATGGCGCCTCCCCGGCGACGACGCCGTGGACCGGGAAGACAAGCGTCGGCACGACCTGCAGCGTCCGACCGAAACCGAGGCGCTCGAGCTCGCGCTTGTGCTCGACGCTGAAGACGCCGCGCTCGCTCCACACGTCCTCGGCGATCGCGGACGCCTCGAGCATGGCGCGATGGTGAGGGAGGAGGGGCCGGCGCGAAGCCGACCCCTCCTCGGTGGAAGCCATCCCCTCAGCCCGGCCCTCGGCCGGAGAGCGCCGCGACCATGTCGGGGTAGCCACACTCGGCGAACCACGCCGCCAGCACCGGCCGGTCAAGGCCCGTCGCGAGCGGTCCATCGAGACAGTGACGAACCGTGCTACGCCCATCGGAGAGGCGAATGAACGCGTCCTCGCTGGTGACCGTCCAGCCGCGACGCTCGGCGACCGCGAGAATGCGGTCCCCGTAAGTGGCGGCCATCATGGCGCTGACACCTTCTTGCGCGGCTTGGCCCGTGGCTCCAGGACGAGGATGTCCAAGACGGCGTCCACAACGATGCCCAACCGGAGGAGGGAGATGTCCCCCTCCTCCGCCAATTGCCCCAACGTGATCTGACGGACGCTGACGTCCCCGCGACGCATCATCCGCCGCAGCACGTCCTCGATCGTCTCCGGCTCAGAAGGGCGGGACATCGTCGCCTCCGACCTTCGTGATTTCCCATTGGCTGAGCGTCCGGCCGCTGGAGACGTCGTCGTCGCGCCGAGCGACGACGATGCGGTCGCCGACGTCAACCTTGGCGCGGTCAAGCGCCGCGTTCGCCCCGGCATTCAACCGCCACTTATGCGTCTCGCCGTCGACGTCGACGATGAGGACAACGTCTTCGCGCGGGCTGCCGTTCGCGTCGGTGTATTTGCTCGGCTCGATCGTGCTGTCGAGGATTTCCATCTCGAGCGCACCGTCGCCCGGGCGGATATTGAGATACGCGCCGCCACCGCGATATTTCCCGTACGGGATTGCCATCTATACTGTCTCCAATGTTTCTCCGGCTCGGTGTGCACGCACCGGGCCGGTTGCGTTCTACGGAAGGTCGGCGCTCGTGCACGCGCCGCACTGCGGGGTTGGTGCTAGGCGACCTCCTCGATTTCGGCGAGAAGTCGGTCGATCTCCGTCCGTCGGTAACGCTTGACGCCACCGACGACGACGGGATGCAGGTGTCCGCTTCGCCCCCAGCGCCCAACCGTCCGGCGGCTAACGCCGAGGATGGCGGCCACCTCAATCGATGTGAGGAAGGGCCGCGGCTGGGCACTGTGCGAATATTCGGTCACCATGGATCGTACGGTGCCAAATAGCGGGCCAGATTCCACTGACAACTCGCGGCCGCGAACTGTCAGTAGACCCGGCGGCTCGCTGGATTCCGATATCCGCGCCTACGCGCACGCGGGACGACGCGTAGCGCTCTGGATGGTGCCGTGGCTCGACTTCACCGCCGGGACCGAGCGCGGGCTGGTGGACCCGGCGATGTCACTTGAACGTGACGTGCCGCTCCTCGAACACCTCGGCCGCCAGTACCCCGGCGGGCTGGTGAGAGTCCAGGGCCTGGCTCAGCCCAGGCGGCTCCCGTACCTCCAGGCGCAGGGACTCGACGCGGCATACCGCCACACCATCCTCGACGAGCGCGTCGACAGCAGCGATCGCGACGCTTACCGTGATATCCAGCGGGGGCGGAAGGTCTGGGCGCACGTGGGCGCATGGCCATGGGCCTGCTACGGCCCCAACGGCCGGCCACCGCGCCGCTGGTGGGAGGACGAGCTCGCCGTTGCAGCTTGGTGGCACTGGGTAGACCCTTGAGGGTGAGGGCGGCGCCGCGGCTCGGGTCAGGGCGGCGGCGGCCAGCCCCCATTCGGGCGCACGAAGAAAGCGCCCGAGCTTGGTCTACGCCCGCCCGCGATGACGCAGAGCGAGCAGCCATCCCCGGCGTTGCTCGAGCGTGTCGCAAGCGTCGAGCTCGGCGAAGCCGCCGCCAGGATGCCAGTCCGAGTCCTTCACGCGGGACTCGGGGTCGCGACCCTCGTCAAACAGCCGCTCGACCTCATCGGGAGCTGCCACGACGCCCACGACGGGCGTTTCCGCGTACCGGCAGCGCGAGCTACAGAAGATATGGCCACGCCGACGCGAATGGAACAGAGCCCCGCATCGGGCGCACGCGGTCATCTCAACGGGCGCGAGTCGCATCTATCCAACACATGCGCGCGGCTCGTCCACACGCGCGGGATCGAGCTAAGCGTAGGCACCCAGCGGTCGGTGACGGTCAAGGGTGGCGCATTACACCCGCCCTCTACCGTCATAACTTCCGCGTGCGGCGCTGCGCGCCGGTATTGGTCCACGTTGACGTCCGGGGGCTCTGAACACAGCAGAACGGCCGAGAACGTCACGCGGCTAGAAGGACGGCGGTGATCTCGTTGAAGGCCTTGGTTTCGATGTCGTGGTAGTCGTTGGCTAAGTGTTGTGCTTCGGCTTCCTCGCGCTCGCGTGAGTAGTCAAGCGAGTAGTCAATCGCCTCATCGCTCAAGCAGCCATCGGGGTCACGCTCACCGGCTCTGTCCTCGTCGTAGGCCTTGGTGATCACGGCGTCATACACTTTCTGTAAGTCGTGGGCGTTGAGGTGGCGGTGACGGCACAGCAGCTCGGCGAGGTGCTCCTCGAGCAGCGCGAAGTCATGTTGTGCGGTGAGCTGGCGTGCTTGCGTGACCAGCGCGTCCCAGCCTTCGCGGTCGAGGTCAAGGTACTCGGAGAGCGATGCGAGCTGGCGTTCGTCCTTGGACCGGCCGGTCGGCGAGGGCGGCCAGTCGGGCGGGCCTCCGTCGTAGAGCACGCCCGCGAGGATCATCTGAACGATCCGTGGCGCGGTGTCCCGGGTGACGTGCACGGCGTGCTTGACGTGTCCTTCGGTGGCGCTCGTGAGCGTGGCGTAGCGCAGCGGCAGGTCGAGCAGGAGGGATGCCGCGACGTGCCTGCTCTCGTGCGCGGCGGTGGCGGCCAGCTCACTCATGGTCTGTCCCACCCGCGTCCGCTCGGCCTCCAGGACGACGAGTTGCTCGCCGGCATGGTGGCGGCCTCTGCTTCGCGCTCGGCCTGCTGCGCCGCGCGGCGCGCCTCGAGGCGTTCGCGCTCACGCTCGGCTTGCGCGGCCTCGATTGCCTCGCGCTCGGTGTCGATCATCCCGGCGGCGCTCATGACGATCGGGCTCGTCCAGATCTCGAGGTCACCGGGCGGTGCTTCGCTGCGGTGCAGGTCGCACCACCAGCGCTTCAAGGGTGACGCCACGGGTAACCCGCTTTCGTTTCGTGGTTGGGCACCGCAGCGCGGGCAGGTCTGCCAGGCGTGGCCGTGTTCGTCGCGCGACAGGTGGCCGGTGCCGGCGGCCCACCGCTCGAAGTGTTCCGCTTGGCGTTGAGCCTGCAACGGCGCGTCGGCCGCGTCGATCAGCCGCTCGCGCTCCGCGGGCGTGGCGCGGTCGAGGATGTCACCGAGCTCGCCGACGGTGCGCGCGCCGACGTTGAGCTTGAGCTGGCGGATCACGCTGGCCGGCGCGTCCCACACGTCTCTCACGTGACCTCACCCGCCGCGAAGGCATCGAAGGTGCGGATCTGCGCGCCGCTGCTCGGCTGGCCGGAGAAGGGGTCAACGCCGCCGTCGCGCTGCTCGTGGACGTAGGTGATCGTCGCCTCGCCGGTCGTGCTCGTGTGGCGGTGAAGCTCGGTCCAGCCCGCGGCGAGGATCTCGGCCTCCAGCGCGGCGCGCGCCTGCGCGAGCTGGTCGGCGTAGTAGCGCATGCGCTCTGCGCGCACGCTCAGTGGTGAGGCCTCAGTGGTCATCGGTCGCCGTCCCGTCCGTCGCGGAGGTACACGGCCAGCTCGTCGCGGTCCACCCGGTGTTGGCGCCCGACGTGGCGGGCTGGAAGCACATTGGCCTTGATCAGCCGGTACGCGGTCGAGCGTGAGACGCGGAGGAGCGCGCTGACCTCCTCGACCGTCAGCAGCTCGCGTGTCGCAGGAGCGCTCATCAGTCCATTCTATCGCTAGTTAGACGCCAGCGTTCACTATAGGATTCGGTGCGTGATGAACGATCTCGAGCGCGTGCGGACCGTGCTCGAAGCCCATCGGCGTGCCGGCGCGCCGTTCGAGACGGCGTGGCTACGGGCGGTCGCCTGGGTCCACGACCCGCAGATGCGCTGCGCGCTCAGCGCGACCGTGGAATCGTGGGCAGCTGCCTACGACGGGCGACCGTCAACGCGCGGCGAGGATGCCGTCACGATTCTTGAGCCCGCTCCGTAATGGCCGCCCCGTCTCGACGCACCGCTCGCCACCCCATGGCGGACTAGCCGACCGGCGGCCCCGGTGCGGGTGTCGGTACTCGACCCGTGTCCGGCGTGCGGGAAGCGGCGCCTGCTCTTTGAGCGCCCGCTGCGCGGGGAGGAGAAGCCAGTAGTGGAGTTCAGTCGTGATCGCTCCGGGAGACAGCCACTTTCGCATTGCGCAAGGTGTGCATGCGGCGCGATGACGTGCGACAAGGCGACCGTGAATGCTCATTGACTCTCCGAGGCCGGCCGCCGTAGTGTTGGCTCGTTGGGGCTCACAGACGTCACCGGAGTGCTAAGCCGCTACTTCGTCGTCGGCTTCTTCTTGCCTGCCTATGTGTCGCTAATCGCATTGTGGCTCACCGCGAGCGACGACTTCATCCCCAACGCTCTCGACGGGTATTCCGAGGCCACGCAGCTCGCGATCCTCGCCGGAGTCGCGCTCGTATTCGCGCTGCTCCTGTCGGGACTGAACTACCCACTTGCCCGCTGGTTCGAGGGCTATCCACTGCTGCGCCTGACGCGGTGGCCAGCGCTGAAGCTCATCCCGAAGGCCGCGATCGCGCTGCAGCGCCGGGCATACAACCGGCTCGTGAAGATCCGCGACGACAAGGGCCAGTCGGAGCAGGATCGCAAGCGGGCGTACGCGGTGCTCGACAAGCAGTTCCCGAAGTCGGCGAATGCGCTGCTTCCCACCCGGGTGGGAAATGTGATGCGAGCGTACGAGCGCCACGCGAACGTGCGCTGGGGCATTGACGGGGTGACGATCTGGCCGCGCGTGTCCGCGCTCATGAGCGACGGCGAGCGTGAGCTCCACGTGGACGCGAAGATCGACCTGTTCGTTTTCCTGAACGCCGCCTTCGGAGCACTCGTCGTGGCCGTCTGCCTCGTCGTCGACAAGGCCATTCACGGCAGTGGGCTATGGGGAGTGGCTCCTTTACGCGATCCCCTTCGTCGTGGTCTACGCGCTCTACCGCATGTCAATCGGTCCGGCGGTGAGGCGGGGCGCTGTGGTGCGAGCAAGCATCGATCTCCACCGGCTCGAGGTCTACGAGAACCTCGGCATCCGCAAGCCCAGCTCGTTCAGCAACGAGCGCGAGCTCGGCAAGGCCGTCGGTCAGCTGCTGCTCTACGGCGAGCCGTTGCTCCCCGACTACCGCTGGGACGACGGCGACGAGCAGCAGAGCGACGGCGGTGAGCAGCGAGGGCAGCTCTTCGCCTTGATCGAGGAATGGATTAGGAGGTGACGGCTTGACCGAACACGAACACGACCCGCCGGAGCCGCCGTACCCGTCCACCCGACCGCGACCTTCGCCCGAGCAGCAGCCTGCACTTCCTGGAGAACCGGACCGGGCGGCGGACGCGCTCGAGGGCGACGAGGACGTGCCGCTGCCCAGCAGCGTCGAGGGCGACGAGGACGTGCCGCTGCCCAGCAGCGTCGAGGGCGACGAGGACGTGCCGCTGCCCAGCAGCGTCGAGGGCGACGAGGACGTGCCGCCGCCCTAGGCATCACCCGTCGACTGAGCGCGCGTCGGCCGGCGGCGGCAATCGGATGTGGCAGCGGCGCGGTCCGTGGTCGCAGTGCTGCTGCTCACTGAACGAGGCTCACCGAGGGTTAGAGCGTGGACGCCTGTTCGTACGCAACACTGGATGTCACCGAGTGCGGGTCGTCGGTCAGTTCCTAACTCTCGTCGATCCCCGCTGGCAGCTTCCAGCCCGGACTATCGCCGTCGCTGCTCGAGTGCTGCTTTGCGCGAAAGTCAGCAGCGCGCCGCCTCGCCTCGCGCTGCCGCCTTCATGGCAAAGGGGCGGCCCGCAGCTCGACGTGGACCCGCGCGAACGTCATTGCTGCGCCGGGAGGACGGGGAGCGGCTCGCGACAGCCAAGCGCGCGCCGACGTGCTCGTGTGCCCGCGCCCGCTACCGGATGACGGCGGGTAGGTGCGCTGCGGGCGCCTGCTCGCGTAAGCCCCCGCGGGTCGGACCCTGCTCGTACCGACGTTCGGGCGGCCGATCCTTGCTCGTGAGGGAGGGGCGCCCAGCTCGGCGCTCTGGACCGCCCCACCGGCGTGCGCATCCCGAGTGGGACGAAGACGACCCGGCGATAGAGGCCATCTCCACTTGAGATCAAGCGGCCTGTGCTTTCGGAAGCCGAACGTTTCGGTTGCGGTCGTAGTGTTCTCGGAAGATACTTGGAGTGTGCGGACGCTCAGCACGTGTGCGAACCGCGCAGCGCCGAAGCGATGGAAGGAGCCGGGTATGAGGCGGATTATCTTGGCGGCGACAGCGGTGGTAGCGGTGGCCTTGCTGGGCGGCGTGGTGCCGTCGGCGGACGCGAGTGCCAAGCACTACCGGAGTTGCAAGGCCTTGAACAAGACTATCCCCACGGCGTGGGACGCAAGGGCGCCAGGGACAAGACCTCTGGCAAGCGGGTCATGAACTTCACTCGCAACAACAAGCTCGACTTTCGGGATCTCTGGCGGCGGCGAGAGCTGACGGTGCCTGAGGGTGTGTGAGTTTCGGGTTGGTGGTCGTCGGGGGTGCTTGTGCCCAGAACTCGTGGCGGATCAGTTCGCGGCGAAGCGCGGCGAGCATGTCGGCGTAGCTGACGGTGGTCTTGTGGCGGTACCACGGGGCTCTGCGGCGACGGGCGTCGAGGTCGGCTTCCGGGTCGCCGTGGAGCTGGTACCAGGCGATCGTGATCGTCTGGCAGAGGAACCCGAACGGGACGGTGCGCTCGACCGCGCGTCGGACGCGGTTGCGGGCCTCGCCGACGCCGTGGGCCTTGGCCTCTTGGTTGGCGGTCTCGATCGTCCAGCGGCTGTCGTAGCGGGCGAGCAGCTCGGCGGCCTGGACGTCGACGTCGGTCGAGGCGATCGCGACGTCGAACCCTTCGCTGGTGCCGGGGTTGCGGACCAGGATCACCTTGACCGGCCGCGTGTGGAAGGGCGTGTACCAGAGGCAGACGTGCTCGTGGACGTGCTCGGTGCGGCTGCGTCCGTCGGGGCCGGTGACGGTGACCGCCTGGAAGGTCGCGGTGTTGGCGATCTCGGCCAGGTCGGGAGCTTGGCGCCCTTCAGCGGCGGGCGGCCTTGGCGGCCGGGCCGCCGCGCGGGCGCAAGCTTGTGCAGCCGGGCGTTGGCGCGCATGCGGGTCGTGACGGTCACGCGCGCGGGCAGCCCACGCCACGCCCGGCTGGCGTACGCGCCGTCCATCACCAGCTCGACGGCCCGGTCCGGGAACCGCTCGAGGATCATGTCGACCATGGTCCGCGCGAGCTCTGGCTGCGAGGGCCGGTCGGGATGGGAGTCGTCCTTGGGGCGGAACAGGCAAAACAGGACAGGCAGCGCGACCGCCCGGCCGCCGAGACACGAAAGCTCCACGACGAGCACGACGACGACCCAGCAGTTCCCCCAGCGGGTACTGCGCCCGGACCCCTCGGGCTGGGCGCCGTCGTGCAGGTAGTGCGCGCCCCACACCCGCTTGCCCGAGCGGCCGAACAGCGTGTCGTCGACAGCGAGACGGATCGGGGTGCCCGCCTTGACGAACACCGTGACCAGGAAGTCCAGCAGCGCCAGACCGAGCTCGTCGGGGTCCCAGCGCCAGCGGGCGAAGAAGTCGTGCGCGCGGCTGTGATGCCAGAACCCGGCCAGCCCGGCCGCCTGCAGCATCCCCGTGACCGTGCAATCGCAGATCCGGCCGACGAACCCGACCAACAGCATGCTGAACGTCTGAAACGTCGGTTGCGAGAAGCACGGCGCGAGCAGGGACAGCAGCGAAGCGAGCGAAGTGGGAACCTGACACACGGCGGCGACCCTCCGTGAGAACGGCCGCGGGAGCGGTGCTACGCCCCGCGGCCAGATGGGCTTGTCACCCACCGGATTCGGGGTCGCCGCCACCCATCCTTTCCCTGCTCAAGGGCACAAACAGCCGCCGCCAACACCCCCACGGCGCGATCACGCCGCCAACATCAACCCCCGAGAATCACGAAACTCGAGAACAAGGTCTACAGCTACAACGATGGCGCGGGCACGATCCGCGCGAGCACGACCTCGATCGCGACAACGACCGCATCGCCTGCGAGAAGCGGTAGGCGCGGCCCCCAGACTGCTCCTTTCACGTCCGATGTCGTAGCGGGGCAGGTCGCGGTGCAGCGCCGGCGCTTTTGTTTCAATGGCGGCAGCCAGCAGGTTCCCGCCCAATCGAGCCAGGACCCGCCGTGTCTTCGAATCCACGTCAGCGGCATCTCCGTGAGATTGAGCACGACGAGCTGCACTCGGCCGTCGAGCAGCTCGCGGATCTCGTCGCCCCTCGCTTCCCTCAACGAGTTCATCGGGGCGAGGGGCCATGGCCGATCGCCGCAACCTAGCTCATAGCCCAGATTTCTCGACGGCGTGTAGCATCTCTACATGAACGCATCACTCGCGTACAACTACTTTCTGGTGCTCCTACGGACGCTGTACTAGCAGGTCTTTACCTTCTGCTCGCTCGCCATCTACAGCTACCGCCATCTCGTTGCATGCTCTAACTAGTCTCTTATTGAGCGCCTGAGGCTCCACTATGACGCACTGATCTACGTACATTCTATCCTGACCTAGGTAGAGGTATAGGCTACTAGCCCGCGTGCAGTAGCGCCCGCGCCCCCGGCGAGCGGTGGCGCGGAAACGTCCGGTTGAGCAGCGATCCTGGGCTTGTCTAAGGTCCTGATCCCGGCTTTGGAGGTTCACCTTGTAGGTGATGCGTGATGGACGCCCGGTAACCGTAGTAGTCACGGCGACGAGCGGGGTTGGTGTCGCACGCGGTCAGCGCGCTGCTTGCTCCGGTGGCCTACAAGCTCTTTCTCACGCTGGTGCTGTCGCTGCGCTGTCGCCGTTGAAGCAGCGCCGTCGCGGCCACGATCCTTCGGGTGATCCTCGATCTGGCGGTCATGCTTGCCGACGGCGTCTAATGCCTGTCCGATCTCTGCTCTTTTCGCGACCAGTAGGCGCTGTTCTGCCCCGTGTCGTCTTACTCCACAGCGTTCCTGTTGTTCTATCTTATCTCCTCCGAGCCGTAGCTGCTGTAGGCGTTGCTGGCGGCGCACTCGCTCGCGCGCTAGCGCTTTTGTTATTTGCACTGCCGCCAGAGCGCTTGACGATCTACATCTACGCGACGTTGATCTGCGTGCATTCTGAGTAAGAGCTAGCTGCCTTCATCTACTAGGGCTCTTTCGGTTTCACCCGCTGCAGGCCTACGCCTATTATCCCGCTAGGCGCTTCGGCCTGCTCCGGCCCTGCAACGCCGTCTCTTACACCTCCTCCTTCCACTCTTCTTTGCTCTATCTTTCGCTCTATCATATCCCTTCCTTTCTCCTCTATCTCATCTATTTCCTTTTTCTCTCTTTCTCTTCCTTCTCCTCTCTCTATCTTTCCTTCTTCTTCCTCTATCTCTACTTTCTCTTCTCTTTCTTCTTCTATCTTACCTTTTCTTTCCTCCTATCTTTCCTTTATTTCCTCTCTTTTTCTTTTTTTTCTTCTCTTTTCCTTTTCTTCTCCTATCTCCTCTTCTTCTTTTTCTCCTATTTCTCCTTTCTCTTCTTTCTTTCCTCCTTTTCTTTTTTTTCTTTTCTTTTCTTTCTCCTCTATCTCTCTCTCCTCTTCTCTCTTCTTTCTTTCTTCTTTTTCTACTTCTATCTCTTCCTTTCTTTCCTCTTCTTCCTTTTCTTTTTTTTCTTCTCTTTCCTCTATCTTCTTCTTCTCCTTCTCTCTCTCTTCTTTTTTCTCTTCCTCTTCTTCTTTTTCACCTTTCTCTCCTATCTCTCTTTCTTTTTTTTCTCTCTCTTCTCTTTTTTTCTTTTTTTCTTTCTTCTTTCTCTCTTCTTTTTCTTCTTTTCCCTATCTTTTTTTCTCTCTTTCTCTCTTTCCTTTTTCTTTCCCTATCTTCTTCTCTTCCTTCTTTTTCTCTTCTTCTTTCTTCTCTCTTTCTTCTTTCTTCTTTCTTATCTCCTCCTCTTTTTCTCCTTTTCTTTTTCCTTCTTTCTTCTCTTCTCTTTCTTCTTTCTCTTTTCTTTTCTTTTTTTCTCTTTTTTTCTTTCTCTTCTTCTTTCTCTTCTTTCTTTTTTCTCTCTCTTTTCTCTCTCTCCTTTCTTATCTTTCTCTTCTTCTTTTTTTTTTTCTTTTTTCTTCTCTCTTTCTTTTCTTCTCTTCTCTTTCTCTCTTTTTTTTTCTTTCTTTTTTTCTCTTTTTCTTTCTCTTTTTTTTCTCTCTCTCTCTTTCTCTCTTTTTTCTTTTTTTCTTTTTTTTTTTCTTCTTTTCTTTTCTCTTCTTTCTTATCTTTTTTTCTTTTTTTTCTTCTTTTTTTTTTCTCTCTTTCTCTTTTTTCTTTCTCTCTTTCTTTTTTCTTTTTTTTTTCTCTTCTTTCTTTTTTTTTTTTTCTTTCTCTTTCTTTTCTCTTTTCTCTTCTCTCTCTCTCTCTCTTCTTTTTTTTTTCTTTTCTTTTTCTCTCTTTTTTTTCTTTCTCTCTTCTTTCTTTCTCTTTTTTTTTTTTTTTTTTTTTCTTCTCCTCTTTTCTTTCCTCTCTTCTTTCTCTCTCTTCTCTTTTTCTTTTATCTCCTTCTCTTTCCATTCTCCTTTACTTCCTTTCTTTTTTCTCATCTCTCCTTCTCTTCTTCTTTTCCTTCCTATCTTTTTTCTTCTTTTTCTGTCTTTTCCTCTCTTCTTTTTCTATCTCTTCTTCTCCTATCTTCTTCTCTCTTTCTTTCTCCTTTTTTCCATCTCTTCTCCTCTCACTTCTATCTCCTCTTTCTCTCTCCCTCTCTCTTTATCTCTCTTTCTTTCATCTCTCTTCTTCTTTCTCTTTCCCTCTCTCTTTTCCCTTCTTTCTCTCTTCTTTCTTCTTTTTCTTTCTCTTTCCTTTCTCCTCTTATTCTCTTCTTTCCTCTTATCCTTTTTTTTCCTCTTCCTCTCTCTTTCTCTCTCCTTCCTTCGTGGGTTCGATTCCCACCGTCTCCACCTCGGGAGCACGGACGAGGCGCCGCCGGCGCCTCGTCCGCGATCGGCGATCCGTCGAGTGTCGGCTTTTCCACGCAGTCGGTGGAAGCGGCGACATTCGGCGCGGGCTGATCGCGCCCGGCCGGGGCCTCCACCGCGCGCCGCGGCTGCCGGCAGGCCGGTTCGCAGGCGCGGGCCGCCTAGATCCGCGCCGACGAGAGCCTGACGACGGGCAACGGCTCGGCGAGCGGCGCGCAGAGCGCGGCCGGCGCTTCGGCCCGGGCGAGCGTTTGCTGCAGGCGGACGAAGGCGGCCGTCCCCAGGAGCGCCGGCAGCCCGAGCTGGAAGGCGCGGTAGGCCAACACGGCCGCCGTCGCGGCGGACAGCGGCGTTCCGAAGAGCACGAGCGAGCCGACGAGCCCGCCGTCGGTGCCACCGAGGCCGCCCGGCACGGGGATGAGCCCACCGAGCTGGCCGAGGACGTAGGCGAGCAGGAACACGCCGACCGGAGGTCCTCCGCCGAAGGCCGTGAAGCTCGCCGCGAGCGCGGCGGCGTCGAAGGCCAGGTAGCCGATCGACCCGAGGATCACCAGCGGATCGCGGGCGCGGACGAGTGCAACCGCGTCGCGGACGCCGTCGGAGACCGCCCGCAGGCTGCCGACGGCGGCTCGGCGGAGGCGCCCGCCGCGGGGCACGGGATCGTCGGGCAGGAGCCGCGGAAGCAGCAGCACGCCCGTGATCGTCGCGGCGGCCAGCGCCGCCGGGACGAGCGCAAGCGCGAGCCCGACGTCGCCCGGCAGCACGCCGACCGCGAGGCCGACGCCGGCGAGAACGGCGATGACGAAGTTCACTGAGCTCGTGAGGATGAAGAAGGCCACCGAGCGCCGGGCGATGTGCGCGACGGCCATCCCGCCGCGCCGCAGGGCCCAGGCCCCGAGCGCGAGGCCGCCGGCGCCGCCGGCGGGCAGCAGCACGTTGGCGGCCTGCTCGGCCAGGCCGATCTGCGCACTGAAGCTCCACGACAGGCGGGGGCAGAAGACGCCGCGGAACGCGGCCACGTAGCTCAGCACCGAGGCGAGCTCGAGCAGCCCGGCGAGCGCGATCCAGCCCGGGCGCGCGTCGGCGAAGCGCTCGCGGAGGTCGCCGAGGCCGGGCAGCGCGGAGATCGCCAGGGCGACGGCGGCGGCGACCGCGCCGACCTGCAGCACGCGCCGCAGCAGGTGGCGGGTGTCGAGCTCGGCGGGCAGCTCGCCGAGCGCTTCGCGGTCCGAGACGTCGTCCATCGCTTACGGTGACTATGCCGGTCGGCGCGCAGGATCTGCGCGAGCCGGCGAGAAAAGACGTCCGCATGAGGCGGATCCTGTGCCTGCGCTGCCTGCGACTGTGGTCCGGCGAGCGCGTCGCAATTCGGGCGAGCTGCCCAAACTGCGGCGGCCCGCTCGACGAGACCCCGCGGTAGCCACGACGAGGATGCGAGCGCGGCCGTGCGGCCGCTCGGGCGCCGCGAAGTATTGGGCGCTGGCCTGCGACGCTCACGCCTCGCCGGGCGGTGGACGACGAAGCCGCCGGTCGCTCCCGGGCAGGCTCGTGGCGAGCGCGCGGGCAGCGCGCTCGAGGTCGGTCTGTCCGGCGAACACGGCGCGGACGATGACGGGCCTACGCGGACGGGTGCGCGATGGCCGGGTTGTAGACTGGGCGGAGGGTCGCGAGGCGTCGATCCGCGCTGCGCGCGGTCGGTCGCCAAGCCGCCGAACACCGAGCGCAAGAGGGGAGGTGAACGCTGAATGGCCGTCGAGGAGAAGGTGGAGTTCGAGGGCGAGGTCGCCGAGGCCCTGCCCAACCTGATGTTCCGCGTCAAGCTCGACAACGGGCACGAGGTGCTGGGCCACCTGGCCGGGAAGATGCGCCGCTATCGGATCCGGGTGCTCCCGGGTGACCGCGTGCGCGTCGAGCTCTCGCCCTACGACCTCACCCGAGGTCGGATCGTCTTCCGGATGAAGTAGCGGCCGCCTCGGCGAGCGCGCTGGCGACGCTTTCGCCGGCCGACGCGAGCGCGCCGTTGATCGAGGTCGTGTCGCGGTCGTCGCTGCACATCCACAATCGCGCCGTACGCCGGGGAACCGTTGCTGAGGTCCGCGTGGATGCGCTCGTCGGACCTCGACGAGCGCCTCACCCTGGGCCGACGCGACCGACGCGCAAGGCGCACGCCACCCGAAGCCAATCTGCAGGTCCGTGCGGCCCACTATGGCTAAGTTTTTCTCTTTTTCTTTTTTTTTTTTTTTTTTTTTTTTTTTTTTTTTTTTTTTTTTTTTTTTTTCTTTTTTTTTTTTTTTTTTTTTCTTTTTTTTCTGCTTGTTTTTTTTCTTCTCTTTTTTTTTTCTGGCTCGCTTCGTGTCGTTGTGCTTGCCTTGGCGATCCTCTTCGCTGCGTGGTTGTCCGCGGAGATCGCGCGGCGGCTTGATCTGTCGCGCTGGCGGTGTCGGACTGGCGATAACGCTTCTGCCGCGAGGGCGTCCAGGGGCTTGAGGAGAGAAGCGGCTTGGGCGGCCGCTGCGCTTTTCTCCCGGGGCAGATCGCCGAGGTCAAGGCGCTGGCGTGCGAGTGCCGGCCCAGTCCGGGGTTCCGCTGTCGCGCTGGTCGCGGCTGAGGTCGCGCGCGCTGCGATCGAGCGCGGGATCGTCGCCCAGGTGTCGGGCATCGTCTGGCGGTGGCTACGCGAGGACGCGATCCGCCCGTTGCTATCGCTCTTGTCTTCCCGCGCGACCCGCTCTTCTCCGAGAAGTCGGCCCTATCCTCTATCTCTCGAGGGGCGCTGGGAAGGCCTTCTGCTCGAGCCCGGCGACTTCGTCTTGTGCTCCTGGACCCTCGATCCAGGCCCGCGCCCGCATCTCCCGACCGAGCCCACACCTTCCGGGCTGCGCGTATGCATGAGTTCGAGCGCAAGGGCTCGCTGCGCTACCTGGCTGCCTGTCACATCCGGCGCGCCAGGATCTCCGCCGCTGCGCACCCAAGGACGGCATCTAACCATTCGATCAGCTCATCGAGCAGTTCATGAGCATCGAGCCCTACGCGTCCGCGCAGCGCGTGTACGTCGTCGTCGACAACGGCTCTACGCATCGCGGCTGCTCTCGATCGATCGCCTCCAGGGCACCTGGCGCACCTCATCCTCGTACACACCCCGGTCCACACCTCCTGGCTCAACCTGCCGAGATCTACTTCACGTCGCGCAGCGCAAGTGCTGCTGCCCACTACTTCTCAGACCTCGACGAGCTCGAGCGCACGCTGCTGGCATTCGCGCTCCCTCGAACAGATCGCCCAGCCCTCAGGGAGTTCACTCGCGCCGACCTCCACAAGCTCCTCGCCCGTCTCGATCAGCCCACACCGCTCCAGCTCGCCCGCCACCCCCCCCGCCGGCTACGCACCGCCGCGGCCGGCGGGCCGGCCGGACGCGGGCGTTAGCGGCGTGACCGTGCGAGGGTCGCGGGCCGGTTGATGTCGAGTGCGAGGGCGAGGATGAGGGTGGCGAGCCAGGCGTTGACGGGGTCGAGGGTGAGGGGTTCGGGGCCGCCGATGTTGTTGGCGATCAGCCAGGCGGCGAGCCAGATCAGCGTCATGGGGCCGGAACGTAGGGGTTGTCGCGGCCGCGCGGCATCGGTGGCGTTCACGGATTCGCGCGTGCGGGGGCGGGCGGCGTGTTCGGTGGGCGTCCCGCGGGGTCTCGGGTGGCTTGTCGGTGGGGGTCCGTGGAGATCACCGATGTTCGGGGGTCGGCGCGCACGTAGCGTCACGGGTCATGTTCGGGAGGATCATCGTGGGTTGCGACGGGTTTGAGCGGGGGCGCAACGCCGTGGCGTTGGCGAGCGTGCTCGCGCAGGCGTCGGGTGCGCAGCTGCTGCTGCTGGTGGCGGCCTACGCGCTCGGTCCGGTGCCGCCGCCGGAGAGCTATCGCGAGCAGCGCCGACGGATCGAGCGCGCGATTCGCGGGGTCCGCGACGAGCTCGCTCCGCGCGCGCTGACGGCGACGGTCGCGGCGCTCTCGCCCGCGCATGCGCTGCGTCACGTCGCCGAGCGCGAGCACGCCGAGCTGATCGTCGTCGGCGGGCGCCGGCGCTCGCGGCTCGAGCGCGCGCTCGAGAGCGACCACGCGCTGCAGGTGCTGCACGGGGCGCCGTGCGCGGTCGCGATCGTCCCCGACGACGCCGCGGCGCCCGCGGCGCTGGGGCGGATCGCCGTCGGCTTCGACGGCTCGCCCGAGGCGCGCGCCGCGCTCGCGCTCGCGGCCGAGCTCGCGCGGCGGACCGGCGCGCGCCTGGAGCTGCTCGCGGCCGTCCCCGACCGCCTCCCGGTGTGGTCGACGGGGTTCGCGTTCGGCTACCCGGCGCTGTCGGCGCCGCAGCTCGAGCAGCGCGAGCTGCTCGAGCCGGCGCGCCGCCGCGCCGAGGAGCAGCTGCGCCGGGTCGCGCGCGACCTCGACGGCGTCGCCGCCGGCTTTCGCGTCGTCGCCGGCGAGCCCGCCGAGGTCCTCGCCGACGCCACCGCCACGACCGACCTCGTCGTCGTCGGCTCGCGCCGCTGGGGCATGGTGCGGCGGCTCGTGCTCGGCAGCACGTCCGAGGCCACGGCACGGCGCTGCCGCGGCCCGATCCTCGTCGTCCCGCGCGCCGCCGAGCCCACCGAGCCCGCGCCCGAGATCAACCACGAGACGACGGCAACGACATAGCCGCGGAGCCCGCGTATGGTCCGTAGTTGCCCCCCTCGGCGCGCGGCGACCGCCGGACGCCCGCAGCGCGCACGGGCGGGACGCTGAAATGCCACCACGACCACGAGGAGCCGGAGATGAGCAACATCCAGCCGTCGGAAGGCAGCTTCCTGACGCCGAGCCTGGAGAACGCGACGGTGTCGGACGCGATGCGCGTCGGCGTGATGAGCTGTCCGTCGGACGCGACCGCGACGGTCGTCGCACGGATGATGGGGACGCATCACATCCACAGCGTGATCGTCGAGGACGTGCACACCGATCCCGTGCGCGGCGAGCAGCTCAGATGGAGCTTGATCTCCGACATGGACCTGATTCGCGCGGCGACCACCGGGATCGACGAGCTGACCGCCGGGGACATCGCCCTCACGGAGCCCATCACCGTCGACCCCTCAACGGCTCTCACCGAGGCGGTGCAGCTCATGACGGAGCACGACCTCACCCACCTGATCGTCGTCGATGGCGGTCGCCCCACCGGAGTCCTGTCGACGCTCGACATCGCCGGCGTCATCGCCTGGGGCCGCGGCTGAGAGCGCCGAGCCGACGCGGGCGCCCGCGGCTGAGAGCGCCGAGCCGGCGCCGGCGCCTCTTGCCAGCATCTTTAGATCGGAGGTGTGAGTCCTGTCCTGGGGCCCTACAGGGGGAACCCAACATCATGAGCAAGGGCGCGCCCGGAATTGACCGGGCGGCTCGCTCGCGGCTGTTTGTGCGGGCGGGCTTCCGTGAGGGCGGGTCTGAAGGAAGCCATAGATGTGTCGTGGTCGCGAACGAGAGTGAAGCGCCGTAAGGCGTCCTTTGGGTGGTGAGCTGGCCGCCAGCAGCGATGCCCTGTTCCTGTCGGTCCCGGGGGCGTATTGGCGACGTGATCGCGGCGAAATCTCAGCGTCTTACCCTGGGAGGTCTGCTGGGTTCCGGCCGGGTGGTCGGTAGGCCGGAGAACGAGAGGACGACGGTTGATGGCCCAGCAGAAGTCGGAGGATCGCGTACTACTGGAAGGCGGGGTAATGCTCGCTGAGCGTGTCGGGTCGAGTGCCGGCGCGCAAGGGAAGGCGATCCCGGTTGATCAAACGGCGTGGCAGCTTCGTCTGCCGATCGCGACAGCTGATGACCCGCGAGGGGCCAAGCGCGGAGCGTCCTCGGACCGGTCCGGGGCTCGTGAGGCGATGGTGCCGAAGGCGGTCGGCAACGCGGAGAGCGTCACGCCGGTGACGATGGAGGAGGTCGCCTATCGGTTGACGGCGGCGTTGTTGAAGGTGGTGTCGAACAAGGGAGCGCCTGGCCCTGACGGGCAGACGGTCGAGGAGCTGCGCGAGCAGTGGTCGATCGTCGGTCGGAGGCTGGCCGCCGATCTGCTGGAAGGGAGGTATCGCCCCGGCGTGATTCGCCGGGCGAACATCCCGAAGGCGGGCGGCGGTCTGCGCGGGTTGGGGATCCCGAACGTGATCGACAGGGTGGTCTGTGAGGCCGTGCGGCAGGTACTCGAGCCTGTCTTCGAGCCGACGTTTCATCCGTCGAGTCACGGGTTCAGACCGGGCCGAAGTTGCCACACGGCGGTCGAGGAGGCCAGTCAGCATCTGAAGGACGGGTACGGGTGGGTGGTCGACATCGATCTGCAGAAGTTCTTCGATCGGGTCTGCCACCAGCGGCTGATGTCGAGGCTCGCGCAGCGAGTCGCGGACCGGCGGCTGCTCGTGCTGATCGGACGGTTGCTGAAGGCCAAGATCGTGCTGCCGGACGGTGTGGTGATCGCTAACGAGGAGGGCGTTCCGCAAGGCTCGCCGCTGTCCCCGTTGCTGTCGAACATCGTGCTGGACGAGCTCGATTGGGAGCTTGACCGGCGTGGCCACCGGTTCGTTCGCTACGCGGACGACGGCAACGTCTACGTGAAGAGCGAACGAGCGGGGCGGCGGGTGATGGCCAGCCTGACCGGGTTCATCGAAGGGCGCTTGCGCCTGAAGATCAACCAAGCCAAGTCGGCTGTCGCTCTCCCGGAGGACCGCCATTTCGTCGGCTTTCGGCTGCGATTAGACCCGCAGACCGGCAGCGTGGAGATCCTGCTCTCGGAGCGCACCAAGCGCAACGCGATGCAGCGGATCCGCCAGCTCACGCCACGACCATGGGGACGCACGCTTGCGAGCTGCATCCTTCAGATCAACGCGTGGCTGCGGGGGTGGCATCAGTTCTTCCGGATCGCTTCGCCCGGCGAGCAGTTCACGTTGCGCGCGCTGGACGCCCACATCCGGCGTCGGCTTCGCGCGATCCTGTTGCACCACTGGAAACGCCGCCCGACGATCGTTCGCAACCTCATCGCCCTCGGTGTCAAGCGAAGGTCAGCATGGCAAGGCGTCTACTCGGGGCGCAGGTCCCTGTGGGCGCTGAGCCACATCCCACAAGTCGATCGGGCACTGCGGCCCCGGTTTTTCACCGACCGCGGGCTCGTCTCGCTGGTGGAGCTGCACCATCGCGCGCACGAGGAGATCGTCGCCCCCACCGACGAGCAGCTGGCGCTGGAGTGGGGATAGGTCGAGGTCGATGAACCGGCCGGCGGCGGGGTTCGCAACCCGCCGTCCCGAGGAGCCGTGTGTGAACAGCACAAGCACGGTTCTGTGGGAGCCGGGGCGGGCAACCGCCCGCGGCTGAGAGCGCCGAGCCGGCGCCGGCGCCCGCGTCGTGCGAGCGCCGGCGCGCCGGCCGCAGGACCGCGACCGCTACGAAGCGAGAACGGATCGAGCCAGGTTCGTGCGTATCCTTGACAAACCTCGGGGCGATCGGAGAGGGTCGCTTGCGTGGTTTCGCCGCGAACCGGGTCGCTGGAGTCGCTGCGCGCGCGCAATCGCATGCGCGTGGTCGACGCGCTGCGGTGGCGCGGTGCGATCAGCCGCGCCGACATCGCGCGCAAGACCGGGCTGAGCCGCTCGACGGTCTCCAGCCTGATCGGCGACCTCCAGGCTGCGGGGCTCGTCATCGAGCGGGCGACCGACGGCGGGTCGGCCGGCCCCCAGGGTGGCCGGCCGCCGGTGCTCATCGCGCTCGACCGCTCCGCCGGCGGCCTCCTCGGCCTCGACTTCGGCCACGGCCACCTGCGCGTGGCGGTTGCGGACCTCTCCTATGCCGTCCTCGCCGAAGGGCTCGTCGAACACGAGGTCGACCTCAACGCGCACGAAGCGCTCGACATCGCCGCGCGCCTCGTCGAGGAGGTGCTGGACGAGGCCGGGCTCGAGCCCGGGCACATCGTCGCAGCAGGCATGGGCCTGCCCGGGCCGATCGACCCCGACAGCGGGCTCCTGCTCTCGCACGCCATCCTCCCCGACTGGGTCGGGCTCGACCCGGCCGCCGAGCTGGAGCAGCGCCTCGGCCTCCCGGTCCACGTCGACAACGACGCGAACGTCGGGGCGCTCGGCGAGTCGACATTCGGCGCCGGCCGCGGCGCCGCGGTCATGGTGTACCTGCGCCTGTCGGCCGGCATCGGTGCGGGCTTCGTGCTCGGCGGTCGGCCGTTCCGCGGTGCGCGCGGCATCGCGGGGGAGGTCGGGCACGTGCTCGTCGACCCGCAGGGCCCGATCTGCCGCTGCGGCAACCGCGGCTGCCTGGAAACCTTCGTCTCGGGTCCGGCGCTCTGCGAGCTCGTGCGCGACTCGTACGGCCCGCTTACGGTCGCCGAGCTCGTCGCGCTTGCGCGCGAGGGCGACGCCACCTGCCAGCGCGTCATCTCCGACGCCGGCGCCACGGTCGGCCGCGTCGTCGCCGACCTCTGCAATCACGTCAACCCCGACCTCGTGGTCGTGGGCGGCGCGCTCTCCACCGCGGGCGAGCTCGTGCTCGAGCCCCTACGTGCGGCCGTCGGGCGCTTTGCGATCCCGGCCGGCGGGGAGGTCCGGATCGTCGCGGGCGCGCTGGGCGAGCGCGCCGAGCTCCTGGGCGCGCTCGCGCTCGGCGGGCGCGAGGCCGACGACCCCCTGACCGTCCCGTACCCTTCCACCGCAGGAGGAGGCAATCGGGATGATGGTCGACCACGAAGGGGATCTGGCCCGTCCGGGCCGTGGCGGTGGCCAACCTCATCAACCCCGGGCGAATCGTCGTCGGCGCAAGCACCAGCCCGCCGTCAAGGTGCTGCTCGAACCGCTTCGCGACTTCGTCCGCCGCCGGGCGATCCCGGCGACCGAGGACGTGGAGATCATCTCGGCGTCGCTGGGTGAGCCAGCCGAGCTCATGGCGCAGTCGCGCCCGTCCAGCACGGCGCCGGCTCCGCCCGCGCCCGCACCCGTCTCATCACAACCCATGATGGAGGAGGTCTCAATGCCCGTATCAACCCGCCGACGCGGGGGCGTGGCGCTCGTCCTCGCGGCGATGCTCGCTCTGGTCGTGGCCGCCTGCGGCAGCGACGACAACGGCGGCACTGCCAGCGGCACTGGCACGAGCAGCAGCGGCGGCGGCAAGCCGATCGCGTTGCTCCTGCCCGAGTCCAAGACCGCGCGTTACGAGTCGCAGGATCGCCCGAACTTCGAGCGCAAGCTCAAGTCGCTGTGCCCGGACTGCGACATCATCTACTCCAACGCCGACCAGGACCCGGCCAAGCAGCAGCAGCAGGCCGAGGCGGCGATCACCAAGGGCGCCAAGGTGCTCGTGCTCGATCCGGTCGACGCGGCGTCCGCCGCCTCGATCGTCACCCGCGCCAAGCAGCAGAACGTGGGGGTCGTCAGCTACGACCGCCTCATCACCGGCGCGGACATCGACTACTACATCTCGTTCGACAACGTGAAGGTCGGCCAGCTCCAGGCCGCCGCGCTCTCCGGCAAGCTCAAGAAGGACGGCAACGCTTCCGGCCCGATCGTGATGATCAACGGCGCCCCGACGGACAACAACGCCAAGCTGTTCAAGCAGGGCGCGACGCAGGGGTTCCAGCAGGCGGGCGTCAAGATCGCCAAGCAGTACGACACCCCCGACTGGAGCCCGGACAAGGCCCAGAACGAGATGGAGCAGGCGATCACCGCGCTGGGCAAGAGCGGCTTCAACGGCGTCTACGCCGCCAACGATGGCACCGCGGGCGGCGCCATCGCAGCGATGAAGGGCAACGGCATCAAGCCGGCGACCAAGCCGACGACGGGCCAGGACGCCGAGCTCGCCGCGGTCCAGCGGATCATCGCCGGCGAGCAGTACATGACCGTCTACAAGGCGGTCAAGCCGGAGGCCGAGAATGCAGCGCAGCTGGCCGTGGCCCTCGCCAAGGGCCAGCAGCCGCCGGCGGGACTGGTCACCGGCAACGTCGACAACACCAAGAAGCAGGTGCCGTCGGTGATCCTCACGCCGGTCGCCGTGACCAAGAGCAACGTCAACGACACGATCGTCAAGGACGGGTTCTGGAGCGTCTCGCAGATCTGCACTCCCCAGTACGCGTCAGCCTGCAAGTCCGCCGGCATCGAGTGATCCACGCGCGCCCGGGGGCGGCCGTCGCGTCGGCCGCCCCCGGCCCGCCACGCGAAACGAAAGGAACGTTCAGATGAGCACCAACGGTGCGCTTCTCGCGTTGAGGGGGGTGAGCAAGCGCTTCGGGCCCGTGGAGGCCCTCTCCGACGTGAACTTCGAGGTTCGCGCCGGAGAGGTGGTCGCCCTGGTGGGCGACAATGGCGCCGGCAAGTCGACGCTGGTCAAGGCCATCGCCGGCATCCACACGGTCTCCGGTGGCGACGTCCTCTTCGAGGGCCAGCCCGTGAAGATCACGCACCCCACCGACGCCACGCGGCTCGGCATCGCCACCGTCTACCAGGACCTGGCGCTGTGCGACAACCTCGACGTGGTGGAGAACCTCTTCCTCGGCCGCGAGGAGCTGTCCGGCGGCCCCGGAGGGGTCGTGCGACAGCTCGACGAGACCGAGATGGAGCAGCGCTCGCACGAGCTGCTGCAGAATCTCGCGGTGACGATCACCAGCGTCCGCGCGGAGGTGGGGACGATGTCCGGCGGCCAGCGCCAGCAGGTCGCGATCGCCCGCTCGCTCCTGGGCGAGCCCAAGATGGTCATGCTCGACGAGCCGACCGCGGCCCTGGGCGTTCGCCAGACCGCGATGGTCCTCGCCCTGATCAAGCGGCTGCGCGAGCGCGATCTCGGGGTGATCGTGGTCAGCCACAACCTCGCCGACGTCTTCGAGGTCGCCGACCGCATCTACGTGCTGCGGCTCGGGCGCGAGGCTGGGAACTTCGACGTCCACGGCACCTCACGCGAGGCGGTCGTCGGCGCGATCACCGGGGCCGAGTTCGGCACTGCCGCCCCCGCGAGCGAGTCAGGAGATGGGCAATGAGCGCTCAAGCAACGGCGCCGGCCATCGGCGACGACGTCGACGTCCCGAGTCGGCGAACGGGTTTCCTCAAGCGCTTCGTCACGGGCGACCTCGCCGAGGCGCGCGTGGTCATCGCCCTGGCGGCGATCTGGATCATCTTCCAGGTCCAGGAGAGCCGTTTCCTCACGGCCACGAACCTCACCAACCTGGCCCTCCAGATCACCGCGGTGGGCCTGATCTCGGTTGGCATCGTGCTCGTCCTGCTGCTCGGCGAGATCGACCTCTCCGTCGGCGCCGTGAGCGGCCTGTGCGCGTCGATCATGGCCGTGCTCAACGTCAAGCACGGCTGGTCGCCGTACACAGCGATCGCCGCGGCGATCGTGGCGGGGGTGGCGATCGGGCTGCTGCAGGGGTTCCTCTTCACCCGCTTCGACATCCCGTCGTTCGTCGTGACCCTGGCCGGGCTGCTGGCCTGGCAGGGCTTCCAGCTCAAGGTGCTCGGCGAGACCGGCACGGTGAACATCACCGACAGCAAGATCATCGGGCTGACGGGCACCTTCTACAGCGACGTCGTGGGGTGGGTCATCGCGGCTGTGGCGATCGGCGCGTTCGTGGCGGTCAACCTGCTCACCCGGCGCCAGCGCCTCAAGGCGGGCCTGCCGGCGCCCCCGATCGCCTCGATGATCACGCGCATCGTCGTCGTCGCGGTGGCAGTCATCGCCTCGATCGCCGTGTTCAACTCCGACCGCGGCCTGCCGCTCGCGGTGCTGATCCTGGTGGGCTTCGTGGTGATCTTCCAGTACATCACCACACGCACGCGGTTCGGCCGCCACATCTACGCGGTCGGCGGCAACGACGAGGCCGCGCGGCGCGCCGGGATCTCGGTGAGCGGCATCCGCATCGTCGTGTTCGCGCTCTGCTCCGCGATGGCGGCGATCGGCGGCATCATGGCGGCCTCGCGGCTGCTCGCCGTCAACCAGTCCTCGGGCGGCAGCGACCTGCTGCTGCTCGCGATCGCCGGCCCGGTCATCGCGGGCACGAGCCTCTTCGGAGGCCGCGGCACGGTGTGGAGCGCACTGCTCGGCGCGCTCGTCATCGGCTCCATCTCCAACGGGATGGACCTGCTCGCGCTCGAGTCCTCGGTGAAGTACATCGTCACGGGCGGCGTGCTCCTCGCCGCGGTGATCATCGACGCCCTGGCGCGCAAGCAGAGGCTGGCGTCGGGCAGGGTCTGAGTCGCCGGCGGGGCGTCGCGCCGAGGCGCGGCGCCCCGCCGCGCCGCATCGACCGACGGAAGGGGAGTTCGGTGTTGGAGCTGGCAGGCAAGCGGGTCCGCGCGTCGCCGCTCACCCGGCCGCGGCGGCTGCGGAACATGACGACGACGTTGAGCGAGGCGAGCTGGGGCTGATGGCGCTGCGCTGGGGCATCCTCTCGACCGCGCGCATCAGCGGCCTGTTGCTGGGCTCGGGCTCCGGGCAGGACTTCGTCGCGGTCGGCTCGCGCGACGTCGAGCGCGGCCGCGCCTTCGCCGCCGAGCACGGGATCGCGCGCGCGCATGGCTCCTACGAGGAGCTGCTCGCGGACCCCGAGGTCGACGCGATCTACAACCCGCTGCCCAACGCGCTGCACGTCGAGTGGTCGATCCGGGCGCTGCAGGCCGGCAAGCACGTGCTCTGCGAGAAGCCGCTGAGCCGTCGCCCCGAGGAGGTCGAGCGCGCGTTCGACGTCGCCGAGCGCGAGCGCCTCGTCCTGGCCGAGGCGTTCATGTGGCGCCATCACCCGCAGCTTCAGCGCGCGCACGAGCTCGTCGCCGACGGCGCCGTCGGGCGGCTGCGGCTCGTCCGCGCCGCGTTCTCGTTCGTCGCCCACGAGCCCGACATCCGCCTGCAGGCGGCGCTCGACGGTGGCGCCCTCATGGACGTCGGCTGCTACTGCGTGAGCGCGTGTCGCGCCGTGGTCGGCGCCGAGCCCGAGCGCGTCTACGCCGAGCAGGTCCTCGGCGGCGACGGCGTCGACGTCGCGCTCGTCGCCACGCTGCGCTTCGGCGGCGACTTGCTCGGGCTGCTCGACTGCGGCCTGGCGCTGACCCCGCGCGACGAGCTCGAGCTCGTCGGCGACGGCGGATCGCTGTGGCTCGACGATCCCTGGCACAGCCGCGAGGCGGTGATCGAGGTGCGCCCGCCCGGCGGCCCGATCGAGCGCGTGCAGACCGGTCCGGCCGACCCCTACGCGCTCGAGCTCGCCGACTTCGAGGCCGCCGTGCGCGGCGAGCGCGAGCCGCTGCTCGCCCGCGCCGACGCGCTCGGCCAGGCGCGCACGATCGCCGCCCTCTACGACGCGGCAGAGAGGAACGCACCATGCCCGATCGCCTGAAGACGAGCCTCGGCATCTGGGCCCTGGGCGGGATGATCACCCGCTTCGTGCCCGTGGGTTACCAGCCCGAGCATGCCCACGAGTCGACCGTCGAGAAGGTCCACCGCGCGGTCGGCGGGCTCGGCGAGCTCATCGACGACTACGAGTTCCACTTTCCCCAGGAGCTCTCGCGCGCGAACCTCGGCGACGTCCGGGCCGCGCTCGGCGACCACGGCATCTACTGCGTGGCCAGCGGGCTGCACCTCGACCCGCGCTTCGGCAAGGGCGGCCTGTGCTCGGCCGACCGCGCGGTCCGCGAGGAGGCGCTCGCACGCACGCTCGAGGGCTGCGAGCTCGCCGGTGAGATCGGCGCGCACTTCCTCATCTGGCCCGGGATCGAGGGCTACAACTACCCGTTCCAGACCCGCTACGCCGAGGAGTGGGGCCACCTCATCCACGGCATTGCGCAGGCCGCCGTCGCGGTCGGCCGGCACGGGCGCAAGCTCTTCCTCGAGCACAAGAACTCCGAGCCGGCGATGAAGATCTTCATGCGCAACATCGGGATGACGCTGCACATCGTCCACAAGCTGCGCGCGCAGGGGATCGACAACGTCCAGGTCAACATGGACTGGCAGCACCTGATCATGAACGGCGAGCACCTGCCGGAGTACGCCGCACTGCTGGCCTCCGAGGGGCTGCTCGGCCACCAGCACGCCAACTCCGGCTGGGGCACGTTCGACGACGACAACATGGTCGGCGCGACCGCGTTCATGGAGACGCTCGAGCTGGCGCTCGAGCTGCGCCGCGCGGGCTACGGCTCGAACGGCGAGCGGCTGGGCTTCGACCTCTATCCCTACACCGAGGACCAGGTCGCCGCCGTGCGCCGCTCGGTCGAGCAGTGGCGCTTCATCGACGCGGTGGCCGGGCGCATCGACGACGCGGCGCTGCGCGAGGCGCAGGGGCGCAAGGACGCCGTCGCCGCCTACGAGCTCGTCTACGCGGCCCTCGGCGCCCGCGCGGGATGACGCGGCTGGTCGGGCTCGACGTCGGCACGTCGTCGGTCAAGGGCGTCGCGCTCGACGGCGGCGACGGCCGCGTCGTCGCGGTCGCCGAGCGGCCGCTCGAGCTCTCGACCCCGCGGCCCGGCTGGAGCGAGCAGGACCCCGACGACTGGTGGGCGGCGAGCGTCGCGGTCCTGGACGAGCTCGACGCGGCGAGCGCGGGCGGCATCGGGCTGTCGGGGCAGATGCACGGCCTCGTCGCGCTCGGCGAGGACGACCGCCCGCTGCGCCCGGCGATCCTCTGGAACGACGGCCGCACGCAGCGCCAGTGCGACGCGATCGAGGCGGCGGTCGGCTTCGAGCGGCTCGTCGAGCTCACCGGCAACCGTGCGCTCGCGGGCTTCACCGCGCCCAAGCTCCTGTGGCTGCGCGACGAGGAGCCCGAGACCTTCGCCCGGATCCGCCGCGTCCTGCTGCCCAAGGACTACGTGCGCCTGCGACTCTGCGGCGAGCACGCGATCGACGTCGCCGACGCGTCGGGGACGCTGCTCTTCGACGTCGCCCGGCGCGCGTGGAGCGCCGAGGTTCTCGAGGCGCTCGAGCTCGACCCGGCCTGGCTGCCGCGGGTGCTCGAGTCACCGGAGGTCTCCGGCGAGGCCTTCGGCGGCGTGCCCGTCGCGGCCGGGGCGGGCGACCAGGCCGGCGGGGCGCTCGGCGTCGGGGTCGTCGCCGAGGGCGGCCCGGCCTCGATCGTGCTCGGCACCTCGGGCGTCGTCTTCGTCGCGCTCGACGCCTACCGCCACGACCCGCGGGCGCGCGTGCACGCCTTCTGCCACGCGGTGCCCGGCGCCTGGCACGTGATGGGCGTCATGCTCAGCGCGGCGGGCTCGCTGCGGTGGCTGCGAGCGGTGGCCGGCGGGACCTACGACGAGCTCGTCGCGGAGGCCGCCCGCTGGCAGCCGGGGGCCGAGGGCCTGCTGTTCGCGCCGTACCTGAGCGGCGAGCGCACGCCGCACGCCGACCCGGGGGCCCGCGGCGCGTTCGCCGGGCTCGAGCTCCGCCACGACCGTGGCGCGCTCGCGCGGGCGGTCCTCGAGGGCGTCGCCTTCGGGCTGCGCGACGCGCTCGACCTCGTCGCGGAGCTCGGCGAGCGCCCGGCCGCCGGCCGCGTCTCGGGCGGCGGCGCGCGCAGCGCGCTGTGGCTGGAGATCGTCGCCTCGGTGCTCGAGCTGCCGCTCGAGCTCTGCGTCGCCGACGAGGGCGGCGCCCTCGGAGCGGCGCTGCTCGCGGGCGTCGCCGGCGGCGTCTGGCCGGACCCCCGCGCTGCCGTCGCGGCGTGCGTGAACGTCACGCGCACCGTCGAGCCGCGCGGGGAGTGGATCGAGCCCTACGCGGAGATCGGCCCGCGGTTCCGCGGGCTCTATCCGGCGCTGCGGCCGCTGTCGGGCTGAGGCGCGCGCGCCGGAGTCGGGCTCCTGCGGCGCGCCCGGAGTGACCGCCGTCGTCATCGTCAGGCCTACTCGTAGTGCAGCGCCTGCAGGACGTTGAGCCGCGAGGCCCTCCGTGCCGGGGCGATCGCCGCGAGGATGCCGGCCAGGATCGCCACGATCGTGAAGATCACCAGCGACTCGATCGGCGGGACGAACGGGCTGTGCAGCGCCCCCGCCATCGCCGCCGCCACGAGCAGCCCGAGCGGCAGGCCCAGGCCCGCCCCGATGGGCGCGGTGATCACGCTCTCGTGGCGGACCATGCGGCGGACCTGGCGGCGGGTCATGCCGACCGCGCGCATCATCCCGATCTCGCGGGTGCGCTCGAAGACCGAGAGCACGAGCGCGTTGACCATGCCGAACAGGCTGACGATCACCGACAGCGCGAGCACCACGTACAGGAGGCTCAGGAACTGGGCCATGTCCTTGCCGCGGAAGTCCAGCCAGGCCGACCGCGTGCGGGCGTCGACGTCCGGGAAGCCGCCCACGGCACGGTCGATGGCCGCGGTGGTCGCCGGCGTAGTCCCGTCGTCAGCGCGCACGAACACGTAGAGGTCGCCCGGCCGCGGGAAGCTCGAGTCGAAGGCCGCCTGCGAGAGGAGCACGTCGCCGAGGAGGTCGGCCTTGGGATCGGTGATCGCGGCGACGCGGGCCGTGACCGTCCGCCCAGCCGGCGTCGTCAGCTTCAGCGCGCTGCCGATCCGCAGGCCGTGGTCCTCGGCGAACGCCTTCTCGACGATCGCCCCGGAGCTCCCGAGCCGCGGGATGACCGCGTCCGAGCCCTCGCTGAAGCGCAGCGTCACGGTCTGCGCGAGGGTCGGGGCGATGCCCTCCACGCTGATCTTCTTACCGTACGCCTTGGCCTCGTCGTGGCGCACGGCGGAGACGCTCCGAACTCCGGGGGCCCGCGCGACGGCCGCGCCGATGTCGGCGGGGATCGTGTCGAAGCCGCTCTCGGAGGTCACGACGTAGTCGGCGCTGACAGCCTTCTCGTCGGCGCTGCGCGTCGAGGCGCGGAAGCTGGCGGCGAGGGTGGCGACGAGCGTCACGAGCGCGAGGCCGATCATCAGCGCCGCTGCGGTGGTCGCCGTACGCGTCGTGTTGCGCGTGGCGTTGCTCGATGCCAGGCGGCCGGCGGGGCCGCCGAGGCTCCGCGCCGGCCCGCCGACGACCCGGGCGAGCGGCCGCACGAGGCGCCCGGCGACCATGATCACGCCGAGGACGAGCCCCAGGGCGCCAACGCCGACGAGGATCAGCGACGGACCGATGGAGCCGCCCGCGCCGAACGCGCCCGCGAGGGACACCGCGGCCGCGACCGCCAGTAGCGTCAGCGGGATCGCCGGCGCGCGTGCGCTCAGTCGCGGCGGCAGCGTGGCGCCCTCGCGCAGCGCGGCGACCGGTGCGATCCGGGTCGCGCGCCGAGCCGGCGAGATGCTGGCGATCAGCGTGACCACGATGCCGAGCGCGAGCGCCACGACGATCGTGCGGGTCTGCAGCACGGTCGAGGCGGTCGGCAGGTCGACGCCGAAGGCCTTGAACACGGTGTTCAGGCCCTTGGCGAGCCCTACGCCGAGCACGAGCCCGAAGAGCGACGCGAACACGCCCATGGCCAGTCCCTCGGTCAGCACCGAGCGCTTGACCTGACGCCGCGAGGCCCCCAGCGTGCGCAGCGTCGCGAGCTCGCGGATGCGCTGGGCGAGCGTGATCGAGAGCGTGTTGAAGATCACGAACGCTCCGACGCCGAGCGGGATGAATCCGAAGGCCAACAGGAAGTACGTGACGAGCTTGCTCTGCTCCTGGCTGTCCTTGGAGTCGGCGTCGGCCTGCTGCGCGCCGGTCTTGATCTGCGCGGTGCCCGGCACCTCGGGTCGCAGCTCACGCACCAGCTGCTCGGGAGCCACGCCGTCGCGGCCGGCGACGAAGATCGTGTCGTACTGGCCGCGCTTGCCCAGCAGCGCCTGCGCGGTCGGGACGTCGAAGACGGCGATCGTCGCGCCGCCGATCGAGTTCTCCTTGCCGTAGTTGGCCAGCCCGGTGATCGTGTATGGCCGCGTCGGGCCGCGGGCGGCGACGCCGACCGGTCGCCCACGCCGTAGCCGCTGTCCTTGGCGACGCCCTGATCGATCACGACCTGGCCGGGACCCGAGGCCCAGCGCCCCGTCGTCAGCTGCATGGGGTTGAAACGCGCGGCGCCCGGTCGAAGCCGAAGCCGAACTGCCCGTTGTTGCTCGTGCCCAGGGTGTCGCCGTCCTTGCCGATGAGCTTCGTGGTCGCGGCGTCCCTGAGGTTGAAGATGGCCCAGGCGGCGGCCGCGACGTCGTCGTTGGCGCGCACGCGGTCCAGCAGCGAGGCGGGCAGCGTGGCCGTGCCGCTGTCGGCGCCCTGGACGACCTCGCGCCCGGAGATGATCGCGCTCGTCTTCGAGTAGGAGTCCTGGAAGATCGAGTCGAACGCCTTGTTGATCGTGTCGGTGAGGATGAACGTGCCGCTGACCATCGCGACGCCCAGGACGACCGCGAACGCGGTCAAAACGGCGCGGCCGCGGCGCCACCACAGGCCCTTGAGCGCGACCCGCCTCACGACGCCCTCAGCTCCTCCATCGTGGCCATGACCGTGTGCGGGTCGCAGGCGTTGAGATCGCGCACGATCTCGCCGTCGGCGAGGAACAGGACGCGGTCGGCGATGGCCGCCGCGTGCGGGTCGTGGGTGACCATGACGGTCGTCTGGCCGAAGCTGTCCACGAGCTCGCGCATGAGCTCGAGGATCTCGCCGCTCGTGGTGGAGTCGAGGTTGCCGGTCGGCTCGTCGGCGAACATCACCGTCGGCCGCGAGGCGAGCGCGCGGGCAACCGCGACGCGCTGCTGCTGGCCGCCGGAGAGCTCGCTCGGGCGATGCGTGAGCCGCTCGCTCAGCCCGACCTTGTCGACGAGCTCGCGGTACCAGTCCGGGTCGGGCTTGCGCCCGGCGATCTCGAGCGGCAGGAGGACGTTCTCCTCCGCGGTGAGCATCGGCAACAGGTTGAAGAACTGGAAGATGAAGCCGATGTGGTCGCGGCGCAGCGCGGTCAGGCCGTCGTCGTCGAGCCCGGTGACCTTGGTCTCGCCGATCCACACCTGGCCCCCGTCGGGGTAGTCGAGCCCGGCGAGGAGGTGCATGAGCGTGGACTTGCCCGAGCCCGACGGGCCCATGACCGCGGTCAGCCGTTCGGTCCGCACGTCGAGATCGACGCTGCGCAGGGCATGCACCGTCGTGTCGCCCGAGCCGTAGTGCCGTTCGAGTCCGCGGGCGCGCACCGCCGCCTCCGACGGGGCGAGGACGCCGTCGCGGTCCGGGACAGCGGTGGCTGTCATGGGTGCTCCTCCTGGTCGACCGGCGGGCGTGGTGACGGGCATGCGGGCAAGTCTCGCCGCCGAGCCGCGCGTCCAACATCGGGGCGGCCCCCTGAACCGGCACCCTGAGGCGCGCCCGGGCCGGTCAGGGGGTGCGGACGTCGCGAACGCGGATCGCCGTGGTGCGCTGCGCGACGTAACGCGGAAGCCGCGAGAGCGCCTCGTCCGCCGTCGCCGCCTCCACGTCCCACCAGATCCGATGGGTCCCGAAGTCGCACGAGCCGAGCGTCTGCTGGTGACGCAGCGGGCTCTCGAAGGCCTTGAAGGACGCGAACACCACGCCGCACTCGTTCGCGACATGCCGGTGCTCGAGCAGGAAACGTGGCATCAGCGTCAGCATCGGCGATCGAGCGCCGGCCCACATCGGGGCAGCACCCTGACCCAGAGGCCCGTCCCTGGGCGTGCGAGGTACGCTCGCGGCGGGACCTGTGCTCGACGTGACGCAACCACTACGCCAGCCCCTTGTCGGCCGTGACCGCGAGCTGGACGTGCTCGGGCGCCTGCTCGACGACGTGACCGCGGGTCGGGCCCGGCTCGTCTTCGTGACGGGCGAGCCCGGCATCGGCAAGACGTCGCTGCTGGTCGAGCTCCTCGGTCGGGCCGATGACCGCGGATGCCTCGCGCTGCGGGGAGGCGCCGCGGAGTTCGAGCGCGAGCTGCCGTTCGGCCTCGTCGTGGACGCCCTCGACGAGTACCTCGCGTCGCGCGATCCCCGGGCCTTCAGCCGCCTGGCCGCCGAGGATCTCTCCGAGCTCGCGGGCGTCTTCCCGGCGCTGCGCTCGCTGGACCCCGGATCGCGTCATCCGACCACCGCGGCGGAGCGCTTCCGCGTCCACCACGCGCTGCGCGAGCTGATCGAGCGCCTCGCCTCCAAGCAGCCGCTCGTGCTGATGCTCGACGACCTGCAATGGGCCGACGGCGCCTCGCTCGAGCTGGCCTCGTACCTGCTGCGCCATCCGCCGCGCGCCGCCGTGCTGGTCGCCGCGACGTTCCGCTCCGGGCAGGCCGACCCGGCGCTCGTCACGAGCATCGAGCGGGCGATGGGCGAGGGGAAGATCGTCGAGCGGATCGCGCTCGGCCCGCTCACCGCGGGTGAGGCGGAGACGCTGATCGAGGGCTCGGGCGAGGCCGAGCGCAGGGGCCTCTACGAGGCGAGCGGCGGCAACCCCTTCTACCTGCTCCAGCTCGCCCGCATGGGTGGCGGCGGCCCGGACGGCCCCAGCCTGGCCGACGGCGTCGACGCGCCCGCCGCCGTCCGGGCCGCGATCGTGGGCGAGCTCGACGGGCTCTCCGCGCCGGCGCGCCGCTTCGCCGAAGCGGCCGCGGTCGCGGGCGACCCGTTCGACGTCGACCTCGCGGTGGCGACCGGCGGCGTGGGCGAGTCCGAGGCGCTGGCGGCGCTCGACGAGCTGATCGCGCACGACCTCGTCCGGCCCGGCGAGGTCCCGCGCCGGTGCTCGTTCCGGCATCCCATGGTCCGCCATGCCGTCTACGCGGCCTGCCCGTGGGGAGCGCGGCTCGCCGCGCACGCCCGCAGCGCCGACGCACTCGCGGCCCGCGGCGCGCCGGCGCCCGCGCGCGCAACACGTGCAGCACGCCGCCCCCACGGCGACCTGGCGGCGGTCGCGGTGCTGCGCGAAGCCGCGGAGACGACGGGCCGGCGGGCTCCGGCGAGCGCTGCGCGATGGTTCGAGATTGCGCTGGGCGTCCTGCCGGAGAGCGCGCCACGCGCCGAGCGGGTGGAGCTCCTGATGGCCCTCGCCGAGGCGCAGGCGGCGACCGGGCGCTTCGAGCGCAGCCGCGCCGCGCTGCGGGAGAGCATCGACCTGACCCCCGACGCCGACGAGGCGCTGCGCGTGAAGCTCGTCGGCGCCTGCGCCGGCGTCGAGCAGCTGCTGGGCCACTACGAGGCGGCTCACACGCGCCTGGCCACGACGCTGGCGGGGCTGCCGGACGCGCGCTCGGCGACGGCGGTGGAGCTCATGATCCATCTCGCCGTCGGCGACTTCTACCGCATGGACTACGAGGAGATGCGGGACTGGGGCGCGCGGGCCCTCGATGCTGCGCGGACGCTGGACGAGCCCCCGCTGAGCGCGGCGAGCTCGGCCGTGCTCGCCGTGGCCGAGGCGTTCATGGGCGCCATCCCCGACGCGGAGCGGCACGGCTCGGAGGCGGCGGCGCTCGTGGACGCGCTGGCCGACGAGGAGCTCGGGCTGCGGCTCGACGCGCTCGCCAACCTGGCCACCGCCGAGCTCTACCTGCACCGCTACGATGACGCGGCCGCCCACGCGCGGCGAGGCCTCGCGATCGCGCGCGTGACGGGGCGCGCAGAGGTATCCCCGGTCCTGGTTCCGGTGCTCGGCGCCGGCCTGCACATGTCCGGGCGGATCGCCGAGTCCGCCGAGCTGCTCGACGAGGCGGTCGAGGCGGCGCGGCTGTCGGGCAACGCCCAGGCCATCGGCTGGAACCTGCTCAGCCGCGCGTTCACGGCGGTGGCGGCGGGCGACCTGACGGCGGCGATGTCGGCTGCGCAGGAGAGCGTCGAGATCACGCGCGGGCTCGAGGACACGCTGGTCTCGATCCACGCCGGCCTGGCCCTCGCGACGGCGCTCTTCGAGTCCGGCGAGGCCGCGTTGGCGATCGACGTCCTCACGTCGGCGGGGGGCGGCGAGGAGCTGCCCCGCATCACCGGGGGCTGGCGGACCTACTACTTCGAGCTGCTGACCCGGTGCTGGGCAGGCCGTCGGCCGGCCCGATGAGGCCGGGCGCGCGGCGGATCGCGCCGCCGCCACGGCAGCGCGGGTGCGGCTGCGCTTCGCCGACGCGATGGCCGACCGCGCCGCCGCGGCCGTCGCGCTGCAGGCCGGCGACGCCGCGGCCGCGGCCGAGCAGGCCCTGGCCGCGGCGGCGACCGCCGGGGAGCTGGGCGCCCGCGTCGACGCCGCGCGGTCTCGGGCGCGCCCTGGCGCGCGGCGGCGAGCGCGGGCGCGCCGTGGCCGAGCTCGAACGGGCCGTGCACGAGCTCGACGCGTGCGGGGCCGCGCGCTATCGCCTGGAGGCCGAGCACGCTCTGCGCCGGCTGGGCCGCCATGTCCACCGCCGGACGCGCCCGGGCCGGCTCGACGGCGCCGGCCTCGAGACGCTCACCGAGCGCGAGGCCGAGATCGCCCGCCTGGTGGTCGACCGCCGCACCAACCCGGAGATCGCGTCCGAGCTCTTCCTGAGCGTCAAGACGATCGAGACGCACATGCGCAACATCTTCCGCAAGCTCGGCGTGTCCTCGCGCGTCGAGGTCGCCCGCTTCGTCGAGCGCGCGGAGCACGCGCGCCCGGAGCCGCAGCGGGCCTCGTGAGGACCGCGCTCGTCACCGGCGCCAACCGCGGGATCGGGCTCGCCGTCGCCGCCGGCCTCGGCGAGCGCGGCTTCCGGGTGCTGCTGGGCGCCCGCGACCCCGCGCGCGGCGCGCAGGCCGAGGCGGCCATGCGGAGCGCCGGCTGCGATGCGCGCGCGGTCGTGCTCGACGTCACCGACGCGGCCACCGTCGATCCGGCCCTCGCGGCGGCCGAGGGCCGGCTCGACGTGCTCGTCAACAACGCGGGGATCTTCCCCGGCGGGCGACCGTCGGAGCTCGACCTCGACGTCGCCGAGCGGGCGTGGCAGGTCAACGCGCTCGGGTCCTGGCGGATGGCCGAGGCGGCGATCCCGCTGATGCGCGCGGGCGCGTGGGGGCGGATCGTCAACGTCTCGAGCGGGGCCGGGTCGCTCGCGTCGATGGACGCCTCGATGCCCGCCTACAACGTCTCGAAGGCGGCGCTGAACGCGATCACGCGCGTCCTGGCGGCCGAGCTGCGAGGCACGGGCATCCTCGTCAACGCGGCATGCCCGGGCTGGGTGCGCACGGACATGGGCGGGCCGGGCGCCCCGCGGAGCCCCGAGCAGGGCGCCGCGAGCGTCCTCTGGGCCGTCGACCTCCCCGACGACGGGCCGACGGGCGGCTTCTTCCGCGACGGCCGGCCGCTGCCGTGGTGAGCGTGCGCCGAGACCAGGCCTCGCCGCGCGCGAGTTCGCCCGCGCCGTCCGCTCGGCGGACGTCGCACGGGGCGCCAGCGGAGCTCGCGCTACCGTGGCGCCCGTGGAGCGCGAGCGCGGATGAGCACGGTGCGCCGGGCGCGCGGCGCCGTGACCGTCGTCTTCGCCCTGAGCGGCCTCGTCTTCGGCTCGTGGGCCTCGCGCATCCCGGCGGTACGCGACCGCCTGAGCATCTCCGACGGGGAGCTCGGGCTCGTGCTCGGCGCGATGTCGCTCGGCGCGATCGTCGCCATGCCCGTGGCCGGCGTGCTCTCGGCGCGGCTGGGCAGCCGCACGACGACGCGCGCGGCGCTCGGGCTCACCGCGATCGTGACCGGGCTCATCACCGCCGCGCCGTCGCTCGCCGCGCTCGTGGCGCTCGGCTTCGCGATGGGCGTCGCCTTCGGCTCGACCGACGTGGCCATGAACGCGCACGGCGTCGTCGTCGAGCAGCGCTATCGCCGGCCGATCCTCGCCTCCTTCCACGCCGCGTTCTCGGCGGGCGGCCTCGCCGGCGGCGCGCTCGGAGCGCTCTGCGCGGCCGCCGCCGTCGACGTGCGCGTCCAGGCCGCCGGCGTCGCGGTCGTCACCGCCGTCGTCGGCCTCGCGTGGTCACGGCGCCTCCTCCCGGCGCGCGCCGACCGCTCGGCGCGCGCGGATCCCGTCTTCGTGCGACCGCCGCGGAGGGTGTGGGCGCTCGGGGCGCTGGCCTTCGCCTGCCTGCTCATTGAGGGGGCCTCGGGGGACTGGAGCGCCGTCTACCTGCGCGACGATCTCGGTGCGAGCGCGGCCGCCGGTGCGCTGGCCTTCACCGCCTTCAGCATCACGATGACGCTCGGACGCGTCTACGGCGACCGGCTCGTCGAGCGCTTCGGGACGCTAATGGTCGTGCGGGGCGGCGGCCTGGTCGCGGCGGGTGGCTTCGCGCTCGCGCTGCTCGCCGCCACGCCGGTCGCCGGCGTCGCCGGGTTCGCCTGCCTCGGAGCCGGTATGAGCTCGATCGTGCCGATCGTCTTCCGGGCCGCGGCCAACGTCCCGGGCCTTCCCGCGGGCCCGGGCCTGGCGGCGGCGGCGAGCGTCGGCTACGCGGGCTTCCTCGTCGGCCCGCCCGTCATCGGCGGCGTCGCGGAGCTCACCGGGCTGCCGACCGCGCTCTGGCTCCTCGCGCTCCTCGGCGGCGTCATCGTCGCGCTCGCGGCGACGACGCGGCCCGCGCCCGAGCGGGCGACCGTCGGCGAGGCGGTCGCGGCGTAACCGTCGTGCTCGCCGACGTCGACGGCGTGCTCGTCGACTCGCACGAGTCGATCGGGCGCGTGTGGGCCACGCGCCGGCCGCCCGCGAGCTCGGCGGCGACCGTCGCCGCCTGGCTGCGGACGACGCGCGAGACTTGAGGGCATGCCCTCCGTCGCACCTGTCGCCGAGCTCATGGCCGCGCGCGCGGGGGAGGAGATGGCGCTCAACGACCGCTACCTCAACCCGCAGCTCGGGCGCATCGTGCGCACCCTCGGCTTCGACCGCCGCTGGGTGGCGGGCGAGGGTGCGCACCTCGTCGACGCCGACGGCGAGCGCTTCCTCGACCTGCTCTGCGGCTACGGCGTCTTCGCCGTTGGGCGCAACCATCCCGACGTCGTCGCCGCCCTGCGCGACGTCCTGCAGGCGGGCACGCCGAACCTGCCGCAGCTCGGCGTCGCGCTGCTGCCGGGGCTGCTCGCCGAGGCGCTCGTCGCCCGGGCGCCCGCGTCGATCGCCGCCGTCGTGCCGGCGAGCTCGGGCACCGAGGCGGTCGAGGCCGCGATGAAGCTCGCGCGCGCCGCCACCGGGCGCCCGCGGATCCTCTTCGCCGAGCACGCGTTCCACGGCCTCACGCTCGGCGCGCTGTCGCTCAACGGCAACGCCGAGTTCCGTGACGGCTTCGGCCCGCTGCTGCCCGGCTGCGCGCCGGTCGCGTTCGGCGACCTCGACGCGCTCGAGCGCGAGCTGGCCGGCGGCGACGTCGCGGCCTTCGTCGTCGAGCCCGTCCAGGGCAAGGGCGTCAACCTGCCGCCTCGCGGCTACCTCGCGGCCGCGCAGGAGCGCTGCCGCGCCGCCGGGGCGCTCCTGGTCTGTGACGAGGTCCAGACCGGGCTCGGGCGCACGGGGCGCTTCCTCGCGCTCGAGCACTGGGGCCTCGAGCCCGATCTCGTCTGCCTCGCGAAGGCGCTCTCGGGCGGCTTCGTCCCGGTCGGCGCGGTGCTGGCCTCGCGCGTGGTCATGGACCGCGTCTTCGACGGCATGGAGCGCGGGGTGCGCCACGGCTCGACCTTCGGCGGCAACGACCTCGCCGCCGCCGCCGGCCTGGCCACGCTGCGGGTGCTCGAGCGCGAGCGCCTCGCCGAGCGCGCCGAGCGCCTCGGCGCGCTGCTGCTCGAGCTGACGCGCCCGCTCGTCGACCGCTACGAGATCGTGCGCGACGTGCGCGGGCTCGGGCTCATGTGGGCGATCGAGCTCGGGCCGCCCGCCCAGCGCGCGGGGCGCTCCGTGTGGGGCGCGGTCGAGCGCGCGCAGCCCGGCCTCTTCGCGCAGCTCGTGACCGTGCCGCTCTTCCACGAGCACCGGATCCTCTGCCAGGTCGCGGGGCACCGCATGAACGTCGTCAAGGCGCTGCCGGCCCTCGTGGTCTCCGAGGCGGAGATCCGGCGCTTCGCCGCCGCGCTCGAGGAGGTCGTCGCCGCGGCCGAGCGCGTGCCCTCGGCGCTCGCGCGCTTCGGGTGGCGCATCGCCCGCCAGGCGACCGCGGCCCGGCGCCGGCCGCGCGCGCCGGCGCGCGCGTGAGGGCGCTCGTCACCGGCGCCGGCGGCTTCATCGGCGCCCACCTTGTGCGGGCGCTGGTCGCCGGTGGCGCGGACGTCGTGGCCCTCGACCGGCGCGCGCCGGACGGGCTGCCCGCGGGCGCGGAGGCCGTCGCGGGCGACGTGCTCGACGCCGCCGCGCTCGACCGCGCGCTCGCGGGCTGCGACGCGGTCTTCCACCTCGCGGCCGTCTACAGCTTCGCGCGCGCCGACGCGGCCCGCATGCGGGCCGTCAACGTCGAGGGCACGCGGCTGCTGCTCGATCGCGCCGCCCGCGGCGCGCCGGCGCGGCGGCGGATCGTCCACACGAGCTCGTGCGCGACCTGCGGCCCGGTGCCGGGGCGCGCGGCAACGGAGGCCGATGCCCCGCCGGGCCGGGAGCTGCGGGTGCCGTACAAGGCGACGAAGCTCGCAGGCGAGCGGCTCGCGCTCGACGCTGCGCGCGCGGGGCTCGACGTCGTCGTCGTCAACCCGACGACACCGGTCGGCGCGGGCGACCGGCGCCCGACGCCGACGGGCAAGATCGTCGCCGACGTCGTCGCGGGGCGCGCCCGCGCGCACCTGCGCGGGAGCGTGCTCAACGTCGTGGCGGTCGAGGACGTCGCCGTCGGGCACGTGCGCGCGCTCGAGCGCGGGCGCGCCGGCGAGCGCTACCTGCTGGGCGGCGAGAACATGGCGATGCGCGACGTGTTCGCACACGTCGCAGCCGCGGCAGGTCGACCCGCGCCCCGCGCGGCGGTGCCGTGGAGCGCGGCGCTCGCCGCCGCGGTCGTGGCCGACGCCGCGGCCCGGGCCCGCCGGCGCGAGCCGCGCCTGCTCGTCCTCGACGAGGTCCGGCTCGCCCGCCTGCCGATGGCCTTCGACGACGGCCGCGCGCGCCGCGAGCTCGGGCACCGCTCCCGTCCCGCCGCCTCCGCGCTCGCCGCCGCGGCCCGCGCGGCGCTCGCCGGGTGAGCGCCCGCGCTCCCGTCTATCCTGCGGCGATGGGCACCAGAGGCCGTCTGATCGCCCTGCTCGTGGCCGCCGCCGTGCTCGTCCCGGCCGCGCCGTCGTCCGCCGCGAGCTTCGTCGCGCGGCTGCAGGCACCGACCCACCACCCGCGGGCAGGCAAGCTGTGGCCGATCACGATCACGGCGCGAACGCGCTCGGGCCGGGCGCTGCGCGCGACGGCCACCTACCAGTTCCTCTTCGAGGGACGCGTCCGCGCGACGCGGTACCCGAGCCCGCGCGCCGATCCCCGGTCGCGGTGCTCGAAGGCGGGCACGTGCCGGCACTCGCCGTGGCCGTTCCGCGGCACCATGCGCGACCGGACGTTCACGTGGCCGGCGCGCGCCCGCGGGATCCCGCTCACCTTCCGCGTCGTGGTCGCGGTACGGGGTCGGGGCCGGGTGAACCTCGACTACGCGGTCCGTGTCCGTCGCTGAGCCCGCCGCCGAGCTCGCCCCGGCGGCCGCGCGCGGCGCGCGGGTCGTCGCCGAGGGCCTGCGCCGCGTCCACGGCGGCGGGATCGTCGCCCTCGACGGCGTCTCGCTGACGATCGTGCCGGGCGAGTTCGTCGTGCTGACCGGACCGTCCGGGTCGGGCAAGACGACGCTGCTCTCGCTCGTCGGCGGGCTCGACCGGCCGAGCGCCGGCCGGGTCGAGGTCGACGGGGAGCGCTTCGACGGCGCCGGTGCGCTCGCCGCCTACCACCGCGACGTCGTCGGCTTCGTCTTCCAGCACCATCACCTCCTGCCGCACCTGCCCGCGCGCACCAACGTCGAGATCCCGCTCGTCGGCGCCGGGCTCGGACGCCGCCAGCGGCGCGAGCGCGCCGCGGCGCTGCTCGAGGAGGTGGGGCTCGCCCACCGCCTCGACGTGCTCGGCGGGCGACTCTCCGGCGGCGAGCGCCAGCGCGTCGCCGTGGCGCGCGCGCTCGCGAACGATCCGCGGCTGCTGCTCGCGGACGAGCCGACCGGGTCGCTCGACTCCGACGCCGCGCAGCGCATCCTCGATCTCCTGCAGGACGCGCGCGAGCGCCGCGGCATGACGCTCTTCGTCGTGACCTACGACGCGCTCATCGGCGAGCGCGCCGACCGCGTGCTGCACCTGCGCGACAGCCGGCTCGTGCCCGCCGGCGGCGCCGGCCTACGCTCCTCCCAGCAGCTGCGTCGTTGAGACGCTCGTCCCGCGCCAGGCGGGATACAGGCCGCCGAGCACGCCGATGGCGACGCCGATCAGCAGCGCCTGGCCGATCGTCCACGGCGTCACGTGCGGCGAGACGACGGTCGAGACCGACAGCGCGTCGCCGAGGAGGCCGGCGCCGAGCACCCCGAGCACGAGGCCGAGGGCGGCGCCGAGGACGCTGGTCGCGATCCCCTCGGCGAGCACGAGCGCGGCGATGCGCGCGCGCCGCCAGCCCACCGCGCTGAGCAGCGCGAGCTCGCGCTGGCGCTCGAGCACCGCCATCGCCATCGTGTTCGTCACCCCCAGGCCGCCGACGATCAGCGCGAGCGCGGCGATGAGCGTGACGGTCTTGCCGACGAGGACCCCGTTGGCGCCGATGCGGGTCGCCTCCTCCGCGGTGCCGATGATCTGCGTGCCCGGCAGCGCGCGCCGCAGCGCCCGCGCGGTCGCGCGCTCGTGCGCGTCGGGCGCGAGCGCCACGGCGATCGTCGTCGCCTCGCGCCCGCGGCGCTCGAAGCGCTGCGCCGTCGCGAGGTCGACGATCGCGCCGGAGTCCTCGAAGAAGATGCCCGTGTGGTAGACGCCGGCCACGGCGAAGGCCCGGCGCTTGATCCGCAGCGTCGAGCCGGGGCGCAGTCGCAGCTCGCGGGCGAGGCGGTCGCCGACCATGACGCGCCGCGCGCCGAACCGTCGTGTCCCGTCGTCCACCACGAGCCGGCGGGCGAAGAAGCCGTCGGGCTCGGCTCCGAAGACGATCGCGGCGGGGTCCTCGCGGACGCCCTCGACCACGAGCAGCAGCGGCGTGGCCTCGCGGACGTCGGGCCGGCGCTCGAGCCGCGCGGCCAGCGACGTGGGCAGCAGCGACGCGGTCGGGTCCTCGATGCCGGCCTGGAAGATCCCGAGGTCGGCGTCGCCGAGGTGCACGAGCCCGGCGGCCGTGCGCTCGAGCCCCGAGCCGACCGAGAGCAGGGCGACGATCGTCGCCACACCGAGCGCGATCCCGACCGCCGTGGCGAGCGTTCGTGCCTTGCGCCGGGCGAGGTTCGTCACGACGAGCGCGAGCACCGCCCGACAACGCTACCGCTCGCCTCCGAAGGCCTCCGCCGCCGCCCGTACGAGCTCGTCGTCGCGCACGTGCGCCCGGAAGGCGCGCCGGTAAAGGCGACGACGGGGCGTGATCGTGGGCCTCAGGGCGCCACGAGGTGGCTGTCGCCGAACTCGTGCCAGAGGTAGCCGGCCTGCAGCGCGGCGCGGTAGCTGCGCGCGAGCAGCGGCTCGCCGGCGGCCGCCTCGAGCAGCCGCAGGTGCGAGGCCCTCGGCTCGTGCCAGCCCGTGATGAGCGCGTCGACGGCGCGCAGACCGCGCTCGGGGTCGACGACGAGGTTCGTCCAGCCCGCGCCGGACGCGACGGTGCCGTCTGGCTGCGCGACGGTCTCGAGCGCCCGCACGGCCGTCGTGCCGACCGCGATCGCGCGCGCGCCGCGACTGTGGGCGGCGTTCACGATTCGCGCCGTTGCCTCGGGCACCGCGTAGCGCTCGGGGTACGGGGGCTCGCCGCGCTCGGGCGAGGAGACGCCGGCGTGGAGCGTCACCGGCGCGAGCGCCACGCCCGCCGAGGCGAGTCGCGCGACGAGCTCGGGCGTGAACGGACGCCCGGCGCTCGGCATCTCGGCGCTGCCCGGCTCGCACGCGAACATCGTCTGGTAGGCCGCGAGCGGCCACTCGGCCGGGACGTAGCCGTAGCGGATCGGGCGCCCGTGGCGCGCGAGCAGCTCGACAACCGCGGTCGCGGCGGCGACGCGCGCGAGCCACAGCCGGCGACCCCCGGCGTAGGGCGCGACGAGCTCGGCCGCCGCCCCGCCCGCAAGCTCGAGGCGCTCGCCGACGCGCGGGCGCGCGTCGCGCAGCTCGACGATCCACCAGGCCCGGGCGGGCAGCGCGGGCGCGGGGGTGGCGAAGCGCAGCTCGACGGCCGCGCCACGGGCGGTCCGCGCGTCGACCGCGGCCGGGAGCGTCGCCGAGTCGTTGACGACGAGCACGTCGCCCGGCGTCAGGAACGCGGGCAGGTCGCAGAAGCGGGCGTGCTCGATCCGCCCGTCGCCGCGCGTGGCGACCATCAGGCGCACCTCGTCGCGCCGCAGGCCGCGCGCCTCCGGCGGCTCGTGGGCCTCGAGCGCGCCGGGCAGCACGAACGCGAGCGCGCCCACGGCTCAGGCGACGACCAGGTCGGCCGCCCGGTGGCGCCCGGTGGGGGGCCTGCCGGCGACGAGCGCGAGCAGCCCCGGGACGCTCGCCTCCGGCGGCGGGCGGTCGGAGATGTCCTCGCCCGGGAACGCGTCCTGGTGCATCTGCGTGCGCATGTCGCCGGGGTCGACGGCATAGACGTGCAGCTCGGGGTGCTCGACGGCGAGCACCGCGGTGAGCTGCTCGAGCGCGGCCTTGCTCGCCCCGTAGCCGCCCCAGCCCGGGTAGGCCTCGACGGCCGCGTCGGAGGTCAGGTTGATGATCCGCGCCCCGGGCGCCAGGCGCGGCAGGGCGAGCTGCACGAGCGCGAGCGGCGCGAGGACGTTGACGGCGAGGACGCGCTCGAGCTCGACCGGCGCCAGCTCGGCGAGCGCGGGCAGCGGGCTCGGGCCCACGGCGCTCGCGTTGTTGACGACGAGGTCGATCCGCGGCCCGGCCGCGGCGACGAGCGCCTCGCGGTGCCCGGGGTCGGCGACGTCGCCCGCGACCGCGACGACGCCCGGCAGCCCGGCGGTCGCGCGCTCGAGCGCCGCGGCGTCGCGCGCGTCGACGACGAGCCTCCAGCCCTCGCCCGCGAGCGCGGTGGCGAGCGCGCGGCCGAGGCCGCGCGAGGCTCCCGTGACGATCCCGACCGGCATCGCCCGAGCGTACGCGCGCCCGGGCCTCCGCCGCCATCGGCAATTGGTCCTAGGACCGCCTGCCGGCCTCGACGGCGAGCAGCGCTGCCTGGGTGCGGTCGGTGACACCGAGCTTGGCGAGGATGTGGCCGACGTGGGTCTTGACCGTCTTCTCCGAGATCCCGAGCTCGCGGGCGATGCGCTTGTTGGGCACGCCGCGCGCGAGCAGGTCGAGGACCTCGCGCTCGCGCGAGGTGAGCCGGTCGGCGAGCTCGGGCTCGGCCGCCGGCTCGGGGTCGGCCGGCGCCGCGACGGCCTCGACGAGGCGCGCCGCGACGGCCGGGTCGAGCAGCGCCGCGCCCGCGTGCGCCGCGCGCACCGCCCGCGCGAGCTCGCGCGGCTCGACGTCCTTGAGCAGGTAGCCGGCGGCGCCGGCGCGGATCGCGGGCAGCAGCCGCTCGTCGTCGGCGAAGCTCGTGAGGACGATGACGCGCGTGGCGGGCAGGCGCCGGCGCAGCTCGCGCATCGCCCCGACGCCGTCCATGCGCGGCATGACGAGGTCCATGAGCACGACGTCGGGGCGCAGGCGCTCGGCTTTGCGCACGCCCTCCTCGCCGTCGGCGGCCTCGCCGACGACCTCGAGCGCGTCCTGGAGCTCGAGGAACGTGCGCAGGCCCTCGCGCACGACGGCGTGGTCGTCGACGAGCAGGACCCGGATCGCCTCAGCCACCCGGCGCCTCCAGGCGCACGGCGGTGCCGCCTCCGGGCGCCGAGCTGATCTCAAGGCGTCCTCCGAGCCGCCGCGCGCGCTCCTGCATCGAGGTCAGGCCGAGGTGCGTCGAGCGCAGCTCGGGATCCTCGGGATCGAAGCCGGCGCCGTCGTCGCGGACCTCGAGCACGACGAGCCCGTCGGGAGCGGCGAGCCGCACCGCGACGCGCGACGCCGCCGCGTGGCGCAGCGCGTTCTGCAGCGCCTCCTGGGCGATGCGCAGGATCTCGGCCGCACGCGCGGCGTCGATCGCCGCGCCCGCGTCGGCGTCGAGGTCGACGTCGAGGTCGACGCCGTGCAGCCGCCGCAGCACCTCGACGTGCTTGCGCAGCGCCCCGCACAGCCCGTCGCGCTCGAGGTCGGGCGGGCGCAGCTCGAGGATCAGCGAGCGCAGCTCCGCGAGCGCCTCGCGCGCGAGCGCCTGCAGCCGCGCCAGCAGCTCGCGCGTCGCGGCCGCGTCGCGGTCGAGCAGCGTCCCGGCGGCCTCGGCGGTGAGGACGAGGCTGAAGAGCTTCTGGCTGACGACGTCGTGGAGCTCGAGCGCGAGGCGGTTGCGCTCGGAGACGACCGAGAGCTCGCGCGAGCGCTCCAGCAGGCGCGCGTTCGTGATCGCGATCGCGGCGTGCGCGGCGAGCAGCTCGATCAGCTTCTGGTCGCCGTCGTCGAACGCCGGCGCCCCCTGCTTCTCGGTGAGGTAGAAGGCGCCGATCACGCCGTCGGGCGCGACGATCGGCACGCCCAGGAACGAGCGCATGTCGGGATGGCCGGCCGGCCACCAGCCGCGGAAGCGCGGGTGGGCATGGAGGTCCGGCGTGCGGTGTGAGGCGGGGCCCTCGAGCATCGCGCCGAGCATCCCGTGCGTGCGCGGCAGGGGGCCGAGCGCGGCGACGAGCTCGTCGTCCATGCCGGCGACGAGGAAGCGGCTGAAGCCGCCGTCTCCGTCCGGCACGCCGAGCGCCGCGTAGCGCGCGCCCACGAGCTCGCGCGCACGGTCGACGAGCTGCTGCAGGACCTCCTCGACCGAGCGCTGCGAGGCGACCGCGAGGACCGCGTCGCTCACCGTCCTCAGCGCCGGGGTCGCGTGCTCGTCCATCGCCCTGAGCACGATACGACGGCCGTGTGGGCGGCTGGCCCATCGCCTCGACCCGCTCTCCGGCCGGCGATCCGCCGAGGCGTGAGCCGGGTAAGGTTGCCCGCCGCCCGCCGCCCGCCGCCCGCCGCCCGCCGCCCGCGCCCCGGCGCCACGTCGCCGGGGCCGACCCGGGGGCGCATCTCGGGTCGAGTGGTCGCTCCACGGTCACATCGACCGTCAAGTGACCACTCGGGCGATCGCGCAGCGCGCCCCGGGGCGAGGCAGCTCGAGCGCCGGCGGCGTGATGACGATCGCGAAGTCTCCGTCGCTGAAGGCCTCCAGGCGGCCGGTCCTCACCGCCGGCGCGCCCCCGGGAACGCCCGGCCGTCGGCCCGGGCGACGAGGCTCGAGGTCCTCATCGCCCGAGCGCAGCGACGACGAGCTCGGCGACGCGGCGCCCGGAGTACTGCTGCTGGCCCGTGATGAGCCGTCCGTCGCGGACGGCGAACGGCTTCCAGAGCCCGCCCTGGACGTAGTTGGCCCGGCGCTCGCGCAGCGCGTCCTCGAGGCGCCAGGGCATGACCTTCGTGCCCACCGCCGCGTCCGCCGCGTCCTCCTCGACGTTCGCAAAGCCGGTCAGCGTGCGCCCCTCGACCAGCCACGAGCCGTCGGAGAGCCTGACGTCGACGAGCGCGCTGACTCCGTGGCAGAGGGCGGCCGTCGGCTTCTCGGCCTCGTAGAAGCGAGCGATCGCCGCCTTCAGCGAGGCATTGTCGCGGAACGTGAACATGGGCGCCTGACCGCCGCAGACGACGATCGCGTCGAAGCCGTCGAGGTCGAGCTCGGAGAGGCGAGCGGTATCGCGCAGGCGCGCCATCTGCTCCTCGGAGCTCAGGTACCCGAGCGACAAGACGTCCTCGGCCGAGTACCGGCTCGGATCGCGCGGGTCGCTGAGCGCATCGATCTCGACCGCGCCGCCCTCGGGGCTCGCGAGCGTGACGTCGTAGCCCGCGTCGGCGAACTCATGGAGGGGATGGAACAGCTCGGAGGCCCAGAACCCCACCGGCCAGCCGGTCGTCGTCGAGGTCGCGGGGTTCGCCACGACCACCAGGACGCGCTTGGGGGCCGTGGTCGTGTGGTCGATCGTGGCGGCCATGGTTGCGGTGTGCCTCCGGTTGCGGTTGACTGTGGCTTGGTGAACAATACCAAACGGACAAGGAAAGACATACCGGCGGCGGCGCCGCTGCGCGGGCGCCCGCGCTCGGCGGCCACCGACGCCGCGATCCTCGAGGCGGCCCTCGCCGAGCTCGCCGAACGCGGCTACGCGCGGATGGCCGTCGAGGCGGTCGCCGCCCGCGCCGGCGTCAGCAAGCCGACGGTCTACCTGCGCCACCCGACGAAGGCCGACCTCGCCACGGCGGCCATCGCCTCGCTGCGCGCCGAGCCGCGCGCGCCGCCCACCGACGACGTGCGCGCCGACCTCGTCACCCACCTGCGGCTCTTCCGTACGGGGATCACGCGCCCCGGGGGCATGGCCATGATCGGCACCGTTCTCGCCGAGACCGAGCAGACGCCCGAGCTGCTCGCGCGCTTTCGCGAGCGGCTAGTCGCCCCGCGGCGGCGCGAGCTGTTGCACATCCTGGAGGCGGCGCGCGACCGCGGTGAGCTGCGCGCCGGCGCGGACCTGCGCGCCGCCGTGCAGATGCTGCTCGGCGCCTGGTACGCGCAGGAGCTCGCCGGCGACCGGGTGCCCCGCGACTGGCCGGCGGGCCTCGTCGACACGGTCCTGGACGGCCTGCGCCGCTGACGCCGAGCGCGCAGCGCTCGCATCGGATCGGCGACCCTAGCGACGCGTCCGCACCGAGAGCGCGCCGTCGCGCCCGACCGCGACCCCGCGCGCTCCGAAGTCCTGGGCCGACACCTCCGTGACGAGCCGGCCCGCCGCGCCGCCGCGGTCGCGACCAGCGATGCCGGCGGGGCTCAGGCGCAGCGAGGTCAGCGACCCGGAGGCGAACGCGCCGTCGGCCCTGACCCGCACGCGCAGAAGCGCGCTCAGGGCCGAGGCGCCGCCCACCCCGAAGTTGCGGTAGCCGCCCAGGTTGCCGAGCGAGTACGCGATCAGTCGGCGCCTGTAGACCTCGATGCCGCGCAGCACGTGGGGGCCCGAGCCGAGCACGAGGTCCGCGCCGGCGTCGACGGCCGTGCGCGCGAACGCGCGCGGGTTGCCCCGGAGCTCGCCGTAGGCCTGCTCGTCTGCGTCGGGCGTGTGGATCTTGTCCGAGCCCTCGGCGCCCGCGTGCATGAAGACGACGACGACGTTGGCGCGCGCCACCGCGCGGCGCACGAGCGTCCGGACGGCGCTCAGGTCGCGGATCGGCGAGGCCCAGCTGTAGGCGGCGAAACCCAGGAAGGCGATCCGCGCCCGCCGCAGGCGTACGAACGCGATCTCGCCCGGGCGTCCGGTCAGGCCCACGCCGGCGCGGCGCAGCGCGCGCACCGTTCGGCCCATGCCGGCCGCCCCGAAGTCGAACGCGTGGTTGTTGGCGAGGTTGACGATGTCGACGCCGGCGTCCGAGAGCGCGGCGGCGTTGCGGGGCGGCGCCTGGAAGGCGAAGCACGTCGGGCTGGGGAGCGCCGGGCACTTCGATCTCCCGCCGACGCCGAACGTGCCCTCGAGGTTCAGCGTCGCGACGTCCGCCCGGCGCAGCCGGCGGCGGACCGCGGCGAGCAGGCTGCGGCCGTCGCCGGGCGGCAGCCCGTGGCTCGAGCCGGGCGTCAGGTCGCCGCCCCAGGCCACCGTGAAGGCCTGGCCCTGCGGGAGCACGATCGGCTCGCGGGCCTTCGGGGCGGCGCCCGCGTCGCGCAGGATGCCGGCGACCGCGCCGAGCGCGACGAGCAGCAGCCCGATCGCGAGCAGCGACCCGCGCTGCTGGCTCGCGGACCGGCCCGGCCGGGCGGTGGGAGGCGGCTCGAACACGCCGCATCAGGGATTCCACGGCTCGGGCGCTGGTCCTGCGGGACCGGCTCAGCCGAGGCTGGGCGCGAGCGCGCTCGGGGGTAGGCTCGAGCCCGTGCTGGCGATCCGCGAGCGAGGACCTGAGCGGGCGCCGCGCGGGACCGTCCTCTGCCTGCACGGCTACCCCCAGTCCTCCTACATGTGGGGGTCGGTGCTCGAGGCGGCCGCGGCGGCCGGCTGGCGGGCGATCGCGGCCGACCTGCTCGGCTTCGGGGACTCGCCGGACGACCCGCCGCACAGCTGGGAGCGGCAGGTCCACGCCGTGGACGTGCTCCACGAGCGCCTCGGGCTCGGGCCGGTCGTCCTCGTCATGCACGACTGGGGCGGGCTCATCGGCCTGCGCTGGGCCTGCGAGCATCCCGATGCCGTCCGCGCGCTCGTCGCGAGCGGGACGGGATTCTTCGCAGACGGCAAGTGGCACGGGCTCGCGCGCTCGCTGCGGACGCCCGGCCAGGGGGAGATGCTCGTGGGCACCGCCACGCGCGAGAGCCTCGGCGCGCTGTTGCGCTCGATCTCGCCCTCGTTCACGGAGGCGGCGCTCGACGAGTGCTTCAAGGCGTTCGGCAACGGCGAGCGCCGGCGCGGCCAGCTCGAGCTCTACCGGTCCGGCGACTTCGCCAAGCTCGCCCGCTACGAGGGCTGCCTGGCGGCCCTCGGCGTGCCCGCGTTCCTGCTCTGGGGCGAGGACGACCCGTTCGCCCCGGTCGCCGGGGCCCGGCGGCTGCAGCGCGAGCTACCGGGCTCGAGCCTGGAGATCGTCCCCGGCACGGGCCACTTCGTCTTCGACGACGCCCCCGAGGCGACGGCCGCGGCGATCGCCGGGTTCCTCGACCAGCTCTAGCTAGGGCGACAGCTCGTACTCGTCGTCGCCGAGCGCCACGACGACCGGCTCGCTGCCGTCGGCGCGCGCGGTGAAGGCGAGCGGCACGTCGGGGTCGTTCGTCTCGAACTGGACCATCGCGACGTTGCGGCCGCCCAGGCGGGCGGCGAGGGCGCCGACGGCGTCGGCCAGGTGCGCCACGCCGCCCACGGGCGCGGCGATCGTCGCGTCGGCGCGGTCGACGTCGAAGCGCGGCAGGCGCCGCACGTCGGGCAGGTCGGGCGCGGGCACGTCGAGCTCGAGCGCGTGGGGCACGCGGACGGTGCGCTCGCCGAGCTCGACCTCGATCGGGGCCAGGCGCCCGCAGTCGACGACGGCCGGGGCGTCGCCGGGCGCGCGGTCGACGACGGCGACGGCGCGCAGCGCCCCCGAGCGGTGCAGGAACTCGCGCAGCAGGACGACGACCGCGTCGAGCGCGCCCACGGAGGCCACGACCTCCCGCGGCAGATCGTCGCCCGCCGCGACCATCGTCAGTCCGGAAGTTCCTCGGGCACGACCTCGACGCCGCGCTGCTCGCCCTCGCGCACGACCGAGAGCTTCGCAGACCGGCCGATCGCTTCGCTGGTCATGAGGCGCTGGAGGTCGTCGGCGTCGTGCAGCGCGACGCCGTCGAGCTCGACGAGCAGGTCCTCGGCGCGCAGGCCGGCGCGGGCGGCCGGGCTGCCCTCGACGACCTCGATGACCTCGACCGCGGCGCGGCGCCCGAGCCGGCCGGCCACGCGCGGGGGCAGCGGCCGCGGACCGACCGCGACGCCGAGCCACGCGCGCCGCACGCGGCCGTCGCGCATCAGGGCGACGACGATGCGGCGGCTGAAGGCGTTGATGGGGACGGCGAGCCCGAGCCCGATGCCCGCCACAGCGGTGTTGATGCCGACGACGCGCCCGCGGCCGTCGACCAGCGCGCCGCCGGAGTTGCCCGGGTTCAGCGCGGCGTCCGTCTGCACCACGTTCTCCACGAGGCGCTGCGGGCCGCCGCGACGGCCGACCGGCAACGAGCGCCCGAGCGCGCTGACGACGCCGGCCGTGATCGAGCCGGCAAAGCCGTGCGGGTTGCCGATCGCCACGACGAGCTGGCCCACCATCAGCTCGCTGGCGTCGCCGAGCTGCGCCGGGGGAAGATCGGCGGCGTCGGCGCGCAGGACGGCGAGGTCGGAGAGGGGGTCGGCGCCGACGACGCTGAAGCGCACCTCACGCCCGTCGACGAACGAGGCGCCGCCGCCGCGGGCGCCCTCGACGACATGGGCAGAGGTGACGAGGTACCCGTCGGGGGCGAGGACGACGGCGCTGCCACCGCCCATCGCGGTCCGCCCGCCGCGTCCCCGGCGGTTGACGCGCAGGTTCGCGACGGAGGGGGTCAGCTCGCGGGCGACGGTCGTGACGACGCGTGAGTAGGCGTCTAGGGCCTCGGCGTCGGTGGGCGGCGCCGGCTCGGACGCAACGCTTGACATGAAGCGAAGGTAGCAAGCGATGTCGCTCGGCTTGACGGCGCGGCGCTCGGCAGCTAAGGGTGGGCTGTGGCGACGCCGTTCGATCCGGGGTACGGGCACGAGCCGTTCGCGTCGCTCGTCGCCGCCGTCCCCGGGGAGAGCGCCTACCCGCCGGATGACTTCCGCACGGAGTGGGGGCCGGTCTTCCATCGCGGGCGCCTCGACGGCACCGCCCGCGTGCTCGTCCTCGGCCAGGACCCCGCGCAGCACGAGACGATCGCTCGGAGGATCCTCGTCGGCGAGGCGGGACACCGGCTCCAGGGGCTGATCTTCAAGCTGGGCGTCGAGCGCAGCTACGTGATGGTCAACACGTTCCTGTTCAGCGTCTTCGGCCAGAGCGGGGGCGAGCGCCACGCCGCCGACCGGGCGATCGCCCGCTACCGCCACCGCTGGCTGCAGGCGATCTTCCAGACGTCCCCGATCGAGGCGGTGATCGCGCTCGGCCACCTCGCCGACGAGGCCTGGCAGCGCTGGAGCCGGACCGCGGCCGGGCGGGCGGTGTCGCCGGCCTACGTCCACGTCACCCACCCGACCCAGCCCGAGAGCGCCTCACGCGGGAACCGGGCGCGCCACGAGCAGCTCATCGCCGCCATGCTCGCCAACTGGAACGCGGGCCTGGAGAGCATCGCGCCCGCCGTCGCCCATCCCGACCGCGCGCGGGCGCTCGTCCCCTACGGTGACGCGTTCGCCGAGGGCGACCGCCGGCCGATCCCCGCGGCCGACCTTCCGGCCGGCTCGCCGGCCTGGATGGCCGTCGACGACGGCTGGGCCGCGCGCACGGGCGCCACGGCGGCCGCCAAGCGCGCGACCATCACCGTCACGGTGCCCGCGAGCGCGCTGCCGCCGCCGCCGTGAGCGAGGACCGCTTCGACGCCGCGTACCTGGAGGGGGTGATCGACGCCGCAGCCGCCGCGCCGCCGCCGCCGACGGTCCGCGCGGCGCCGACCGAGCCGGTGGCGCTGCGCGGGACCGTCCTCACCCCCGACCGTGTGCTCGACGACGGCTACGTCGTCATCGACCTCGACGGGACGATCGCCGCCGTCCAGGCCGCCGTCCCGCAGGGCGCCCGCGTCCACGCCACCGAGGGCGTGATCCTCCCCGGGCTCATCGACCTCCACGGTCATCCCGAGTTCAACGTCTTCGCCGCGTGGGAGCCGCCGAAGCTCTTCGCCAACCGCTACCGCTGGCGCGACAGCGACGAGTACCACAGCCTCATCCGCGACACCCAGAACACGCTGCTGGCCGAGCTCCCGCGCCAGACGCAGGCGCGCTACGCCGAGATTCGCGCGCTCGTCGGCGGCGTCACCGCGATCCAGGGCGCGAGCTCGAAGTACCCCAAGAAGGAGGAGGCGCTCGTCCGCAACGTCGACCTGCCGGTCTTCGGCGAGCAGCGCGCGCGGGCGATGATCGACCTGCCGAGCGCGGGCTCGCGCGACGAGCCGCGCCTGCGCGACATCGTCGCCCAGATCGGCCGCGGCGACGTCGACGCCTTCTACGTGCACCTCGCCGAGGGGCGGCGCGACGACCCACGCTCGCAGGGGGAGTTCGCCAAGCTCGTCGCCCTCCACGCGCTCACGCCGGCCACGGTCATCATCCACGGGACGGCGCTGACCCGCGACCAGCTCGGCGACGTGCGCGACGCGGGCGCCAAGCTCGTCTGGTCGCCGCAGAGCAACCTGCGCCTTTACGGCGAGACCACGCTCGCGGCGGACGCGCTCGAGCTCGGTGTCCCGCTCGGCCTCGGCGCCGACTGGCTGCCGAGCGGCAGCCCGAGCCTGCTGGCCGAGATGCAGGTCGCGCGGCGGTGGCTGCGCGCGCAGGGCGCCGACCCGCCCGCCAAGCGACTCGTGCAGACAATGACCTCGGGCGCCGCGGCGATCGCCGGCCTGCAGGAGCACCTCGGCACGCTCGCAGCCGGGCGCCCGGCGGACGTGCTCGTCCTCGAGCGCCGCCACGACGACCCGTGGGAGAGCGTGCTCGAGTCCGACCCGTCGGCCGTCGAGCTGGTGACGATCGGGGGCGACCTCGCCTACGGGCGCGCCGAATGGCTCACCGCCCTCGCCGACCCCGGCGACACCGACCGCCTCGAGCCCGTCATCGCGTGGGGCCGCGAGATGTTGCTCGACACCAGCTACAGCGTCAACGCGACGGCCTCGCCGCCGCCGACGCTCGCCGAGCTGCGCGCCGCGCTCGTCGCGACGTACCCGCGGGTCGGGCCGATCTTCGCCTAGGCTAGGCGCGCTCCTCGGGCTCGCTCGCGCGGTCAGTCGTCGGTGGCCAGCGCATCGCCGCGCTGTCGAGCTCGGCGCCGACGACCTCGAAGTGGTCGACGTGGAGGTCCTTCTCGACCAGGAGCTCGTCGTCGCCCGGGTAGAAGCGCGCCCGCTCGGGATCGTCACCGGCGAAGCGCCGCACCGCCTCCATCGACGTCCACAGCGAGTGCGTCACGACTTCGGTCACGTCACCGCGGGCGCGGCGCAGCACGAGCGCCCCGAGGTTGCCGTCGGTCTCGAGGTACTCGCGCACGCCGGTCTCGGCCTGGTGCTCCAGGTAGCGCTCGGCGTCCTCGGTACGTACCGCGCCTCGCCAGATCCTCAGGATCATCCGTCCACCTCTCTCAGACGGCGCCGGCGGCGGTGCGCCGCCGGCGCTCGAGCGCCGTGCGCTCGGCGTTGTTGTCGGACTTCAGCTCGCCCCAGCGTGGCATCTCGGCCTGAGTGGTAGCGCAGCGGGTCATGATCATCGACCAGGCGATCGTGCCGCGACGCGCTGCTCGCCGGACGGCTACCAGACGTGCGGGATCAACCGGTAGCGCACGCGGGCCGCGTAGTCCGCGTACCCGGGGAGCTCGTTCGTGAGCGTGCGCTCCTCGAAGACCGCGCGGACGGCGAGCAGCCCGATGAGGACGGGCCCGAGGACGAGCCCCCACAGCGATCCCAACAGCAGCGGGACGCCGAGGAAGTAGGCGATCGCGCCCGCGTACAGCGGATGGCGCACGAGGCTGTAGGGGCCGGTCGTGACCGGCACCTGCCCGCGGTCTTCCTGGATCTTCACCACCGGAGCCGCATAGCTGTTCTCGCGGAGGGTGAGGAAGGCCAGCCAGCCACAGAACGGGATCCCGAGTCCGCCGACGGCCTGCAGCCAGACGGGGACCTGCGACAGCCCACTGCGAGCCACGTCGGCGCCCATGAGGACGAACCACGCCGTCCACAGCAGGAGCACCGCCGTCATCAAGAGCCGGTCCCACGCTTCCTGCTGGCGCTGGACGATCGATCCCATGCGCTCGCGGAGCAGTCGAGGGTCGTGCCTGGACAGCCACAGGCCGATGCCCGCCGCAACGAGGCCGAGCTCGCCGAGCATGACCCAGGCGCCGGGCCAGTCGACGGTCGCGGCCGGGAGGAACAGCAGCGCCGCGGTGACGGCGAGCCAGAGCACGGTCCGGATGATGAGCCTGAGGATCATGGTCCCTCCCTCGTGTCGTCAGAAGGTCGATATGACGGCCCCGAAGTGCCCGGGCAGGCCGAAGCCGGCAAGCGCCAAGGGCGCAACGCCGCCACGTGAGCGTCGTCGGCGGCGATCGCGTCCACAGCGCCCCGCTCGGCGACGTCGCCCACGGCGGCGACGTGGCGTGCGTTCACGCGGCCGCCTCACCGAGGCGCTGGCCCTTGAAGGCGATCGTCGTCGCGTTCCACTGGAAACCCACGCCCGGCGTGGCGAGCACCGCGACGCCGCCTTCGGGGAGTCGGCGCTCGTCTCGAAGCCGCTGCAGGAACAGGAGCTGGTCGAGGTACCCGGCATGGCCGATGTCGGCGAGGTCGATCTGCTCGTCCGGGCACAGCCCGAAGGCGTCGAGGAGCGCGTGCCAGAGGCTCGGCTTCATGGTGTTGGCGCCGAGGTAGTCGACGTGGTCTGCTTCGAAGCCCGACCGCTCGAGCGACTCGTCCACGGCGCGGATGAAGCTCGGCAACGCGACGTCGTCGAGGCGCTCCTTCATCGCCTGCTTGTCGACCACCTCGACACGGACCGGCATGAAGCGCCGGAACCGGGCGCGATACGTGATGGGCTCCTGGAGGTAGGGCGACGCGAACGCGACGTCGTCGATGAACTGGGCGTCGACGACCTGCGCGGTCTCGAGCAGCACGTTGTCGAGCTGCGCGTCGCGGCGGATGACCATCGCGCCGGCGCCGTCGCTGAGGTTGGCCATCCAGGTGGTGCGGGGATTCGAGAGGTCGACGTTGTCGAACATCGACAGGACGCCCACGACCAGCACGTTGCGGAGGTCCGGCTCGGCGAGCATGAGCTCGCGCACCGTCTGGAGGCCCAGCGTGATCGACGAGCACGTGTCGGCGACGTCGAGCAGCTCGGCGCGCTCCGCGCCGAGGGCGTCCTGCAAGACGGCGCCGTAGCCGTAGATCTCGCGCTCGGGGTGATACGGATGGGCGATCGTGCAGATCAGGTCGAGCTCGTTGGCGTCCAGCCCGGCGAGTGCCCGCGTCGCGCAGCGCACGCCGGTGGCCATGGGGCTGCGGCCGTCGCCCCAGCGGAAGGTCTGGCGGAAGCCGAGGCGGTCCTCGACGACATCCGCCGGGATGTTGGAGATGCGCGCGAACTCGTCGACGTCGATGCGCAGGTCGGCGAGCTCGGTGGCGATGCCGGCGACGCCGATGGGGGGCCACGCGGAGCTCACGCAGCGATCTCCAGCGGCGTCAGCTTGCCGGTGCCGGGGAGCGGGTCGGGCGGGCGGCGCAATCCACCGTTGACGGCGTACACGATGACCCGGGCCTTCGACGCCGCACACGCGGCTGTGCCCGCGCCCGTGACGATGGCCACCCGGGATTCCGGTTCGTGCCGCCGCGTGCTCACGCCTGGCCCTCCGCACGGTTCTCCTCCGCCTCCGCGCGCGCCGGCAGCACCTCGAACCAGAACAGCTCGGGGGCGCCCTCGCGCCGCTCGGCTCTCCCGGCGAGTCGGGCGCCGACGCGCGGGGGGACGCCGTTGAGCTTCACGCGAACTGTGAGCATCGGCCCGGCGTCGAGCCTGACCAGCCCGAGCGCCCACTCGCCCGCATCCGCTTTGACGCTGGGCGGGCGCGTCCAGCTCTCGAACACGCCGCGCAGCTCCACGCGCATTGCGGACAGACGCGTGGAGCCGCAGCCGAGGCAGCGGTGCCTGCGAGCTGGGGCGTGCACACGCCGGCAGGCCACGCACCGGGTGCCGGCGACGGTGGCCTCCGTTGAGACCTCGACGCCGGGGGTCGCGGGCGAACGCCCGCGCTCGTCCGGTCTCATGCGGCGCCCTCCAGGATGTGGACGGCGATCGTCGAGCCGTTCCCGCCCATGTTCTGGACGAGGGCGGTGCGCGCGTCCGGTACCTGGTTGCTGCCGGCCTCGCCGCGGAGCTGGTGGGTGGCTTCGACTAGCTGGTACATGCCCGTGGCGCCGACGGGGTGGCCGCGCGCCTTCAGGCCGCCGAAGGTGCTGATCGGCACCTTGCCCCCGAGTGCGATGTCGCCGTCCGCCGCCGCGCACCAGCCCTCGCCCTTGGGGTAGAGCCCGAGCGACTCGAGGATCAGCGGCGTCATCACGGTGAACGCGTCGTGGATCTCGTACAGGTCCACCTCGTGGACGTCCATCTCGGCCTGCCGGAGAGCGCGCTCCGCGGCGATCCTGCTCGCGTCGAGCTGGAGCAGGTCGGAGCGGTCGTGGAAGCTCATGGTGTCCGTGGCGAGGCCCGACCCGCGGACCGAGACGGCCGCGTCGTAGTCGCGCGCGACCTCCTCGGAGGCGAGCACGACGCTGGCCGCGCCGTCGCAGATCGGACTGCAGTCGTAGAGCCGGACGGGGTCGGCCACGACCGGGGACGCAAGCGCGTCATCGAGGCTGACCGGTCGTCGCAGCAGCGCGTGAGCGGCGCTGAGCGCGTTGTGGTGGGCGTTGATCGCAAAGGGCATGAGCTGGTCGTGGGTCACGCCGAAGTCACGGAGGTAGCGACGCATCACCATGGCGTTGAGGCCGACGAACGTGGCGCCCTGCTCGACCTCGTACTCGAAGTCCGCCGCGCCGGCGAGGATGCGGCTGGCCACCGCGTTGGAGACGCCGCTCATCTTCTCCACGCCGGTGGCGAGCACGGTGTCGTAGGTGCCGCTCGCGACCGCCATGTGGGCAACGTGAAACGCGGCGCTGCCGGATGCGCAGGCGGCCTCGACGCGAACGGCCGGGGCCGGCGTGAGGTGAAGCTGATCGGCGAGCAGCGGGCCGAGGTGGTGCTGGCCGGTGAACTCTCCGCTCGCCATGGAGCCGACGACGATCCCGTCGACGCGCTCCAGGCGCGCGCCGGCCAGCGCGCCCGCGCTCGCCTGGAGCGCCAGCTCGCGGATGCTGGGCGCTTGCTTCTGCACGGGGGCGGCGCTCGCCCCGATGATCGCTACGTCCCGCATGCGTCGTGACGCGCGCGGGACGGACGTGGCCAGCCGGGCGGTCCCTCGCGTTGCTCGTGCATGGCGGTCTCCTCGCGTGTCGGAGCGGTGGGCGAATCTGCGGCGGTACGTCGCGCCGGCTGTCGGGAGCGCTGTGTCAGCGACGGGGCAGACGATACGCCGGAAGCCAATCGCCGCGCTTGGACCGCCTGTCCGCAAATCACCACCGGGATTTTGGACACTCGCCACGGTCGTTTGGTGAAGCTTCCGTGAATCAAAGCGATGCGCGATCGAAAAGCCCGCTCAGGTCCGAAACACCGGACGCCGGTGCACAACTTTGTCATCGTGCGCGATTCGGCACATTCTGTAGCACTCGCGGCCCACTCTTGTGCAGTTGCTGTGTGATGCCCTCGTTTCTCGGCGGCTGTTTCCGTTCACCCTCACCATCGATTTCCATACATTTTCTCCTTTGTGCGCTTCACGCGCAGCGGCGGTCACCCGACGGGTTGGTCCTCGAGTGGGGCGGAGCGCCGGAACGGTTTCGTCGGCGAGGCGCCGGCGTGCTGGAGGCGGACGCCGAGGTGACGCTCGCCGTCCACACCAAGCGCGAGCCGACGCGCGCCGAGTGCGTGAACGATGCGGCGCGCCTGGTCGCGCACGTGCAGGACGGCGACGAGGCGAAGTCCGACGAAACCCGCGCCCTTCAGAGCACCGAGATGATTGCGCCGAAGTGCGCCGGCAGGCCGACGCCAGCCAGCGCCAACGGCCTGCCGCGGAGCGCAGGGTCAGCGACGAGCGCGCGCAGCGCGAAGGCGAGCTCCGCACCGCCCATCATCCCGTGGGCGTTGTGGGCGAGCAGCCGGTCGCCGAGGTCGAGTTGCTCGCGGATTCGCTCCGTGACCTGCGGGTACAGGAAACCGGCCTGCACTACCGCCAGCTCATCGACTCCGAGCCCGGCGTGCGCCGCGGCTCGCTGGATGGTGTCCGCGAGCCGCTCGGCGACCCGCGCCTCGTGCTGCGGCGCCCATGCGGCCGCGTCCCGCAGGAAGTAGTACTTCGCCAGGGCCCAATCGTGGTTGAAGAAGCCGTCTGGTTCGGGACCCTCGTCCACGACCTCGGTGCGCAGGCCGATGCTGCGCGCGGCGGTCCCGTCGGAGGCGAACGCGCACCCCAGCGGCGTCTCCGGGCCGTCCCCACGACGGACCAGCAGTGCGCCGGCGCCATCGCTGAGCGGCCACAGCCATCGGTCCTGAGCGACGCCAAGGTCCACGAAGTCGCTGAACCTGTGGGGGAATACGAGCAGCGCGGTGCTGAGCCGCTCGTCGGCGCGGAACTTCGCCCCGAGCAGGCGCAGACCCGCCACGAGGCTTGGGCCGGTGAACTCCGACACGTCCAGGCAGAGCGGCGTTCGGTGTCCGAGCTCCTTGGCGATGGCGAGGCTGAGTCCCCAGGTGAAGTACTCGACGCGCATCCTGCCGACATGGAGGATCAGGTCCACGTCGCGCGGCGCGAGACCGGCGGCGTCGAGCGCGGCGTGGGACGCATCCAGGGCGAGCTGGAACGGGCTGATGTCGCCTTCGGGCGCGTGGCGGGCCTCCAGACCGACCGCCGCGCGCAACTCCGCGGCCTCCGCGCCGCCCGCCGCGACCGCCTCGACCGGCACCCGCTCGGCGGCTGCCGTGCCGATCCCTGCGATGTGGCAGGCGCTCATGCCGCCAGAGCTTCGAGTCGCGGGCCCTTGAAGGCCACCGTGGTCACGGTCCAGTGAAACCCCACGCCGGGCGTGGCCAGCACCGCGACGCCGCCGCGCGGAAGTCGGCGCTCGTCCCGGAGACTCTGCAGGAAGAGGAACAGGTCGAGGGGGCCCACGTGACCCGCGTCGGACTGGAGCTGTCCCTCGGGCGAGAGCTCGAACGCGTCGAGCAGCGCCCGCCACGCGCGCGGTTTCATCGTGTTGGCGCCGACATAGTCCACCTGGTCGGCCGCGAAGCCCGATCGCGCGACGGACTCGCGCGCGGCGCGGATGTAGCTCGAGAGCGTGACTTCGTCGAGCCGCGCCTTGAATGACTCCTTGTCCGCCACGTCGACATGGGCCGGCAGGAAGCGGCGAAAGCGCGTCCGATAGCTGATGGGCTCCTCCATGTACGGAGAGGCGAACGCGACGTCGTCGATGAACTGGGCGTCGACGACCTGCGCGGTCTCGAGCAGCACGTTGTCGAGCTGCGCGTCGCGGCGGATGAGCATCGCGCCGGCGCCGTCGCTGAGGTTGGCCATCCAGGTGGTGCGGGGGTTGGAGAGGTCGAGGTTGCCCAAGGTCGTGACGATGCCGACGACCAGCACGTTGCGGATCTCAGGCTGCGAAAGCATCAGCTCGCGCACCGTCTGGAGGCCCAGCGTGATCGACGCGCACGTGTCGGCGACGTCGAGCAGCTCCGCGCGCTGCGCGCCGAGGGCGTCCTGCAAGACGGCGCCGTAGCCGTAGATCTCGCGCTCGGGGTGATACGGATGGGCGATCGTGCAGATCAGGTCGAGCTCGTTGGCGTCCAGCCCGGCGAGTGCGCGCGTTGCGCAGCGCACGCCGGTGGCCATGTGGCCGCGCCCGTCGCCCCAGCGAAACAGCTGGCGGAAGCCGAGGCGGTCCTCGACGACATCCGCCGGGATGTTGGAGATGCGCGCGAACTCGTCACTGTCCACTCGCATGTCGGCGAGCTCGGTGGCGATGCCGGCGATGCCGATAGGGGGCCACGCGGAGCTCACGCAGCGATCTCCAGCGGCGTCAGCTCGCCGGTGCCGGGGAGCGGGTCGGGCGGGCGGCCGGTGGCGAAGAAGTGCTCTACGAGAGCGTTGTAGAGCGGGGCTTGCTCGTAGAGGAACAGGTGGCCGCTGCCGCCGAAGACGACGGTCGGGCCGACGCGGTAGAGCGGGTGGTCGCGGACGTCGTCGAGCGGGGCGAATGGGTCGGCGTCGCCGGTCAAAAACAGGCGCCGGGTCGGCGGGAGCCGCGCGTAGACGCGGGTCCGTTCCCAGTCGTAGCCGAAGATGCCCTGGAACTGCTGCACTCCGGTCCAGACGTCGCGAACGGTCAGGTCGAGCATCCGCGCCACGGCCTCGCGGTAGCGCTCGGGCTCCGTCTCGCGGAACGCGTCGCTCCAGAACGTCGGCGTCAACGCGCGGATCACGATCTGGTGTGCGCTGTCCTCGGCGCGCGCGAGGTCGATCGCCTCGTGCGCGCGGTCGCCGATCAGCGGACCTCGGCGCCGGAGGGCGGGCATCGCGCCGACCGCGCACCTGCCGATCCGCTCCGGCGCGATGTGCAGCAGCTCGGCGAGCACGAAGGTCCCCAGGGAGATGCAGGCCGCGTGTGCGTGGGCGACGTCGAGCGCGTCTAGCAGACCGAGCACGTCGCGGGCGAGCACCGCCGGCGTGACGTGCCAGAGGTCGTTGCGCGTGCCGCCGACGCCCCGGTAGTCGAGCGTGAGGACCCGGAAGGACCGGGCCAGATGGTCGCGAGCGGGCTCGTACTGCCAGGGCGCGGTGAACGCGCCGGGCAGGATCAGAGCCCACGCCGCGTCGGGCGGGCCGTCGACGCGGTAGTTCATCGTGCCGCGATCGATGTCGAGCAGCGCCTGCGACATCACATGTGCAATCCGCCGTTGACGGCGTAAACCTGTCCCGTGATGAATCCGGCGGCCGGAGATGCAAGAAAGGCGCACAGGTCGCCCACCTCGTCCGCGGTGCCCGGACGGCCCGCGGGCGTCGGCGAGAGCAGCGCCTCGAACGCCGTCTCCGACAGGCCCGCGCCGATGCCGGCGTCGATCAGCCCCGGGGCGACGGCGTTGCAGGTCACGCCCCTCCGAGCCCCCTCCGCGGCGATGACCTTGGTGAGACCGATCATGCCGGCCTTCGACGCCGCGTACGCGGCGGTACGGGCATAACCCGTCTGCGCACAGACGGATGCGAGGTTGAGGATGCGCCCCCAGCCGCGCTCGTAGATGCTGGGGAGCACCGCGCGGGTGGTGTACATCGTCGCGGTGAGGTTCGTGCGGAGCACCGCGTCCCAGTCCTCGTCACGGAGCTTGTGCAGCGGCGAATCGACCGTCATGCCCGCGTTGTTGACGAGCACGTCCACGCGGCCGAACTCGCGGAGGGCCCGGGCGACGAGAGCGTCCGCGTCCACGCTGTGCGCGAGGTCGGCCTGGAACGTCCTCGTCTCGATGCCGTTGCGCAGCCCGTCGGCCAGCGTCTCGGCGACCTCCGCGTTGCGGTGGTAGTGCAGCACGAGGTGCAAGCCGGCCTGGGCGAGTGAGGTCGCGATCGCCTTCCCGAGCCCTCCTGACGCGCCCGTGACGATGGCGACGCGGGCCTCGCTCATGCCCGAGCCTCCGGGGCGCGCTGCGCCGGGTAGGTGCCCGCGCGCAGCAGCTCGAACCAGGATTGCTCCGAGGCATGCGCGCGCCGCTCGGCGATCCCCGCGACGCGGGCGCCGATGCGCGGGAGAACGCCGTTGAGCCTCACGCGGACCATGAGCATCGGCCGAGCGTCGAGCCGCAGGCGAGGCACCGGTAGGCGCCTTGTGGAAGCGTGGACGCGCCCGCGTGCGTCGTGACGCCCGCGGGACGGACGTAGCCAGCCGGGCGGTCCCTCGCTTTCCTCGTGCATGGCGGTTTCCTCGCGTGTCGGAGCGGTGGGCAGATCTGCCGCGGTACGTCGCGCCGGCTGTCGGGAGCGCTGTGCCGACGACGGGGCAGACGGTACGCCGGAAGCCGGTCGCGGCGCTTGGACCGCCTGTCCGCAAATCACGACCGGGATTTTGGACACTCGCCGCCGGTCGTTTGGTGAACCTTCCGTGAATCGAGGCGATGCGCGATCGAAAAGCCCGCTCAGGTCGAAGAACCGGAAGCCGGTGCACAGCTTTGTCATCGTGCGCGATCCGGCACATTCTGTAGCACTCGTGGTCCGTTTTTGTGCAATTGCTGTGCGATGCCATCGTTTCGCGGTGCCCGTTTCCGTTCACCTTCACCATCGATTTCCCTACATTTGCTCTTTTTGTGCGTTTCACGCGCAGCGCGGCGGTCACGCGACGGCTTGGTCCTCGAGTCGGGCGGAGCGCCGGAACGGTCTCGTCCGCGAGGGCGCCGGCGTGCTGGTGGCGGACGCCGAGGTGACGCTCGCACGTCGCTGCGCCCGACGGCCACCCTCGGACCGCGCGCGACGTCGCTGGATCCCGATCGCCGCGCACCTGCGCGGGCTCGGCGCGGCTACGCGGCAGCCACGGCCACGCGGGCCCGGGCCATCCGCACGGCCACGGTGAGGTGCTCGGCGTCGTAGGCGCCGCGATGTCGGCGGCCGTTGACGAAGAACGTGGGGGTGCCCGAGACGGCGCTCAGGTCGGCGCCCTCGACGTCGTCGGCGATGCGCCCCGCGCCGGCGTGGTGGCGCAGGTCGTCGGTGAAGCGCTCGACGTCGAGGCCGAGATGGTCGGCGTAGCGCACGAGATCGCGCGGTCGCAGGGCGTCCTGGTGGGCGAAGAGGAGGTCGTGCATCGGCCAGAACGCGTCCTGGCGCGCGGCGGCCTCCGCGGCCTCGGCGGCGCGCTGGGCGTTCGGGTGGACGTCGTTGAGCGGCAGGTGTCGCCAGACGTAGCGGACGTCGCCGGCGTCGGCCAGGACCTCGCGCACCGCCGGCTCGGCCCGGCCGCAGTACGGGCACTCGAAGTCGCCGTACTCGACGATCGTGACCGGCGCGTCGGCCGGGCCGCGCACGTGGTCGCGCTCGGGATCGACGGGATCAACGAGGTCGACGATGCCCTCTGCCGTGCCGAGCAGCGCGCGGGCTCGCAGCGGCTTGGGCAGCAGGGCGGTGACCCGGAAGAGGATCCACGTCGCGAGCGCCGCGCACGCCGCCGCGATGAGGATCCCGAGCTTGGCCTCGTCGAGCTCGGGGCCGTCGAAGGCGAGCGACGCGATCAGCAGCGAGATCGTGAAGCCGATGCCGGCGATGGCGCCGCCGCCGGCGACCGCGGCCCACCCGACGGGCGGGCGCAGCCGCCCGCGGCTGAGCATCGTCACGAGCCACGACGTGCCGAGGACGCCGAGCGGCTTGCCGACGACGTAACCGAGGACGATCCCGAGCGTGATCGGCGATGAGGCGGCGCGCTCGAGGAACGCCCCGTCGATCGCGATCCCGGCGTTGGCGAGCGCGAAGAGCGGGACGATCGCGTAGCTCGTCCACGGGTGAAACGTGTTCTGGAGGCGCTCGTTGGGCGAGACGGCGGACTCGAGGCCCGCGCGCGCGGACCGTGCGAGCTCCGGCGTCGGCTGCTCGCGAAACAGGCGGAAGAGGTCGGTGGCGCGCTCGAGGTCCGAGCGCGCCGCCGGGGTCGCGTAGGTCACGAGGCCCATCGCCAGGCCGATCACGACCGGGTCGACGCCCGACTCCAGGAGCGCGACCCAGGCCGCCGCCGCGAGCACGAGGTACACGACGCCCGAGCGGACGCCCAGGCGGCTGGCGAGCGGCACCAGGGCGAAGAGCCCGATCGCGATCAGCAGCGCCCCCGCGGCGAGATCCGTCGCGTAGACCGTCGCGATGACGGCGAGCGCGACGATGTCGTCGACGACGACGACCGTGAGCATGAACGTGCGCAGCCGCCCGGGGAAGCGCGGCCCCACGAGCGCGAGCATCCCGAGCGCGAAGGCCGTGTCCGTCGACATCGCGACGCCCCAGCCCTGCGCCGACGACCGCCCGCCGTTGACGGCGAGGTAGACCGCGACGGCGCCGACCATCCCGCCGAGCCCCGCGAGCAGCGGCAGCGTCACCCGCCGGCGCTCGCGCAGCTCGCCGATGTCGAACTCCCGGCGCGCCTCGAGGCCGACGACGAAGAAGAAGAGCGTCATGAGCCCGCTGTTGACCCACTCGCGCAGGTCCTGCGACACGCCGGACCCGCCCACCCGGATCGACAGCTCGGTGTGCCACACGCTCGCGTAGGAGGAGGCGTCGACGTTGACCCACACGAGCGCCGCGACCGTCGCGGCGAGCAGGAACGTGGCGCTCCCCGTCTCGGTGCGCAGGAAGTTGCGCAGCGGCGTCTGCAGGTTGCGCGCCCACGCCGTCCGCCCCTCCATGGGCGTGACCTCGGAGGCCGCCATCGCGCTCAGGCGGTCTCCATCCGCGCGCGCTCGATGCGCGCGGCCACGACCTCGCCCCACGGCGCGCCTGCGGCGAGCTCGCGGACGCGCGCCGCGCTGGCGTCGTGGTCGTAGGCGACGCGGCGGCGCTCGATGCGCCCGTCGGGGTGCAGGAGCGCGTACGCGGCGCGACGGTCACCGTCGAGCGGGATCCCCACCGAGCCGGGTCCGACCAGCTCGATCCCGCCGGCGGCCGTGCGCTCGAAGGACAGGTGGAAGTGGCCGACGACGAGGCGGCGGTCGGTGACCCCGGCGAGCAGCTCGTCCTCGTCCTCGCCGGGCCGCGGCCAGAAGGAGCGCAGATCGCTCACCGGCGAGGCGTGCCAGGCGCGGGTGCCGTGCCCGAGGTCGGCGCTCTCGGGCAGCGCGCCGAGCGCGGCGACCGCCTCGGCGTCGAGGTGCTCGCGGCAGGCCGCGACGCCGCTGCGGGCCGGCTCGAAGTCGGGAGCGCCGGCGGCGGCCCAGCGGTCGACGTTGCCGCGGATCCAGGTGGCGTCCTGCAGCTCGCGCAGGCGGGCCACGGTCTCGGCCGGCCAGCCGCCGAAGACGGCGTAGTCGCCGCCGAGCACGTAGCCGCCGACGTGGCGGCCGCGAGCGTCGTCGAGCACGGCCTCGAGCGCGGGTAGGTTGCCGTGGATGTCGAAGAGCAGCGCGAGCATTGCCCTGCATGGTCCCACGCTCACGCTGCGCGTTCCCCGCCCGGGCGACGCGCCCGCGCTGCTCGCGCTCGCCGCGGACCCCGAGGTCACGCGCTGGTTCTCGTGGGGGCCCTACACCGACCTCGACGGCCCGCGCGCCTACCTCGAGCGCCTCCCGGGGCAGCGTGAGCGCGGCGAGCAGCTGGACCTGCTCGCCGTGCACCGCGAGCGCGGGCCGGCGGGGATCACGGGCCTGAGCGAGTTCTCCGCGCGCGATGCGCGCTGCATGGTCGGCACGTGGTTCGGCCGAGCGTTCTGGGGCACGGGCGCCAACCGCGAGTCCAAGGCGCTCGTCGCCCACCTCGCCTTCGCCGTGCTCGGCCAGCACCGCCTGGGCTCCTACTCGAACCCCGACAACGTGCGCTCGACGCGCGCGCTGCTCGGGGTCGGCTTCCGCCACGAGGGCGTGCTGCGCCATTGGCACCGCCACGCCGACCGCTGGCTCGACGTCAACGTCTTCGGGATGCTGCGCGACGAGTGGGCCGCGGGCCCGCTGGCGGCGGTGCCGGTCGAGGTCGAGGGTGAGGCGCCGCCGGCGTTCCTGGCGTAGGGGGCGGCCGGGCGGCCGTCCTCGTACAGCCAGGCCTCGAAGCAGGCCCCTAGGTCCTGGCCGCTGACGGCGCCCGGCGAGCGCGATGAAGTCGGCGGTGCTGGCGTTCCCGTAGCGGTGCTCGCGATGGGGCCGGCGTCCACAGGCGCCGAGGGACGGTCAAGCCTCTCTCAGCGCTGCTCCCAGCTGAAGCCGCGCACCGCGAGGACGGTCCCGGCGAGCCCCCAGGCGAGGACGACCGCGAGGTTCCCGGCCTGGTCGCCGAGCGACGCGCCGGTCACGAGCGCGGCGGAGAGCCCGTCGATGATGTGCGTCAGCGGCAGGATCTGCGCGACGTCGCGCAGGAACGCGGGCGCCGTGTCGACGTCGTAGAAGACGCCCGAGATGAAGATGACCGGGAGGAAGACGATGTTCGTGTAGGCCGGCGCGGCGTCGAAGTTCGGGATGACGTGCGAGAAGGCGACGCCGAGGGCGGCGAGCGTCCCGACGCCCGCGACGGCGAAGACCGCGAGCTCGAGCCAGTCCCTGGGCCAGCCCAGGCCGAACAGCAGCCGCCCGGCCAGCACGACGATCGCGAGCTGCACGGCCGCGTTGGTCACCGCGTTGGCGGCGACGCCGGCCAGGTACGCGCCGCTGGGCAGCGGCGTGCCGCGGATGCGCTTGAGCACGCCGGACTCGCGCAGGAAGACGATGTTCATGGCCAGCGCGGTGAACGTGGTCGCCATCACGCTCATGCCCGCGATGCCGGGCACGATGACGTCGAGGGTCTCGCGGTCGCCGTGAAAGATCGCCCCGAAGAGCAGCAGGAAGATGAGCGGGAACGCGAACGAGAAGAACGCCGCGCTCGGGTTGCGCCAGAACATGCGCCGCTCCAGGCGCCACTGGCGGAAGGCGAGGCCGGCGACCTCAGCCACGAGCGGCCTCCGCGGGCCCGTCGGCGGTGAGCTCGAGGTAGACGTCCTCGAGCGAGGGCCGCGTGACCGACAGCTCGCGCAGCGCCTCGCCCCGCGCGAGCGCCGCGCTCGTGAGCTGGTGCAGGAGCGCCGTCGGGTCCTCGGCCTCGCGGACCTGGAGCTCGTCGCGCTCGTCGCGCCAGGCGACGCGGTAGCGCGTCGAGGCGTCGCCGAGCTCGCCTGGCGGACCCTCGGCGAGGATCCGGCCCGCCTTGACGATCGCGACGCGGTCGCACAGCGCCTGGGCCTCGTCGAGGTAGTGCGTCGTGAGCAGGATCGTCTTGCCGAGCCCCTGCAGGGAGTGCACGACCTCCCACGCCGCGCGTCGGGCGGCCGGGTCGAAGCCGGTAGTCGGCTCGTCGAGGAAGATCAGCTCGGGGTCGCCGACGAGCGCGAGCGCGAGGTCCAGCCGGCGCCGCTGGCCGCCCGAGAGCGTGCGCACCCTGGCGTCCGCCTTCTCCTCCAGGCCCGTGATGCGCACGACCTCCTCGACGTCGCGGGGGTGCGGGTAGAAGCCCGCCCAGTGGCGCAGCGCCTCGCGTGGCGTGATGTGGCGGTACATGCCCTCGGACTGCAGGACGATGCCGACTCGCTCGCGCAGGTCGCGAGCCCGCTGCGCGGGGTCGTGGCCGAGGACCGAGACGATGCCGCCCGTCCGCGTGCGGTAGCCCTCGAGGATCTCGACCGTCGTCGTCTTGCCCGCGCCGTTGGGCCCGAGGAGCCCGAAGACCTCGCCCTGGGCGACCTCGAAGTCGATGCCGCAGACCGCGTCGAGCGCCCCGTAGCGCTTGCTCAGGTCGCGGACGAGGATCGCGGGGGCGGACGAGGCCATCGCCGGACCATAGGATGGCGCACGCGATGCGCTGCGCGTGCGTCGACATCGGCACGAACACCACGCGCCTGCTGGTGGCCGAGCCCGACGGGGCGGGCGGTCTGCGCGAGGTGGCGGCGCTGCGCCACTTCCTGCGCCTGCGGCCCCGGCCCGGGGGCGCGTTCGAGCCCGAGACGATCGCGCAGGTGGCCGACGCCGTCGCGGCGCAGGCACGGATCGCCCGCGGCCACGGCGCGCGCCGCGTGCGCGTCGTCGCCACGGCGGCGATCCGCGCGGCGCCCAACGGCGACGCGCTGTGCGCGGCCGTGCGCGCGGCGTCGGGGTCCGAGGTCGTCGTGCTCACGGGCGAGCAGGAGGCACGCCTGGCCTTCGCGGGCGCGACGCGCATGCTGCCGCGTGCGCCGCCCGGCCTCGTCGGCGTGGTCGACGTCGGCGGCGGCTCGAGCGAGCTCGTCGCCGGGACCGTCACCGGCGGCGTGACGTGGTGGGCGTCGTTTCCGCTCGGGTCGGGCGTGCTGGCCGAGCGCCACCTGCGCTCCGACCCGCCCACCCCGGACGAGCTGGACGCCGTCCGCGCCGAGGTCGTGGCCGCGCTGTCCGCGCTGGACCCGCCGCGCCCGGACGTCGCGTTCGCGGTCGGCGGCGGCGCCACCTCGCTGGGGCGGGTCGTCGGGTCCGAGCTCTCGGCCGCCGCGCTCGCCGGCGCGCTCGAGGTCGTGGTGGCGCTGCCGTGCGCGGCGGCGGCGCGGCGCTTCGGCGTTCACGCCGAGCGGATGCGGCTGCTGCCGGCCGGCCTCGTGCTGCTGAGCGCCGCCGCCGACGCCTTCGGCACGCCGCTGCGCATCGGGCGCGGAGGCCTGCGCGAGGGCGTCGTGCTCGCCGAGCTCGCCCGCGTAGCAGAATGAGGGCATGGCCAAGGCACACGACGTCCCCGGGCTGGGCGCGGAGGTCCCGTACGGGGAGGCGGCCGCGGCGATCGTCGCCGTCCGCGCCGAGGAGGTCTTCGCGCACGCCGATCGCGTGCTCGACATCGACGACATCGAGCGCGTCCACGACATGCGCGTGGCGACCCGGCGGCTGCGAGCGATGCTCGAGATCTTCGAGCCCTGCTTCGAGAGGGCGAGCCTGCGCCCGGTCCTGCGCGCCGTCAAAGCGCTCGCCGACGCGCTCGGCGAGCGCCGCGACCCCGACGTCCAGCTCGCGGCGCTCGCGGCCTTCGAGGCCGCCGTGCGGAAGGCCGACGCCGCTGGCGTCGAGGCGGTGGTCGAGCGCGAGCGCGAGCGCCAGGCGGCGGGCAACGTCGTGCTCGCCGAGGCGCTGCGCGAGGCGCAGGAGAGCGACCTGCACGGACGCCTGCGGGCGCTCGTCGCGGAGACCGGGTCATGAAGGCGCGCCGGGTCAAGGGCCTGGACCCGGCGATGCCGCTCGCCGACGCGCTGCAGCGGATCGTCGCCGTGCGCCTCGACGAGCTCTGGGCGATCGCCCCCGGCGCCCTCGACCCGCGCGACGTCGACGCCTCGCACGACCTGCGCATCGCCGCCAAGCGCCTGCGCTACATCCTCGAGATCGGGGCCGAGCCGTGCTTCGGCCAGTACGCCGCCACCGCGGCGAGGCGCGCGAGGGAGATCCAGGACCTGCTCGGCGAGCTGCACGACTGCGACGTGCAGCTTCCGCGCGTGCTCGCGCTCGCCGAGACGCTGCGCGCGGCCGACGCCGACGAGGCGCGGCGGCTGGCCGGGCCGGCCGATGACCTCGACCCCGCGAAGGCCGCCGGCACGACGAACGCGCCCGCCTTCCGCGGGCTGCAGACCCTCGCCGTCTTCCTGCAGGGCCGCCGCGCGCTGCTCTTCGAGCGCTTCGTGGAGCTGTGGACGAGGCTCGAGCGCGACGGCTTCCGTGCGCGCCTGGACTTCGCCATCCGCGAGCGCCCGGTCCGGGACGTGACAACATCGCCCTCACGGGATGGTGAGGGAGCCGCGGCCGCGGCCGCCGCACCGTCGCCGTCCGCCACGACATGACCGAGCAGCCGACCATCATCAGCGAGCGCCCCGGGCCCGCACCCGCCGAGGAGCCACCCGAGCCCACCGATCCCGAGCTGCGTGACCCGCGGCTCTTCGACAACCGCGAGCTGTCGTGGGTCGAGTTCGACGCCCGCGTCCTCGAGCTGGCCGAGCAGGACGACATCCCGCTGCTCGAGCGCGTGAAGTTCGCCGCCATCTTCAGCTCGAACCTCGACGAGTTCTTCATGATCCGCGTCGCCGGCGTCCACGACCAGCTCGACGCCGGCCTGACCCGGCCGGGGGCCGACGGGCTCACGCCCGCGCAGGTCCTCGACGGGTTGCGCGCGCGGATCGTCGAGCTGACCGAACGCCAGACGCGCTGCGTGGAGAGCGAGCTGCGCCCCGGCCTGGCCGAGCACGGCATCCGCATCCTCAGCTGGGACGAGGTCCTCGACGCCGACCGCACCGCGCTCGACGAGCGCTTCCGTCGCCAGATCTTCCCGGTGCTCACGCCGCTCGCGGTCGGCCTCGGCCGGCCGTTTCCCTACATCTCGAACCTGTCGCTGTCGCTGGCGGTGCTCGTCCGCGACCCGCAGACACAGGTGACGACCTTCGCCCGCGTCAAGGTCCCCAAGGAGCTGCTGCCGCGCTTCGTGCAGGCCGGGGAGGACGGCCTGACCTTCGTCGCGCTCGAGGACCTCATCGCCAGCAACCTCGACGCGCTCTTCCCGGGCATGGAGATCGTCGACCACGGCGTCTTCCGCGTCACCCGCGACGCGGACTTCGAGGTCTCCGACGAGGCCGACGACCTGCTGCGCGCGGTCGAGGCCGAGCTGCGCCGCCGGCGCTTCGGCGAGGTCGTTCGCCTCGAGGTCGACGCCTCGATGAGCGAAGCGCTGTGCGCCCGGCTGACCGAGGCGCTCGAGGTCGAGCCGCGCCAGGTCTACGCCGTCGAGGGGCTGCTCGACCTCAACGATCTCTGGCAGATCGCGGGCCTGCCCGGCTTCAAGGACCTGAAGTACCCGCCGTGGACGCCGGTCACCCAGCCGCGCCTGCAGGCCGACGACGGCGCCAGCGTCGACATGTTCGCGGTCGTCCGCGAGGGCGACGTGCTCGTGCACCACCCCTACGACTCGTTCTCCTCCTCGGTCCAGCGCTTCGTCGACCAGGCCGTCGACGACCCCGACGTGCTCGCCATCAAGATGACCGTGTACCGCACGAGCGACGACACGCCGCTCGTGCCGGCGCTGATCCAAGCGACCGAGCGGGGCAAGCAGGCCGTCTGCCTGGTCGAGCTCAAGGCGCGCTTCGACGAGCGCGCGAACATCGGCTGGGCGCGCTCGATGGAGGAGGCGGGGGTCCACGTCGTCTACGGCCACCCGGCGCTCAAGACGCACGCCAAGTGCATCCTCGTGGTGCGCCGTGAGGGCGACGGCGTGCGCCACTACGTCCACATCGGCACGGGCAACTACCACCCCAAGACGGCGCGCCTGTACACCGACTTCGGGCTCTTCACCGCCGACGAGCAGCTCGGCGCCGACGTCGGCGACATGTTCAACTTCCTCACCGGCTTCGCGCGCCCGCGGCGCTACCGCAGCGTGCTCGTCGCCCCGAACTTCCTGCGGGACGGGATCGTCGCCGAGATCGAACGCACGATCGCCGCCAAGCAGGAGGGCCGCGAGGCGCGGATCGCGATGAAGATGAACGCGCTCGTGGACCGCACGTGCATCCGCGCGCTCTACCGCGCGTCGCAGGCCGGCGTGCCCGTCGACCTCAACGTCCGCGGCATCTGCTGCCTCGTGCCGGGCCTCGAGGGCTACTCGGAGAACATCCGCGTCACCTCGGTCGTCGGGCGCCTGCTCGAGCACTCGCGGATCTTCGCCTTCGAGCGCGACGGCGAGGCGAACGTCTTCATCGGGTCTGCCGACCTCATGCCGCGCAACCTCGACATGCGCGTCGAGCTCGTCGCCCCGGTCGAGGCGCCGGCGCTGCGCGACGACCTGCTCGACACACTCGAGCGCTCGCTGGTCGACGACACGAACGCCTGGGAGCTCGGCTCGGACAGCGTCTGGCGGCGGCGCTCGAAGCAGGGTCCCGAGCCGCGCGGCGTGCAGCGCGAGCTCATGCTCGGCCATGCCGCGCGCGCGGCCGAGGGCACCGCGGCGACGTAGCCGGCGCACGGTACCTTCCGGGCGAGATGCTGCCCGCCGACGCAATCGCCGACGTCCGCATCCGCGTGCCCACGCGCGGCAACCGGCGGCTCGAGCAGCTCCTGGACGCCGTCAACGCCGACCCGCAGGTCAAGGCGTGGTGGCACATGGCGGGGATCAACGCCCAGCGCCTTGCCCTCACCGACCACTCGTGGGTCCACATCCAGATCGTCACGAACATCGCGCTGCGCCTCGCGCGGCTGCTCTTCCGGCGCGGCGTGCGACCGGCGATGGTCGTCGACCACGGCATGACCGAGCGCGACGCCGAGGTCGTCATCGCGGCGGGCGCGCTCTTCCACTGCGTCGGGATGTCGATCCACCGCACCGACCACGAGGGCTACTCGCTCTTCCTCACCGCCGACAGGCTCGGCGGCCTGCTGGCCCGCGTCTACGACGAGCCCGAGCGCTCCGTCGTCGTGGCCGAGGCGATGCACGCGGTGATCTCGCATCGCTCGATCGGGGATCCGCTGACCGTCGAGGGGGCGATCGTCCGGGTGGCCGACGCGCTCGACATGGCCAAGGGCCGCTCGCGCGTGGAGTTCGAGGCCGGACGCCTGGACATCCACTCGATCTCCGCCTACGCGATCGACGAGGTCCGCATCGAGGCCGGGGACGAGAAGGCCGTCCGCGTCGAGGTCGAGATGTCCAACTCGGCGGGCATCTACCAGGTCGACGAGGGCCTCGGGGCCAAGCTGCGCGGGACGCCGCTGGCCGAGCACATCGAGGTCATCGCCCGCATCGAGGCCGAGCACGAGAAGCGCCTCGTGCCCGTCTTCCGGCTGTAGGACGGCCCTCGACCGCGGCCGGCCTACGAGGCGGGCGTCGCCCGCCTATACGCCTGCGCCGGCCCCGCCCCGCCCCTCACCGGCGGCGAAGCGCGCCGCGCCCGCGGCGGCATCGGCGAGCGTGCCGGCGGCGCCCGCGGCCTCGAGCGCCAGGCCGTCGGGCAGCGGCAGGCCGAATCCGGCGTGGGCGGCGCGCCGGTCGGCCAGGAGCGCGCGCTGCGGGAAGCGCGCGAGCCCCTCGGCCACCTCGAGCGCGCGCTCGAGGTGGCGCCCGGCGGCGACGACCTCGGTCACGAGCCCGATCGCGTGCGCCTCGGCGGCGCCGACGAGGCGCCCGGTGAGGATGAGGTCGAGCGCCCGCCCAAGGCCGACGACCCGCGGCAGGCGCTGGGTTCCGCCGTCGACGAGCGGGACGCCCCAGCGGCGCTCGGGCAGGCCCAGCGTGGCCGTCTCGCCGGCGAACCGCAGGTCGCACCAGAGCGCGAGCTCGAGGCCGCCGGCCAGGCACCAGCCGCCGATCGCCGCGATCGTCGGCTTGGAGGCCTCGCGGCGGGTGAAGCCCAGCGGTCCGCCGGGGTCCGCAATCAGCGGCGCGAGGCTGTCGAGCGCCTTGAGGTCGGCGCCCGCGCAGAAGCTCTCCGCGCCGGCGCCGGTGAGGACGAGCACGCGCGCGCCGGCGTCGGCCTCGAAGCGCTCGAAGCCGTCCCGCAGCGCCGCCGCGGCGGCGCCGTCGATCGCGTTGCGGCGCTCGGGGCGGTCGATCTCGAGGACGGCGGTGGCGCCGACCTGCCTGACGCGGACCCCGTCGCCCACGGACCCCGCCGGCGCCGTCTACCAGCCGCCGCGCCAGGTCGCCCGCTCGTCGCGGGCGAGCGCCTTGTGCGCGGCCTTGCGGCGCTCCTTGCGCTTGTCCAGGCGCCACTGGAGCATGCTCATCGCGAAGATGAAGAGCGGGAAGAACGCGATCAGGATGAAGCCGGCGTTCGTGACGACCTTGTCGTCCGTCTCGCCCCACCAGCCCTCGCCGCCGTCGTGGGCGAGCGCCGCCGGCGCGAGCAGCAGGCCGGCGAGCAGGACCGCGGAGAGTACGACGGGCAGGCGCTTCATCTCGAGCGGATCTTATAGAACGGTCGGCCCATGACCCGCCTGCGACGCGAGCGCCTCGACGCCGGGATCGAGCTCCTCCGACTCGACCGCCCCAAGGCCCGCAACGCGCTCGACAGCGCGGCGCTGCTCGCGCTCGAGGAGGCGCTGTCGGCGCTCGCGGCCGACGACGACCTCCGCGCGCTCGTGCTCTCCACGACCGATTCGCGCGCGCTCTGCGCGGGCGCCGACCTCGGCGAAGCGCTCGATGACGCCGGCGCGGTCGCGCGCATGGAGGCCTTCGCGCGCGTCTACGCCGCGGTCGAGGCCTTCCCGGCGCCGACGATCGCGGTCTGCGTCGGCCACGTGGTCGGCGCGGGCGCCGAGCTCGTGGCCGGGTGCGACCTGCGCGTCGCGGGTGACACGCTGAAGCTCATGTGGGCGGGAGCGCGGATGGGCGCACCGGTCGGCCCCGCGCGGCTCGTGCCGCTCGTCGGCCTCGCCGTGGCCAAGGACCTCGTCCTCACCGGCCGCGTCGTCGAGGCGCAGGAGGCGCTTGCCCTCGGCGTCGTGCACCGCCTCGCGCCGGCCGCCGAGGCCGAGGCCGGGGCGATTGCGCTGGCCCGGGAGGTCGCGGCCCACGACCCGGCCGGCGTGCGGGCGCTCAAGTTGCTCTTCGCCGACCTCGGCGGCGCCGGCGCGCGCACGGCGCGCGAGAACGCGGCGCTCGTGGCGTGGCAGCGCGACGGCGGTCGTCTGGCGCCCCGCCGCCCTGACTCGTAGCGTCGGGGCATGGCGCGCGCCGAGATCCACTTGTGGCGCATTGACATGGACGGCGTGCTCGTCCGCGAGCAGCGCGCGGGCGCCGGCGCCGACCGCTTCCTCAGGCGCTCGCGGCGGCCGGGCTGCCGTTCCTCGTCCTCACGAGCAACTCGATCTCGCGTGCCGAGAGCGCGTAGCGAGCGAACGGCAGCGGAGGATCCCGTGTTGAAGGATCAATCGGCGAGTATCTGATGATAAGTGGTTTTACCCTTTGGAATCTCGCGTTCGCGCCTGGATACATGCTTGGTGCCAAGCTCGGGTCGTCGATAGAGCCCTTGACAAACACCGAGACCGGACGGGGGAAATCCCGAACGATGGGGGATTACCTTCCGATTGTCTAACTGGTTAGACTTCGCGCCCAGGTTTCCGGACCAACCAGGTGAAACCGTACGTACCGGGGTTCTCGCTACAGCAAACAGCCAACCGAGAGGAGTCGAACGCAAAATGGCCATGTCCGAAATGGAGCGTCTTCACGAAGAGGCAGTCCGCACGTTGGGCGAGTACCGAGATGCGGTCGAGGGCAAGGAAGAAGTTTTGTCCTGGCTGCAAGCGAACGAGGAGAGCCTGGTGTCCATGATGGTGGAGAGAAAGACCGAGATGATCGAGTGGCTCAATCTGGCCGTCGAGTTCGAGGCGCGAGCACTAGAAAGCGAACAGCCCTCCGACCTCGGTGATCGACGGGCTGCGCGCGCTGCCGGGAGGATTCGCTAGGTAACCTGCTGTTGCCTCAGGCGTCCATATGACGCCTTCCCCGACACTCTGGAGCCGGTAGCGCGCTCGCGACCGGGCAGCGCGGGCAGGCGCCGCGGTCGCCGAGGCGCTCGAGTCGTGGGGGTTGCCGGTGGCGCGCGACCCGGAGCGGTCGCGGCGGCGGACACGAGCAGCGCGAGCGGGCAGCGGCGCGCACGGCGCGGCCACCTACCATGGTCACGTGGCGGTCCTCATCGCTTCCGAGCTCGCCAAGGACGTCGCCGGCGCGCCGCTGCTGCGCGGCGTCTCGTTCAAGCTGGAGCGCCGCGAGCGCCTGACCCTCGCCGGGCGCAACGGGGCGGGCAAGACGACGCTGCTGCGCATGCTCGCCGGCGAGACGACGGTCGACGGCGGCGAGCTCGTACTGGCCAAGGGCACGCGCGTGGCGCTGCACGACCAGCGCCCGCCGCACGACCGCGACCGCTCGCTGCGCGACTACGTGCTCAGCGGCGCGCGCGAGCCGCTCGCGCTCGAGGCGCAGCTGCGGCGCCTCGAGGACGCGATGGCCACGGAGGGCGCCGCCGGCGAAGCCGGTGGTCTGACGGCGGCGCTCGCCGCCTACGCCGACGTGACCGCCCGCTTCGAGGCCGCCGGCGGCTACGGCTGGCGCGAGCGCGCGAGCGCGGTGGTCCACGGGCTCGGCTTCACCGACGCCGACCTCGACCGGTCGCTCGACACGTTCTCCGGCGGCCAGCTCACCCGCGCCTCGCTGGCGCGGGCGCTGGCCGCGGCCCCCGACCTCCTGCTCCTCGACGAGCCCACCAACCACCTGGACATCGAGTCGCTCGAGTGGCTCGAGCAGATGCTGCTCGAGCTCGACGCGGCCGTCGTCCTCGTCGCCCACGACCGCTGGTTCCTCGAGACGGTCGGCACCGCCGTGCTCGAGCTCGAGGCCGGGCGCGCGCGCTTCTTCGCGGGCACGTGGCACCGCTGGCGCCGCGAGCAGGCCGCGCGCGAGCTCGCGCTCGGCCGCGCGATCGAGAAGCAGCAGGCCGAGATCGCCCGCATGGAGCGCTTCGTCGAGCGCTTCCGCTACAAGGCCACCAAGGCGCGCCAGGCGCAGTCACGCCTCAAGAAGCTGAGCAAGATCGAGCGCATCGAACGCGATCCGCGCGACGGCCGCGAGCTCGCGTTCGCGTTCAGGCCGCCCGAGCGCTCCGGGCGCGTGATCTTCGAGGTGCAGGACGGCCGGCTCGAGGTGCCCGGGCGGGTGCTCGTCGACGACGCGGAGCTGTGGCTCGAGCGCGGCGAGCACGTCTCGCTCGTCGGCGCCAACGGCACCGGCAAGACGACGCTGGTGCAGGCGCTCGTGGGCGAGCGCCCCCTCGACGGCGGCCGCCTGCGCACGGGCCACAACGTCAAGGTCGGCTACCTCTCCCAGCACGCCGAGGAGCTCGAGGGCGGCGGCGCGCGCACCGCGCTCGAGGCGGCGGTCCGGCGCACCGGGCTGTCCCCGAACCAGGCGCGCGCGCTGCTCGGGCGCTTTCTCTTCGGCGGCGAGGAGGCCGATAAGCCGCTCGACGGCCTCAGCGGGGGCGAGCGCCGGCGGCTCTCGCTGGCCGTCCTCGTCGCCTCGGGCGCGAACGTCCTCATCCTCGACGAGCCCACCAACCACCTCGACCTCGAGTCGCGCGAGGCGCTCGAGGACGCCCTGCGCGCGTTCCCGGGCTCGCTGTTGCTCGTCACGCACGACCGCGCCCTGCTGGACGCCGTCGGGACGCGCACGGTCGCCGTCGAGGATCACGGGCTGCGCTCCTACGTCGGGGGCTGGCCCGAGTACGCGCGGGTGCGCGAGGAGCGCAAGGCGGCCGGCGGCGCGCCCGCGGCGGCGGCGCCGGCGCCGCGGGGCCCGCGGGCCGAGGGCAACGGCGCCGCGCCGGCGCCCGCGCCGGCCGCCCCGTCGAAGAACCGCCTGCGCGAGCAGGAGCGCCTCGAGCGCGACATCGCGGCGGCGGAGGCCGCCCTGGCGGCCACCGAGGACGCGCTCGCCGACCCGTCCGCCTGGGCGACCAAGTACGAGTCCGCGAAGTCCTCGGCCCGTCACACCGCCGCCCGGCGGGCGGTCGAGCAGGCCTACGCGGCCCTCGAGGCGTTCGAGGCCCGCGCCGGCGCGTAGGACCGAGCGCCCGCCGCCTCGACGAGCCCGCCGAAGAGCGCGAGGTGCGCGCGGCGCTCGGCGAGCGCCTCGGCGTGCCACTGGACGCCGAGGACGAAGGCCGCCGCGCGATCCTCGACCGCCTCGACGGTCCCATCGGGCGCGTGCGCGACGACCCGCAGCCCGGCCCCGGGCGCGTCGACGGCCTGGTGGTGGAAGGAGTTGACGCGCAGGCGCGAGCGGCGCGCGACCCGCGCGACGCGCGAGCCGCGCTCGATCGCCACCGGGTGCGTCGGGCGCGATGCCGTCGCGACCTGCCGGTGGCCGGGCACGTGCTGGTGCAGGGTGCCCCCGCGCGCGACGTTGAGTGCCTGCGCGCCGCGGCAGACCCCGAGCAGCGGGAGCCCGCGCGCGTCGGCCGCGTGCGCGAGCGCGAGCTCGAAGGCGTCGATCGTGGGCTCGGTCTCGCCGAGCTCGACGTGGCGCTCGCAGGCGCCGTAGGTGTCCGGGTCGAGGTCGGGGCCGCCCGAGAGGCAGAGCCCGTCGAGGCGGTCGAGCAGCTCCTCGACAGCCTCGAGGGCGACGGGCGGCAGGACGACGGGCAGGCCGCCGGCGAGCTCGATCGCCCGCAGGTAGGTCATCCCGAGCGCCATCTCGGGCACCTTGGGCTCGCTGTGCCGGCGCGGGGCGGTGACGTGCGCGGGGCGCAGCTCGGAGGTCGTGACGCCGATGAGCGGGCGCATCAAGCGGGCTTTTCCCGCATTTTCCGTGGTTCCACTATGGCCAGGAGGATGGGATTCGGCCCGGACGGCTCGCCGCGATGTCGAGCCGTGCCGGCGCGCCGGCGTTCACCGACGGGTCACACGATCTTGTCCGCCGCTTCACAAGAACCGGTCCAGATGCAGGGAATCTGTGATGACGAGATGCCCGATCCACGCCCGATCTGCCTCGACCTGCACGTCCACTCGGCGGCCTCGGAGCGCTCGCGGCTCGGCGTCCAGCGGGCGCTCGGGCTGCCCGAGTGCGCGACGCCGCCCGAGGAGGCCTACGCGCTGGCCAAGCGCCGGGGCATGGACTTCGTCACGCTCACCGACCACGACACGATCGACGGCGCGCTCGCGCTCGCCGACCGGGCCGACGCCTTCGTGTCGGAGGAGCTCACCGCGTGGTTCCGCGGCGAGCCGCAGGCGGTCCACGTCCTCTGCCTCGGCATCACGCCCGACGACCACGCGCGGCTGCAGGAGCGCGCGCGCGACGTCGAGCGGTGCGCTGCGTACCTCCACGAGCACGAGATCGCGTGCGCGCTCGCGCACCCGTTCTACGCCGTGCGGGCGCCGCTGGCCGTCCGCCACCGGCGCCGGCTGGCCGAGCTCTTCGAGGTCTGGGAGGTGCGCAACGGCGCCCGCGCCCCGGAGCTCAATGCGCCCGCGGCGGTCTACGTCGAGACGCACGGCGGCACCGGGGTGGGCGGCAGCGACGACCACGCGGGCGTCGACATCGGGCGCACCTACACCGAGACACCGCCCGCGGCGACGTGGGCCGACGCGCTCGCCCACGTCCGCGCCGGGCGCGCGACGGCCCGGGGCGAGCAGGGCTCCGCCGCCAAGTGGGCGCACGGCGCGATGGCCCTCGCGGTCCGCGCGCTCGGCCGTGGCGACGGCACCGAGGTCCTGCAGCCGGCCGCGGTCCTCGCGATGGTGCAGCGCGTCCTGCGCGAGGGCGACGCGCGCCGCGGCGCGCTCGGGACCGACCTGCGCCCGGGCGACGCGCGCGCTCCTGCGGGCCTGGCTCGACGCGGTCGGGCTCGACGGCGACGGCCCCGAGCTGCTCGCCCAGCTCCAGGACGCGGGCTTCGCGCACGCCGACCTCGAGCGTCGCGCGCGTCGCGCCCACGAGCGCCGGCTCGCGCGCGCGGTGGCCGACGCGACGGCGGGCGCCCCGAGCCCCGCCGGCCTGGCCGGCGCGGCGATGGCCCTGCTCGACGCGTGCGTGCCCGCGATCCCCTACGCGCCCGCGGCCGCCTTCCTGGGGCGCGAGAAGGACAAGCTCGCCGGCCGCGCGGCGGCGCCGCGGGTCGCGCTCGTCGCCGACGGGCTCGGCGCCCCGCACGGCGTCACGAGCGTCCTCGAGGAGGTGCGCGACCGCGGGGTGCCGGGCTTCGAGGTCGAGGTCGTGGGCACCGACGCCGGCGTCGACCGGCGGCTGGCCGTCGTGGCCGAGGCCGAGCTGCCGACGTACCCGGGCCTGCGGATCGGCGTCCCAAGCCTGCCGGCGGTCGTCGACGCGCTGGCCGAGGGACGCTACGACGTCGTGCACGTCTGCAGTCCCGGCCCCGCGGGAGCGGCGGCGGCGCTCGTGGCGGGCATGACCGACAAGCCGCTCGTCGGCTCCTACCACACCGAGCTCGCCGCCTACGCGCGCGTGCGCGCCGCCGACGCGGGCCTCGAGCTCGCCGTGCGCGCCGCGCTGGCGACCTTCTACGGCGGCTGTCGCGTCGTGCTCTCGCCGAGCGCGGCGGCGGACGCCGCCCTCGAGGCGCTCGGGGTGGCCGCCGAGCGCCTCGCGCGCTGGGATCGCGGGGTCGACCGGGCGCGCTTCGCACCGGGCCGCCGCCGGCCCGGCCTCCTGGGGCCCGGCGGACGCGTCCATGTCCTCTACGCGGGCCGGCTGACGACCGAGAAGGGAGCGGACCTCCTCGCGGCGGCCTTCCTGGCCGCGAGGGCCCGCGACCCGCGCCTGCACCTGTGCCTGGCCGGCGGCGGCCCCGAGGAGCCGCGCCTGCGCGAGCGCCTCGGCGAGGACGCCACGTTCCTCGGCTGGCTGCACGGCGAGGCGCTCGCCGCGGCGTACGCGAGCGCGGACCTGTTCCTGTTCGCAAGCGCCACCGACACCTTCGGGCAGGTCGTGCTCGAGGCGCAGGCCAGCGGCCTGCCGGTGATCGCCGTCGACGCCGGCGGCCCGCGGTCGCTCGTGCGCGACGGCGTCAGCGGGCTGTTGCGCCCGCCCGAGGCCGACGCGCTCGCCGGCGCCGTGCTCGAGCTCGCCGCCGCCCCCGTCTGGCGCGATCGGCTCGCGCGCGGAGGGCTGGCGGCGACCCGCGGCCGGACGTGGGAGCGGGCGCTCGGCCGGCTGGCCGCCGGCTACGGCCGCGCGCTCGCCGACGGCGCCGAGGCCCGGCGTGCGGCCTAGGCGGTCAGGTCCGCTCGACGGGCCGCGAGCGCAGCCGCCCGGCGGTCTCGCGCTCGGCGCGCCGGCACGCGACCGGCGGGAGGCCGCGCAGGACGAGCTCGAGGTCGGCGACCGCGAGGGCGCCGATCGTCCGCAGCGCCGAGGGCAGCGCGCCCGCGCGGTGGGCGGAGAGGAGGAGGCCCTCGACCGCGCGCGAGGGGTGGTCGCGCGGGAGGGGCTCCTGCGGCCAGACGTCGACCGCCGCCCGCAGCCTCCCGGCCGCCGCGAGCTCGACGAGCGCGTCGACGTCGGCCATCGCGGCGCGGCTCGCGAGCACGACGACCGCGCCGTGGGGCAGGCGCTCGAGCTGCGCGCGCCCGAGCATGCCCTCGTTCTCCGAGGTGGCTGCCGCGAGGACGAAGACGACCCGCGAGGCTCCGAGCAGCGCGTCGAGGTCGCCCACCGGCTCGGCGCCGGCCGCGCGGACGACGACGTCGGGCAGCCACGGGTCGTAGGCGCGCACGCGGCAGCCGAAGGGCCCGAGCAGGGTCAGGAGCGAACGGCCGAGGTCCCCGAGGCCGACGATGCCCACGTCCGCGCCGGCGAGCGTGAAGGCGCCGCGGTTGCCCTCCAGCCCGTAGACCTCGACGCCCGCCCGCATCGCGCGGTCGGCGGCGGAGAGCCCGCGTGCCAGGTCGAGGGCCATCCCGAGCGCGGCCTCGGCGACCGCGGGCGCGAAGGCCGCGCTCGCGACGAGCACGTGGATGCCGCGGCGCGCGCACGTCGCGTAGTCGACGTTGCCCAGCAGGTTGCCCTCGACGTTGACGACGACCCGCAGCCGGGGCGCGCGGGCGAGGCGCTCGGGTCCGAGGTCGGTCTGCCCGACGACGGCGACGGCGTCGGGCAGGTGGCGCTCGACGAGATCGTCGGGCATCGGGCCGCCCTCGTGCACGACGAGCTCGCCGAGCGCCTCCAGGCGCGCGCGCGTGGGCGCGTCGCAGATCATCGCGAGCGTGCGCGGATGCGGGTCGACGAGCAGCAGCCCCATCGCGGCATCCTCGCGGAGGACGCCGCGTGAAGAGCGCGGGCGCGCTCGCCGTGGCCATCCACGACGTCGAGCCGGCGACGTTCGAGCGCTGCGCGCTGATCCGCGACTGGCTCGACGATCACGGCGTCGGCCGCGCGACGCTGCTCGTCATCCCGGCCCCCGATCTGCATCCCTTCCACGACCGCTCGCCCGAGCTGGCTGCGTGGCTGGCCGAGCGCGCGCGCGCCGGCGACGCCGTCGCCCAGCACGGCTTCCGGCACCGGCGCGCGCGCCCGGGCTCCGGAGCGCCCGACGCCGAGTTCGCGGGCCTCGACGCCGGCGAGACGCGGCGCGCCGTCCGCGCGGGCTGGCGGGTGCTGCGGCTCGCCGGGGTCACGCCGCGCGGCTTCGTCGCGCCGGCCTACGTCTACACCGCCGAGCTGCGCGCGACGCTGGCGGGCTCCTACGACTGATGGGCGAGCCTCGGCCACGTGCATCGCGCCGCGGGCGGCTCGACGCGCGCCCGGGCGCTCTGCCTCGACGGCGCCGCCGTCCCGCACCGGCTCGGCTCGCCCTGGCTCGCGCGGCTCGGCGCGCTGGCGGCCGGCCCGCTGCTGCGTCTCGACCTCCACCCGGCGGACCTCGACCGCCCCCGCCGCATCGGGGCGGCGGAGGCGGTCCTGCGACGATCGCGCGAGCGCGTGGCCGTCACCTACGACGACCTCGCTGCCCGGCGGGCCCTCTGGTAGCCGCTACTCAGCCGAAGATCGGGAAGCGCCGCCGCTTGGCGAGGCGATCCATCGCGTCCTGGATCGCGTACTCCACCTCGAAGTAGATCGAGTCGACGTACTCGCGATCGTTGACGCGCTCCGGGTCATCGTCGAGCTCAATCGGGTCGAGCAGCTCGGTGCGGATCTTCGCCGGCAGCGGAAGGTGCGTCGGAATCGTCTCGATTGTCAGGCCGAAGGGCACGCCGAGCACGATCGGCAGCCTGGCGCCGCGAAGCTTCTTCTTCAGCCCCGTGAAGCGGTCGAGCCCGTTCGCGAGCCAGCGGCCCTCGGACAGGACGAAGACCGTGTCATGGCCGCCGACGGTGGCCACGGGAACGATCGGCACGCCAGAGCGCATCGCCTGGCGTACGAAGCCCTTGCGCCCGCCGAGGACAGCCTGATCGCGCCTACGCCAGTTGCGCATCGCGTCGACCTCGCCGCCCGGCCAGATGATCACGTCGCGTCCGGCGCCGAGCGCCGTGCTGACGCCCTCGCGGGAGGCCGGGATCACGCCAACCTGGCGGAAGTAGTCGCCGAGGCCGGGCGCGGCCATCAGGACATCGTGAGCCGTCGGGTGAAGCACGCGCTCGGTGCCGAATCGCCGCCACCAGTCGAAGGCGAACGTCCAGGCGTCCATCGTCAGGGACCCCCCGGAATGATTTCCGATCAGGAGCGAGGTCTGCGGTGGCAGACGCTCCCAACCGGACGTCTCAAGCCGGAAGTAGTAGTCGCAGATTGCAATCCAGACGTGCTTCTGCGCGAGCATCAATTCCTGGTTGGGGCCATCGAGGGCGTGCTCGGTGGCGGCGGCGACGCGCTTGGCGATGAGGCCCAGCTCGGCGCTCTCGTCCTCGGCTGCGCCAGGCGGATCGAGGGCCGCCCGCGACCCGTCGCCCTGGTGCTGGGCTGTGCGCTGCTTCACGGTCACTGTCGACCTCTCATCCCATCCATTTGACCCTGACATCGGTATCTATCAAGGAGCGGAGAATCAAACGTCCAGCGTGCGTCAAGGCGACCGGGCCGGTCGGGCTCCTCGGCGAGGTCGAGGATCGTCTCGGTGGCGCCGCTCGGCGCGCAGGAAGCAGTTCCAACGTCGCCGTCGACGATACCGCGCTCCCGCTCGGTCCGTGACGGCGGGGCGCGTGCCGGACCTTGCTCGCACAGCGGCTGCGGCTGGAAGGCACAGCCCGGCCGGGAGCTCCACTACAGCCGGCTGCGCTTGAGCGCGATCCCCTCGAGCAGGTGGGCGACGTGCTCGCAGGCGTCGACGCTCGCCTCGAGCGACTCGAAGATGTCCTTCCAGCGGATGACGACCATCGGGTCGATGCCGGTCACGAAGAGCCCGGCGACCGCGTCACGGCTGACGCGGTCGCCCTCGTTCTCGAGGCGGTGGATCTCCACGAGGTAGGGCGCGAGGTCGGAGCTCGTGCGCAGCGCGTGCAGCGCCCGCGCCACCTGCTCCCCGGCGCCCACGAGGACCTCGGCCATCTGCGAGGCCTGCTCCATCGGCGCCTCGACGTGGTAGATGCCCAGCGAGTCGGCCGTCTGCTCGGCGTAGTCGACGATGTCGTCGAGCGCGGTCGCGAGCTGGTGGCCGTCGACCGGGTCCAGCGGCGGCCGGCCACCCCAGGCGCCGGTCAGCCGGTGGATGACGTCGTGGGTGATGCGGTCGCCCTCCTCCTCACAGAGGACGAGGTCGCGCGCGAGCTCGGCGCGCTCGGGGAAGTCGGCGAGCAGGTCGCGCAGCAGGAGCGTCGCGCGCTGGACGTTGCGACCCGACTCCTCGAGCAGCTCGAGGACCTGCACGTCGACTGCGCGGCGGAAGGGGGTCATGGGTTACGAGGGTCGCATCGGCGTGCGGCGCGCTGCGCCGCCTTCACGAGTCTTTCACGTGCGCTTCACGGTCGGGTAACCGCCGCCGCGCCGCGCCGCGCCATGCTCCTGGTCTCATGTCGGCGGCCGAGCGGCAGGACGAGGAGGGCATCAGCGTCGGCGCGCTCGAGATCCGCCCGCACGAGGGCCTCGTGCTCGCCGCCGGCCGGGCGCTCACGCTCTCGGTCCGCGAATTCGGGCTGCTCGTCGCGCTCGCGCGCAACGGGGGCGCGATCGTGCGCCGCGAGGACCTCTACGCGGCGGTCTGGGGCGGCGGCCTGCGCGACGGCGACCGCTCGATCGACGTCTACGTCCACAAGCTGCGGGTGAAGCTCGACGAGGCGCTGCCCGAGTGGCGCCACATCCACACGCACGTGGGCTTCGGCTACCGCTTCGCGCCGGAGCCTTCACACCCTTTTCACACACCGGCGACAGCTCCGTAACAGGGTTATGCGCCCCTGTTGCCAGGCTGCGCCGCGACCCAACACGACCCGAGGGGGAGGACCTGTGAGGATCAACACTTGGCTGGCCGCCGGCGCGGCCGCGGTGCTGGCCATCGGCGCGGCCGCCTGTGGCAGCGACGACAGCTCGAGCTCCACCAGCAGCAGCGGCTCGTCGAGTAACAGCTCGAGCTCGTCGAGCAAGCAGGGCGGCACGCTCAACGGCGCGGGCGCGACGTTCCCGGCCCCCGTCTACACCGAGTGGGCCGCGCGCTTCAAGGACGAGACCGGCACGACGGTCAACTACCAGGCCATCGGCTCGGGCGGCGGCATCGCGCAGTTCACCGCGGGCACGGTCGACTTCGGCGCCACCGACGCGGCGATGAAGCCCGAGGAGGAGGTCGCGGCCAAGAAGAAGGGCACGCCGGTCCACGTCCCGACCGTGCTCGGCGCGGTCACGGTCTCCTATAACGTCAGCGGCGTCGACAAGGGCCTGAAGCTGGACGGACCGACGGTCGCCGACATCTACCTCGGCAAGATCACGAAGTGGAACGACTCGGCGATCACGAAGCTCAACCCGGACGTGCAGCTCCCCGCCACGGACATCACGGTCTGCCACCGCTCGGACGAGTCGGGCACGACGAAGAACTTCACGGAGTTCCTGGCGGACTACTCGCCCGAGTGGAAGAGCGGCCCCGGCGTCGACAAGACCGTCAAGTGGCCCACGGGCACGGGCGCCAAGGGCAACGACGGGGTCGCCGGCTGCGTCAAGCAGACCGACGGCGCGATCGGCTACGTCGAGCAGGCCTTCGCGCTGCAGAACGACTTCGCCACCGCGGCCGTCAAGAACGCCGACGGCAAGTTCGTCGAGCCCTCACTCGACGCCACGTCCGCCGCGGGCGTGGGCGCCCAGGTCCCGGCCGACCTGAAGTTCTCGACGATCAACGCGGCGGGCGCGAACACGTACCCGATCACCGCGGTGACGTTCATGCTCGTCTGGCAGGACGGCTGCGAGTCGGGCCTCAGCGCGCAGAAGGCCAAGCTCGTCAAGAGTTGGCTCGAGTACGCCGAGGGCCCCGGCCAGCAGGTCGCTCCCGAGCTGCAGTACGCCCCGCTGCCCGCCCCGATCCTGGCCAAGGCCAAGGCCAAGGTCGACGGGCTGCAGTGCAACGGCAAGGCGATCGCCTCGTCCTAGTGGCGCTGGCCGCAACACTCGACGCGAGGGGCCACTGAGGTGGCCGCCTCGAGCGTCAGCGCTCCCCGCGGCGACCGCTCGCTCCGCGAGCGGTCGCCGAGCGCGCGCGCCGCCGACCCGGCCCTGCAGGTCGTCCTGACCGGGCTCGCGGCGCTGATCCTGCTGCTGATCGGGTTCTTCTTCGTCCGCCTCTTCATCGAGGCCAAGCCCGCCTTCGACGAGTTCGGCTACGTCGGCTTCGTCTTCGACGGCAACTGGGACGTCTCGAAGGAGATCTACGGCGCCTGGCCACTGCTCGTCGGCACGGTCATCACCTCGGTCATCGCGCTCGCCATCGGCGTGCCGATCGCGATCGCGACCGCCCTCTACATCACCGAGCTGTGCCCGTTGCGCGTCCGCGCGCCGCTGACGATCACGCTCGAGCTCCTCGCCGCCGTGCCGTCGGTCGTCTACGGCCTCTGGGGCATCATCGTGGTCGCGCCGAAGCTCGAGCCCGCCGAGCAGTGGTTCTCGGACACGTTCTCGTTCCTGCCCTTCGTCGGCGGGCCGGTCTCGATCCCGAACTACTTCATCGCCGGGCTGATCCTGGCGATCATGATCCTGCCGATCGTCTCGGCGATCTCGCGCGAGGTCATGGCCACGGTGCCGGCCGACAACAAGGAGGCGGCGCTCGCGCTCGGCGCCACGCGCTGGGAGATGATCCGCCTCGCCGTCCTGCCGTACTCGCGCGCGGGCATCTCGGGCGCGGCGATGCTCGGTCTCGGGCGCGCCATCGGCGAGACGATCGCCGTGACGATCGTCATCGGCAACTCGCCGGCGATCGGCGAGACGATCTTCTCCCAGGGCTACACGCTGGCGGCCGTCATCGCCAACGAGTTCGGCGAGGCCGCGTCGGACCCGACCCACCGCGCGGCGCTGATCGCCGCCGGCCTCGTGCTCTTCGTGCTGACGCTCTTCGTCAACGCGATCGCCCGCTTCTACGTCAACCGCGCTGCGGGGGCCTCGCAGCGCTCGGTCCCGAAGGGGATGGCCGGATGATCGCCGCGCTGCCGGCCGTCTCCGGTCGTCGCCGGACGACCGACAAGGTCGCGCGCGTCGTGCTGCTCGCGCTCACGCTGCTGGCCCTCGTGCCGCTCGTGCTCGTCCTCTACTACCTCATCAAGGAGGGGCTCGGGGCCTGGAGCGCCGATTTCTTCACGACCGATCCGACGGGCCGCTTCCTCGGCTCTCCGGGCGGCATCCGCAGCGCCATCATCGGCACGATCGAGATGGTCGCGCTCGCCAGCGTCATCGCGATCCCGTTCGGCATCGGCGTCGCCCTCTACCTCGTGGAGTACGGCAAGGTCGGGCGCTTCGCCAACGCCGTCCGCTACTTCGTCGACGTCATGACCGGCGTGCCCTCCGTCGTCTTCGGCCTCTTCGTCTATATCGTGCTCGTCGTGACGAAGATCGGCGGTACGTTCGCGGGCTGGAAGGGCTCCGTCGCGCTCGCGCTGCTCATGCTCCCCGTCGTCACGCGCTCCGCCGAGGTCGTGCTCAACCTCGTCCCCAACGGCCTGCGCGAGGGTGCGCTCGCGCTCGGCGCGCCGCGCTGGAGGGTCGTGTTCCGGATCGTCCTGCCCACGGCGCTGCCCGGACTGGTCACCGGCTCGCTGCTCGCCGTCGCCCGCGCGGCCGGCGAGACGGCGCCGCTGCTCTTCACGGCCGCGTTCGTGTTCGGCACCCAGTACAACCTCTCGCAGCGGATGAACTCGCTGCCCCTGCAGATCTTCAACGACGTCGGGCAGGCGCAGGATCGGCTCGTGCAGCGTGCGTGGGGGGCCGCCCTGACGCTCGTCATGCTCGTGCTGCTCCTGACGCTCCTCGCCCGCCTCGTCCAGCGAAGGAGCCGCCTCTCATGACCCCCGAGGACCAGACCAGGCCGGCCGCGGAGGGCGCCGCGCCGGTCGGCAACGGCGCCACCCCGCGCGTCGGCCCGACCCCGGGCGAGATCGCGGCCACGACCGAGCGCCCGGCGCCCCCCGACCACCCGACGGGCCGGGCCATCGGCCTGCGCGACGTGAACGCGTACTACCGCGACGCGCACGCGATCAAGTCGGTGACGATGGACTACGCCCCCAACAACGTGACGGCCATGATCGGGCCGTCGGGCTCGGGCAAGTCGACGCTCGTGCGCTGCATCAACCGCATGCACGAGGAGATCCCGGGCGCGCGCGCCGAGGGCGAGATCCTCCTCGACGACACCGACATCAACGGCAACGGTGTCGACGTCGTGGCCGTCCGCCGCGCGATCGGCATGGTCTTCCAGAAGCCCAACCCGTTCCCGACGCTCTCGATCTTCGACAACGTCGCCGCCGGCGTGCGGCTGTCGGGCATCAAGGGCGTCAACATGCGCGAGCGCGTCGAGCAGTCGCTGCGCAGCGCGGCGCTGTGGGACGAGGCCAAGGACCGCCTGAGCGAGCCGGGGATCGGGCTGTCCGGCGGCCAGCAGCAGCGGCTGTGCATCGCGCGTACCATCGCTGTCGAGCCCGAGGTCATCCTCATGGACGAGCCCTGCTCGGCCCTGGACCCGATCGCGACGCTCAAGATCGAGGAGCTCATCCACGAGCTCAAGCAGCGCTACACGATCGTCATCGTGACCCACAACATGCAGCAGGCCGCCCGCGTGGCCGATACGACCGCCTTCATGCTCGACGGCGCGCTGATCGAGCACGCGCCCACGCAGAAGATCTTCTCCACGCCCGACGACGCGCGCACGGAGGAGTACGTCACCGGGAAGTTCGGCTGATGGCCGACGGCGGCGGCCGGCGCCACTTCCAGGCGTCGCTCGAGGAGCTCGAGCGCTCCGCGCTCGGGGGCCTGGACCTCGTGCTCGAGCAGCTCGACCGCGTCCTCGAGGCGCTCGAGCACCAGGATGTCGAGCTTGCGCAGATCGTCATCCTCGACGACGACCGCCTCGACGGCCGCTACCTCGAGGTTCACCAGGGGATCCTCTCGCTGCTCGCGCTGCAGGCGCCGGTGGCGGGCGACCTGCGCCTCGTCGCCTCGCTGCTCCACGTGATCATGCACATCGAGCGCATGGGCGACCAGTGCGTGAACATCGCCAAGCTGATCCCGCTCTCCGGCCACGAGCCGCCGCGGCGGGAGGAGATCCTCGAGCGCCTCCTGCGCATGGGCCGCGCGGCGCGCTCGGAGGTCGTGGAGGCCAAGGCGGCGTTCGCCGATCGCGACGTCGCGCTGGCCGCGGACCTCGCGCGCCAGGACCGCGAGGTCAACCGACTCAACCGCGAGGTCTTCCGCTGGGCGATCGACGTCGGTGACGACCCCGACACGCGCGAGTGGGCCATGCACATGACGCTCGTCGCGCGGGCGCTCGAGCGCATCGGCGACAACGCGGTCGACGTCGGCGAGCAGGTCGCCTTCGTCGTCAGCGGGCTCTTCCGCGAGCTCTCGGACCCCTCGTCACCCGTCCCGCTCCCGTAGCCCGCGCGGCATCATTCGGGGCGTGGCCTTCGTCCTCACCGCGCTCGGCGCCGCGCTGGCCTGCGGGCTCGAGCTGCTCGAGGCGATGGCGATCGTCCTCGCGGTCGCGCTCACGCGGCGCCCGCGCGAGGCGGTGCTGGGCGCCGTCGCGGCCGCGGTCGCCTGCGCCGCGCTCGCCGTCGTCGTCGGCCCGGTGCTCGTCGCGCAGGTGGCCGGCGACGCGCTGCGCCTCGTCGTCGGCGTCGCGCTCCTGGTCTTCGGCCTGGAGTGGCTGCGCAAGGGCGTCCTGCGGCTCGCCGGCCGGCGCGCGCGCTCGAGCGCGTTCGCGGACTTCGTCGAGGAGCGCGAGGCGCTCGAGGCGGTGCCGCCGCCGCCGGCCGGGGGCTTCGACTGGGCGGGCTGCACGATCGCCTTCAAGGGCGTCCTGCTCGAGGGGATCGAGGTCATCCTGATCGTGACCGTGCTGGCGGCGCGACCGTCGGGACTCGCCCCGGCGCTCGCCGGCGCCGCGGCGGCGCTCGTCGCCGTGGTCGCGCTCGGGGCCGTGGTCCACCGTCCCCTGCGTCGCCTGCCCGAGACCGAGCTCAAGCTCGTCGTCGGGCTCGTGCTGACGACATTCGGAACGTTCTTCGCCGCCGAGGGGCTGGGCGTGCGGTGGCCGCTCGGCGACGGCGCGCTGGCCCTGCTCCTGGCGGCCTGGGCGGCGGTGGCGGCCGCGCTCGTGCTCGGGCTCGCGCGCTCGCCCGGGCCGGGCGGCGCGACCGCGGAGGCCGCGCGGTGAGAACGCTGCGCAAGCTCGTCCTCGGCGAGACGTGGACGCTGCCGCTCGGCATCGCGGCCGCGGTCGGCGTCGCGGCCCTCGCCCGACTCGTGGCCGGCGACGCGGGCTGGTTCGGCCGGGCGGGCGGGTGGCTGCTGTTCGGTGGGCTCGTCGTCGCCCTGGCCGTCTCGCTGGAGCCGCCGGGTCGCCGCTGAGCGCGGATCGGCGCCTGTGAAGATGTCGTGATCGCCAGTGTGGGGGGCTCGTTCGCGGCCGCCGGCGCCACTAGACTCGCCCCCCGTGAGGGACACGATCGCCGCCGAGCAGACCGACGACCGGGCGAGCGCCGGCGCCGCGCCGCTGCGGCTCGCCGTCATCGACACCGACTCCGGCTTCCTGCAGGTCCTCGGCAAGCGCCTCGAGCGGCTCGGGTGGGAGGGACGGATCCTCGCCGGGGCCGCGCCGGTCGACACGCTCGTCGCGATGCGCCTCAACGCCGTCGTCGTCGACCTCACGGTCCTGGGCGGACAGGCGTGGGAGTACCTCGACAAGCTCTGCAGCGCGCTGCCAGGGCTCGGCGTCGTCGTCTGCACGGGCCAGTCGACGGTGGCCCAGCGCGTGCGCGGCCTGCGCCTCGGCGCCGACGACTGGCTCACCAAGCCGTGCCATCCCGAGGAGCTGATCGCGCGGGTGGAGGCGGTCGTGCGCCGCCGCCGGCGGGCCGACGCCCGCGCAGGGGGCCCGATGGTCGCGGGCGAGATCGAGATCCGCTCGGACCGCTTCCAGGCCTTCGTCGATGCCCGCTCGATCGACCTCACGCGGCGCGAGTTCGAGCTCATCGAGCTGCTCGCCGGCGCGGAGGGGCGGGTGCTCGAGCGCGAGGAGATCTACCAGCGCGTCTGGGGCTACGCGATGGCGCGCGGCGACCGCTCCGTGGACGTCTTCGTCCGCAAGCTGCGCCAGAAGCTCGAGAAGGCTTCGCCCGGGTGGCACTACATCCACACGCACTTCGGCGTGGGCTACCGCTTCGCCCCGCAGCCGGCCGACGTCGACGAAGCGGCCGCCGCGGAGGCGCCGCTGCTCGAGCCGCCCGAGGCGGCGCCGGTGCCCGAGCCCGCCGCCCCGGCCGCGACCGCCGCGGTGCGCTAACCGCGCGCTTGCGTACCCTGTGGCGGCGTGACGGTCGCCCGCAACGTCGCCATCATCGCCCTGCTCGCCGCGGCGGTCGCTTTCGTGCCCGGAGGCGGGACGACGGCGAGCATCGTCGGCGGGGTGCTCTCGACGCTGATCCTCGTCACGTTCGTGCTGCTCGCGGCGCGCTTCTACCGCGAGCGGCGGCTGGACATCGAGTCGCTCGGCGACCGCTGGCGGCTCGCGCTCTACGCGGCCATCGCGGTGCTCGTGCTCGCGTTCGCGGGCCGTGCGCGGCTGTGGGAGACCGGCGGCGGCACGCTGCTCTGGATCCTGGTCGTGGCGGCCGCGTGCTACACGCTCTACCTCGTCTGGCACCACCATCGCGAGTACGGGTGATCTGCCGCACCCTCGGCACGGAGTCGTGACGCTCTCGTCCTAGCGCCGTCACGCGCACGGCGGAAGGCTCGGGCACATGTCCGAACCGTCCTCCGCCGCGCGCGGCCAGGCCAGCGTCGAATTCGTCGCGCTGCTGCCGGTGCTGGCGCTCGTGGCCGCCCTGGCGTGGCAGGCGGTGGTCGCCGGCCAGGTGCTCTGGCTGGCGGGCGCGGCGGCCCGGGCGGCGGCCCGCGCCGAGGCGGTTGGCGGCGACCGGACCGCGGCCGTGCGCGCCGTCCTGCCGGAGCGCCTCGAGCAGGGGATGTCCGTGACGGCGCGGTCGCGCGGCGGCGTGGAGGTCGCGCTGCGCGTGCCCTCGGTGCTCTCGGCCGGATCGTTGACCACCGTCCGGCGGGAGGCGCGCTTCCCGGCCCAGGCTCCATGAGCGCCGCGACGCGCGGCCAGGCGAGCGTCGAGCTCGTCGGCGTGCTGCCGCTCGTCGCGCTGCTCGCGCTGGCCCTCGGCCAGCTTCTCGCCGCCGGCGCTGCGCGGGAGCTCGCGGGCAACGCCGCCGAGGCCGGCGCGACCGCGCTGCTCCAGCGCCGCGACCCGGCCGCCGCGGCGCGCGACGCCCTGCCGGGATGGTCGCGGCGCCGGACGTCGATCACCGTGGAGGGCCGCGTCGTGCGGGTCACCCTGCGCCCACCCGGGCTGCCCGGGCTGGCTGCGGCGCTCGACGCGCACGCCGCCGCCGACGCGGGCCCGGCGTCGTGAGCGCGCTGCGCGAGCGGTTCGTGGCCGCCCCGCGCGACGGGTCGCCGAGCAGCGCCGCCGGCCCGGCCTCACCGCCCGCCGAGGGAGTCCCGCGGCGGGCGGACGGCGCGACGAGCGCGCCACCGCCGGTTCTCGGCGTCCTGGCGGCGCCGCCGCTCACCGCGCCGGCCGGCGCCGCGGTCGCGCTCGCCGAGGCCCGGCTCATGCGAGCGTCGGCCGCGCTCGCCTGCCTCTGGACGCCCGAAAGCGCCGCGGCGCCGCCCTCCGTCCGCGGCCCGGTGCTCCCGGGCGCTCGGCGGCTCGGAGCGGCCATCGCCGCGCGCGGTCATGAGACGGCCGTCGCCGGGCGCCTCGTCCTCGTCCGTCTCGCCGGCGACGAGGCCGATGCCGCCGCGGAGGCCGTCCGGGCGCTGGCCGCGGCGGGCTCGGCGGCGGCCGTGCTGGCCATCGGGGCGCGCTCGGAGATTCTCGACGGCGTGCTCGCTGGCCACGACGGCCTCGTGCTCTGGCCCGACCCGGCCGCCCCGTCGCCGCTCGCCGGCCTGGCCCTTGCGAGCCTGCGCGCGCTCGGCCCGCGCGCCGTCGAGGTGCCGGCGCGCCTCGGCGCCGGGGGCCGCGCGCTGGCGCTCGCCGGCCTGGCGGCTCCGGCCGCCGCGACGGCCGCCGTCCGCGAGGCGCTCGCATGAGCCGCGTGCGCGACAGCTCGGGGCAGGCGGTCGTGCTCATGCTCGGTGCGCTCGTCGCGATCGCGCTCGGCGCGATCGTGCTCGGCGGCGTGGCCCTCGGCATCGGCCGGGGCGGCGAGCGCCAGCGCGCGGCCGACCTCGCGGCGCTGGCCGGCGCGCGGGCCATGTGCACCGCTTACGCGCGGGTCTTCGAGCCGGCCATGCTCGCCGGCCGGCCGAACCCGCGGCACCTCGAGCGCGCCGCCTACCTCGCGCTCGGGCGCCGCGCGGCCGAGGCCACGGCCCGGCGCAACGGCGCCCAGCGGGTCGCCGTCGGCTTCGCGTCGCGCGGTCTGGCGCCGGTACGCATCCAGGTCACGGTCGCCGATCCGATCCGGGTCGTGGGCGGCGAGCTGCGCCACCGCGCCCTCGCCGTTGCCGAGCTCGCGCCGCCGGGCTCGCTCGCAGGCCTGGACGCCGGCGGCGCCGGCCAGTACCGCGGCCCGTTCGCCGAGCGGCAGGGCAAGCGCATGCGCCCCGACGTGGCGCTGGCGTTCGACCGGATGGCCCGGGCGGCGGCCGCCGACGGCATCGGCCTCGTCATCGTCAGCGCGTTCCGCAGCGACGCCGAGCAGGCCGTGCTCTTCGCCCGGCACCCGGATCCGAAGTGGGTGGCGCCTCCCGGCCGCTCGCTGCACCGCCTCGGCACCGAGCTCGACCTCGGCCCGTCGTCCGCCTACCGCTGGCTCGCCGCCCACGCGCCCGCCTTCCACTTCAAGCAGCGCTACTCGTGGGAGCCCTGGCACTACGGGTTCGTTCTCAACGCCGGCACCGCCTCGGTCGGCTATCCGGTGGGGAGCGGGCGGGAGGACGGCGCCGCGGGCGGCTCGCTGCCGGGCTTCGTGCCGGCGCGCTATGCGGCGGCGATCGCGCGCGCGGCGCAGCGCTGGAGCGTGTCCGGAGCGCTCCTGGCCGCGCAGCTGTACCGCGAGTCGGGCTTCAACCCGTTCGCGCGCTCGAGCGCGGGGGCGCAGGGCATCGCGCAGTTCATGCCCGCAACGGCGGCCGCGCTGGGGCTGCGCGACCCCTACGACGCGGCGGCGTCGATCGATGCCCAGGCGCACCTCATGCGCGACCTCCTGCGCGACTTCGGCTCGGTGCCGCTCGCCCTGGCGGCCTACAACGCCGGCCCGGCGCCGGTGCACGCGTGCGGCTGCGTGCCGCGCTACCCCGAGACCCAGGCCTACGTCGCCGACATCCTCGGCCTCCTGCACGGCGCGGGCGACGCGCTCGGCGCGGGCGTCGACGGCCTCGAGGTGCGCCTTGTGCGGTGAGCGCCCGGCGCGGCGCTCACGCGACGGCCGCGGCCGCCACGAGCGCGCGCTCGATCCCGGCGTCGTCGACGTCGAGGTGCGTCACCGCCCGAGCGCGCCCATGCGCACGCCGCGGGTCTGGACGGCGGCGCAGAACGCCGCGGCGTCGGGGACGTCGAAGACGACGATGTTCGTCTCCACGAGCGCGGGATCGAGCTCGACCCCGTCGAGCTGGGCGAGCCCGTCGGCCAGGCGCCGCGCGCGAGCATGGTCGTCGGCGAGGTGCTCGACGTGGTGGTCGAGGGCGTGCAGGCCCGCGGCCGCGAGGATCCCCGACTGGCGCATCGCGCCCCCGAGCATCTGCTTCCAGCGCCAGGCCTCGTCGACGAGCGCCTGCGAGCCGGCCAGGCAGGCGCCGACGGGCGCTCCCAGCCCCTTCGTGAGGTCGAGCCACGCGGTGTCGAAGCCGCCCGCCCACGTCGCCGCGTCGACGCCGGTGGCGACGACGGCGTTGAGCAGGCGGGCGCCGTCCAGGTGGGTCGCCAGGCCGTGGCGGGCGGCGACCTCGAGGACGCCGCGCACGTCCTCGAGCGCCCACACCCGCCCGCCGCGGAGATTCGTCGGCTGCTCGACGCACACGACTCGCGGGCGGGGGGAGTAGCGGCCGCCCGCACGGCTCGCGGTGACGGCGGCGTCGAGCGCCGCGGGCGCGAAGCGGCCGGCGTCGCCCTCGACCACGGTCATGACCGCTCCCGAGAGCTGCGCCGGGCCGCCGGCCTCGGCCGCGAGCGGGTGGTTCTCGGCGCCCAGGAAGAGCTGCTCGCCGCCGGGCCTGACGTGCAGGCGGATGGCGATCTCGTTGCACATCGTCCCGGTGGGCAGGAAGACGGCGGCCTGGTGGCCGAGGAGCTCGGCGACGCGGGCCTCGAGCGCGAGCGTGGTCGGGTCCTCGCGGCGCTGCTCGTCGCCGACCTCGGCCGCGGCCATGGCGGTGCGCATCGCGGCGGTCGGGCGGGTCTGCGTGTCAGAGAAGAGGTCGACGAGGGCCATCGCCGCGGCAGCCTACGACGCGGCTGCCGGGACGAGCAGGCCCTTCTCGGGCACGACGTCGACCTGCGCCCTGGCCATGAACGCCTCGGCGCGCCGCCGCCCCGGATCGCCTTGGCACCCGCCACCGGGCCCGCGCTCCCCTACGACCCGGCTCGTATCCTCGGTCGGGATGGCCTCCGCGCCGACATCCGAGGGGCGCCGGACGCGCCTGGCCGAGCAGCGCCGGGCGCTCCCCGACGGCCCGGGCGTCTACCTCTTCCGCGACGCCGACCGGCGCGTCGTCTACGCGGGCAAGGCCAAGTCGATCCGCAAGCGCGTCGCCAGCCACTTCTCGAGCCCGGTGACGCGCGGCGCCTACGAGATGGTCGATGCGATCGACTCGGTCGAGTTCGTGCTCGTCTCCTCCGAGGCGGAGGCACTGCTGGCGGAGCAGAACTTCATCAAGCAGTACCGGCCACGCTTCAACATCCGCCTGCGCGACGACAAGTCCTATCCGTTCATCGCGATCTCGACCGACGAGGAGTTCCCGCGCGTCTACTTCACGCGCGAGCGCCACCGGCGCAACCGCGTCTACTTCGGTCCGTACTCGAACGCCAAGCGCGTGCGCGGCACGCTCGACCTGCTCGGCAAGATCTTCCTCTTCCGCTCCTGTCAGGGCGCCGAGCCGGGCCGGCGCTCGGGCTCGCCGTGCCTGGACTACTACATTCGCCGCTGCGGGGCGCCGTGCGTCGGCTACGTCACGCCGGAGGAGTACCGCGAGTCCATCGACGGCGTCGTCGCGTTCCTCTCGGGCCGCTACCGCGACATCGAGCGTGACCTGCGGCGGCGGATGGACGCGGCCGCCGAGGCCCGGGACTACGAGCAGGCCGCGCTCGAGCGCAACCGCCTGCGCGCCGTCCGCTCGCTGCTCGAGCGCCAGCGCGTGGCCAACGAATCGGTCGGCACGCTGGACGCGATCGCCGTGGCCGTCGACGGGACGGATGCCAACGCCCAGGTCTTCCAGGTCCGCGACGGCGTGCTCTCCGACCGCCAGTCCTTCTACCTGGAGAACGCCGTCGAACGCGGCGTGGGCGAGGTCGCCGAGGAGTTCGTCCTGCAGTACTACGGCGACCAGATGGCGATTCCGGCGCAGGTCATCGTGCAGGCGGAGCTCGAGCTCGACGAGCGCGACGCGCTCGCCGAGGCGCTGGCCCGGCGGCGGGGGGCGGCGGTCGAGGTGCGCGCCGCCGAGCGCGGGGACAAGCGGCGGATCCTCGAGCTCGCCGAGCGCAACGCGATGCTCGCGCTCGACCAGGAGCGCCTGAAGGCCGAGCGCCGGCGCCAGCAGCGCGTCGAGGCGCTCGACGGGCTCCAGGCCGCGCTCGCGCTCGACGCGCTGCCGCTGCGCATCGAGTGCTTCGACATCTCCACCCTGATGGGGACGCACACCACCGCGTCGATGGTCGTCTTCGAGGGCGCGGCGCCGAAGAAGTCCGACTACCGGCGCTTCAACGTGCGCGGCCTTGCGGAGGGCGCGCCCGATGACGTGGCGGCGATGGAGGAGGTGCTCGGCCGGCGCCTGGCGCAGTGGGAGGCTCAGCAGGACCTCAGTCCGCACGACCCCAAGCGCAACGAGTCGTTCGCGACGCTGCCGAACGTCGTCGTCGTCGACGGCGGCGCCGGCCAGCTCTCGGCCGGGCTGCGCGCGCTGGAGGGCTTCCGGGCGCGCGGGGTCGCGGTCATCTCGCTGGCCAAGCGGATCGAGGAGGTCTTCCTCCCGGGCGTCCGGGCGCCCGTCCGCCTCGACCACGACACGCCGGCGCTGCAGCTCCTGCAGCGCGTCCGCGACGAGGCTCACCGCTTCGCGATCACGCATCACCGCGGGCGGCGCGACCGTGCGCTCACGACGTCGATCCTCGACGACCTGCCGGGCATCGGCCCCGCGCGCAAGCGTGTCCTGCTCAACCACTTCGGATCGCCCGAGGCCGTGCTGGCCGCCACGCGCGAGCAGCTCGAAGCGGTACCGGGGCTGCCGGGGAAGACCGCCCGCGAGGTCTGGATGCGCCTGCATCGGGCGGGCGATTGACCCGGCTGACACCATTCACGCGCCGTTCACGACGATGGCCGACGAGCCCGACAGACTCTCCGACATGCCCGTGAAGCCGGCTTCGCGCCTGGCGTGGCTGCGCCTGGGGCGCCTGGGCCGCGACGGTGGCGCCGACGGCGCGCGGGCGGCCAAGCGGCCCTTGGCGCACTCGCGCCTGCAGGACCTCGTCGTCATCACCGGCTACTCGGGCGCCGGCAAGTCGACGGCGATGGCCGTCTTTGAGGACGCGGGCTACTTCTGCGTCGACAACCTCCCGCCCGAGATGATCCGCGGGCTCGTCGAGCTCTTCGTCCACGAGGGCTCGAAGGTCGAGCACGCCGCCGTCGTCTCCGACGCGCGCGGTGGCGACTACTTCGAGGCGCTGCGGGCGGTCGTCGAGGGCCTCGAGGCGCTCGGGTTGCGCCACCGCATGCTCTTCCTGCACGCCGACGAGGACGTGCTGCTCACGCGCTTCCAGGAGACGCGTCGGCGCCACCCGCTCGCGCCCGCCTCGAGCGTCGAGAGCGGGATCGCCGCCGAGCGGGTCATGCTCGAGCCGCTGAAGGCGCTCGCCGACGTCGTCATCGATTCGGGCGGCCTCAAGCCGGCGATGCTCCGCCGCAAGATCGCCGAGGAGCTGCTGCCGCGCACCCCGGCCACCCGCCTCGCGGTGACCTTCGAGTCGTTCGGCTTCAAACACGGCCCTGCGCGCGACGCCGACCTCGTCGTCGACGTGCGCTTCCTCCCCAATCCGCACTACGAGCCCGAGCTGCGTCCGCTCACGGGCCACGATGCGCGCGTCGTGGCGTACGTCGGGCGCGACGGGCGGCTCGGGGAGCTCTACGATCGGCTCGTCCCGCTCCTGCACTTCCTCGTGCCGCAGTACGTCGCCGAGGGCAAGGCGCACCTGACGATCGCGATCGGCTGCACCGGCGGGCGCCACCGCTCGGTCGCAATCGTCGAGCATCTCGCCGCGCCCTTCGGCGAGCGCGACGACGTGTTCGTCGAGGTCGTGCATCGCGACGTCGAACGCGGCGGGTAGCGCCCGCTCGCCGAAGGGGGCGGCGCCCATGTAGCCTCCGGGCGCCCTCGTCACCGAAGAGAGTGAGGACCGACACATGCCCGTCCGGGTTGGCATCAACGGCTTTGGCCGCATCGGCCGCAACGTCCTCCGCGCGGGGATGACGTCCCAGGCCGACGTCGAATGGGTCGCCGTCAACGACATCACCGACAACGCGACGCTCGCGCACCTGCTCGCCTACGACTCGATCCTCGGCCCGTATCCCGGCACGGTCGAGAGCACCGACGACGGCCTCCTCGTCGACGGGACGGCGGTCCGCGTGCTCGCGGAGCGCGACCCGGCGCAACTGCCGTGGGGGGATCTCGGGGTCGACGTCGTGCTCGAGTCCACGGGCTTCTTCACGGCGCGCGACGATGCCGCCAAGCACCTCGAGGCCGGGGCGAAGAAGGTCGTCATCTCGGCGCCCGCCAAGGGCGAGGACCTGATGGTGGTGCTCGGCGTCAACTTCGACCGCTACGACCGCGACGCCCACCACGTCATCTCGAACGCCTCCTGCACGACGAACTGCCTGGCGCCGTTCGCCAAGGTCGCTCACGACGCCGTCGGCATCCGTCACGGGCTGATGACGACGATCCACGCCTACACGTCCGACCAGCGCCTCCAGGACGCCCCCCACAAGGACCTGCGCCGCGCGCGTGCGGCGGCGGTCAACCTCGTTCCGACGTCGACCGGCGCGGCCAAGGCCGTCGGCGGCGTGCTGCCCGAGCTCAACGGCAAGCTCCACGGCTTCGCGATCCGGGCGCCCGTCATCACGGGCTCGGTCGTCGACCTCACGTTCGAGGCCGAGCGCGAGACGAGCGTCGAGGAGCTCAACGCCGCCTTCCGCGCCGCCGCCGATGGGCCGCTGCAGGGCATCCTGCGCTACACCGAGGATCCGCTCGTCTCGAGCGACATCATCGGCGACCAGCACTCCTCGATCGTCGACGGCGGCCTCACCGCGGTCATCGACGGCACGCTCGTGAAGGTCGTCTCCTGGTACGACAACGAATGGGGCTACGCCAACCGCTGCGTGGACGTGCTCCAGCGGCTCCTGTGAGAACGCTCGACGACGTCGGCGTGGAGGGCCGGCGCGTGCTCGTGCGCGTCGACTTCAACGTCCCGCTCGACGACGAGCGGCGGATCACCGACGACTCGCGCATCCGGGCCGCGCTGCCGACGATCGAGGCGCTGCGCGAGCGCAGCGCCTCGATCGTCCTCGCCGCCCACCTCGGGCGTCCGAAGGACCGCGAGCCCGAGCTCTCGCTGCGCCCCGCGGCCGACCGGCTCGCCGAGCTCACGGGCGCCGACGTCACGCTCGCGCCCGGCGTCGTCGGGGAGGAGGTCGAGGCGTTCGCGCGCAACCTCGAGCCCGGCGACGTCCTCATGCTCGAGAACGTCCGCTTCGAGCCCGGCGAGACGAAGAACGATCCCGAGCTCGCGAGGGCCTACGCCCGCCTGGCCGACGTCTACGTCGACGACGCCTTCGGTGCGGCCCACCGCGCGCACGCCTCGACCGAGGGCGTCGCCCAGCTCCTGCCGAGCGCCGCGGGCCTCCTGCTCCAGCGCGAGGTCGAGACGCTCACCGGGATCCTGCGCGACCCGGCCCGGCCGCTCGTGGCGATCGTCGGCGGGGCGAAGGTGACCGACAAGATCGGGGTCCTCGACGCATTCCTGCAGCGCGCCGAGACGGTCCTCGTCGGCGGCGCCATGTGCTTTCCGTTCTTCGCGGCCCAGGGCCACACGGTCGGGGACTCGCTCTGCGAGGAGGAGGGCATCGAGCCCGCCCGGCGGCTGCTCGGAGGGGGCGGGGACCGGCTGCGCCTGCCCGAGGACCTCGTGCTCGGCGACCGCTTCGCGGCCGAGGCGCAGGTCCGCGAGCTCGACGGCGTCGACGTCCCCGACGGCTGGATGGGCCTCGACGTCGGGCCGCGGACCGCCGAGGCCTACGCCCAGGTGATCGCGGGCGCGCGCAGCGTCTTCTGGAACGGCCCGATGGGGGCCTTCGAGCTCGAGCCGTTCGCCGCCGGCACACGCGCTGTGGCCGAGGCGGTCGCCGCGTGCGCGGGCACGACGGTCGTCGGCGGCGGCGACAGTGCGGCTGCGATGGCGCAGTTCGGCCTGGCCGACCGCGTCACCCACCTCTCGACGGGCGGTGGCGCCGCGCTCGAGCTCATCGAGGGCAAGGCGCTGCCGGGCGTGGAGGCGCTCGCATCATGACCAGAATCCCGTTCATCGCCGGCAACTGGAAGATGTACAAGACGGTGGCCGAGGCCGAGGCCTTCGTCGGGGCGCTGCTGCCGCGGATCGCGACGGCCGCGGCCGACGTCGCGGTCTGCGTCCCGTTCACCGCGCTGCAGGCGGTCGTCGACTCCGCGCGCGGCTCGCGGGTGAAGGTCTTCGCCCAGACGATGAACCAGGCGCCCGAGGGCGCCTTCACGGGCGAGATCAGCGCCCCGATGCTGAACGAGCTCGACGTCGACGGCGTCGTCCTCGGGCACTCCGAGCGCCGCCAGCTCTTCGGCGAGACCGACCGCGCGCTCAGCGAGAAGGTGCCGGCCGCGCTGGGGGCGGGCCTCGTGCCGATTCTCTGCGTGGGGGAGACCGAGGAGGAGCGCGACGGCGGCGACACGGAGCGCAAGCTGCGTCATCAGGTCCAGGAGGGCCTCGAGAAGGTCGCGACAGAGCGCCTCGGCGACGTCGTGATCGCCTACGAGCCGATCTGGGCGATCGGCACCGGCCGCACGGCGACGCCCGAGCAGGCCCAGGAGGCCGTCGCCTTCGTCCGCGCGCTCGTCGCCGACCGCGACCGCGAGCAGGGCGAGCGCGCGCGGCTGCTGTACGGCGGCTCGGTCAAGCCCGAGAACGCGGCCGAGCTGCTCGCGCTGCCGGACGTCGACGGCGCGCTCGCCGGCGGCGCGTCGCTGGATCCCGAGGCGTTCGCGGCGCTCGTCGAGGCCGCGCCGCGATGAGCTACCCGAGCGCCTGCCTCGTCGTCCTCGACGGGTGGGGATTGGCGCCCGAGGGCCCCGGCAACGCGATCGCGCTCGCCGACACCCCGGTCTTCGACGAGCTGCTGGCGCGCTGCGCGCACTCGCAGCTGACCGCCTGCGGGCGCGCGGTCGGCCTGCCCGAGGGGCAGATGGGCAACAGCGAGGTGGGCCACCTCAACCTCGGCGCCGGCACCGTCGTCAAGCAGGACCTGACGCGCATCGACGAGGCCGTCGAGGGGGGACGCCTCGCCGAGAACCCGGTCCTCCGGGAGGCGTTCGCGGGCGCCGAGCGGGTGCACCTCATCGGGCTCGTCAGCGACGGCGGCGTGCATTCGAGCCTCGAGCACCTGCGGGCGCTCGTGGCAGTGGGCCGCGACGTGCCCGACCTCGTCGTCCACGCCTTCACCGACGGGCGCGACACGCTGCCGCACGCCGGCGCCGGCTTCCTCGAGAGCGTCGACGCCTGGTGCGCGCAGGCCGGCAACGCGCGCATCGGCTCGGTCGTCGGGCGCTACTTCGCGATGGACCGTGACCGGCGCCGCGAGCGCACGCAGAAGGCCTACGACCTCCTCGTCGAAGGCCGCGCCGAGCACCACGCCGACACGGGCGCGCAGGCCGCCCGCGACGCCTACGAGCGCGGCGAGACCGACGAGTTCATCGAGCCGACGACGGTCGGCGAGGAGGCGCGGATCCGGCCGGGCGACGCGGTCGTGGCCTTCAACTTCCGCCCCGACCGGATGCGCCAGATCACCAGGCGCCTCGGGCCAGAGGTGGCGCGCTACACGACGCTCACCGAGTACGAGGAGGGCTGGCCGTACCCGATCGCGTTCCCGCCCGCGCATCCGCCGACGACGCTCGCGCACGTCGTCGCCGGCGCCGGCCGGCGCCAGCTCCACGTCGCCGAGACCGAGAAGTACCCGCACGTCACGTACTTCTTCGGCGGCGGCGAGGAGGAGCCCGAGGACGGCGAGCGGCGTGAGCTCGTGCCCTCGGTGCGCGACGTGCCGACCTACGACTACAAGCCCGAGATGAGCGCCCGCCCGGCCGCCGACGCGTTCGTCGCCGCCTGGGGCGAGGACCGGCCGGACTTCGCGATCATCAACTTCGCCAACGCGGACATGGTCGGCCACACGGGTGTGATCCCGGCGGCGGTGACCGGCATCGAGACGGTCGACGCGTGCCTGGGCGACGTCGTCGAGGCGGTCACGGCCGCGGGCGGCGCGGTCGTCGTCACCGCCGACCACGGCAACGCCGACAACATGCTCGAGCCCGACGGATCGCCGAACACCGCGCACTCGCTCAACCCGGTGCCGGTGATCGTCGTGACGCCCGATGGGGAGCGGCCCGCGCTGCGCGACGGCGGCGTGCTGGCCGACGTCGCGCCGACGCTGCTCGAGCTCCTCGGGCTCGAGCAGCCCGAGGCCATGACCGGGCGCTCGCTGCTGGCCTCGAGGTGATCCGACGCGCCTCCGCGTGCGAATGCAGTGGCGACACGCGAGGTCGAGCGGAGCGGAGGGTCGTCAAATGGAGCCGGGAACGATGCTGGACATCGGCGCGCTGGGGGTGCGGCGCGCGCTCGCCGGTGCGCTCGGGCGCGCGGCCGCCCCCGCCTACGTGTTCGTCGACGCCTGGGACGTCGAAGCGCCCCGCGAGGCGGTGTTCGCCGCGCTCGCGGACGCGCGGACGTACCCGCGCTGGTGGCGGCCGGTCTACCTCGAGGTCGAGACCGACGGCCCGCCGGCGGTCGGCCGGGTCTCCCGCCAGCACTTCAAGGGGCGGCTGCCCTACCACCTGCACACGCGCTCGGAGATCGTGCGCCTCGACGCGCCACGGCTCGTCGAGGGCGTCGTCGACGGGGACCTGCGCGGGCGGGGCATCTGGACGCTCACGGCGCTCGCCGGCGGCGGGACCCACGTGCGCTTCGACTGGCGCGTGATCGCGGACCGTCCGCTCCTGCGCGCGCTGAGCCCGCTGCTGCGCCCGGCGCTGCGCTGGAACCACGCCTGGGCGATCGCCCGTGCGCGCGAGGGCCTCGAGCCTTACGCGCGGGCGGCGCCGGCGGCCTGACGCCCGCCGCCGGCACTACGCTGGCGCGATGGCGGACGAGGACGCGGTCGACCGACTCTACGGCTTGGCGCCGGGGGAGTTCGTCCCCGAGCGCGACGCCCTCGCCAAGACGCGGCGGGCCGAGGGGCGGTGCGACGAGGCCACGGCGGTCAAGGCGCTGGCCAAGCCGACGGTCGCCGCGTGGGCGGTCAACCAGGCCGTGCGCTCCCAGCCTCGCCGCGCCCGCGACCTGTGGTCGGCCGGCGACGCGCTCGCCGGCGCCCAGGAGGCGGTGGTCGGCGGGCGCGGGAGCGGGGCCGACCTGCGGCGCGCCGCCGAGGCCGAGCGCGCAGCCGTCGAGGCGCTCGTCGACGCCGCGCGCGGGCTGCTCGACGATCGCGGGCGCGACCTGTCCGAGCCGACGCTCGAGCGCGTGCGCTCCACGCTGCACGCGGCGGCCGTCGACCCCGAGGCCCGCGAGGCCGTCGCCGCCGGTCGCGCCGAGCGCGAGCTCGATCCGCCCGGGCTCGGCGGCTTCGGCGGAGCCCTCGCGGCCGCGGCGCCGGCGCGGCCCGCGCGCGGGCGCCGGGTCGAGGCCGACGACGGGGGGACCGAGCCCGCGGGCCGCCCGGCCGGCGGGAAGCGCAAGCGGGCGCCCGCGCGCGACGATGCCGCCGAGCGCGAGGCCGCCCGCGAGCAGGCGGCGGCCGAGCGCGAGGCCTCCGCCGCGCGTCGTGAGCGCGAGCGCGAGCGGCGCGCCGCCCGGCGTCGCGTCGAGCAGGCGCAGGCGGCACACGAGCGCGCACGGCGGGACGCCGCCGCGGCGGCCGAGCGCCTCGAGGCCGCACGTGACCGGGAGGCCCAGGCGGCGGCGGCGGTCGACGAGGCACGCGTAGACCTCGACGCCCTGGAGTAGCCTCGGCGCCCGAGAGCGCGGGCGTGGCCGCTCAGCCGGACGCCGCCGGCAGGCGATCGACCTGCCGCGCGATCCAGGCGGGCAGCTCGGCGAGCGCACGCGGGTCGACGTGATGGCCCCCGTCGCTCTCCACGTAGCGGACATTCAGGCCGGCGCCGTCGAGCCGCGCGCGGGCCTCGCGCGCGAAGCCGACGGAGATGACCGGGTCGCGCCGGCCGTGCGCGATCCAGGCCTCGAGGCCGGGACGGTCGAGGTCGGCCGTCCAGCCCTCGACGGTCGGGATGAAGCCGCTGAGCGCGACGAGCGCCGCGGGCGTCGGGCGGCCGAGGCCGAGCGCGAGCGCATAGGCCATGACCGTGCCCTGAGAGAAGCCGCCGAGGATCGTGCGCCCCCACGGCACGCCGGTGAGCTCGGGCAGCCCCTGGACCAGCAGCTCGTAGGAGTCGTGAAACGTGTCGGGATCGGGGAAGCCGACGCGCGGCACGATGTACCAGTGCTTGCCGCCCGGGGGTAGTCGCAGCGGCCCGGCGGGCGTCACGCCGACCAGCCGCCGTTCGGGATCCAGGAGGTCGAGCAGCGGCACGAGGTCGTGCTCGTCGGTTCCGCGCCCGTGCAGGAGGACGAGCGCTCCCGCGGGCGTGCCGCCCGCAGGGCGCAGCACGTGCGGCAGCTCGCTCACGAGGCGACGCGCGGGTTGGCCAGCGGCACGAGCCGCCGTTCGAGCTCGGCCCGCAGGCCTTCATACCGGGGCGGCAGCCGCAGCGCCTGGCCGAGCGCGTCGGCCGGCTCGTCGACGTCGAAGCCGATGTCGCGGCTGGCGAGCTCGAAGAGCACGCCGCCGGGCTCGCGGAAGTAGACGGAATGGAAGTACTGGCGGTCGATGATCGGCGTCGGCCGCGCCCCCGCCTCTGCGGCGATCGCACGAAACGCCGTCAGCTCGTCGTCGTCGGCCAGCGACCAGGCGATGTGGTGCACGCTGCCGGCGCCCTGCACGCCGGTGGCGGCCGGGGCCGGGTCGAGCGAGAGGACGGCGAGGCGCTCGGCGCCCTCGGCGCGCCAGTCGGCCCCGGTCGGGCTCAGGCCGAGCGCCTCGAGCAGCGGCGCGGAGCGGTGGGGGCTCGAGCCGTAGGCGCGCACGCCATGGAAGCCGAGCAGGGCGTGCTCGGCGGGCACGTCCGGCGCGCTCGCGGCCAACGGCGCGTCGGCCGCCGCGACGGTCAACAGCTCGTGGCGTAGGCCCTCGGGATCGGCGAACGCGAGCGAGCCCTCGGCGCGTTCGACGGCGACGCCGGTGTCGCCGAGGCGGTGTGCCCAGAACGCGAGCGCGTCCTCGGAGGCGACGCGCCACAGCACCGTGTGGACCATGCCGTCGCCCGCGCGGCCGAGCGCGGCGCCCGGGAACTCGAAGAACGTGAGGATCGAGCCGGGGGTGCCGCGCTCGTCGCCGAAGTACAGGTGGTAGACGTCGGGCTGGTCGAAGTTGACCGTCTTCTTGACCAGCCGCAGACCGAGCAGGCCCGCATAGAAATCGACGTTGCGCTGGGCGTCGGCGGTGATGGCGGTGATGTGGTGCAGCCCCTCGATGGCCATGACGGCACGCTCCCTAAGTCATTGCATGTGCAACAATAGTATCGTGCGTGGGGCGCCGCCGTTGCTAGCGTCGGTCTCGCCGACGCATTCGACACCATGGCCGCCGCTACCACCACCCCGCACGTCGAGGCGCTCACGGAGCGCGAGCTGCGCGCGTGGCGCGGCCTGCTGCGCGTCCACGCCGCGCTGACCCAGGCGCTGGGCGCCGAGATGGAGGCGGCCCACGGGCTCTCGCTGAGCGCCTACGAGGTGCTCATGTTCCTCGCCGACGCGCCCGAGCGCCGCATGCGGATGTGCGACCTGGCGGACTCGGTCATCCTCAGCCGCAGCGGCCTGACGCGACTCGTCGACCGCCTCGAGGCCGACGCCCTCCTCTGTCGCGAGTCGTGCCCGAGCGACGCGCGCGGCGCCTACGCGAAGCTCACGGCGAAGGGCGCGGCGAAGCTCGGCGAGGCCCGCGCGACGCACCTGGCCGGGGTGCGCGAGCACTTCCTCGCCCGCCTCGCCCCCGAGGACCAGGTCGCGCTCGGCGACGCCTGGGAGCACGTGCTGCCCAGCGCGCACGCCGCCGGCCCGGGCTGCGGCTGACCGCCGCCCTGCGGCTCGTCACTGAGCGGGGCGTGCAGCGGGTACCGGGAGCTTCATGAGCACACCCTCCCGTCCTGTCCCGCACGCCCTGGCCGAGCGCCTCGGTCGGCTCGATCTCCTCGACCCGGCCGCCAAGGCCGTCGGCCGGGCGGTGCGGTCGGCGGTGCCGAGGGGCCCGGCGAAGGACGCCCTGAGCGGCACGTGGCTCGGCCACCCGATCCATCCGCTGCTCACCGACGTCCCGATCGGGACCTGGACCTCCGCGACGATCCTCGACCTCGTCGGCGGCAGGGCGGGGCGTCGCGGCGCCGACCGCCTCGTCGGGGTCGGCGTGCTCGCCGCGTTGCCGACGGCGATCACGGGTCTCTCGGACTGGGCCGACACCGAGCCCGCCGACGACGCGGTGCGCCGGATCGGCGCGGTGCACGCGACCGCGAACGTCGCCGCGCTGACGCTCTACGCCGCGTCGCTGGCGGCGCGCGCCGGCGGCCGGCGCGGCGCCGGGGTGACGCTCGCGCTCGCGGGCGCCGGCGCCCTCGCCGCCGGCGGCCACCTCGGCGGCCACCTCTCGTACGCGAAGGGCGTCGGCGTCGACACCCACGCCTTCGACCGCCCGGTCGAGGACTGGCACGACGTCCTCGCCGAGGCCGACGTGCCCGAGGGCGGGCTGCGCGCCGCCGAGGTCGCCGGCGAGCCCGTCGTGCTCGCGCGCCGCGGCGGCGAGCTCTTCGCGCTGGCCGCCCGCTGCGTGCACCGCGAGGGCCCCCTCGACGAGGGCGAGCTCGTCGACGGCTGCGTCGAGTGCCCGCGGCACGGCAGCCGCTTCGCGCTCGCGGACGGCTCGGTCGAGCGCGGCCCGGCCGCCTACCCGCAGCCCGTCTTGCAGACCCGGGTCCGCGAGGGACGCATCGAGGTGCGCAGACCGTAGAAGCTCCTGCAAGCCCGCCACCCGAATTCGTTCGTCGGGCCCGCGCTCGACGAGCCCGCGTACCCGTTCCTCGCCGGGGAACGCCGTGCATCGCCGGGTCACGCCCAGTCGGCATGCACGCCGATCCGTCCGCCACCACCGAGGCCGCGCTCGGCCAGCGCGAGGCCCATCGCCGCCAGCTCCGGCTGGTCCGCGAGAGCCTCATCCTGCGCCCGCCCGTCGCCCGTCCCACGCACCGCCGCTGGGCATGATCGCGGGCCTCACGGCCCGCCACAGACTTGACAGTGCACGACTAAGATTTCATACTTCGGGTCCCACCATGCATTGCCATCACCAGGAGGAATCGACATGGCGCTGATCCGATGGGAGCCCGTTCGCGAGCTCAACTCGCTGCAGACCGAGATGAACCGGCTCTTCACCACGTTCTTCGACGCCCCCGCGCCCGGCGGCCCGGGCAACGGCGGCCAGGCTCGTCGCTGGGTGCCGGCGATGGACCTCGTCGAGACCGACGACCACTTCGTGCTGCGGGCCGATCTCCCGGGACTCGATGAGGACGACGTCCACATCGAGGTCGAGGACGACGTCCTCACCGTCTCCGGCGAGCGCAAGGCCGAGCACGAGGAGCAGCGGGAGGGCTTCTACCGCGTCGAGCGCGCGTTCGGCGCGTTCCGCCGGTCGCTGACCCTGCCCGAGGGCGTCGACGCCGAGGCCGTCGAGGCCGCGTTCCACAACGGCGTCCTCGAGGTCCGCATCCCCAAGCCCGAGGCGCGCAAGCCGCGCCGCGTCGCGATCCGGGTCGGCGGTGGGCAGGGCGCGATCGAGGGCTCCGAGACGCCGTCCGAGTGACACGTGACGAGGGCCCCGTGCGGCGGGGCCCTCAGCCGCTGGCGGTGGGCGCCCGCCGCCGGCGCAGGCGCAGCGTGATCCAGAGCCCGAGCACGCTCGAGACGGTCACGATCAGCGCGCCGAGGCCGACGGCGTGGATCGCCGTCTCGGCCGTGTGCCCGAGGAAGTAGGCGAGCAGCCCGACCGACGCCGCCCACGCGATCCCGCCGAGGGCGTTGAAGGCGAGGAACGTGGGCCAGTGCATCCCGTTCACTCCCGCCAGCCAGGCGGCGGTGATCCGCAGCCCGGTGATCCAGCGCCCGAGGAAGACCGCCTTCGCGCCGTGGCGCTCGAAGAACGGCTCACCGACGTCGAGGACGCGCAGGCGGTGATGGTGGAACGGACCGGGCGTGCTGAGCACTCGCCGCCCGACCCTGCGTCCGAGCGCGAAGCCGACGTTGTCGCCGAGGATCGCGGCCGCCGCGGCGACCGCGATCACCGCCTCGATCGGCAGCCGCCCGCGGCTGGCCACGATCGACGCGGTGATGAGCGCCGTCTCGCCCGGCACCGGCACGCCCATCGTCTCGATGGCGATGAGCGCGAACAGCACGGGCAGGCCGATCGTCCGGGCCACGTCGACGATGCTCGCGAGCACCAACCGCTTCTAGCATGCCGGCGGTGCCGGCCCTGACGATCACGGCCCGCGACCCGGGCTCGCGTGCCCGGACGGGTGTGCTGCGCACCGCCCACGGCGAGGTCCGCACGCCCGCCTTCGTGCCGCTGGCAACGAAGGCCACCGTCCGCGGCCTGCTGCCCGCCGAGGTGGCGGCGCTGGGCTACGAGATCGTGCTCGGCAACACGTTCCACCTCTTCCTCGACCCCGGCCACGAGCTGATCGCGCGCCTCGGCGGCCTGCACGACTTCATGGGCTGGCCCGGGCCGATCGTCACCGACTCGGGCGGCTTTCAGGTCTTCTCGATGGGCCACGGCACGGTCGCCGACGAGGTCAAGGGCCGGGCGCCGATGGGCTCCGAGCGCCAGGGCGGCGTCCTGGCGATCGAGGAGGAGGGCGTGCGCTTTCGCTCCTACCTCGACGGCGGCGAGCGCTTCCTGGCCCCGGAGACGTCGATGGCGATCCAGGCGGCGCTCGGCTCGGACCTCGCGCTCGTCTTCGACGAGTGCACGCCGTTCCACGTCGACCGCGACTACACGGCGCGCTCGACGGAGCGTACGCACCGCTGGCTGCGCCGCTGCCTGGACTGGCACCACGAGCACGGCCCGGCCGGCCAGCTCGTGTTCGGCATCGTCCAGGGCGGCGTGCACGAGGACCTCCGCGTCGCCTCGGCCCAGGCCGTCGCCGCGGCCGAGGTCGACGGGATCGCCATCGGCGGGTCGCTCGGCGCCGAGAAGGCCGCGATGTACGAGGTCGTCGGCTGGGCGACCGCGCAGCTCGACGAGGAGCGCCCTCGCCACCTGCTCGGGGTCGGGGAGATCGACGACCTCGTGCGCGGCGTCGAGCTGGGCATCGACATCTTCGACTGCGCGATGCCCACCCGGCTCGGGCGCCACGGCATGGTCCTGGTGCCCGACCCGGCGCACCGCTGGCGCGTCGACCTCACGCGGGCGCGCTGGCGCGAGAGCGACGAGCCACTGATGGAGGGCTGCCCGTGTCCGGCGTGCGCGCCGGGCCTGACGCGCGGCTACCTGCGCTATCTGGCGCGCACCCGTGAGCTGACCGGCATGCGCCTGTTCACGCTGCACAACCTCGCGTTCGTGGAGCGCGTCATGCGGCGCCTGCGCGAGGGCATCGCCGCCGGCCGGCTGGCGGAGGCGGCGGCAGCGCTGCGCGCGGGCGCCGCCCCGTAGCGCGGGGAGGAGCGGTCGGTCGCGCACCGGAGCCTCCCTCGGCGGCCTGACAACCGATGTATTAGCGATATATCGTGATGCAACACGATGCTCACAACCGGAAAGGAGATCGCCTTGACCGCGATCAACGCTCCACTCGAAGGCTGGCACCGCCACTGGCGGGCCATGCAGGGCGGCGAGCGCCCGCACGGACCGGGCCGCGGCCCGCGCGGCCGTGGCCGTCGCCGCGGCCGTGGGCCGGGCGGCTTCGGCCCGCCCGGCTTCGGCGGCTTCGGCCCGTTCCCGGGCGGAGGCCCCGGCCCCCGGCGCGGTCGCGCCCGGCGCGGCGACGTGCGGGCGGCGGCTCTGCTGCTGCTCGCCGAGGAGCCGCGCAACGGCTACGCGATCATGCAGGAGCTCCAGGCCCGCTCCGGCGGCGTCTGGCGCGCCAGTCCCGGCTCGGTCTATCCCGCGCTCTCCCAGCTGGAGGACGAGGGTCTGATCCGGGCCGAGGAGTCCGCGGGGCGGCGCGCCTACCGCCTCACCGACGCGGGCCGCGCGCACGTCGACGCCCATCGCGACGAGCTCGGCTCGCCGTGGGACGCCGTGAACGAGGGCGTCAACGACGCCCATCACGCGTTCATGGAGGTCGGGCGCGAGCTCGGCCTGGCCTCGCTGCAGGTGCTGCGCATCGGAACCGACGCGCAGCTCGCCGACGCTCGGCGGATCCTCGCCGACGCCCGCCGCGGTCTCTACCGGATCCTCGCCGAGGACGCCCCCGAGGCGTCCGGCGAGCCCGACGAGACGTAGCCGGCGACACGTCCAGCGGCGGGCGGCCGGTGCGGTCGCCCGCCGCCTTGGCGTGGCCGCGGCTAGCGCGTGTTGTCGTCGACGAGCTGCTTGAGCGCGTCGCTCGCCTGCTGCACGTCGTCGTAGACGACGCGGCGCAGGCGCACGGCGTCGTCGGACTGCGACGTCGCCACGACGGCGGCCGCGCCGCCGCCCGCGAGCAGGATCAGGACGAGCAGCGTGCCGAGGAGGCGTCGCGTGCGGCCCCGGCGGCGCTTCCGCGCCGGCGGGGTCGCCGCGCGCGACCGTGCGGCGGGCGCGGGGTCGGGCCGCCGTCGGGTCGCGGCGCCGGGCGGCGGAGCGGCGCGTGGCTCGCGCGGCCGGCGCGCCTGCACGGGCGCGCTCGCCACGCTCGTGGCCTCCGTCGATCCGGCGATGCCGGTGGCCGCCGTGGCCGGGCCGGCGATCCGCGTCGCCGAGGTCTCCGCGCCGAAGCCGCGCGCCCCGTCGAGCAGCGCGGCGCGCATCTCGGCCGCGCCGGCGAAGCGCTGGCGCGGATCGAGCGCGAGCGCCCGGTCGACCGCGAGCGCGAGCTGCGGCGCGATCTCGCGGTTGACGTCGTCGAGGCGGGGCGGCACCTCGCGCTGCTGCTTGAGCGCGAGCTCCGTGAGCGACGTCGCCTCGTAGGGCAGCCGTCCCGAGAGGAGCTGGTAGGTCACGACGCCGAGCGCGTAGAGGTCGGCCTGCGGACCGGCGCGCTCGCCCGCCGCCTGCTCGGGCGCGAGGTAGGCGGCGGTGCCGAGCACGGAGCCGACCTGCGTGATCGAGGACTCCTCGCTGAACGCCTTGGCGATGCCGAAGTCGGCGAGCTTGACCACGGCGTCCTCGCCCTGCAGGAGGTTGCCGGGCTTGACGTCGCGGTGCACGACCCCGTTGCGGTGCGCATACTCGAGCCCGAGGCAGGCCTGGGTGACGATGTCGAGCCCGGTGTCGACCTCGAGGACCCCGCGGTCGCGCAGCAGCTCCGCGCCGGAGCGCCCGACGACGAGCTCCATGACGATGTACCGGCGGTGGGTCGCCTCGTCGATCCCGAAGTCGAAGACCTGGACGATGTTCGGGTGCACGAGCCGCGCCACGGCCAGCGCCTCGCGGCGGAAGCGGGCGACGAAGTGGCTGTCGTCGGCCAGGTGCTCGGCCAGGAGCTTGACCGCGACGTCGCGCTCGAGGCGCCGGTCGAAGGCGCGCATCACCGTCGACATGCCCCCGACCCCGAGCCGGCCGCCGAGCTCGTAGCGCCCGGCGAGGATCTGGCCCGCCATCATCACCCGTTGCCCCCGGGCGAGGCGCCGCCCGTGCCCCCACTGTCGCCGGTGGCGTTGCCAGCGCCGGGCGTGGTCGATTGCGTCGTCGGCGTCGGCGTCGGCGTCGTGGTCGTGGTCGTCTGGGTCGGCGTGGTCGTCGTCTGGGTCGGCGTCGTCTGCGTCTGCGTCGGCGTGGTCGTCGTCTGGGTCGGCGTCGTCTGCGTCTGCGTGGGCGTCGTCGCGGCCGGCGTGCTCTGGGTCTCGGCCGGCGTCGTGTCGGTCTGCTCGACGCACTGGACGGGCACGCGGGCGCGGAGGTTCGTGATCCCCGTGCGCAGCCGGGCGCGCAGGCGCGCGTCGACGCCGTCGGGCAGACCCGCGAGGACGCTGCTCGCCCGGGTCAGCGCCCGCTGCGCGGTCGAGCAGTCGCCGGCGCTCGTGGCGGCTGCGACCTGGTCGAGCGCACCGCGCAGCTCGCTCGCGTCGCTCGAGGGGATGAGGTCGCTGCGGTCCCCGCAGGCGACGAGCAGGGACGCCGAGGCGCCGAGGATCGCCGCGGCCAGGAAGGTCAGCGCGCGCATCCTCATTGACCGTACTCCAGGCGCTCGGCGAGCGAGTCGGGCAGGTTGGCGGCGCGGATCGCCAGCCCGGCGCCGGCGACGTCGTAGTCCGTCCGGCGCCAGCTCACGGTCGCCGCGGTGGTGTCGAGGAGCAGCCACGCGGCGCGGGCGTCGCCGTCGCGGGGCTGGCCCACGCTGCCGGGGTTGATGAGCCACTCGCCGGCCGACACGTCGGCGCACTCGCCGTGGTGGCGTGTGGAGCCCGTGGCCGGGGCGCCGTCGGTCCGGGCGAAGGCCAGCGCAACGTGGGAGTGGCCGATCAGGGCGACGCGCTCGCGCTGGGCGTCGAGGCACAGCTCGGCCAGCAGCGTGGAGAGGACGTACTCCCAGATCGGGTCGCGGGGGCTCGCGTGGTAGAGGCCGAAGCCGTCGGCCACGCCGGCGGGGCGCAGCGCGGCCAGCCACTCACGGTGCTCGGCGTGGATGACCTCGCGCGTCCACTCGGCCGCCAGCGCGGCGCCGCGCGAGAACTCGTCGAGCGGGAGCTCGCCCGTCACCGCCAGGTCGTGGTTGCCGGCCAGGCAGACCGCGGCGTGCTCGCGCGCGAGGGCACAGCAGTCGTTGGGGTCGGCGCCGTAGCCGACGACGTCGCCGAGGCACCAGAGCTCGGTCGCCTCCGTGCGGTCGATGGCCCCGAGGACGGCCTCGAAGGCGTGGCGGTTGCCGTGGATGTCAGAGACGATCGCGACCTGCATAGAGTGCCGAGGGTGGACGGACGCGGACGGTCGGGCTCAGTCGTCGCTGTCGGGGCCGCCCTGGTGACCGCGGAGGCGGCCGTGCTCCTGCTCCGGCCGCGCGAGCGGGGGCTCGCGCCGGCGCCGGTCGACGTTGGATCGTACTTCACGAGGGCCGAGATCGACCGCGCGCGCTCCTTCCGGCGCCCGCAGCTCGCCCTCGCGGCGGCCTCCGCCGCGCTCGACGCCGCACTGCTCGGCGTCCTGCTCGCGCGCCCGCCGCGGGCGCTGAGCCGCGCCCGGCGGCGACCGGTGGCGGCCGCCGCGGGCGCCGGCGCCGCGCTCGCGGGCGCGCTGACAGCCGCCGGCCTGCCGCTGGCCGCCGCCGCGCGCGGGCGCTCGCGGGCCGTCGGCCTGACGACGCAGTCCTGGCGCGGCTGGGCCGGCGACGTCGCCAAGACGACGGCGCTCGGCTCCGCCCTCGCGGCCGGCGCCTCGGCGGCGGCGGTCGGGCTCATGCGACGCTTCGGCGCGCGGTGGTGGCTGCCCGCGAGCGCGGGCGCGACGGCCTTCGGGGTCCTCGTCGCGGGCGCCGGCCCGGTCGTCCTGGACCCGATCTTCAACCGCTTCGCGCCGCTGCCCGACGGCCCGCAGCGCGCCGACGTGCTCGCGCTGGCCGAACGGGCGGGGGTGCGCGTGGGGGAGGTCTTCACGGTCGACGCGAGCCGGCGCACGACCGGCGCCAACGCCTACGTGACCGGGCTGGGGCCGACGAAGCGCGTCGTGCTCTTCGACACGCTGCTCGAGCACTTCACGCGCGACGAGGTTCGCCTCGTGGTCGCCCACGAGCTCGCCCACATGCGCCACCGCGATCTGCTGCGCGGCCTGGCCTTCTCGGCGCTCGTGGCCCCGACGGCGACCGTCGCCGCCGCGCGCGTCGCCCGGGGCCTGGCGGCGGCCGACGCGCAGCCGGGCCCCGCCGTGCTGCCCGCGCTGGCGCTCGCGGCCGGGCTCGTCGCGGTGCCGGTCGCGCTCGTGGCCAACCAGCTCTCGCGGCGCCTGGAGGTCCGCGCGGACCGCTTCTCGCTCGACCTCACCGAGGCGCCCGAGCCCTTCGTCTCCTTCGAGCGCCGGATCGCCGTGCGCAACCTCGCCGACCCCGCGCCGCCGCGCTGGCTGACGGCCCTGCTGGCCACGCACCCGCCGACGCTCGAGCGGATCGGGCTCGCCGTCGCGTTCAGCGCGGCGCTTCGGGAGCGTCCGGAGGACCCTCCCACTCGGGCAGGCTCTTGATCCCCTCGCGGGTGCGCCATTTGGAGTAGTTGTCCTCCATGGCGTCGATGAGCTCGCGCATGAACCGCGGCGCGAGGTTGATGCGCGACACGACGACGCCGGGGATCTCCTCGTCGTCGACCTCGTGGTCGACGCGGGCGAACGTGAGCGTGAACTCGTAGTCGGAATGGCTGACGTTCGCGAAGTTCGCGTACTTGCCCGCCATGTGCTTCGGCTCGAAGTGGATGTTGATGTGCCGCTCGCGGCCCTGCTCTTCATCGGTCACGCGCCTAGTATCGCACCGTGAAGATCAGCGTCCTGGCGGTGGGAAGGCTCCGGCCGCCCTTCGCCGACGACGTCGCCCACTACGCCCGGCTCGTGGCCGCGCACGCGCGGCTCGAGCTCCTGGAGGTCCGCGAGGACGAGCGCGTCGAGCGCCGGATCCCCGACCGCGCCTTCGTGTCGCTGCTGGCCGTCGACGGCCAGCGACCCGACTCCGAGGGCTTCAGCCGCTTCCTGGCCGAGCGGCGGATGGCGGGGCGCCCGCTGTGCTTCGTGATCGGCGGTCCGTTCGGGCTCGACCTCGAGCGCGCCGACCACCGGCTCTCGCTCGGCCCGCTCACGCTGCCCCACCAGCTCGCGCGCGTCGTCCTGCTCGAGCAGCTCTTCCGCGCGCACAAGATCCTCGCCGGCGAGCGCTACCACCATTGATGGCGGGGCGCGCCGATGTCCAGGCCTTCCTGCGGCGCCTGTGGGCGCTGTGCCTCGCGATCGTCGCGCTGCTGGTGCTCGGGACGATCGGCTTCATGGCCACCGAGGCGGTGAGCGTCTGGCGCGCCTTCGAGTGGGCGCTCGACACCGTGGCCACCGTCGGCTCGGTCCCGCCCCCGCACAGCACCGGCGGCCAGATCGTCAAGACCGCGCTCATCGTCCTGGGCGTCGGTACGCTCTTCTACGCGCTGGTGACCGTGACCGAGGTCTTCGTCGCCGGGCACCTCGCCGAGCTCCTCGCCCAACGCCGCTCCCGCCGCGCGATCGACGCCACCTCCGACCACTTCATCATCTGCGGCTTCGGGCGCGTGGGCCAGCAGGTGGCCCGCGACGTGCACGCGGCCGGGGCGAGCTACGTCGTCGTCGACTCCAACCCCGCCAGCCGGGAGCTCGCCGCCGCCGTCGGCGTGCGCTTCATCGAAGGCACCGCCTCCGACGACGACGTCCTACGCGCGGCGGGGATCATGCGCGCGCGGGCGGTCATCGCCTGCGTGGACTCCGATCCGGAGAACATCTTCATCACGCTGAGCGCGCGCGAGCTGCGCCCCGACATCCCGATCGTCGCCCGCGCGTCGGTCGAGGAGTCCGAGGCCAAGCTGCGCCGCGCCGGCGCCGATCGCGTGATCTCGCCCTACAAGGCCTCGGGGACCGAGATGGCCCGCCTGGCGCTCGCCCCGCAGGTCTCGGGCATCCTCGACGTCGCGCCCGAGTACCGGATGGAGGAGATCGACGTCTCGCCCGGCTGCCCCGGCGAGGGCCAGCCGATCGGCGACGTCCGCGGGGGTGCCATCATCGTCGGCGTGCGCGACCCGGCCGGCCAGTTCCAGCCCCAGCCGCCCGCCGAACGCGTGCTGACCGCGGGCGACGTGCTCTTGGCCATGGGCACGAAGCGCACGATGGACCGCCTCGACCGGCTCTTCGCCGCGGGCTCGCGGGCGAAGACCGGCGCATGACGCCGGTCGCCGAGCTGCGCGCCGCCGTCGAGGCGGCCGCCGGCGCGCTCTCCAACGGCGGGGCGCCGCGCTCCCGCCCGACGCTCGAGCGCCCCAAGCAGGCCGAGCACGGCGACTACGCCACGAACGCGGCGCTGCTGCTGGCGCCCGTCGTCGGCCGCTCGCCGCGCGAGGTCGCCGAGCGCCTGGGCGGCGCGCTGCGCGAGGCGCTCGGGCCGCGCCTGGCGCGGGTGGAGGTCGCCGGTCCCGGCTTTCTGAACCTCTTCCTCGCCGACGCCTGGTACACGGGGGCCCTGGACTGGGTCGTCGACGCCGGCGAGGGTTTCGGCGGCGACACCGCGGCCGTGCGCGAGCGCGTGCTGCTCGAGTTCGTGTCGGCCAACCCCACGGGTCCGCTGACCGCCGCCAGCGGTCGCCACGCGGCCTACGGCGACGCGCTCGCCCGGATCCTCGCCTTCGCCGGCCACGAGGTCGCCCGGGAGTACTACTTCAACGACACGGGCGCGCAGATCGACCGCCTCGGCGAGTCGATCCGGGCCCGTGCCCGCGGCGAGGAGCCGCCCGAGGACGGCTACGTCGGCGACTACGTGCGCGAGCTCGCGCAGGCCATCCCCGGCGCGGCCGACGCCGACGTCGCGGTGCTCGCGGCCGCGGGGGTGGCGACGCTGCTCGACGGCATCAAGGCGACGCTCGAGGCCTACCGCGTGCGCTTCGACGCGTTCTTCCTGGAGCGCTCCCTGCACGACGGCTCACCGAGCCCGATCGAGCGCGCGCTCGCGCTGCTGGCCGAGGGCGGCCACACGTACCGCTCCGACGGTGCGCTGTGGCTGCGCACGACGGCCCTCGGCGACGACAAGGACCGCGTGCTGCAGCGCTCGACCGGCGTGCCGACGTACTTCGCCGCCGACGTCGCCTACCACGCGGACAAGCTCGCGCGCGGCTTCGACCGCCTGATCAACCCGCTCGGCTCCGACCACCACGGCTACGTCGCGCGGCTGAAGGCGGTGATCGCCGCCCTCGGCGCGGACCCCGAGCGCCTCGAGATCCCGCTGCTGCAGTTCGTGCACATCGTCGAGGACGGCGAGCGCGCCTCGATGTCCAAGCGCCGGGGGGAGTTCGTCACGCTCGACGACCTCATCGCCGAGATCGGCGTCGACGCGACGCGCTTCTTCATGCTGCAGCGCTCGCAGGACTCGACCGTCGACCTCGACCTGCGCCTCGCGCGCGAGCAGACCGCCGAGAATCCGGTCTTCTACGTGCAGTACGCGCACGCGCGCATCGCGTCGGTCCTGCGCAAGGCCGGGCCCGAGCGCGTCGCAGAGGCGCTCGCCGCGCCGGCGCACGAGGTCGAGCTGCACCCGAGCGAGCGCGAGCTCGTCAAGAAGCTGCTCGCCTTCCCCGACGAGGCGGGCGACGCGGCGGCCCGGCGGGCGCCGCACCGCATCGCCGCCTACGCGCTCGAGCTCGCGCAGGCGTTCACCGCGTTCTACCGCGACTGCCTCGTCGTCGGCGCCGAGCCCGAGGCCGTCGAGACGTCGCGCCTGCGCCTGTGCGTCGCCGCGCAGCGGACGATCGCCCGCGCGCTCGACCTACTCGGCGTGCTCGCGCCCGAGGAGATGTGAGCGGGCGCCGCCCGTAGATGAGTCGTGTCACGGCCCGGCGATGAGCCGAGTGCTGGAAAAGGCGTCCATATGACGCCTTAGTGGTCCTCGTCGCAAGTTCGTTGACGGGTGGGGTGGTCACGCGGCGAGCTGGAGCGGCGTGGGCTGATCGAGACGGGCGAGGAGCTTGTGGAGGTCGGCGCGAGTGAACTTCCACTCGAAGGGCTGGGCGATCTGTTCGTAGTGGCGCGCGAATGCCAGCAGCGTGCGCTCGAGCTCGTCGAGGTCTGAGAAGTAGTTGGGCTGCAGCACCTTGCGCTGCGCGACGCTGAAGTAGATCTCGGCCTGGTTGAGCCAGGAGGCGTGGACCGGGGTGTGCACGAGGATGAGGTTGCGCCAGGCGCCCTGGAGGCGATCGATCGAGCGCTTGCCGCGATGCGCAGAGCCGTTGTCGACGACGACGAACACGCGCTGCGCGGACGCGTAGGGCTCGATGCTCATGAACTGCTCGATGAGCTGATCGAACGGCTCGATGCCGTCCTTGGGCGCGCAGCGGTCGAAGATCCTGGCGCGCCGGATGTCCCAGGCAGCCAGGTAGCACAGCGCGCCCTTGCGCTCGAACTCATGCTCCACGCGCAGCCCGGCCGGTGTGGGCTCGGTCGGGTAGATGCGGGCGCGGGCCTGGATCGAGGGCTTCTCATCGGCGCACACGACGAAGTCGCCGGGCTCGAGCAGCTGGCCTTCCCAGCGCCCCTCGTAGAGATCGAGGATCGGGCCGGCCTTCTCGGCGAAGCGCGGGTCGCGCGGGAAGATCCACGAGCGATAGTTCCACGGGCGGATCGCGTCCTCGCGAAGCCACCGCCAGACCGTGATGCCCGACACCTGGGCGACGATCCCGCGCTCGATCGCCGCGCGCGCGACCTCAGCCGCCGACCAGCGCGACAGCGGAACCCCGGACTGGGCCGGCAGCTCGCACGCCAGCGCCTTGACCTCGGCGATCTGCCCCGGGGGAAAAGCGCCGCGGCCGGCCGGGCCGCGGTCTCTCCTCAAGCCCCTGGACGCCCTCGCGGCAGAAGCGTTTTCGCCAGTCCGACACCGCCTGGCGCGACTGATCAAGCCGCCGCGCGATCTCCGCGTTGGACATCCCAGCCGCCGCGTAGAGGATCGCCTTGGCACGCACAACGTCCCGATGCGGGCCCGAGTAGGCAGCCGCGCGGCGCTCAAGCTCACGCCGCTGCTCCTCGCTCAGGACCACCTCGAAGGGAGACTTGCCCGCCATCACCACAAGCTTCGCCGCGCGGCGGCCCACTCCTCCAAGCATCCGCCGCGTACTTGCGACGAGGACCACTTAGTCAGCACTCGGGCGGAGTTCGCCCCCCAGTAGACCTAGACGCGGTAGAGGAAGTCCAGGCCGAGGTCGGAGAGGAGCCGCTGGGCCTCGATGTTCAGCCGCGTGAGCTCGCCGGAGAGGATGAGCACGCCCATGAAGATGAGCACGCAGCCCGACACGGCGGTGACCACGAGGTAGCGGTCGCGGATCCACCGCGACGCGGTCGTCGCCCGGTCGAAGGCGACCGCGGTGAGCAGGAACGGCACGGCGAGCCCGAGCGAGTAGAACGCGAGCAGGACGCCGCCGTGGCCGACGGTGCCGGCCGTCGACGCCGCGGCGAGGATCGAGGCGAGCGTGGGGCCGACGCACGGCGTCCAGGCGACCGCGAACGCCAGCCCGGCGATGACCGGTCCGCCGGCCCCTGCGCGGCGGATGAGCGCGTCCGGGCGCCACTCGCGGTTCAGCCGCGGCACGAACGGCGTGAGCACGAAGAAGACGCCCATTGCGACGATGAGGAAGCCGGCGACGCGGTCGAGCGTCTGCTTGGAGTCGCGCAGCGCCGAGCCCACGCCGGTCGCGGTCATCCCGAGCGCGACGAACATGAGCGTGAACGACAGGCAGAAGATCACCGCCGGCCCGAGCACGTGCGAGAGGCGGTGCTCGCCGCGGCGCAGGTCGGCGACGCTCACCCCGGAGACCGCCGAGAGGTAGCCCGGCACGAGCGGCAGCACGCACGGCGAGACGAACGAGACGAACCCGACCGCGAAGGCGGCGACGATCGTGGTGTCGGCTTGGGTGGCGGCGACGACGAGCATGCCTAATGTCGCGATCCGGCACCGCGAGACCGTGGCATCCCGGCGCGCGTCGTCGTGATCTCAGCCATGTCTACAGGTCGTAGCGTGCGAGGTCCTGGTCGAGGCGCGTGGTCTCGGCCGCGCTGAGCTCCGGGCCGGCCTCTCGGGCGCCGTCGGGTCCGCGCCGGCGCCAGCGCGGCACGAGCGCGAGGCCGAGGGCGACCACGACCCCGACGACGATCACCGGCACGACCCAGACCGCAAGGCTGAAGCCGCTGCCGCCGGGCGTCGCGAGGATGCCAGGGCCGTAGCGGGCCTTCAGCTCGGCCTTGATCTCGTCCTTCGTCAGGCCCCGCGCGATCAGCCGGCGGATGACCTGGCGCTCCTGGTCGGCGCGCGGGGACTCGGCGATGTTCAGCGCGACGTTGCAGGTGTCGCACATGACCTCGTCCTCGACGTCGTTGAACGAGGCCCGCGGGGTCGCGGCCACCGCGCCCGGCGCGAGCGCCGCCAGCACCAGCGCGGTGACGAGCGCGATCCTCACGACGCGAGCGCGCGGTCGATCGCGCGGTCGAGGAACGGGCCGTCGATCTCCCCGCGCGAGACGGCCACCACGCGGCCGGTGCGGTCGAGCACGAACGTCTCGGGCAGCTTCGTCGTGCCCCACTTCGGCGCGAGCTGGAGACGGTCGTCGCGGAGGCTCGGGTACGTGAGCCTGAACTTGCGCACGAAGTCGCGCGAGGCCGTCGCGTCGTCCTTGTAGGTCACGCCGAGGACGGTCCCCCCACCGAGGGCGAGGCGCGCCTGGGCCTTCTGGAGGGTCGGCGCCTCGTTCTCGCAGGGACCGCACCACGACGCCCAGAAGTTCAGCACGACGACGCGTCCGCGCAGGTCGCGCAGCGACGCCTGCCCGGAGCCCTCGAGCCGCGGGAGGCGCACGCCGGCGCCCGGCGCGGCCGGCCGTGAGCCCTTCGAGACGGCGGCATCGAGCGACGTGTCGTCGCCGCGCTGGATGACGCCGTAGACCAGAAGCGCGACGAGCGCGGCGGCGAGCACGGCGGCGACGACGGGGATCGCGGAGCGCTTCACGGTCGCCTCAAGGGTAGTCGGCCACCGGTAGACTCCGGCGCACGCGGCGGTAGCTCAGTTGGTAGAGCATCAGCTTCCCAAGCTGGGGGTCGCGGGTTCGAGCCCCGTTCGCCGCTCCTAGGCGAGAGTCTGCGAAGCCGTGAAGATCCCTGCAAAGCGCAGGGATCTTCTCGTTAGGGGACTGAGGCACCCGTCACGCTCGCATGCCCTCGCAGCGCGTCGCATGGGTGGTCGAGGTCGCATCCGTGGTCGCATGCCGGAGGCTCCGCCCATCGCTCGCGGTCCTCAACGGCGGCTAGGCGCGGCTGCACCCACTTCACGACGACGGGCGTCGCCGTCCGCCGCGCGCGCGATGATTGCGCGCGCAATGAGCGCCAGTCATCTCGTCGCCAGCGACCCCGCGCCCGCCCAGCAGCTGCGCCGCTCCCTCGCAGCCGCACGCGAGCGCGGCCAGCGCTTCGACGACGCGTGGCCGTTCGCGCTCCAAGCCGCACTCGCCAGCGCGCCGCGCACCGAGCGCCGCCACTGGCGCACCGTGCTGCAGGGCACGCGCGAAGCCTGGCGGCTCGCCTACGAGCTGCGTCCGTCCGACCGCCCATGCCAGGCGCTGACCGTGCTCGAGCCCGCCGCGTGAGCGCGCCGACCGATCAGCACGGCGTCGCGTCCGCGGCCGAGCAGGACCGCCGGATCGCCGCGCTCGCGGCGCGCAACGGCGCCGAGCACCCGATCACGATCCGCCACGTCGACGATGAGCCCGAGCGGCCAGGCCGCCTGACCGCCGCTGAGCGCGTCCGCATCCACGATTTGCGCGCCGAAGGCCACACGCTGCGCGAGATCGCTGAGGCGGCCGGGCGCTCCCTCACCACCGTGCAGACGGTGCTCAAGGCCGACGGCGATGTCGCCACGCCCGAGCCGGAGCCCGCGGCTCCGGCTCCGCCGCCCGAATCGCGCGCGCCGCGCGCAGCGGAGCCCGAGGGCCCGGGCGCGCGCACACAGGCGCCGCCGCTCACGGCTGCGCTCGCGCTCCTCGACGCCGAACTGGCGCGCCTCGAGCAGCTGCGCGACGTGCGCGACCGGCTCGCCCGGCTGATCGCGTAGAATAAGCGCCACAACCATATATCGCCGATCGTCCAAATGTGACGGTCAGACCGCGATCAGAGGTCAGACGGCGCAAGCCGTACCTCACCAAGAGCGGTACCAGCACAGCATCGGCACTAACACGACCTCGCCCAGGAGGGCGACAGCTGATGCTCACCACTCAACAGTACGCGCAGCGCATCAAGGCGCTGCACGACTTCACCGCCGGACGCAACCTCGACGCCGACGAAGCACAGGAGCTCGACGACCTGCTCAAGGGCATCGAGCGCTCAAAGGCGTTCGACCGTCAGCTCGGCGACATCGACGGCGGCGGCGCACACGTCACGCTGCATGACGGGCGCCGTGACAGCACCGGCGGCCCCGGCGACATGTTCGTCGCCAGCGAGGGCTACAAGTCAATTCAGAACGCCGACACGCGCCCACAGCAGTGGAGCACCGGCCCGGTCGAAGTCCCGTACTACCAGAAGGGGACGCTGCTGGAGAGCACGGCCGGCGGCCCCGGCGGCGGTCTCGTCCCGCCGCAGTACGTGCCCGGTGTCGTTCAGACACTGTTTCAGCCGTTGACGGTGGCGGACCTGCTCGCCACGACATCGACCTCGGCTTCGCAGATTAGGTATGTGAATGAGGGCACGGCCACGAACGCCGCTGACACCGTGGCTGAGGGCGCTTTGAAGCCCGAGTCGACGCTTGGCCTGAGCGAGGTCGTCGAGCCGATCCGCAAGATCGCGACGTGGCTGCCGATCTCCGACGAGATGCTCGAGGACTCAGTCCAAGTCCAAAGCTATGTGAACAGCAGGTTGTCGCTCTTCGTGTCAATCAAGGAGGAGCAGCAGCTCCTTTACGGTGACGGCACGGCGCCGAACATCTCGGGGATCTTTGACCGCGCCGGCTTTCAGAACCACAACGCGGCCGGCACGCTGATCGCCGAGATCCGCGAGATGATCACCAAGTCCAGGACGAGTTTCCTGGAGCCCGACGGCCTAGTCGTCCACCCAAACCAGTGGGAGAGCATCGAGCTTTACCGCACGACCACGGGTGAGTTCCAGACAGATCCGTTCCGCTCCGGCCCCAAGACACTGTGGGGGCTGCCGGTCGTCGTAACAAACGCGATCGGCGCCGGCACGTGCCTGGTCGGGTCCTTCAAGCAGGCCGCCGAGGTTTACAGGCGCGGAGGCATGAGCATCGAGGCGTCGTCGAGTCACTCTGACTTCTTCGTGCGCAACTTGCAGGCGATCCGAGCGGAGACCCGGTTGGGCCTCGCCGTGTATCGGGAATCATCGTTCGTCAGAGGGACGGCGGCGGTCTGATCGCAGCTTGCGGCGCAGTTGTGACTCCTTCGGCGCCGCATCACGGGAGCGAGGCGGGTTTCGTCATGGTGGCCCGCCTCGCACCCACACGGGAGGAGTTGACACTTGACTGATACGCAACTCAGCATCCTCTTCGACACGTGGGCTCAGCGCCAACGTGACCCGGACTCATGGTGCGCCGTTGAGCACGAGCACACAGTCGAAGCGATGAACCTGCACCACGAAGGATGGCTCGAGCTCCGCGTCACCGATGACGATCTGCTCTGGCAATTCAGCGACCGTGGACTGAAGACACTCACAGCAGCGCAGTGGACAAGCGTCAACGACGCGGACATGAACTAAGTGAGTCCCGTCCGCCTCTGCGCCGAGCCCACATGCGGCAGCCCGGCGACCGCCCGCGGGCGCTGCGACGAGCACCGCAAGACCCTCGAGCGCCAACGATCACGCAGCAGACGTAAAGACGCCAGGGAGCGCAACGTTTTCTACGCGAGCAAAGCGTGGCGCATGACGCGCCGCCAGCAGCTCCTCGACCACCCGTTCTGTGAGAGCGAAGGCTGCGACCGGCTCGCAGAGGTCGTTCATCACCGCGTCGACCTCGCCGCCGGCGGAGCGCCACGCGACCCCGAGAACCTGGCCTCACTGTGCAAGCCGCACCACGACGCCATCACGCGCGCCAGGCAGTAACCCTCCCGCCACGCGAGACACGGGAGGGTGCGGGCGCGCGTCCGACGCGCCGGTAGGCGCCGCGTGGGCGACTGCGCGCGCAATGAAATCGCAGAACGGTACGGGAGGGTCCGAGCACGCGTCTGACAGCGCCAGTAGGCGTCGCGTGGCGACGCTTATAGAAATCCCATTTTCTCGACGGGAAAGCTTTTCGTGGCCCCGCGCTAGCGTCGTCGTGCCCGCGCGATCGCCGCGAGGACGTGGCCGGGTAGATCGAGCGCGCGGCTCCAGGCGCTCACGGGTAGTCCTTGTTCCAACAGTTCCGTGAATGCGCTGTCTCCGGGCTCGCGCGCCTGCTGGTGCTCGCGGCTTTCGTGCGTGGACACCTTGCGGCGCATCTGGACTTCGGGCCCGTTGGTCTGGCGGGCGGACCCGGGTCGCTCTGTCTGTGGCGTCCAGGGCTGCGTGCGCGACCACGCGTCCTGGGCGGAGTGGCTGCTTGCGCGCAGCTCGATGAATCCTCGCTGGTGCAGGGTGCGGGCGGCGCGCCGCAGGCTCTCTGCTTCGGAGCGCGTCCACGTGCCTTGGTAGCGGTCGCGTAGCGCGTCGTGCATCGTCGTCCAGTGCGGGCCGAGGTGCCCGCGGTCGGTGTCTGGCTCGAGCTCGAGGTATTGGAGGAGCCATTGTTGCTGGGGGCCGAGTCCGCGGCTCATGGATGCCACATTAGCGTTGTACTGCGGTCAGTACAACGCTTATCGGGTTGTGGCGGTGACGGCTCCCCGATACTCGCGACGCTGCTGAGCGGCCCGCGCGCCCGCACACCGCACGCAGTTTCTAAGAAATCTGGGAGTTCTCGCCCATCTTTCTTAGATCGTACTTTGTGCACGCTGCTGAAGCGGCCCGCGCCGGGGCGGGCCCGGAACTACCCGTCCCGGCGCATTTTGTTCCAAAGGTTCCAGGAAGGCGGAACAATGACGCCCACCGATTGGCAGGTGCTCGCGAAGCGCGGCACCGAAAACGTCGAGTTCGGCGAGTCGTGGAGGCCGCGCGATAACCCGGACCACCCGAACCCGCTGCTCGGCACGATCAGCGGATACCACGTCGCGAAGGCCGGCGGCGAGGACACGCCGGTGTGCGACCTCACGGACCCCGACGGCAAGGCCTGGGGCGTGTGGCTGTTCGGCAAGGACGGCGGCTACGGCACCGACCCGGACTCCGGCTGGTTCCGCCGTTTCCGCGACGAGAACCCGCAAGTCGGGGAGCGCGTCTGCCTGCACGACGCCGGCAAGGCCGAGCTGAAGGCCCGTGATGGCACCTTCAACGACTACCGGCTCACGGTGGACCGCCCGGCGCTCACCACGTCGTTCCACGAGCTGGCCGGTGTCGCGTCCGGGGCGCAGCGCACGGTCGCGCCGGATATCCCGACGAACGTGCCGGACGCCGAGGTCGTGACGGACGACGCGTCGGACGTGCCTTTCTGATGGCCCCCGAGACGAAGAGCCTCGAGGACGTGCTGCGGGAGGTCATGCGCAGCAAGGACATCGCCGTCCGCCAGATCCAGCTGGGCGAGTTCGACACCGCGGCCATCGAGGCCGGGCACATCGTCGTCCGGCTGGGCGACATCGTCGATGCCGTCTTGAGCATCCTGGAGCTGGAGACGCGGGCCAAGCCGCACAAGGAGGCCCGTCGCTGGACCGTGAAGAACGGCTATCGCGTAGACCTGGGGTCCGCGTGATGGCGCCCGAGATCGAGGCGAGCCTCGGGGTCGTCGAGATCGCGCTGCGCCGTCTCGAGGAGTCCGCGGGTCGCCTCAAGGTTGAGCTGGCGGTGCTGCGCGGGCTCGTCGAGGACCTCGAAGCGAGCGATGCCGCTTGAGCTCGACGTCGTCGCGTTCGCCAACCTGACCGCCACCCGGCCGAGCTCGCTCTGCGTTCCGTGGGGCGAGCTCGCCGAGCGGCTCACCAGGCACGAGGAGCGCGGCGAGCGTGACGGCCCAGGATGGTCGCCTGCCCTTTACCGGGAGGGCGCCGTCACGCGCTCCAACGCGAACGTGGAGGCCGTCAGCGCGCTCGTGCTCGACGTCGACCACGCCGAACCCGAGTGGGAGCTGCTGGCGGGCCTCGCGTACTGCGCGCACTCGTCGCACAAGCATTTCAGCGGCCATGCGGACTGCGGCGGGCGCCCCGATTGCCCTCACTGGCGTGTCACGGTGCCGCTGGCGGCGCCCGTGGCGGCCGGGGACTGGCCGGTGTTCTGGGCGCACGCGACGGCCGCTTTGTGCCCGAACGCCGATCCGGCGGCGAAAGACCCGAGCCGTTTTTTCTGGCTACCGGCGCACCCGCCCGGGGCGCCGTGCGACACGCGCCGCCAGGACGGCGCGGCGCTCGACCCGGCGCGCATCGTCCCCGACGAGCCACCGGAACCGGATGGATCCGATGAAGCCGAAGTCAAATCCCGGCGGGAGCGCCCCGGTGACCGCTTCAACGCCGAGGCGACGTGGGCGACCATCCTCGAGCCCCACGGCTGGCAGCGGGTGCCGTACGGCGGCGACGGTGAGCGCTGGCGGCGACCCGGCAAGACCGAGGGGATCTCGGCGACCGCGAACGGCGGCGGCTACCGGCTGCTCTACGTCTTCACGAGCAACGCGCCGCCGTTCGAGGCGAACAGGAGCTACTCGCGCTTCAGCGCGTACGCGACGCTCGAGCACGGCGGCGACTACACGGCGGCCGCGCGGGAGCTCGGCGCGCACTACCGCCGTAACGGGGGCGGATCCGGCCCTCGACACGACTCACGTCGCTACACGTCCGGGTCGTTAGGTGATTCGTTTCCCGGGGCGCAGGACGGCCCCGGGAGCGATGACGGGCGCGTCGAGTTCACGGTCGGCACGTTCAGCGTGCGACGGATGCGCGAGCGCGACATCCGCGCCCACCAGTGGGCGCACACCGGGTACTTCCGTGTCGGCGCGCTGAACGCGACGATCGGCGTCGGCGGCGCCGGCAAGGGCGCGTTCATCGCCCGGGAGGGCGCCGGCTGGACGCGCGGCACGATCCCCGGCTGCTTTTACGGGCGGCCGGTGAAGGTGCTGACGATCGGCGACGAGGACGACGCGGACAGCGATCTCACGCCGCGTCTCATGGCTGCGGGCGGCGACACGAGCATGGCTCGGTACCTCAGCTACGACCAGGGCGGCGGATTGGATCTTGCCAGGGACCTTGAGGCGCTGAGCGAGATCATCGTGAGGGGCGAGTTCCGCGTCGTGTACTTCGACGCGATCCTCGACCACCTCGACGGCGATGTGAACGCGAACAGCCCGCACGATGTGCGCCGCGCGCTGGCGCCGTTGCGCGCGCTCGCGCGCCGCCACGAGCTCGCGGCGATCTACACGATCCACCCGAACAAGATGAGCGGGCCGGCGTCGATCCGTGACCGCGGCGGCGCCAGCGGCCAGTTCACCGACACGGCACGGTCCGCCGTGTACGTCGGCTACCACCCGGACCGCGATGGCTGGCGCGCGCTCGCGCGCGGGAAGGGCAACGCGGGCGCCGTGCCGGCCGCGCTCTGCTTCCAAATCGAGGGCGTGCCCGTCCCGAACCCGGTGACGGGCGAGATCGTCGATGCGCCGCGCGTCGCGAATCTCGAGGAGGACACGACGGGGCTGACGGCCGAGATGATCCTGCCGCACCCGCCGCGCAGGCAGGAGCACGAGGAGACCGCGCACGAGAAGACATGGCGGCTGGCGCAGCTACTGGGCGCCGACGGCGAGTGGCGCCCGCGCAGCGAGCTGGCGTCCGCGGCCGCCACTGAGGGGGTCACGGGCTCGGCGTTTTCGTCCGTGTTCAACGCGCTGCCGGGGATCGAGCGGGACACGAGCAGCCGGGAAACGATCTGGAGGGTGCTGGCATGAGCGAGACGATCATCGAGAGTGACGGGCTTCGCGTCGCGGTCCGCGTCGACGAGGCACGCGATCCGTGGCCGCTCGCGGCGGCCGCGTTCGCGGCCGCCAGGGGACTCGCAGACACGCGCACATCCTTAAGCATCGGGGCGTGTGCGTGTGAAACAAAATCGTTGCCGAAAAATGGCCCCGAGGAGGGGTTTTCGGATAATTTACACACGCACACACGCCCCGACGTAGGGAGTGTGTGTGTGTCTGCGAGCGCTTCGGGGCGCATCCGCGAGCTCGTGGCCGGGATGCTCGCCGACGGCCGCTCGCAAGAGCGCCGCGTGCTCGCGAAGGCCGTCCGCGACGCCGGAATGCGCAGCGAGGGCCTCGACGGCGCGCTCGAGCGCGACCCCGGCCACCGCTTCGAGCGTGATCACAACGTCGCGGGCCGCCCGATCTGGCGTGACATCACCGTGCCGCGGCCGCCCGTGCCCGGGCCGGTCCCGGACAGCGAGAAGCCGGAGTGGATGCGCAACCCCGCCGCCGTCACCGCGGCCACCGGCAACGGGGCGACGCCATGAGCCGGCTCATCCCGGTGCCCTGTGCCAGGGCGGGCGCACCGCCGACGCTGGCCGCGCTGCTCGCCGCCGCGGATTCCATCTGGGGGTCCAGCCGACCTAACCCCGGCCTCGTCGCCTGCGCGGACCAGGACACCGCGGCGCAGCGCGAAGTCCTGGAACGGATAGCCCGGGATGCCCCGGAGCCCGTTCATGTCTTCACGCAGACCGACGTGACGCGCGGCCGCGCGGCGGTGCTGGGTGCGGCGATCGCGGCCGAGCGCGCCATCGAGGCGCGCTGCGAGCACGTGCCCTGGCCGCCGGACACCCCGGACGGAGCACAAATCGCTGTGTGCGTTCAGGCGCGCGCCGCGACCTGCGGGCGCCCCGCGTGCATGGCGGCGCTCGAGGCGCGCATGCACGACGATGGGCGCTGCGAGCTGTGCGAGCGCAAGACCGCGCGCTTCACGCCGGTCGTGATGCCGATAGGCGGGGTCGTCATCGCGCTGGAGCTGTGCGACGACTGCGCGTCTTTGTTCAAGCCATGAGCCGCCCGCGCAACCGGACACGCGCGAGCACACGCAAATGGGTGCTCAAGGAGGGCCCGCCGTGGTTCTGCGATCACTGCTTCCGGCTGCTCGTTCGCCGCGAGGACGCGGAGACCGATCACATCGTGCCGCGCTCACAGGGCGGCGCGGATGAGCCGCGCAACGCGATCCTCCTGTGCCGAGATTGCCATGTGGCGAAGCACCGGGAGGCATCGTGAGCCGCCGCGGCCCCGACCGGATCCTCAACGGCGAGCACGCCCGCCTCGACGAGCAATTCGATGACGCCGTAGCGCGCGACGACGAGCGCGACGAGGGCCGCGACGAGTGCGCCGAGAGCTGGCAGCGGCTGCTCGAGACGTTCGACGCGACCGATGTCGACCTTGAGGCCGGGCTCAGTGAGCGCGAGCGCGACCTCGCGGCCCGGTACCGCTGGGATTGGCCGTGGTTGGCGTGACAGCTACGGAGCGTCGCGCGTTCTTCACGCCGCGCACGCTCGCGGACTATTTGGCGCTGTCGGAGCGCACCGTGCGACAGTTGCTCGCGGACGGCGTGATCCCGAGCTACAAGCTCGGTGGCGCGCGGCGAGTCGATCCCGCCGACGTCGATGCGTATGTCGCGCGTTGCAGGGAGGGCACGTGAAGCGTAGTGTCGGGGGACCCGTAAAGTGGGGCGGCGCCGCGTCAACGGCCCGCCCCCGGCACCGGAAGCGAGGTTCCGATGCAGTCCAATCCTAAGCGGCGCCACGAAGCGCCGATTCCGCGCACCAACCCGTCCGGCCAGAAGGTTTGGGTCGCGCGGTTCACGAACCGCCGCGGTGAGCGTAAGAGCGCGGGCACGTTCAAGCTCAGGCGTGACGCGCAGGCCGCGATCGACGCGGCGTACGAGCGTGAGCGTGCGCGCCCGTTGCGCGCGGACACGCTCGGTGGTTACGCGGCCACGTGGACGCAGCGTCATCCGCGGTCGGAGCGTACGAACACTGAGAACGCGTGGCGTGTCGGCGTCGTGCTCGGGATGAACGTCGAGGGATTGGAGCTGCGTCATTGGCTGCTGAGCGACGTTCGGCGCCGTCACGCGCTCGAGGTCGTCGACAGGTTGTTGCGCGAGCATGGCCGTTCGGCGGCGGGCGCGACCGGGATCGTGCGCGCGCTGTCGGCGATGACGAACGACGCGATTGACGACGAGCTCGCCGACACGAACCCCTGGTTGCGCCTCGGCGTGCGCGCCACCGACCCTAGGGTCACGAAGCCGCCGCGCCCGGTGCGGGTGTGGACGTTCGAGCAGATGCACGCGTTCGCCGCCGCCGCCGGCCGGCACGAGCCGATGGTCCGCGTGCTCGCTGACACCGGGTTGCGGCTCGGGGAGCTGCTCGCCCTCGAGCGCCGCGACCATCACGGCGGCGTTCTCGACGTCCGCCGCACCGCGCATGAGGGCCGCGTCCTCGAGGGGACGAAGACCGACCACGGCGAGCAGCACGCCGGGCGCACGGTCCCGGTACCGCCGACACTCGACGCGATGCTCCGCGCGCTGCCGCGCCGCATCGACACGCCGCTCATGTTCCCCACGATCACGGGCCGCATGTGGCGCGAGCGCAACTTCCGACGCGACGTCTGGAGGCCCGCTCAGGATGCGACCGGGATGGACATCAGGCCGCACGAGGCGCGCCACTCATTCGTCTCGCTCATGCGTGCCGAGGGCGTCGACCCAGCCGACCTTGCCGACATTACCGGGCACAGCGTCGAAACGATGCACGGCCGCTACACGCACCCGCTTCGGCGCAGCTTCGATCAGGTCCGAGCTGCGGTCGGCTGACGGCGGGCCGGGCGCTCCAAGACACGAGACCTTCCCCGTCAGCGACCGGAGACTAGCCTCGCGGACATTCGGCCTAGACGGCGGGTTCGCGCATCGCTATATAGTCGACCTATTGCTCCCCACCTTGCTCCGCGGTCTGCGCGGGGTACGGTGGGGCTTCTCTTCCTGATGGCCGGTCCTTCTCCCCCTGACGGACGACCGCTGTCGGTCGTGGTCTACCTCGATTGGCAGAACATCTATATGGGCGCCAGGGACGCGTTCGATCTCACGGATCGCCCGCCAGCAGTTGGCAACGTCGACCCGAGGCGGCTGGCAAAGCTGCTCGCGGCGGCTCGCGATCGGACGGGCGCCGAGCGTGAGCTCCGCGAGGTCCGGATCTACAGGGGCCGGCCCTTACAGCAGTACGACGAGACGAGTTACAAGGCCTTCTGGGCACAGCACGACGCCTGGAAAGCGCGCGGCGGAGACCGGCTCGAGGTGATTTCCCGCGACCTGCGCTATCCGCTCCCCGCGGAGCGCTTCCCGGGCCAGGAGCGCTACCGCCGCGAGCGAGACGGCCCGCCGCAGGAGAAGGGCGTCGACGTCGCGCTCGCGATTGACCTCGTGGCCTTGGCGATCCGGAAGGGCGCGGACCGAGCGGTGGTCATGTCGACGGACACCGATCTTCTGCCGGCGATTGAGCTTGCGATCGCTGAACGGGGTGAGGAGTTCATCGAAGTCGCGGCCTGGGACGAGCCACCGCACCGGCACGCACCGGTTCTGCGACCGAAAGGCGCTTCGATCGCACAGCGCCGGATTCGCCGCGACCACTTCATGAGGATACGCGACGAGGTCAACTACAGCCTCCCGAAATGGGAGCGCAACGCGCCGTCGGATGCCTGGGACGCCCAAATCGAGGCGGAGGGCCGCCGGCGGCGGCCGAGCCGTTAGGCGAGCGCGCATCCTTGCCTCTGAGGTCGCATCTTGGTCGCATCCGACGTCAAAACCGCTTGGCTATGCGGTTGTCTTGCGTCTTCCCAAGCTGGGGGTCGCGGGTTCGAGCCCCGTCCGCCGCTCCTGCGCGAGGCCGTGAAGATCCCTGCTATGCGAGGGGACGCGGGGAAGTGCACCGGGTTGGCCGCGGTGCTGACGCGGCGGCGACGGCTCCGGCGTGGCGGTCGTCGAGTCCTCCGCGGACCACTGCTCGCAGCGAGGACCGCGTGTGCGCTCTGCGTCCGCTCTATTCGCCGTCGAAGTCGGTCTGCAGTCGCACGACTCGCCGGCGGCTGGTAGCGCGAAGGTCGAGCTGATCGTTGGAGTAACGATCTCGAAACCACTGCCCGCGAACGAGCCAGGAGCCTCGTCGGTACGAGCAGCTCCCAAGTCGGCGCTCACTTGGCCAGCACGGACGGATATCACGCATCATCGCTCGGACCACCGCGCGCGCGGACACGCAGGAGATTCCCCGTGTCGTAACGTTCCGAAAGCTGCCGCCCCGGCTGTAATTGCAGTCGCGAACGGCCGCGGCCGGTGCAACCCCGCTGAACGCTGCCTGCGCTTGGCCAACGCCGAGGAAAGCGAAAGCAATGGCCGATGCTGCGAGCAGCTTCAACGTGAGACTCCACAAGTCGGGTTGCCCAACAGTGCGAGGAGGTGCTCGGGCGCAGGAGATCGTGGGCTCCAGGTCGGGGATCATCCCACTCCCTGGGTTCTTCTGGGGAGGCCGATCCCGACGCGGGGACTTGGTTGCGACGCGACAGGGCGGCGACCTGAAGCAGTCTGACTCGCTCAGGAGGCTCGGCCTGATCAGGCGGGGTAGGGTCAGCATGTGACGCGCGAGGACGAGCGCTCGGTCGACGCCTCCCCCGGCGACCTCGCCGCCCTGATCGAGCTCATGCCCTTCGCCGCCGACCTCGGCGTCATCCTCGACATCGCCGCGCCCGACGAGGTGCGCGGGCGGATGCCCTGGGCGCCGAAGCTGTGCACGGCCGGCGGCGTCCTCCACGGCGGCGCGCTCATGGCCTTCGCGGACAGCCTCGGCGCGGTCTGCGCCTATCTCAACCTGCCCGCCGGCGCGCGGACGACCACGACGAGCTCGAGCACGGTCTTCCTGCGCGGCGTGCGCGAGGGCGACGTCGCGGCGACCACCCGGCCGCTGCACGCAGGGCGCAGCGTCGTCGTCGTCCAGACTGAGCTCCTCGATGCGGCCGGGCTCCGCGCGGCGCAGGTCACGCAGACCCAGGCGGTCCTCGCGGCGCCGTCCTGAACGACCGTGGCGAGCTGCAGCGAGATCGAGACCCGCCGGACCGGGAGGGCGACCGAAGCTCGCCGGGCGCGCGGAGGAGATCACCGACCCGAGCGCCACCTGCGCATCGTCCGCACTCGCGACCGACTCGTGATCGAGCACCGGCGCGAGGGCCGCGCCGAGCGCGAGTCGCGACGGTCAGCCCGGCAGGCTCGACCCGGCGAAGAGGAAGAACCACAGCCCGAAGGCGAGCAGCGCGAGGCCCACGCTCCAGGCCATGACGATGTCGAGCACGGTGCCGCGGCGGCGCTCGCGGTCGTCGCGCATCGAGCGCAGCCACGCCGCTCGCCCCGCCGGCCGCTCAACGCACTCGAGCCGCCCGTAGGCGCGGTCGAGGCCGGCCAGCAGCTTCCCCATCGCGGCGATCGACAGGGCGATCGCGGCGAGCACGAGGACGTAGACGGCCATCGACGGCCGCGAGGAACCCGACAGCCGCGACGCCACGAAGAGCCACCCGAGCGGGAGGCCGAGCCACATGACGACCGAGCCCACCGCCATCAGGGCGATGAGGCCCGCGCTCCTCAGGCGGCTCGGCGGCTCACCAGGCCTGGGCGGCCCCGCAGTGGGGGCAGTCGACCGACGTGGAGACATCCGCGTGGAAGACATACCCGCAGCCGCACGCATACACCGCGCGGTCGTCGGGGCCGCCGGCCTCGCGCAGCCGGCGCTCGTCGAAGAGCTCCTGGGCCGCGGGGGGCTCCGGCGGCGGGGGCTTGCGCCGGCGCTGGGTCCGCTCGCTGCGCTGTCGTCGGCGCGTGCCCTTGGTGCCGGGCGTGGTGGGCAGGAGCCGCCGACGGGTCACACCCCCACAGACGCATCCGGGCGCCGAAGGTTTCTCCGTGGCTGCACGAATGTCCGTCCAGGCGGCGCGCGGGCGCCCCCGCGACCGGCCGTGCGGCGGCCTCGGGCGGGCGCGCTCCGTACACTTCGAGGTGCGCATGGACCCGTCTCGCAAGCGCAGGATCCGCCTCGTCGTCGCGCTCTCGGTCGCCGTCGTGCTCACCTCGGCGCTCGTCTACACGAGCTTCTCGGCCTCGAGCGAGGCGGTCAAGCCGTCGGCGTTGCTGGCCAGCGCCGACGCGGGTCGCTCCTACCAGCTCACGGGCAAGGTGGTCGACGGCTCGATCCGTCACCGGGGCGAGGCGACGGCCTTCCGCGTGCGCGACCGCACGGGCCGGGCGTCGGTGCCCGTCCGCTACGTCGGCGCGGTGCCCGACCCCTTCCGCGACGGTCGCGAGGTCATCGTCACCGTCCGCAAGCGGGGCGCGGTCTTCGTCGGCGAGCGCGACTCGCTCGTGACGAAGTGCCCCTCGAAGTTCACCGACAAGCGCAACGCGCCCGCCTAAGTGGCCCCGGTCGGCCGCGCCTGCCTGATCCTCGCCCTCGCCGTCTGCGTCTACGGCATCGCCGCCTCGCTCTACGGCGCGCGCGCCGGTCGGCGCGACTGGGCGGACTCGGGGCGGCGCGCGGTCTACGGCCTCGCGGTGCTCGCGACGGCCGCGTTCGCCGTCCTCGAGGTGGCGTTCCTGCGCTCGGACTTCTCGTACGCCGTCGTCGCGACGCACTCCTCGACGACGACGCCCGGCTTCTACAAGGCCGCCGCCGCATGGTCCTCGCAGGAGGGCTCGCTGCTGCTGTGGGTGTGGCTGCTCTCGCTGTGGTCGAGCCTCGTGCTCTTCCTCGTCCGCCGGCGCCTGCGCGACGTCGCGCCCTACGCGACCGCGGTGCTGCTCGGGTTCGGGGCCTTCTTCAGCGGGCTGCTCGTCTTCGCGGCCTCGCCGTTCGAGACGCTGGCGGCGGCCCCGGCCGAGGGCAGCGGGCTGAACCCGCTGCTGCGCCACCCGAGCATGATGATCCACCCGCCGATGCTCTACTCGGGGTACACGCTCTTTGCGGTGCCCTTCGCGTTCGCGGTCGGCGCGCTCGTCGTGCGGCGGGTCGATGCGGAGTGGATCACGGCCACGCGGCGCTTCGCGCTCGCCGCCTGGTTCTTCTTGGGCATCGGCATCCTCCTGGGCGCGCGCTGGTCCTATGCCGAGCTCGGGTGGGGGGGCTACTGGGCCTGGGACCCGGTCGAGAACGCCTCGCTGCTGCCGTGGCTGACTGGCACGGCGTTCCTGCACTCGGTGATGATCCAGGAGAAGCGGGGGATGCTGAAGGTCTGGAACGCCTCGCTCGTGCTCACGACCGGCATCCTCGCCGTGCTCGGCACGTTCCTCGTGCGCTCGGGCATCCTCGACTCGATCCACGCCTTCGGCGCCTCGACGCTCGGCGTGCCGTTCGTGACGCTGATCGGGCTCATGATCGGTGGGTCCGTCCTGCTCGTCGCCTCGCGCCGCGCGACGCTGCGCTCCGAGCATCGGCTCGACTCGCTGCTCTCGCGCGAGGCGATCTTCCTGGGCAACAACCTCGTGCTCGTCGGGCTCGCCTTCGTCGTCTTCTGGGGCACGTTCTTCCCGCTGATCTCCGAGGCGGTGACGGGCACGAAGGCCGCCGTCGGGCCACCCTGGTTCGACCGCTACACCGTGCCGCTCGCGCTCGTGCTCGTCTTGCTCTCGGGGATCGGGCCGGTGATCGCCTGGCGACGGGCGACCTGGGCGAGCGCGCGCCGCGCGTTGCGCGTGCCCGTCGGCGCGGCGCTCGCGGTCCTCGTCGCGCTCGTCGCCCTCGGCGTGACCGGCAGCCCGAGCGCGCTGCTCATGTTCGTGATCGCGGCCTTCACGGTCACGGTCGTGGCCCAGGAGCTCTGGCGCGGCACCGCCGCGCGGCGGGCGATGTCGGGCGAGGCGCCGCCGCTCGCGCTCGTGTCGCTCGTGCGCCGCAGCCGCCGCCGCTACGGCGGCTACGTCGTCCACCTCGGAATGGCGGTGCTGTTCGTCGGCGTTGCCGCCTCCTCGGCCTTCCAGCACGCGCGCGACGTGCGCCTCGCGCCCGGCCAGACCGCCTCGGTCGGCGCCTACGACGTGCGTTACGTGCGCCCGACCGCGCGCGTCGTGCAGCCCGGCGAGCGCGTCGAGAGGGTGACGCTCGGCGCCGTGCTCGACGTCTCGCGCGACGGGCGCCACGTCGCCAGGCTGCGGACCGAGCGCGGGTTCTACCCCGCGCAGACGCCGTCCGCGACGCTCGTGCGGACGCTCTTCGAGGGCGAGGCGACGAGCGAGGTCGGCATGAAGGCCGGGCTCACGCGCGACGTCTGGACGGCGATCCAGCCCGACCCCGACCGCCTCAACGCGGTCATCGACGCGCTCGACGCCCGCCTGAAGGGCGCCTCGGCGGCCGAGCAGGCGCAGGCGGTCGGGCGCCTCATCTCCTTCTATCGCGCCGGCGGCTTCCCGGCGCAGTTCCGGTTCATCGCCTCGCCGCTCGTGGCCTGGATCTGGCTCGGCGGGCTGATCGTCTTCGCGGGTGGCCTCATCGCCCTGTGGCCCGCGCCCGACGCCGCTCGCGGGCGCGTGCGCGGCCGCCTCGCGGCGCGCGTGGCGCAGGACCTCGGCCGCGCCTGAGCGCCGGCGCGCGATCGTGGACGTGCTCGCGCCGCTCCTGATCATCGCGCTGCTCGGCGTCGTGGTGTGGCTCGTGAGTGCGCCGCTGCGGGGCGGGGCGTCCCGGGTCGAGGACCGCGAGACCGCGCGGCGCGCGGACCTCGAGGCCGCCAAGGAGGCCAAGTACCGCGAGATCCGCGACGCCGAGCTCGACCTGCGCACCGGCAAGCTCTCCGAGGAGGACTGGCGCGCGCTCGACCGCGAGCTCCGGGCCGAGGCCGTCGAGCTCCTGCGGCGACTCGACGCGCTCGGATAGCGCGCCGCTACCATCGGTGGCGATGGAGTTCGTCCTCTCGATCGTCCAGGTCGTGATCTGCGTCGTGCTGATCTTCCTCGTGCTCATGCACTCGGGCAAGGACGCGGGGCTGTCGGGCGCCTTCGGCGTCGGCACCGGCCAGGGCCCGCTCGGCGGCGGCTCGCTCGTCGAGCGCAACCTCAACCGCTGGACGATCGCGTTCGCGATCGCCTTCGCGGTCAACACGATCCTGCTGCTCAAGAAGCCCTGGTAGGCGCTCAGGCGATGGTCTGGCCCGTGACCCGGAAGCCCTGCGCGCGCAGCGCCGGGCAGACGACGCCGTTGGCGAAGCGCCGGCCGTAGAACTCGCCCTCCGACACGAGCCGCTGCTCGGCGGTGAGCGCCTCGGTGGCCTCGAGCAGCCGCAGGATCGAGTCGGTGAAGCGCACGTCGCGCACGGGGCGGCCGATCCGCCCGTCCTCGACGAGGTAGGTGCCGTCGCGCGTCATGCCGGTGAGCAGCGTGGACTGGTCGTGGACGGGGTTCACGTACCACAGCCGGGTCACGTAGAGCCCGCGCTCGATCGGCGCGGCGAGCTCGTCCTCGCCGGCCGCGCCGCCGCCGGCGAGCACGAGGTTGGTGGGCAGCGCGCCCCACGGCGAGCCGCCCGGCGCCAGCGCGTGGCCCGTCGAGCGCGCGCCGCCGTCCGCGCGCGCGGCCGAGCGCGTGTCGTGGACGACCGCGTGGGCCACGCCGTCCTGGATCAGCGGGACAGGCCGCTTCGGGACGCCCTCGGCGTCGAACGCGCGCGGCAGCGTGCGCGGAAGACGGGGGGCGTCGGCGAGGTTGATCGCCGGCGCGGCGACGCGGGTGCCGAGCCGGCCGACGAGCGCTCCGCGGCCCTCGGCGTGCGCGAGCCCGTTGAAGGCCAGCGCGCCGAGGAACTCGAGCAGCGAGCCGACGGCGTCGGCCGAGAGCACGACCGGCAGCTCGCCGGGGGCGAGCTCGAGCGGCGCGCCCGAGGGGACCCGCGCGACTGCGCGGCCGGCGACGAGCCCGGCGTCGAGCTCGTCGACCGCCCGGGCCGTGGCGGCGGCGAAGCCGCTGCGCCCGCCGGCGTCGCGCGCGACGACCTTGAGGAAGACATCGGTCACGGCGTCGTGGGCGCGCAGCCCCGTCGTCGCCGCGAGACCGATCTCGATCACCCCCGCGGTCCACAGCCCGAAGGCCTCGAGGTCGCGCTCGGCGCAGGCGCTGAAGCTCGCCCGCAGCGCGGCGGCGGCGGTCTCGGGGTCCAGGCGCGCGGTTGCGGCATCGAAGCCGTCGTGGGCGCGAGCCGGCTCGGGGTCCGGCAGCCCGGGGTACTCGCCGGGCCCGCCGGCGGCGCGGGCGGCGGCCCGCGCGGCCGCGCGCGCGCGCTCGGCGACGTCGCGCAGCCCCTCCTCGCTCGTGTCGTTGGTCTCGGCCAGGCCCGTGTGCCCGTCGGCCAGGCAGAGCACCGTGACCGAGGTGTCGTCGACCTGCGTGGCCTGCGTGGGCTGCGAGCGCGCGAAGCGCGAGACGAGCGAGCGCTCGCGCACCGCGGTGGCGTGCGCGTCGGGCCCCGCGTGGGCGAGCGCGCGCTCGGCGAGCTCGAGGACGCCCGGCGGGCTCCCGGGGCGCTGCCGCGCCGGGTGCCAGGCGTCGTCGTGGGAGGACGCGCGGTGGGGTCTCACGCCACGCCGACCTGCACGTCGCGAAAGCGCGCGGCGGCCGCGCCGTGGGAGACCTCCATGACCTGGCCGGGCTCGCCCTTGCCGCAGTTCGTCAGCCCCCACAGCCGCCAGTCCTCGGGCCCGCAGACCGCGTCGAGCGAGCCCCAGAAGCGCGGCGTGATCCCCGCGTAGGAGGCGTTGCGGGACAGGCGGCCGAGCTCGCCGCCGCGGATCTCGCGCGCGGCCTCGGTCGCGAACTGGAAGTGCAGGCGGCGGTCGTCGATCGACCACGAGCGGTTCGTCTCGAGGTACAGGCCGGCGTCGGTGTCGGCCACGAGGTCGGCCAGCGAGCCGGCCGTGCCCGGCTCGAGGGAGACGTTCGTCATCCGCACGATCGGCTGGCGCGCGAAGCCGTCGGCGCGCGCGCAGCCGCCCGAGCGCTCGAGGCCGACGGCGGCGGCCGACTCGCGGTCGGAGAGCGCGGCCTTCAGCGTCCCGGCCTCGATCAGCGGCGTGCGGGCCGCGGCCACGCCCTCGTCGTCCCACCCGAAGGAGCCCAGGCCGCCGGGCACCGTGGCATCGGCGGTGATGTCGAGCGCGTGGGAGCCGTAGCGCAGCGCGCCGAGATCGCCCGGCGCGACCCAGCTCGTCCCCGCGTAGGCCGCCTCGCCGCCGAGGATGCGGTCGAGCTCGAGCGCGTGCCCGATCGACTCGTGGACCTGCAGGGCGACCTGCTCGCCGTGCAGGACGATCGTCATGACGCCCGCCGGGCACGGCGGCGCCGTCAGCAGCTCGATCGCCTCGGCGCTGACGCGCGGGGCGTGCGCGGCGAGCGCGAGCGCCTCGACGTGCTCCCAGCCCGCGGCGCTGACGAGGCCGCCGTGTGCGAGCGGGTAGGAGCGCACCTGGAGCTCGCCGTCGCCGGCCGCGTAGGCGGCGATGCCGGCGCCGCAGGCCACGAGCTCCTGGGTGCACGCGGCGCCGTCGGTGGAGGCGAACGCCTTGCGCTCCCGCCGCGCTTGGGCGGTCGCCTCGGTGCGCACGAGCCGCGGGTCGCCCGTGCGCAGCGCCGCCTCCGCCGCCGCGAGCGCGTCGAGCTTGGCCTCGAGCGCGACGTCGAAGGGGTCGAGCTCGAAGCGCGACGCCCAGTGGCCGAGCGCGGGCTCGACGGCGGCGAGCGGCCGGCCCGGGCCGGCGGGCTGGGCCTCGGCGACGGCCAGCGCGCGGGCCAGCGCCGCGTCGGCGCCCGCCGGCGTGGCGTCGCGGGTGGCCGCGAAGCCCCACCCGCCACCGATCCGCACCCGTACGCCGACCCCCGCCGAGGCCGAGCTCGCGACCTCGTCGACGTCGCCGCCGCGGACGGCGAGCGACTCCGCGCGGCGATCGACGTGCCGCGCCTCTGCATACGCGCAGCGGCCGTCGGCCTTGGCGACGAGATCGGTCAGGAGGTCGAGCACCCCGCGGGTTCCTACCACGCGGCGCGCAGCAGCGACGCGAGCTCGGGACGCTCGGCCGCCGGCGGGGTGACCGCGAGCTGCGGGCGGCGGGCGGCGGCGTCGGCGACGGCGTCGAGCGTCGAGGGCTCGACGCCGAGGTCGCGCAGGCGCGTCGTGCCGGCCCGGCGGGCGAGCTCCCGCGCGAGCTCCTCGACGGGCCGGCCGGCGACCGCGTCGAGGCCGGCGAGGGCCGCCGGCGCGCGGCCGCGCAGCGCCGCCGCGGTGTGCGCCAGCAGCGCCGCGTTGGCGGCGCCGTGGCCGAGCCCGGCGACCGCGCGCAGCGTCTGGCTGAGCACGTGGTGCAGGCCGTAGCCGGTCGCGTCCATCGCGTAGCCCGAGAGCAGCGCGCCGAGCGCGAGCGCGTCGTCGTCCTCGTCGCGAGCCAGCAACCCGGTCGCCCGCTCGGCCGCCATGACCGGCACCGGGCTCGCCGCCGTCGTGCACGGCGCCTCGACGGCGTGGCCGAGCGCGTTGGCCGTGCTCGCGGCCCGCTCGGCGGGCGGCTGGGAGGCGCTGAGGGCCGGGTCGTTGACGACGATCGCCGGCCGGACCTGCCGGGCGCTCTCGGGGGCCCCGGCCGCCTGGCGATGCGCGGTCGTCATCTCGGCCGCGCTCAGCGTCGTCGGGATCGCGGCCGCCCGGACCGGCGCGCCCGCGGCCGCGGCGAGCGCCTTGGCGACGTCCACGACGCGCCCGCCGCCCAGTGCCACGAGCAGCTCGCCGGCGACGCGGTCGCGCAGCTCGGCTGCGATGTCGGCGACGTCGCCCGCCGGCACCTCGTGCACGGCGGCGGCGCCGCCGGCGACCGCCGGCGCGGTCTCGCGGGCGCGCGACGTCGTCAGCAGCACGTAGCCCTCGCCGAGCAGCGCCGGCGCGTCGGCGAGCGCGCCGCGCCCGAAGCGGATCACACGCTCGCCGTCGCGCCAGGTGAAGGGGGCGATCACCGGCGGCATCGTACGGGCGCCCACGCGGGGCCCGATCACGGGTAGGGCACAATTGACCGTCCATGGCGGAGCGCTCCAAGGCGGTGATCCTCTGCGTCGACGACGACGCCGGCGTCCTTCGCGCCGTCCAGCGCGACCTGCGCGGGCGCTACGGCGAGCGCTTCCGGATCGTTGCGGTCGGCTCGGGCCAGGAGGCGCTCGACGCACTGGCCGAGCTCGCCCTGCGCGGCGACCGCGTCGCGCTGCTCGTCGCCGACCAGCGCATGCCGCGCATTGACGGCATCACCTTCCTGGGGCGGGCGGTGGCCGACTGGCCCGACGTCAAGCGCGTGCTGCTCACCGCGTACTCCGACAGCGAGGCCGCGATCCGCGCGATCAACGACGTCGGCCTGGACCAGTACATCACGAAGCCGTGGGACCCGGGCGACGACCTCTTCCCGGTCGTCGACGACCTCCTGCGCGACTGGGAGGCGGCCGAGGCGGCGGGCCGGGGCGGGCTGCGGGTGATCGGGCACCGCTGGTCGCGCGAGTCGCACGAGCTCAAGGACTTCCTCGCGCGCAACCTGATCCCGTACCGCTGGCTCGACGGCGAGCGCTCGGTGGAGGCGGCCCGCCTCCTGAACGCCGCCGGCGCCGACCCCGAGCGCCTGCCGGTCGTCGTCTTCGAGGACGGCGAGGCGCTCGTCGCCCCCGAGCTCGTGCGCGTTGCCGACCGGGTCGGGCTGCCGACGACGGCCGGCGAGGACTTCTACGACCTCGTCATCGTCGGCGCCGGGCCGGCCGGCCTCGCCGCCGCGGTCTACGGCGCCTCGGAGGGTCTGCGGACGGTCCTCGTCGAGCGCGAGGCGCCGGGCGGGCAGGCGGGCACGAGCTCGCGGATCGAGAACTACCTCGGCTTTCCGCAGGGGCTCTCGGGCCGCGAGCTGACCGAGCGCGCCACGTCGCAGGCGCGCCGCTTCGGCGCCGAGGTCGTCGCCGTGCGCGAGGCCGCGGCGATCGAGTCGCGCGGGCCGGCCCGCGTGATCAGCCTCGACGACGGCGGCGAGCTCGCCGCCCACGCAGTCCTGGTCGCCACCGGCGTCTCCTACCGCCGGCTCGACGTCCCGGGCGCCGACGAGCTCGCCGGGCGCGGCCTGTACTACGGCGCGGCGCGCACGGAGGCGCTCGCCTGCGAGGGCGAGCGCGTCTTCATCGTCGGCGCCGGCAACTCGGCCGGCCAGGCCGCGCTCTTCCTCGCGCGCGTCGCGATGCAGGTCTCGATCGTCGTCCGCGGCGGCGGCCTCGAGGCGAGCATGTCGCGCTACCTCATCGACCGCATCGCGCAGGCGCCCAACATCGACATCCTGGCGGCCACGCAGATCACGGCCCTGCACGGCGGCGAGCGCCTCGAGGCGATCACGCTCCGCGGCCCGCGCGGCGAGGAGCGCGTGCGGGGCTCCTCGGTCTTCGTCTTCATCGGAGCCAGCCCGCACACCGACTGGCTCGGCGACCTCATCGCCCGCGACGAGCGCGGCTTCGTGCTCTCGGGCCCGGACGTCGCCGCCCTCGACGGGCGCTGGAAGGCCGAGCGCGATCCGTACCTGCTCGAGACCAGCGTGCCCGGCGTCTTCGTCGCGGGCGACGTGCGCCACCAGTCGATCAAGCGCGTCGCCTCGGCCGTCGGGGAGGGCTCGATGGCCGTGCAGTTCGTCCACCAGTACGTCGGGGCGCTCGAGTGACGGGCCGCGAGGCGCTCGGGTCGATCGACCTGCTCGCCGGCGTCGATCCGGCGCGCGTCGACGCACTCGCCGCCGACACCGAGGAGCTGCTGCTCGCGCCGGGCGAGCACACGTGGCGCGAGGGCGAGACGCCCGCCGCGTTCTACGTGCTCGTCGAGGGCGAGACGGAGGCCTACGGGCACGTCGACGGCCAGCGGATGACGTTCGCCGTCCACCAGCCGGTCACGTACTCGGGCGCGACGATGATCCTGCTCGACACGCCCTACGGCGCCAACGAGGTCGCGCGTGCCCCGAGCCGCGTGCTGCGCGTCCCGGCCGACGCCTTCCGCCGATTGTGCCTCGAGGAGCCGGCCGTCCTGAGCCGCGTCGCCCGCCTGGCCTGGAGCGTCGGCGGTCGGGTCGCCCAGGCCCGCGACCAGCGCGAGAAGCTCGCGGCGCTCGGCTCGCTCTCGGCCGGGCTCGCACACGAGCTCAACAACCCGGCGGCCGCCGCCCGGCGCGACGCCGACGCCGCGGGCAACGCCCTGCGGGCGCTGCTGGACCGCGCCCCCGGCGACGGCGTCCTGGCCGCGCGGGCCCGGGCGGCGAGCGCCCAGGCCGCCGACGCCGAGCCGCTGTCCGGGCTGGCCCGGGCCGACCGCGAGGACGAGCTGCTCGACGCGCTCGAAGCGCTCCGCGTCCCCGGCGCCGCCGCCGTGGCCGGCGAGCTCGCCGACGCCGGCCTCGACGCGAGCTGGGCGCGCTCGGTCGAGGACCCCGCGACGATCCCCTACCTCGCCGCCGCGGTCGTCGCCGAGCGCTCGCTCGAGGACGTGCGCGCGAACGTCGGGCGCGTCTCGGAGCTCGTGCGGGCGATCAAGGACTACTCCTACATGGATCGCGCCAACGAGCAGGAGATCGACGTCCACGACGGCCTCGAGGCGACGCTGAAGATCCTCGGGCACAAGCTCAAGCGCGGCGAGGTGACCGTCGAGCGCGACTTCGACCGCACGCTGCCGCGGCTGACCGCGTTCGGGTCCGAGCTCAACCAGGTCTGGACGAACCTCGTCGACAACGCCATCACCGCGGCTCCCGGCGGGACGATCCGGATCACGACCTCCAGGGTCGGCGACCGCGTGCGCGTCGAGGTCGCCGACGACGGCACGGGCATCCCACCCGCGGCGCATGCGCGGGTCTTCGAGCCGTTCTTCACCACCAAGGACGTCGGCCAGGGGACCGGCCTCGGGCTCGACATCGCCTACCGCATCGTCACCCAGCACCACGGCGGGACGATGACCGTGCGCTCGGAGCGCGGCGACACGCGCTTCGAGGTCGTGCTGCCGGTCGAGCGCGGCGGCTGAGGCGGGCCCGGCGCGTGAGCGTCAGGGGCTGACGGGCGCGGCCGCGAGCTCGGTCGCCTTGTCCTCGTTCCAGGAGAACGCGTAGTCGGGGTTGTCGTGCTCGCGCCACAGCGTCGTGAGGCGTAGCGGGCTGAACGTGTCCCACATGACGGCGAGCTCGCTCGTCGAAGTCGCGCCGAGCGCCTTCTCGACCGTCCCGGGCTGCGGCCCGTGCGGTAGGCCGCTCGGGTGCAGCGTCATGCAGCCGACGTCGACGCCCTTGCGCGCGGCGTAGTCGCCGTCGGCGTAGAACATGACCTCCTCGGACTGGATGTTCGAGTGGTGGTAGGGCAGCGGCACGGCGGTCTCGTCCCAGTCGAGCATCCGCGGCGCGAACGTGCAGATGACGAAGTTCGGGCCCTGGAACGTCTGGTGGGCCGGCGGCGGGAGGTGGAAGCGCCCCGCGCGCGGCTCGAAGTCCAGCGCGCTGAACGTGTAGGGGTAGACGTAGCCGTCCCAGCCGACGACGTCGAACGGGTGGCGGTCGAGGACGTAGGCCTGCACGCCGTCGCGGACGCGGACGCGGACGTGGAACTCGCCCTCCTCGTCGGAGGTCTCGAGCGCGAGCGGCGGGTGGAAGTCGCGCTGGGAGAACGGCGCGTGCTCGAGCAGCTGCCCGTAGCGGTTGCGGTAGCGGTTGGGGGTCTCGATCTCGCCCGGGGTGTGGAAGCAGATCCAGTGCTGCTCGACGCCGTCGTCCGGCGCCCAGCGGTGCGTCGTTCCGCGCGGGATCACGACGTAGTCCTTCTCGCGATACGGCACGCGGCCGAAGACCGTGTCGAGCACGCCGCTGCCGCGATGGACGTAGACGACCTCGTCGCCCTCGCCGTTGCGGAAGAAGCCCTCCATCGGCTCGGTCGGCTTGCAGACCGAGACCTCGAGGTCGCCGTTGAACATGAGCAGCCGGCGGCCGCTGAGCGGATCGCCGCCCGCCTCGATCGGACGCGTGTCCGAGAGCCGGTGGACGTGGGTCTCGGGCACCCACTCGTCGCGCGCGATCGGCGTGAACGCGCCGACGTCGTCCAGCCGGCACGGCGAGTGCAGGTGGTAGAGGATCGACTCGTTGCCCGAGAAGCCCTCGTAGCCGAGGACCTCCTCGGTCAGCAGCCGCCCGTCGCGCCGCGTCTGGGCGTGGCGCTTGGGCGGGACGTCGCCGAGGCTGTGATAGCGCATGGTCGATCTGGGTCCTCTCAGAGGTTGCCGCGGCGCTCCTGCTCGCGCTCGATCGCCTCGAACAGCGCCTTGAAGTTGCCGTCGCCGAACCCGCGCGCGCCGTGGCGCTCGATGACCTCGAAGAAGATCGTCGGGCGGTCGCCGACCGGCTTGGTGAAGATCTGCAGCAGGTAGCCCTCGTCGTCGCGGTCCACGAGGATGCCCTGCTCGCGCAGGCCGGCGAGCTGCCCGCCCACCTCCGGCACGCGCGCGGGCACGTCGTCGTAGTACGCGGGCGGGATCGTCAGGAACTCGACCCCGCGGCGGCGCATCTCGGCCACGGTGCCGACGATGTCGCGCGTGGCCACCGCGATGTGCTGGGCGCCCGCGCCCTCGTAGTAGTCGAGGTACTCGTCGATCTGCGACTTGCGCTTGCCCGCGGCCGGCTCGTTGATCGGGAACTTCACGAGCCCCGTGCCGTCGGTGACGACCTTCGACATCAGCGCCGAGTACTCCGTCGAGATGTCGTCGTCGGAGAAGTGGATCATCTCGGTCATCCCGAAGACGTCCTCGTAGAACTTCACCCAGCGCTCCATCGCCCCGAGCTCGACGTTGCCGACGATGTGGTCGATGGCGAGGAGCATCCCGCTGTCCGGCGTGCCGTCGTCGACGGCCTCGAAGCCGGGCAGGAACGGCCCGGCATAGCCACCGCGCTCGACGAACGTGTGCAGCGTTTCACCGTAGGTCTCGATCGACGCGAGCCGGACCGTGCCGCGGTCGTCGGAGAGCTCGTGCGGCTCGGCGACGCCGGTCGCCCCGCGCTCGACCGCGTGGCGGAAGGCGTGCGCCGCATCGGGCACGCTGAGCGCGATGACCCGGACGCCGTCGCCGTGGTGGTGCTGGTGCGCGGCCACGGGCGACGCGGAGTCCAGGGCACCCGTGAGCACGAGGCGGATGCGGCCCTGGACGAGGACGTGCGAGACCGCGTCGCGCGCGCCGGTCTCCAGGCCGCGATAGGCGGCGCGCCGGAAGCCGAAGGCGCGCGCGTAGAAGAACGCGGCCTGCAGCGCGTTGCCCACGTAGAGCTCGACATGGTGGACCCCGTTGAGCGGCATCGGGTCGTGGTCGGGCACCGGCGGCGTGGCCGTGCGAGGGGCGGCGGGCGTGGACATGCGCTGCATGATTCCGCCCTGCGCGTGCCCGAACAACCTCCTCGGGTCGTACACCTAGCGCGAGCGCATGAGCAGGGTCGCGCGTCCCTGCGCGAGGAGCTTGCCCGTCGCTTCGGCCACCACCGCCGCGTCCGCCGTGGCCACCGCGCGCCCGCGATGGCCGAGGCGCCCCTCGCACAGAACGCGGCCGGTCTCGCGCGTGATCGGACGCAGGTAGGTGACCGCGAGGTCGAGCGTCGTGTAGCTCTCGCCCGCCGCGAGCACCGAGTGCAGGGCGCAGCCCGTGGCCGAGTCCAGGAGCGTGGCGGCCAGGCCGCCGTGGACCGAGCCGATCGGGTTGTAGTGCTGCTCGCCGGGGATGGTCGCGAAGACGACGCGGCCGTGCTCGACCTCGTCGATCTCGATCCCGAGCAGCGTCGCGATCGCCGGCGGGGGCAGCTCGCCGGCGGCGATCCGGCGCAGCGCCTCGAGGCCGGGCAGCGCGGCCAGCGTACCGGCCGCGGCGACCGGGTCGGGCAGCGCGGCGGCGACGAGCGACTGGCCGGGTCCGCTCGCCGCGCCGTTGGGGGAGGACCCGGGGTCGGGCCTCACGCGGCCTCTGGGAGCGGCTCGTCCTGCGGCTCCTCGACGGGCGCGGGCGCGAGCATCGCAAGCCAGGGGAAGAGCGTGTCGGTGGTGATGACGGGGCCGGGCACGTCGGCGGGGCTCATGACGACCTCCAGGTCGGTTGCATCATGCTACGGACGATAAACCGACCGGGTTGCATCACGCAACCTCAATTTTGGGATCGCGGGGACGCGCGCGTGGATCGAGTCGGCCGAGGCGGCGTCGACGTCGTCGGGCTCGCCGGCAAGCACGCCGCCTAGCGCGAGCACTGGGCCGCCCACCCTTCGCCATCCGGTCCAAGGCGGCCCGGCCACGGTTGTCCCCACGGCCCAGGTACGCCTCGGCCCGGTGGTCGAGACTGTTCGCCGTGGCGGGCACGGCGCGGGACGTCGAGGGCGTGGCCTTCTACGAGGAGGCCTTCGTGGAGGCGGGCGTTCCCCGGCCCCAGTACCGCGCGCTGCTGAACGCGCTCGGCGGCCGGGACCTGCGCGCGCTCGAGCGCGACGTCGTCGCCGACGTGGCCGCGCGCGGCGTCACCTTCGGCGACGAGACCGACGGCTCGTTCACCGTCGATCCCGTTCCTCGGGTGCTCGTCGGCGAGGAGTGGCGCTACCTCGAGGCGGGGCTGATCCAGCGCGTGCGCGCGCTGGACGCCTTCGTGACCGACGTCTACGCCGAGCAGCGCATCGTCGCGGCCGGCGTCGTCCCCGCCCACGTCATCGAGACCGCCTCGTACTACGAGCCGGCGATGGCCGGCGCGCGCGTGGCCGGCGGCGTCGCGGTCGCCGGGCTCGACGTCGTGCGCGACCACGACGGGCGCTTCCTCGTCCTCGAGGACAACGTGCGCACGCCGTCGGGGATCGCCTACGCGGTCGCCGCCCGCGAGCTGCTGGACCGCCACCTGCCGCTGGCGCACGACGGCCGGCGCCGCGTCGACGACGCCTTCGCCATGCTCGGGGGCGCCCTGCGCGCCGCCGCGCCCGCGGGGTGCGCGGACCCGCTCGTGGTCGTGCTCACCGACGGGCCGGCGAACAGCGCGTGGTGGGAGCACTGCACGGTCGCCGAGCGCCTCGGGCTGCCGCTCGTGGAGGTGGCGGACCTCGACGTGGCCGGCGACGGGCTCTATGCGCGCCTGGGCCACCGCGCGCGACGGGTCGACGTCGTCTACCGGCGCACCGACGAGGACCGCCTGACCGGCGAGGACGGGCGCCTCACCGACGTCGCCGGCGTGCTGCACGAGCCCTGGCGCCGGGGCCAGGTCGGCCTGGTCAACGCGCTCGGCGCGGGGGTGGCCGACGACAAGCTCGTGCACGCCTACGTCGAGGACATGATCCGCTTCTACCTGGAACAGGAGCCGCTCGTGGGGTCGGTCCGCACCTACGACCTTGCCGTGCCCGGGGTGCTCGAGCGCGTCCTGCGCCACGTGGAGGACCTCGTCATCAAGCCCCGCGAGGCCAGCGGCGGCCACGGCGTGCTCATCGGTCCGCACGCAACCGAGGAGGACCGCCTCGCCGCCGCCGATGACGTGCGCCGTCGCCCCGACGGGTACGTCGCCCAGGAGCTCGTGCCCCTCTCCCGCCACCCCACGGTCGTCGATGGGCGCCTGGAGCCCCGCCACGTCGACCTGCGCGTCTTCGTGTTCCTGGCCGGCGAGGACGCCTCGGTGCTTCCCGGCGGGCTGACGCGGGTGGCCCTCGACGCCGGCGCCCTGGTCGTCAACTCCTCGCAGAACGGCGGCGGCAAGGACACGTGGGTGGTCGGGTGAGCGCGCCGCCGCTGATCGGCGTGTCGACCTCGCAGGTCCGCTTCCCCGAGGACGTCGACCAGACGCAGAACGCCGAGCCGCCGCGTCGCGAGCTGGCCGTCGGCGTGACCTACGCCGAGGCGGTCGAGCAGGCGGGCGGGATCCCCGTCGTGCTGCCGCCGGTGGCCCCGGAGACCATCGACGCGCTGCTCGGGCGCCTGGGCGCCCTGTGCATCTCGGGCGGCCCCGACCTGGACCCCTCGTTCTACGGCGCCCACCCGCACAGCGAGCTGGGGCCGACGTTCCCGGAGATCGACCGCTTCGAGCTCGCTCTGCTGCGCCACGCCCAGGCACGGGGCCTCCCGGTCCTCGCCATCTGCCGGGGCATGCAGCTGCTCAACGTCTCGCGCGGCGGCACGCTCGTCCAGCACCTGGCCGACGTCGTCGACGGCTCGGTCGCGCACCGCCAGACGACGTCCGGGCGCCTGACGACCCACGCGGTGCGCATCGACCGCGCGAGCCGGCTGCGGCCGCTGCTCGGAGCCGAGGAGCTCCTGGTCAACTCGTTCCATCACCAGGGGATCGAGCGCCTGGGCACCGGCCTGCGGGCGGTGGCCTGGTCGCCGGACGGGGTGATCGAGGCGGTCGAGGGGCGCGCGCGGCACTTGATCGTCGGCGTGCAGTGGCATGCCGAGTCGCTCGTGCACGACACGCCGCATGCGGCGCTCTTCGCCGCCCTCGTGCGCGCGGCCGCGGCGCGGGAGCGACGCGACGGCGACGGGCGCGCCGAGGCGCCCGCCGCCGCCGGTCTGCGCTCGCTCCAGGCATGATGTGCGGGATCGCCGGCGAGCTGGCGGTCGGCGACCGCGCCGATGTCGGTGCGGTGGACCGGATGGCCGAGGCGCTCGCGCCGCGCGGGCCGGACGGCCGCGGCGCCTGGGCCCACGACGGCATCGCGCTCGGGCACCGGCGGCTGCGGATCATCGACCTCTCAGAGCGCGCCTCGCAGCCGATGGTCGACCCCGAGCTCGGCCTCGCCGTCGTGTTCAACGGCTGCATCTACAACCACCGCGAGCTGCGCCGCGAGCTCGAGGCCGAAGGACTGCGGTTCTTCTCCGACAGCGACACCGAGGTCGTGCTCAAGGCCTTCGGTCGCTGGGGCGAGCGCTGTGTCGAGCGCTTCAAGGGCATGTTCGCCTTCGCGCTGGCCGAGCGCGACAGCGGGCGGCTCGTGCTCGCGCGCGACCGGCTGGGGATCAAGCCGCTGTACCTCGCGCGGCGGCGGGGGCGCCTGCGCTTCGCCTCCACGCTGCCCGCCCTGCTGCGCGGCGGCGACGTCGGCACGTCGATCGACCGGACGGCGCTGCACCACTACCTCAGCTGGCACTCCGTGGTACCGGCGCCGCGAACGGTCCTCGCCGGCGTCCGCAAGCTGCCGCCGGCGACCGTCCTGACCGTGGAGCCCGACGGCACGCAGCGCGCGACGGAGTACTGGGCGCCGCCCTTCGCGCGCGACCCGGCGCGCGCGGACTGGTCCGCGCGCGACTGGCAGGAGGCGATCCTGGACGCGCTGCGCACCGCCGTGGACCGGCGGATGGTTGCCGACGTGCCGGTCGGCGTGCTGCTGTCCGGCGGTCTGGACTCGAGCCTGATCGTCGCGCTGCTGGCCGAGGCCGGCCAGACCGGACTGCAGACCTTCAGCGTCGGCTTCCCGGCCATCGGCGGGCGCGAGGGCGACGAGTTTCGCTACTCGGACATCGTGGCCGAGCGCTTCGGCACCGACCACCGCCAGATCCGCGTCGACGACGCGCGCCTGCTGCCGGCGCTGCGCGCGGCGATCGCCGCCATGAGCGAGCCGATGGTCTCCCACGACTGCGTCGCCTTCCACCTGCTCTCCGAGGAGGTCTCGCGCCACGTCAAGGTCGTGCAGTGCGGCCAGGGCGCCGACGAGGTCTTCGCGGGCTACTCCTGGTACCAGCCGCTGCGCGACGCGGGGCGGGACGGCCTCGACGCCTACGCCGCGGCCTTCTTCGACCGTCCGCACGAGCGGCTGGTCGAGCTGCTCGGCGCCGGCGACGACGACGACGACGTCAGCCGGCGCTTCGCCGCCGAGCATTTCGCGCGCCCCGGCGCCGGAACCGCCATCGACCGCGCCCTGCGTCTCGACACCGAGATCATGCTCGTCGACGACCCGGTCAAGCGCGTGGACAACATGACGATGGCATTCGGGCTCGAGGCGCGCACGCCGTTCCTCGACCACGACCTCGTCGAGCTCGCGGCCGCGTGCCCGCCGGGGCTCAAGCTCGAGCACGGCGGCAAGGGCGTGCTCAAGGACGCGTCACGGCGCGTCCTGCCCGCCGAGGTCATCGACCGCCCGAAGGGCTACTTCCCCGTCCCCGCACTCAGTCATCTCGAGGGCGCCTACCTCGAGCTGGTGCGTGATGCGCTGCACGCGCCCGCGGCCCGTGAGCGCTCGCTCTTCGACCGCGCGTGGGTCGACCGCCTGCTCGCCGCGCCCAACGAGCACCTCACGACGCTCGAGGGCAACACGCTGTGGCAGCTGGGACTGCTCGAGCTGTGGCTGCAGGAGCAGGGCATTTAGTTTCTTAGGTAGTGGTCCGTGGATGCGTGGTGGGCGCAGCGCTGCGGCAAGTGGGGCAGGTGCCGTTCCAGCAGGCGAGCAGGGTCTGTAGCTCGCGCAGCAGCTGGAACAGCGTCAGGCTGCCGCCCTGGGTGGCGGGCGCCGTCGTCGTTCGACGGTCAGGAAGGCGTGCGCGGCCGAGGCGAGCGTGACGTGGTGGTGCCAGCCGCGCCAGGAGCGTCCTTCGAAGTGGTCGAGCCCGAGCGCGTCCTTGAGCTCGCGGTAGTCGTGCTCGATGTGCCAGCGCAGCTTCGCGAGCCGCACGAGCTCACGCAGCGGGGCTTCGGCGGGCAGGTTGGAGAGCCAGTACTTGGTCGGCTCGTCGGCGTCCGAGGGCCACTCGCACAACAGCCAGCGGACGGGCAGCTCCTCGTCGGTCTGGTGGGCGACGCGGCGCAACTCGATGTTCGCCGGGTGCACGCGCAGGGCCAAGAACCGTGAGTGCATCCGTCCGCGCGTACCCTCGCGCCAGCTGATCCCGACCGCCGCGTCCTTGCCGGCAGCCAGCGCCAGCGCGCGCAGCGAAGCGGGCTTGGCGCGGTATCGGGCGCCCGGCGGTCGCCCGCGCCCCGACACTCGGGGCGCTCGCGCCGGACCTCCTCGACGTAGGCCGAGATGGCGCCCTTGACGTCGAGGACATAGCCGATCTCGCGCTCCTCAAGGCCGCGGCGCAGCTCGGTGATGTCGCCGTATGCGCCGTCGCCGAGAACGACCGGCGGCTCGAGCCCCCACGCGCGCAGCTCGTCGATCATCTCCAGCGCCAGGCGCCACTTCTCGACGTGATGCACGTCCTCGGGCAGGTGCGCTCTCGCGCGCCGCCTGCCGTTCCAGTCGCTCTGCTCGTCCCACTCCTCGGGGATGAACAGCCGCCAGTCAGCCGACACGACGCCCGCTCCGAGGCGCGTTGATCGACAGGGCCTTCTCGCAACGTTTGACCGCAAACGGCGGACGCCGATCACCGCCTGGCTTTGTCCTCGGTCGCGGCAATGGCTCCACCATTGCTCGCGGGCCGGGTGGGTTCGTCTCTCGCCAGTCGGCGCCGGCGCCTCGCCGTTTCCGGCCCAACGTCACGAGAAGATCCACTAGGACGTCCCCAGGCGCAGCAGCCCGGGCCAGAGGTCGAGCAGCGCGACGAGCGGCCGCCCGACGACGTCGACGCGGTCGCCCCCGATGCGCTCGACGAGGACGCACCGCGGCCCCGGATGGCGTACGCGGCGCGGCGCTAGGACGCGCTCGACAGCATCGCTGCGAGACCCGGCCTCCGTGGGCCGCGGGCGAGGTCGGCGGTCGTCACGCGGAGGCGCGGGAGGGCCGGGCCGTGAGCGCGCGCAGGAGGCGCCGTCCCGTGCCGGAGCTGCGCGGCGAGCGGGTGCCGCGGAGTACCTTGGAGCGGGTCTGCAGCAGGGCGGTGATCCCGGCGCTCAGGACGAACGGGTCGGCGACGACGCGGCCGTCGTCGAGCGACGTCGCGGCGCGCAGCGCGCCGTCGGTCTCGGCCACGAGGACGCGGCCGGCGAGGGCGCGCGAGGAGTCGAGCTCCGCGAGGCGGCGCAGCGCCTCGGCGTCGGCCCCGGTCGCCGTGCGGATGACGATCCTGTCTTCGGTCGTGTGGGCGGGGGCGTTCATGCTCTTCATGACGTTCAGGGTCCCACCTGCGTGATATGAGCACAAATGACCCTTGGCTCTACTCATGATAAGGTCCGCTAATGCTCGACGTCCGCCGTATGAGCGTCCTGCGCGAGGTCGCCGCTCGGGGGTCGTTCTCCGCCGCGGCCGACGCGCTCGCCTACACCCAGTCCGCCGTGTCCCAGCAGATCGCGGCGCTCGAGCGCGAGGCGGGCACGGTCCTCGTCGAGCGCAACGCGCGCGGCGTCCGCCTGACGGACGCCGGGCGCGCGCTGGTCGAGCACGCCGACGTCATCCTCGCCCGCCTGGCCGACGCCGAGGCGGAGCTCGATGCCATCGCCGGGCTGCGCGGCGGCCGCCTGCGCCTGGCCGCGTTCCCGAGCGCGGGGGCCACGATCATGCCCGAGGCGATCGCCCGCTTCCGCGACCGCCATCCCGCCGTGGAGCTGAGCCTCGAGCCCGCCGAGCCCGAGCCCGCGATGGCGATGCTCCGAGGCGGCGAGGTCGACGTGGCGCTCGACATCACGACGGGCTTCCGACCGCCGCCGTCCGACGGGATCGAACGCCTCGCGCTCCTCGACGACCCGATGTACGTCGCCCTCCCCGTGCACCATCCGCTCGCGCGCAAGCGCAGCCTCAAGCTCTCCGAGCTCGCCGATGAGAACTGGATCCTGGGGACCACGGGAAGCTGCCCGGACGCGCCGATCTTCCTGCGCTCCTGCCAGATCGCGGGCTTCGAGCCGCGCATCGCCTTCCATTCCGACGACTACTTCGCGACGCAGGGCTTCGTGGCGGCGGGGGTGGGCGCGTCCTTCATCCCGGACCTCGCCCTCATCAGCGTGCGCGACGACATCGTCGTGCGCTCGCTGGGCACGCGCCCGCCCGCGCGGCGCATCAGCGCCGCCGTGCTCGAGGGCTCCTTCTGCTCGCCGGCCAAGCAGGCGATGCTCGACATCCTCGTCGCGGTCGGCGCGGAGTTCGCCGGGCGCCGCCGCGCGCTCGCGCTCGCGTCCTGACGCACGCCACGAGCTGGTGACCGAGGTGTCCGCACGGGCCGGCCCGGCCGGCCGCCGGATCGGTCAGGACGCGAACGGCCTGCGTCTGGCACCGGCACCGGCGGGGAACCACTCCCGACAGCTCGAGCTCGAGGAGCAACCCGTGTCCACGCCTCCCAGTCACCAGACCGTGCGCCTCGCCGGCGGCAAGCACGCGGAGCCGACCGACGGCGTCTGCGTCATGGAGCTCGCCTCGATGCTCGCCGGCGAGCCGTTCACGGACCATCCCCGGTCCGTCTGCGCGACGATCGCGGCCTACCTGCGCTCGTACAACGACGTCGCCGACGACGCCGCGCGCCAGGACCTCCTGCCCCTGGCGTCGGACGCCGTGGGCACCGCGGGGCCGCCGGCGCTGCAGGCCGCGCGCGCCGAGCGCTGCGTGCAGGAGCTCGTCGCGCTGCACGCGCGCCGCCCGCGCCTGCGCCGGCTCGTCGGCCCCCGGCCCAATGGCGCCGTGCCCGTGTCGGCACCCGAGCTCGAGCGCGTCACGGCGCAGCTCGCGAAGGAGCTCTGGCGACTCGGGCCCGAGGGGCACGCCCGGGCGCTCGCCCTGGCCGACGTGCTCGTCTCGATGCGCGACGGCGGTTCCGAGCGCGCGGCGCCGGCGGCGCCGGCCCCGGTCGCGCTCGGCTGAGGATGCGCGGACCCCGCGACCGCGGGGTCTGCACCAGGTGCGCCGAAGAGGACTCGAACCTCCACTGGCCATGAGGCCCACAAGGCCCGCAGCTGTGCGCGTCCGATGGCGTACCGGCGCGATCGCTGTCGCCAAGCGGGTTTGCATGCTCCCCGTGGCGCTCGGTTTCGCTCAGTTTCGGCCCCGAATTGGGCCCCTGGCCGAACGCGCGCTCCACGAGCTCTCGCGCCTGGGCGCTCGGCGCATAGTCATAGGCACGCGCCCAAGGGTCTCACGGGCCGACGGACTCATCGCAGCGAAGAAGAGGCTCGGGCCGTTGTCGCGGATGAAGCGTGGCATTGGTGGCCTACAGCTGCAGCAGCCCGAGCGCGATGAAGTACGCCAGGCCGGCGATCAGGCCCACGAGGTACGCGATGAACATGGCGCGCATCAGGCCGTGACCTCGCACTCGAAGGGACGGTCGGCCGGCTTGCCGCCGGTCGGCCGGCAGCCCACGGCCGACAACCGCCAGCCGTCGCGCGTACGCGAGAGGAACGCGCTCTCGCCGTCGTTGAGGTCGACCTTGGCATTGACGAGGTAGACCTGCACGCGCCGCACGCGGCTGGGTGAGACGTGCAACGACGTCACAGCCCTCGCGCATCGCTTCCCTTCCTGGCTTTCGAGTTGCTTGACCGTCTCGTTGCTCAGAGCGGCGCAGGCGGTGCTCCCGTCGTGCTGCTGCACCGCGGTCAGGAAGCTCTCGGTCAATGCGCCAACGCGATTGCGGTCGCCCTCGCGCCCGCAACCCGTGCTGACCAGCGCGAGCGCGACCAGCGCAGGCACGCCGACACAGCGACCATGCACCCGCGTGGCCTCAGCGACCGCGGCGCGGGCGTCGTCGCCCGTTGGTTCGCCGCTCGGCCGCGGGGATCTCCGCCTGGCTCACCGCCCTCGTCAGCGTCGGGATCAGGCGCTCGAGAAAGCGCGCCATGCGCTCCTCGTCTCGCCGGATGCTGCGGGCGAGCTTCGCGGTGTCGGAGTCGCCGACCGCCTCGGCGAGCGCACACGAGCAACCTCAGCGCTCCCTGTTGCCGCCTGAATGCGACGGCGTTGCGGCGGGCACCACTTAGATCGAGCGCGCCGAGATTGGGTGCTCGAAGCATTATCGCGATCCCCGTGTGACGCGGCGCGGCCGCCACTCGCACCCCGCAACGGATGCCGATCGCACGTCA
>CAWDMB010000013.1:0-202612 GCA_963803375.1 uncultured Actinomycetes bacterium | reverse complement strand
CAACGCCGACCTGCACCCGTACGTCACCGAGCTCGGCGAGAACAAGGCGATCGTCGACAAGACGCTGCGCACGCAGGCCGAGGTGGACGAGGTCGCGCGCAGCACGGTGCTCTGCTCGCTGAAGTCGCTCGTGGAGGCCACGGGCGCCACCGTGGGTCTCCCGGACCTGCGCGCCGGCCAGGTGCTCCGGATCAAGGGCGTCGACTACCGCTTCGACGGCCGTTACTTCGTCCTGCAGACGACGCACACGCTCGACTCCAACGGATACCGCACGACGTTCAGGGCGCGGCGCGAGGAGAACGCGCGATGAGCCTGGTGCGCGGGCTCGTGATCGGCCGGGTCAAGGGGCTCGACGACAAGCACCGCGGGCAGGTGCTCGTCGACTTCCCGATCGAGGTCGAGTCCGGTCAGGGCAAGGCCGAGGACTGGGCGCGCGTCGTGACGATGATGGCCGGCGACGATCGCGGCTCGTGGTTCATGCCCGAGGAGGGCGACGAGGTGCTCGTCGGCTTCGGCAACGACGACGCAGAGGATCCGTACGTCGTCGGCTTCGTCTGGAGCGAGCCGCCCGGAACCGCGGCCAAGCCGCCCAACGGCGCCCGGTTCGGCCAGCGGCGGCTGCAGTCCAAGCGCGGCCACACGTTCACGCTCGACGACACCGACGCCAACCTCGTCGAGCTGCGGACGAAGGCCGGCCACACCGTGCTGCTGGACGAGCGCAACGACAAGGTCGTGATTCACACCGGCGGCTCGCAGCAGCACACGATCACGCTCGACGCGAGCGGCATCGCGCTGACGGTCGGGCCTCGCCGGATCGTCATGTCCGACACGGCGATCGACTTCTTCTGATGCCGCGCGTCCTGACCACCAAGGCGAAGATCAGCTGCCCGCACGGGGGCACAGGGACCAGCACGGCCGTCCCGCCGCCGCGCCAAGCGACGGTCGACGGCGGCCTCGTGCTGCTCGACGGCGACTCGGGCCTGATCCCGTGCCCGAACGTCGTCCCCTGCGCCTCCTACCTGCTCACGTCGATGGCCCTGAACTCGACGCACGTAGACGGACGCAACGTGATGCTCGTCACCGACTTCGTGCAGAGCGCGACGGGCTTCCCGCTCACGGTGAGCGAGGCGCACGCGGTCTTCGACCGCACCCCGCCGCCCGGCGCGCCGGCGCCGGCGGGCCCGGGCCCGCCCGAGATCCCGCCGGAGCTGCGCGAGGACGACACGCCGACGGTCACGGTCACGCCGCCGCAGCTGCCGTTCAGCATCGCGACTTTCGGTACCGCGGGCACGCCGCCGATGCTCGTCTTCACGTTCTCCGTCCACAGCGAGTTCCCGCGCCGCTGGACGCTCTTCCACGTCAGCCCGCCGACCACGTTCGTCGACGTCACGAACGGCCTTCCGCCGGGCATCAGCGTCAGCCCGGCCGGCGGCGCGTGGGCCGAGAGCCAGAAGCTGCTCACGGTCGTGGTCACGGTCACCGGCCTTTACGCCAGCAGCCTGCCGCCGAGCCTCGACCACAGCTTCGTGCTGACGGCCATCAACCACCGCGGTCTGTCGGCGTTCGCCGAGGCCAAGATCAAGGTGACGCCGTGAGCGCCGCCGCGACGCCCCGCGACGAGCACCGCGAGCACCTCGGCGTGGGCTGGAAGTTCCCGCTGCGGATCGGGCCGACGGGCGGCTTTGCCTTCTCGCGCTACGAGGAGGACGTCCGCGAGGCGATCTGGATCATCCTCGCGACGGCGCCCGGGGAGCGCCAGATGCAGCCGCGCTTCGGATGCGGGATCCACGAGCTGGTCTTCGCCTCGATCAACGCCGCGACGATCGCGGAGCTCACGACGCGCGTACGCGACGCGCTTACCGAATGGGAGTCGCGGATCGACGTCGTGGACGTCGGCGTCGAGGCGCCGGCCGGCGCGGAGAGCACGCTGCTCATCCGCGTCGACTACCGCGTGCGCTCCACGAACGCGTTCTCCAACCTCGTCTATCCGTTCTACATCACCGAGGGGGCGACCGCCTGATGCCGCTGACGGCGCCCGTCCTCGACGATCGCGACTTCGACCAGATCGTCGCGGAGGCCAAGACCCTCATCCCGCGGTACGCGCCGGAGTGGACCAACCACAACGACAGCGACCCCGGGATCACGCTCGTGCAGCTCTTCGCCTGGATGACGGAGATGCTCGTCTTCCGCCTCAACCAGGTACCCGAGCTCAACTACGTGAAGTTCCTCGAGCTGCTCGGAATCGAGCTCGAGCCGGCGCAGCCCGCGCGCGTCGAGCTGACGTTCGGCGTCAGCCCGGACGGGGCGCCGGTCGTCATCGTCCCGGACGCGACGCAGGTGGCCGTCGCCGGCGCCCCCGGCGAGCCGATCGTCTTCGAGACCGATCGCGCGCTCGTCGCCTTGCGCGCGCCGCTGGCCGCGATCCGCAGCTACGACGGCTTCGGCTTCGTCGCGCTGGAGGCCCAGAACGACGCGCTGGGGCAGACCTTCCAGCCCTTCGGCCGCTACGCCCGCGAGGGCAGCGCGCTCTACCTCGGCCTGGACAGCGGCAACGAGCTCACCGACCAGCGCATCGACCTCGCGGTGTTCGCCGCCGAGGCCGGCGCGGTCGGGGCAACATGCAGGTGCGTGCCGGATTCGGTCGCGGGGCCGCCGCCGGCCGACGTCGTCTGGGAGTTCTGGCATCGCGACCGCGTGTGGCGGGAGCTGAACGTGATCCGCGACGAGACGCGGGCCTTCACGCGCTCCGGCCACGTCGAGGTCGCCGGCCCCGGCCGGGATGCCGGGCGCGGCGGGTCCGGGCTCGCCGACGGCGACCTGTTCTGGCTGCGCGCTCGCCTGCAGCGCAGCGCCTACGAGCGGTCGCCGCGCCTGGAGATGGTGCTCACGAACACGGTCCCGGCAACCCAGGCGCAGACCGCGCTCGACGAGGTCGTGGGCGGCAGCGACGGGTCGGTCGGCCAGCGGTTCGTGCTGGCGAACACGCCCGTCGTCGCCGAGCCGGGCGAGGCAAGCGTGCAGCTCGAGATCGACGAGGGCAGCGGCTTCGGGGCCTGGGTGCAGGTCGACGACTTCTTCGCCTCCGGACCAGGCGATCCGCACTTCACCGTCAACCGCACGACCGGGGAGATCGCGCTCGGCGACGGCGAGCGCGGCCGGATCCCGGCGGCCAACCCGGCGCTGCCGCGGACGAACGTCGTCGCGCGTCGCTACCGCTTCGGCGGCGGCGTGCGCGGCAACGCCGGCGTCGGCACGATCACCGAGCTGCAGGCATCCGTCGCGGACGTCGAGAGCGTGACGAACCGGCTTGCAGCGCTGCTTGGCTCCGACGAGGAGCCGCTCGCGGAGGCCAAGCTGCGGGCCGCGCAGGAGCTCAAGAGCAAGAAGCGTGCCGTCACCACCGAGGACTTCGAGCGCCTGGCCCGCGAGACGCCGGGAGCGCGCGTCCGGCGGGCGAAGGCGCTCGCGCTCACGCACCCACGGTTCCCCGACGCCCGGATCCCCGGGGTCGTCACGGTGATCGTCGTCCCCGACGGCGACGCCCCGAACCCGACGCCAAACGAGGCGACGCTGCGGGCGGTGTGCGCGTACCTCGACGCGCATCGCCTGCTCACCACGGAGGTCTACGCGACCGCGCCCCGCTACCGGCAGGTGAGGATCGAGGCGGACGTGGTGGTCGATCCCGCGGCGGACCTCGCCACGGTCAAGCAGGCCGTCGAGGAGCGCCTGCTCGAGTACCTGCACCCGCTGAGCGGCGGCCGCGACGGCGAGGGCTGGGAGTTTGGCGCCAACGTCTACTTCTCCGACGTGGTCGGCCGGGTGCTCGCCGTCGAGGGCGTCGACCGCATCCAGGACAACAACCTCTACATCTGGCTCGGTCCGGACCGCTTCGGCCCGTGCGAGGACGTGGAGATCAGCGCCGACGACCTCGTGTTCTCCACCGAGCACGAGATCCGGGCGGGCTACCAGGAGCGCACGTGAGGGTCCTCGACCGACCCGCCGATCACGTCCTGCTGGGCGCGCGCAGCGGATGGCGCGCGCCGCTGCTCGATCGCGTCGAGGAGCGCGACGGCGCGTTGCGCCTGCGCGAGCGCCCCGACGCGGCGCCGCCGCTCGCCGACGCCGAGGGCAGCTTCGGCGGGCTCGCGCTCCCGCGCCGCGTGGCCGTCGACGCCGGCGGGCGCGTGTACGTGCTCGACGCCGGGGCGCTCGCGGTCGAGCGCTTCGACCCCTGCGAGCGGCGGCTCGAGGCGCTGCCGTGCGTGGGGGGCGAGGGATCGGCGCCCCGGCGCCTGCGCGACCCGCACGGCATCGCGATCTCCTCCCGCGACGACCTCTACGTCGCCGACACCGGCAACGCGCGCGTCCAGGTCTTCGCGCTCAAGGGCCTCGCGCTGAGGCGAATCGTCACGCTGGACGCCGACTGGCGGCCGTGGGACGTCGCGATCGGGCGCGACGGGCGCCTGTACGCGAGCGACCCGGCGAGCGGGCGCATCGCCGTCTTCGCGTGCGGCGGAGGGCTCGAGGACCTCTGGCCGCTGGAGGGCGCGCTCGACCGCCCGACCGACCTCGCGCTCGATCGCGAGGGCCGGCTGTACGTCGTCGAGGAGGGGCACGCGGAGGTCGCGGTGCTCGCGGACGGTCGCGTGGTTGCGCGCGTCGGCCGGCGCGACGAGCTCGAGGGCCGCTTCGCGCCGGTGGCCGTCGCGCTCGATGCCGGCGGCACGCTGCACGTGGGCGAGGGCCCGCAGTCGCGCGTTGCGCTCGAGCCCGAGGGCGTCGCCTACCTGGGCCCACTGGACAGCGGCCTGCACCGCTGCGAGTGGCACCGCGTCGCGCTGAGCGCGGCGGTGCCGCGCGGGACCGCGACCGCCGTCGACACGCTGACGTCGGAGTCCGCGAAGACGTTCGCCGAGGTGGCCTCGCTGCCCGAGGAGCGCTGGGGGACGCGCCAGGTGCACGCCGACGCCGACGCGCGCGAGTGGGACTGCCTCGTGCAGAGCCCGGCCGGTCGGTACCTGTGGCTGCGCCTGACGCTGCGCGGGGGCGCCGAGACGCCCGTCGTCGAGCGCGCGAAGGTCTTCTACCCGCGCAGCAGCTCGCTGCGGTTCCTGCCGGCCGTCTACGGCGAGGATCCCGCTAGCCGCGACTTCACCGCCCGCTTCCTCTCGATCTTCGACACGATCCGCGGCTCGATCGCTTCGCGCGCCGACGACGCGGCGGCGCTCGCCGACCCGCGCGCGACGCCGGCGGACGCGCTCTCGTGGCTGGGGTCGTGGCTCGGGCTCGCGCTCGACCACGCGCTGCCCGTCCACCGCCGCCGCGAGCTCGTGCGGCGCGCGCACGAGCTCTACACCTGGCGCGGCACGCCGCGCGGCGTCCGCCTCCAGGTCGAGCTCTACACGGGCGTCGAGCCGCTGCTGCTCGAGCACTACAAGCTGCGCCGCTGGCTCTTCGTCGGCGACGCGCGCCTCGGCGACACCTCGCGCGTCTTCGGCGACGCGATCGTCCGGCGGCTGCGCCTGGACCAGTTCTCGCGCATCGGCGAGTTCGCGCTCGTCGACAGCGACGACCCGCTGCGCGACCCGTTCCACGCGCTCGCCCACCAGTTCACGGTCCTCGTGCCGGCGCGCGCGGCGCGCGAGCTCTCCGCGCCCCGGCTCGAGGAGGTCGTCGCGCTCGCCAAGCCGGCGCACGCGCAGGCGTACGTGGAGGTCGTCGAGCCTCGCTTCCGCATCGGCACGCACGCGTTCGTCGGGCTCGACACGGTCGTGGGCGCGTACCCCGACGCGGTCGTCGAGGGCGCGTCCCGGCTGCGCTACGACGCGGTCCTCGGCCCCTCCGCCGACGAGGCGGCGGCTCCGAGGCTGCGGGTGGGCAGGCGTTCGCGGATCGGCTCCTCGACGGTGATCGACTGAGGAAGGCGAGGCACGATGGCGCACACCAACGGCCACGACGCCACCGGCAGCTGCGCTGCGTGTGCCGCGCCGCAGCTGGCGCGCAACAACTACTTCACCGGCAAGCTGCTCGTCGAGCGCGACTTCCGCGAGGAGCAGGAGTACCTGCTCGGCAAGGACCGTCGCCACAACCACGCGCTGCACGGGTGGGGCACGGCCTGCGGCCTGAAGGTCAAGCAGCATCCAGACCCCGCGTGCCGCGAGCGCTACGTCATCGTCGAGCCCGGGACCGCGATCGACTGCTGCGGCCACGAGATCCTCGTCGAGCGCGACGAGTACTTCGATCTGCTCGCCCACGTGCCCGCGGAATGGCTCGCCGACCCGCCCGACCCGGGGGCGCCGCCACGGCACAAGCTGCAGATCTGTCTGCGCTCCGTCGAGTGCCCGACCGAGGACGTGCCGGCGCTCTTCGACGAGTGCGGCTGTGACGAGGACGGCTGCAAGCCCAACCGCATCCGCGACGCCTACGACCTCGAGCTGGTCCTCGACGCGCCCGGCCACGCCCACGAGGGCGGCGGGCCGCGGCTCGACCGCCTGTGCACGATCTCGATCGACGACGCCTGGCGGATCGCGATCGACGAGCCCGCGCGAACGCTCCACGTGCTCACGCGTACGTCGAGCACGGACGACTGCGGCGAGCTCGCGCACTCGTTCGCCGTCACGTCCTACAGCACCGAGGACCAGCGCCAGGTACAGCCGACGCTCGCCGGCGACGGCCGCGCCCTCGACGTCGCCGTGTCGACCGACGGGAGCCGGATCTTCGTCGCGGCGGGCGAGCCGGGCGGCGACCTCTACGTCTACGTCTACGACAGCGGCGGTCCGGTGACGCCGCAGAACACGCTCGCCGTCTACGGGGCCGGCGACGCCGAGGCGATGCTCGCCACCGGCCCGACCGGCCGCCTGTACGCCCTGGTGACGACCGCCGATGACAGCGAGCTGCACGCCTGGGACGACCCCAGCTGCGGCACGGCCCCGACGCAGTCGTCGGGGCCGTTCGGCGCGGCCGGCGGCGACGTCGTCGTCACGCCCGATGGCGCGAAGGTGATCGTGGCCACGCTCGGCGGCGACGCCCTGCGCGTCTGCGACGGCGAGGACGTCAGCCAGGTCGAGGCGGCGGCGCTCGACGTCAACGCGGCGAAGCTGTCGATCGCGCAGACGAGCGCCGGCACGCGCCTGTACGCCGCCCGCACCGATCACACGCTGCGCGTCTTCGGCGTCGTGCTCGGTGCCGCCGACCCGTTCCCGCCTGTGACCGGCCCGGCCTCGCTCGGCACCGACCCGCCGATCGGGATCGCAGTGGCCGCCGCGGGCCGCTTCGCGTACGTGCTGACGCGCACCGAGGCCGCCTTCCCAGGGCGGCTGCTCGCCGTCGACACCTACAGGCTGGACAGCGCGCCGAACGAGGCGGTCCGCGCCACGCTCACGCTCGACGGCCCGCTCGACATGCTGCTGACCGCCGCCGGGCGCCGGATCTACGCCGCCTACGACGAGGGCGACGAGGGGTACGCGGGCGTGGCCGTGATCGGCGTCAGCGAGGCGGATTGCGGGGAGCTCTTCGAGCGCACGATCGAGGGCTGCCCCGCCTGCGAGGGCGACGACTGCGTCGTGCTGGCGACGATCGCCGACTACGAGCCCGGCCAGGCGATCGTCGACGCCGACATCGACAACCTCTCCGACCGCCGCCTCTTGCCCAGCACGACCGTGATCACCGACGTCGTGCGCTGCATGCTGGAGCACGGCGGCGAGGGCGGCGCGCCCGGGCCGCAGGGCCCGCCCGGGCTCGGGATCGCCGACGTGACGGGCGAGTTCGTCGACGGCCTCGCGGACGCGGGCGTCGACTTCGACGGCGCCGCGCGCGTGGTCGACCTCAAGCTCCCCAAGATCGCCGACGTGGACGGCGAGTTCGTCGACACGCTGCCGCAGGCCGGCGTCGACTTCGATCCGCAGACCGGCCTCGTCCACCTCCGGCTCCCGAAGGGGGCGGACGGCGCGCCGGGGCTCGGGATCGCCGACGTCACGGGCCAGTTCGTCGACGGCCTCGCGAGCGCCGGGGTGGACTTCGACACCACGACGCGCGTCGTCGACCTCAGGGTCCCGAAGATCGCCGACGTGACGGGGGAGTTCGTCGACACGCTCCCGCAGGCCGGCGTGGACTTCGACGCCCAGACCGGCCTCGTCCACCTCCGGCTGCCGAAGGGCGAGAAGGGCGACCCGGGGGACCCCGTGCGGCTCGAGCTCCCGACGATCGTCGCCGTCAACTGGCCGCACGCCGGATCCGTGCCGACGAGCGACCTCGTGCGGCTGCGCAACGACGGGCTCGTGATCGCCTTCGATCGCGACGTCCTGGCCAAGACGCTGACGGCGGACACCTTCGAGGTTCTCTACAAGCACGCGAGCGGCTGGGCCGGCGTCGAGCTGCAGATCCGGTGCGCCTGCGCGATCACCGGCCGTGTCACGGGCTTGAAGGTCGACGCCGGCTGCGGGATGCCCCTGGACGAGCTGCCGCCGCCCGACCAGGACGTGGAGATCGGCGACGTCCGCGCCGCGCGCTTCGTGCCCACGGGCGGCACCTGGGTGCCCGGCGACTACGTCGTGCTGATGCACGGCGACTTTGTCCTGGGGTCAAAGCAGATCACGCTGGCCGACGGGCGCACCGTCAACCCCGCCGTCGACGCCAACCACCTCGGGCCCGGCCTACCTTTCCGCTGCCCGACCGGCGACGGCGTCGAGGGCGGCACGTTCCGCAGCTGGTTCACGATCGAGTGACGGGAGAGCCGATGTCGTCCGAGATGACCGCCGACCGCACGCCGCAGCGACACGCGGGCGGCCGGGCGTGCCCGGCCTGCGGTGGCCTCGAGTGCCTCGAGCGCCCGCGCTTCTTCGCCGGCCAGCTGCTGACCGAGGCCGAGCTGAACGGCGACCAGGCCTACGTGCTCGCCAAGAACCGCCTCCACAACCGCTACCTGCACGGGCCGGGGGTCGTGTGCGGCCTGCAGGTCGCCTGCGACGACTGCGACGGCGGCGTGCGCGTGGCGCCCGGCTACGCGATCGACCCCTGCGGCAACGACATCGTCGTCTGCGACGAGCAGCGCGTCGACGTGCTCGACCTGATCGCGCGCTGCCGCGACCGCGACGGCGGACGCCCGCGCTGCGATCCCGTCCGCGACGCCTCCGGCGAGGACCCCTGCGCCGGCCTGGAGGAGCACTGGTGCGTCACGATCGCCTACGCCGAGCGCGAGGCGCGCGCGAGCACCGTGCTGCGTCGCGACGCCATGAGCACCGGCGCCTGCCGTTGCGCCGCGAACGGCAACGGCAACGGCCACGCGAGCGGCGGCTGCGGGTGCGGCGGCGGCGCGCGCGCGACCACCGTGTCCTACGACCTCGCCGGCGACTGGTCGCGCGATCCCCGCGGATCCTCGAGGGCGGCGACGGCGACGATAGGCGCCTGCGAGCCGACGCGCATCGTCGAGGGCTTCCGGCTCGACGTGTGCGAGGACGACCCCGGGCCCTGCCGGACGCCGGCCGAGGCGCTGCACGCAAGCCTGCTCTGGGAGCTCGTCGGCTGCTTCGAGACGGTCGCGGCGTTCCTGCGCCGGCGCGTCCCGCAGCGCTCCTATGACCCGTTGCTCAGGGCGGCCTTCACCCGCCAGCTCAGCGGCGAGCCGGAGGCGCTGTTCGAGGCCTACTGCTACCTGCGCCAGGCCCTCTACGAGCTCGACGCGAGCGATCCGCTGAAGGTCCGCTGCGATCTCGTCGCGACGCTCGACAAGATCGTGCTGCAGAGCCCGCCGAGCGACCCCGACGAGACGTACGCCGCCCAGGCCCAGGCGGCGATCATGAACCTCGTCGCCGTGCTCTGGCAGTACGTCGTCGACTGCATCTGCCGGCACCTGCTGCCGCCGTGCCCGCCCGCCCCGCTCGACGACCGGCTCGTGCTCGCGTGCGTGACGATCGTCGACGGCGAGATCGTCAGGGTCTGCAACTTCGGCTGCCGCCACTACTCGGGAGCGTGGCCGTCGATCTACCGGTGGCTGTCGCTCGTGCCGGTCCTGCCGCTGCTAGGCGTGGTGCTCGAGCTGCTCTGCTGCACCGAGTGGATCCGCGGCGACGACCGGCGCGCCACGAACAAGGTCGTAGCCGCGCTGCAGGCTTCCGATCCGTCGTACCGGCGCGAGCGCCTCTACGAGAGCGACTTCGCGCAGGTCAAGGACCTGCTCCAGCGCCTCTCGCACGTGCGCGACAACATCTCGGCGACGAACGTCGGCGCGGCCGTGAGCGATCCGCAGGGCTTCCTGGCGATCCTGCGCAGCGCGATGCGCGGCGACGGCGCGTGAGGAGGCGACGATGGCGGTCGACATCGAACGCCCGCGGTACTTCCAGCGCCAGGTCCTCGGCGCGCTGGACTTCGAGGCCGAGCAGGAGTACCACCGCGACCTGCGCCGGCGCCACAACGTCGGCCACCACACGTGGGGGATCGTCGTCGGGCTCGAGCTCGAGGAGCGAGCGCCGGTCCAGGGCGCCACCGGGCCGATCGAGGTCTTCGTCCGCCCGGGGATGGCCGTCGACGGGTTCGGGCGCGAGATCCTCGTGCTCGAGCCGTTCCAGATCGCCCCGGACCCGCAGGTCTTCCACGGCCTCACGCGCGACGAGGACGTGGCCGTGTGGATCGCCTACGACGAGGAGCGCACGCGGCGCCCGCCGGCCGGCTGGGAGCAGTGCGAGGACGGCGAGAACCAGCTCACGCGGGTCCGCGAGCAGTTCCGCATCCTCGTCGGCCGCCAGGACGACCTGCGCTCGCCGATCATCGTCGCCGGCCAGTCGTTCTACGACCAGGCCGCGTCGTCGACGGCGGGCGCGCTGACGATCCCGCCCGACGAGTCGGTGCCCTACCAGGAGCTCGTCGACGATGACCCGCTGCCCCGCTGGCTCGTCCGGCTCGGCAGCGTGCACTGGGACGGGCGCGCCGGCCAGCGGCGCTTCGCCGGCACGGACGCCGTGCACCTCGCGGAGGAGCGGCGCTACGTCGGCATCGTGGCGGCGGAGCTCTTCGCCCCCGGCGGCCGGCTGCGGGTCCGCGACCGTGCCGCCCAGCCGCCGGCCGCCGCCGACGAGACCGACGACCTCGCCGCCGTCGAGGGCTCGCTGCGCGTCGACGGGCTGCTCACCGCGCGCGACAGCGTGCGCCTCGAGGCGGGGATGATCGACCTGCGCGACGCCGACGGCGGCGCGGCGCCCAACCTCGAGCTCTACCGCCAGGAGGGCGAGGGCGTGCGCATCAGGATCGGCGACGAGTCCAACGGCGCACGGTCGCTCTCGGTCGGGATCGACACCGGGACGCCGGCGGCGCCGGCGTGGGAGAGCAAGCTGTCGGTCAACGACCGGGGCGAGGTGAACGCCGCCGGGCGCGTCGACGTGTCCGGCCACCTACTCCTCAACGAGCGCATCGAGATCCGCGACGCGGCCGGCGGCATCGACACTGACATCCTCTGGATCGAGCGCGTCCAGCAGTCGCCCAACCACAACGACTTGCGCATCGTCATCGGCGACGACCAGTTCGGCGACGACCGTCTCACCGTCGGGCCGATCGCCTTCGCCGACGGGCAGTTCAAGGAGAAGTTCGCGGTCGTCAACGACGGGACGATGCGTGCCGCCGGCAACGCGGTGATCGGCGGCGGCGCGCTCGTCGGGGCGGGCGGCGACGCCGTCGTCAAGACACGGCACGTCGCCGGCAAGGGCAGCGGCAACGACAACGACGACGACCTGTTCCTGAACTGGGCCACGGGTCGCAACGTGCACATCGGCGGCGGCACGACCGGGTCGGCCCCGCGCAGCGGGCTGCTGGTCGCCGGCAACGCGGTCGTCGGGGCGGGCCAGAACGGGGTCCTGAAGACGCGCCACATCGACGGCAAGGACTGGCAGAGCGACGCGGACGACAACCTGCACCTCAACTGGGGCACCGGACGTCAGGTCGTGATCGGCAACCCGACGCAGCCGGCGTCGCTCGCGGTGACCGGCGACATCCTCTTCGGCTCCAACGCCGCGAAGGTCCCCGTCGACGTCGTCAGCGGCGAGGTCCACCTGAACATCCACGGCACCGGGCCCCCGAGCGTGCGGACCGGCACCGTGCAGCTCGATGTGGCGAGCCGGCTCGCACGCGTCTCCGACGCCCAGATCGCTCTCGGGCTGTCGTCGATCGGCAACGTGAGCACCGCGGTCAACGCCCGCTGGGAGATCCGGCCGGGGACGCAAACGCGGCTCGACGACCACACGTTCCGCTTCGTCGTCAACTGGCGCGTCGACGACACCGACGGCTTCTTCGACTACTTCAGCTGGATCGTCATCTTCACGCCCTAGGAGGGACAGCCCATGCACGTCATCCAGCACGGCCACGTGGTCACCCTCCCCGACGACGTGCCGCTCCCCGCCGGCAGCGTCCGGCTCGAGCCGCCCGAGGAGTACCTCGAGCGCCCCGAGCGCTTCGTCGTCGCGGGCGACGAGCTCGTTCGGCGCGCCGACGACGAGCTCCCCCAGCCGGCGTCCGACGAACCCGCGCTCGAGCTGACGCAGGACGAGGTCCGCGTCCTGAAGGAGGCGGTCGCCGGCGGCGCGCTGACGCCGAAGCCGAAGCCGCAGTCGCGCCAGTCGGCGCAGGGGAAGCGGTCGTGAACGCCGCGGCCGCCCGGCTCGAGCAGCTCCGCCAGGAGCGCGAGCAGGGGACGCGACAGCTCGAGCTGCTCGACGCGCGCCGGCGCGAGCTGCGCGACACGCTGCTGCGCATCGATGGCGCGATCCAGGTGCTCGCCGAGCTTGCTGCCGCGGGCAACGGCGAGCCGGTCGACCCCGCCGAGGCGGCGGTGTGAGCGCGGCGGCCGCGGTCGAGGGTCCCTCGGTTGCGGTCGACCGCCTCGACGCGCTCTGCCTCGTCGCCCCCGAGCACGCGCCCGACGTCGCGCGCGATCGGATCGACCGCGTCGCGCGCACGCGGCTGGAGGGCGCTCTCGCCAGCGCCGTCGCGCGGGTCGTAGACGCCGACGACGGCTCGGTCTGGCTGATCCGCGAGCTGCAGGCCGACGTGGCACTCGACCTCGAGGCAGCGGCCGAGGACGCGCTGGCCGGCGACTGGGCGGAGGGAATCGCCCGCGCGCTCGCGGCCACGCTGGCGGCCGGGCCCGACGGAGATCGCGTCGTGCGCTTCACCGACCGTGGCGCCTTCCTCGCCCGGTTCGCGACCGACCTCGTCGCCGGGCGCGCCTGGGTCCGCTGGTGGTACGCGGCGCTCGAGCCGCTGCGCCGCCTTCCCGCCGGGACCGCGGTGCGCGAGGCGCTGGTGGCCACGCCCTCCGACGGCGCGCGGGCGCTCGCGCGGCTGGCCGCCGAGCGCGGGCTCGAGGCCGTCCTCGACGCGCTCTCCGAGCAGGACGCGCGCGCGGTGCTCGCGGCCTGCTTTCCGGAGCCCCCGGGGCCTGGCGTCATCGAGCCGGAGCTCGCGCGGGCGGCCCTGACGGCGATGCGGGCGCTCGCGCGGCCGGCGCCCACGGCGGCATGCGTGCTGCGGGTCGTCCTCATCGCGGCGCCGGCCGGCGGAGCGGGCGCCCCGCGCCTGTGCCGGCTCGCCGAGCGACTGCTGGCCGTGGCCGCGCTGGCGCGCGCCGTCGGGGCGGACGATTGCATGCGCGCGCTGCGGGCCGGCGATGCGCTCGCGCTCGCGCGCGTCCCGCCCGCCGAGCGGCCCGCGCCCGACCTGTTGCCCGAGCTCGTCGAGCTGGCGGCCGCCGAGCCGGCGCTCGTCGCGGGGGCCGCCGCTGTCGGCGAGCCCGAGGTCGTGACGCGGGCCACGGCGGGCACGACGGTCGCCACCGAGCTCGGCGGCGCGTTCCTGCTGCTGCCCGCGGCGGTCGAGCTCGGCCTCGACCGTCTTGCGGGCGGCGACGCGTCGCTGCGCCTGCAGGCGCTCGCCCGCTGCCTCGGAGCCGGCACGTCGCAGGCCGCCGGCGATCCGGGCCTGCTGCTCGCGGCCGGCGCGGAGGCGCGCTCGCTCGAGCCGCCCGCCGCGGTCGACGACGCGCTAGGGCGGCTGCTGCTCGAGCGGCTCGTGAGCCTCGAGCGGCTGGACGGCAGCTGCCTGGCGGCGGAGCTCGCGCCGGCGCCGGGCGGCGAGGCGCTCGTCCTACGCGACGTCGCGCGCGACGCGTGGGCCTACGCGGAGTGCGCGCAGGATCCCGGCGCCGCCCTGGACCGCGGGCTGCGCCTCGTGCACGAGGCATGCGAGGCGCGGTGCGCGTGCCTGCTGCTCGGGGCCGGGCTCGAGCGCCTGGCGGGGGCGGCGGCGGCCGATGCGGTCGTCACCCGCGATCGCCTCGCCGCGGCCCCGGCCGCCATCGCCGCGCGGCTCGAGCGCTGGCTGACGCACGCGCGCCCGCCGGCGGACCTCGGCGCGCTCGCGGTCGCGGACGTGCCGCCGGGACGCGACCTGGACTGGTCGCTCGTCGCCCACGCGATCGTGCGCGGCCTGTCCGGCCGCCTCCTCGGGTTCGACCTCAGCAGCGTCGCCTACATGCAGCGCAGCTTCCTGTGCATCCGCGCGACCGTCGACGTCGCCGAGGGGGCGATCGCGGTGGAGCTGGCGCGCAGCCCGCTGCAGATCGTCCTGCAGCTGGCGGGCTTCGACGGCGCCGCGACGGTCGTCCCCTGGCTCGACGCGGAGGTCACGATCCGGCTCGGCGAGGGCTGATGGCGGTCGTCGAGGTCCCCGGGGCGTACGCGTCGAGCGCCGAGCACCTCTTCGAGGAGCTCGCCTACCTCGAGCTGTTGGTCAAGCGACAGGTGCTCCGGCTGCGCGCCTCGAGCCTGCTGACCGAGGACGACTTCCGCGGTCTCTACATCGCCGACGGGCACGTCGACGCGCTGCTCGGGAACCCCGAGACCAACGGCGACGCGGACTCCGCGATCCGCGCGCTCGACGCGCTGGTCGAGCGCGCGCGGGCACGCATCGACGCGCGCGTCGAGCAGTCCGACGACCTGCCGCTCGCGCGCCTGCAGCGCGCGTTCCGGCTCACGCCCGTCGAGCGCGACGTCGTGCTCGTGGCGCTCGCGCCCGAGGTCGACCTGCGCTGGGAGACGCTCTACGCGTACGTCCAGAACGACGTGACCAAGCGCCGGCCGAGCGTCGACCTGGCGTTGAAGCTCTGCTGCACCGGCCCCGAGGCGCGCGTCGCCGGCCGGGGCGTCTTCGCGGCCTCCGCGCCCCTAGCGCGCGACCGGCTCGTCCGGCTCGTGGTCGACCCGCACGATCCGGACCCTCCGCTGCCGGCGCGGGCCGTGCGCCTGGACGAGCGCGTCGCCGACTTCCTGCTCGGCCGCCCCGATCACGACGACCACGAGTGGGTGCCCTCTCCGCGGCGGTTCGCCGGCCTCGTGCTCGACGGGCGCGTCCGCGCCCGCGTCGTCGCCGCGGCGCCCGCAGTCGCCGCGGGCGAGCTCGTGCTCTTCCTCCACGGGCCGCCCGGCGCGGGCCGGCGCGCACTGGCGGAGGCCATCGCCGCCGCGGCGGGGCGCACGCTGCTCGCCATCGACCTCGCGCGTGGCGCCGAGCACGACGGCGCCGCGCTGCGCCGCGACGCGATGCTCCACCACGGCCTCGTCTACGTCGACGGCGTCGAGTCGCTGCTCGCCGCGGACGCGCCGTCCTGGGGCGGGCGCTTCCTCGACGACCTCGACTCCACCGACGTGCCGCTCGTCCTCGCCGCGCAGGAGCCGTGGGACCCCGCGCAGCCGGCGTTCTCGGGGCGGCTGCTGGGCCTGGAGCTCGCCGTGGTCCCGTTCGGCGTCCGCCGCGCGCTCTGGCAGCGCGAGCTGGGTGACTCCCCGGTCGCCGACAGCGAGCTGGCCACGATCGCCGACGCCTTCCGGCTCGGCCCCGAACGGATCCGCGACGCGGTCGCCGAGGCGCGCCGCGTGGCCTCGCTGCGCCCGCGCCGCGACCAGACGCTCACGTCCGAGGACGTGCGGGCGGCCGCGCGCGCCCAGTCCAGCCGCGCGTTGCACGGGCTGGCCGAGAAGGTCGAGCCGGCCTACACGTGGGCCGACATCGTTGTGCCCCCGCGCGTGCTCCACGGGCTGCGAGCCGTCTGCACGAGCGTCCGCTACCGGCACGTCGTGTACTCCGACTGGGGCTTCGACGCGCGCGTCGCGCATGGCCGCGGGCTCAACGCGCTGTTCGCGGGGGCCAGCGGGACCGGGAAGACGATGGCAGCGCAGATCATCGCCCGCGAGCTCGGCCTGGACCTCTACGGGATCGACCTGTCGACGGTCGTCAGCAAGTACATCGGCGAGACCGAGCGCAACCTGCGCCGGATCTTCCGTGCCGCGGAGTGGTGCAACGCGATCCTGTTCTTCGACGAGGCCGACGCGCTGTTCGGCAAGCGCTCGGAGGTGCGCGACGCGCACGACCGCTACGCGAACATCGAGGTCGCCTTCCTGCTGCAGCAGATGGAGCAGTACGAAGGCATCGTCATCCTCGCGACGAACCTCGCGAAGAATCTCGACGAGGCGTTCGCCCGCCGGATGGAGCACGCCGTCGAGTTCCCGTTCCCCGACGAGTGCCACCGCCACGAGATCTGGCGGCGCGTGTTCCCGCCCCAGGCGCCGCTGGCCGACGACGTCGACGTCGCCTTCCTCGCCGAGCGCGTCGAGCTCTCGGGCGGCAACATCCGCAACGTCGCGCTGGCGGCGGCGTTCGCGGCGGCCCAGGACGGGCGGGCGATCGCGATGGAGCACCTCGTCCGGGCGACGGCCCGCGAGCTCGACAAGCTCGGGCGCCTGCCTTCCCGGGCACAGTTCGGCGACTTCTACGACCTCGTCGTCCGCGACGGGTGACGCGGCGCGATGCCCCCGCAGGCGCTGGCCGAGCGCGCGCGCCCCGAGCGCCCAGAGCCCACGCCGGCCCGGCCGCCCCCGACCGTCGCCAAGCCGGCCGCGCACCCGCTCGTCGCGCTCCAGCGCAGCGCCGGCAACCAGGCCGTCCAGCTGTTGGTCGCGCCATCCGCGCGCGCGGTGATCCAGCGCAAGCCGGATCCCGGTCCGGGGCCCGACGCGCCGCCGGCACCGCCGCCCAGGCGCGGCCGCGCCGCGGCCGCGCGGACGCCGGAGCTGCCGCGCAGCATGCTCATCGAGGTCGCGCTGCAGCGGCTCGAGGAGCCCGAGATCAAGGACTACCCGGGCGTCGAGCTGCTGCGCCGCCAGCTGCAGACCGACCTCGCGACGCCCCCCGGACCCGACGAGGAGCTCCAGCGCCGCCACGCCGAACGCCTGCACCGCACGCTCACGGTCGCGCAGGCGGTCCTGAAGCCGCTCGCGGAGCTCGCCAAGCCGGCGAACTATCTGCCGGACGTGCAGAAGCCGATCCTGCGCCGGGTCAACGAGATCAAGGGGCGCTACGCGGCGGCGATCCTCGTCTCCTACAGCGACGTCGACCCGAAGGAGAGGTTCCTCGCCGACGCGGAGCAGGGGATGAACGACCTCCCGGCGTTCATCGTCGAGCAGTACCTGGGACCGAACGGGATCCAGCGGCTGATCGAGCAGCTCGGCGAGCTCGGCCAGCAGATCCAGCAGCTGCGCGCAGCCGGCGATGTCGCGCCCGCGCAAACGAGCATGCGCTTCACGCTCGGCGATCCGAAGCGGCTGGCGGCGCGCGAGGACGAGCTGCGCCGCGACCTGCAGGCCGCGCGCGCCGCCCGCGGCGACGCGGCGAAGGCCACCGAGACGATCGGCGCGCTGACCGCCAAGGCCCAGGCGGCGGTCGGGATCACGACCGCGGTCGCGCTCTACGAGCAGTTCAACTACTGGACGAACGAGCTGCGCGACTCGTTTATCGACATCTTCATCGAGCTGGGCAAGGACGTCTGGGAGGCGGCCGGCGAGCGTGACAAGGAGGTCTGGGAGATCCCGCTCGGCTATGCGCTGAAGCTCGAGACGATCGTCTACCAGCTCCAGAAGCTCGACGCCGTCACCGATCCCGAGCGGGCGCGCGAGATCACCGACGAAGGGATGCGAGCGCTCGGGACGATCGTCAACGCCCCTGCCTTCAAGCCCGACGTCGAGACGATCCAGAGCCGCCTGGAGACCGTCGGGACGATCAACGTGCTGGGGACGATCGTCCTGATCGCGGCGGCCGCCGCGCTGACCGCGGGCGTGGCCGGCGCGGCCGTCGGCGGCGTGCTCGAGTTCGCGGGGGCGGGGACGCTCGTCGTCGGCGCCGGCGAGGTCGCCGCCGGGGCGCTCGCGTTCACGATCGTCAGCCGCGAGGGCCAGAAGCTCGCATTCGGCAAGGCCGAGGGCTCGTTCGGCTGGGACCTCTTCACGAACGCGCTGATGTTCGGCTTCCTCAAGACCGTCGACCTCGCCTACACGGCGGCGTTCAAGCTCGGACCGCAGGCGGGCACGGCGGCGAAGCTCGCGTACGGGCTCGGCCGGGCCGGGACGGCGATGATCGCGCTCCAGGCGTTCGCGGCGGCCGAGCACGAAATCAAGACCGGCAAGGCGATGACGCTCGACGAGCACGGCCGCGCGGCGCTGCAGAACCTGGTGGTGCTCGTCGCGCTGTCCGCGGGCCGGTTCATCACGCAGCCGATCGAGACGCGCATCACCGGGGCGATCAACGCGCGGCTCAAGCCGCTCTTCGAAAGCCGGCTGAGCGACCTCGCGACCGAGCGCCAGCGCCTCGGCGTCCAGCTCGACGCGCTCAAGCGTCACGAGGGTGAGCACGATCCGACAGCGGTCGGCGCCGCCCTCGAGGGCATCCAGGCGCTCTGGCAGAAGGAGCTGCGGCTGCTCGAGTCGGCCACGCGGCGCGGGGTCCTCAAGCAGGCGGAGCTCGAACCCGTGCTCGCCCGCTACCGGGCGGAGCTCGCGGGGCTCGAGCTGCAGCTCGCGCGCTTGAACGTGCCCGCCCAGCTTGGCGTGACGGCGCCGAGCTTCCGCCCGGTCGCGGCCGGCGTCGTGCTCTACGAGCCGGGCGCAGAGCAGACGCTGCAGGACTTCCATATGGCCAACAAGGGCACGCTCACGGCCTCCAAGCGCGGCACCGGCGTGCTCGAGGGGCGGATCGGCGGCGAGCTGACGTTCTACGTCCCGGAGGGCCAGGCCTTCGCCCGGCTCCCCGAGGCCGCCCGCCTCGCGGCGGTCCGCGACGCGGCGCTGCGCGAGGCGGCGGCCGACCCGCAGGCGCAGCTCGGGCTCGAGAACCTGGCGAAGATGTTCGGCGCGCTCAAGGCCGACGAGGTCCTGGTCGCGGCGCCCCCCGAGCATCTCGGCGCGCTGCTGCGGGCGCTGGCGGACGCCGACGTCGTGGCGTTCAAGCGCCCCGAGTTCTATCGGGCGCTGGCGCAGGACCGCGTCGCGATGGACTTCAGCGAGGTCTACGGCGCCAAGACGCTGCGCAACCTCGCGCTGCAGTACGAGGGGAACAAGGCCGAGTGGAGCGAGGCGTTCTCCAAGGACGTGCTCCCGCGCGCGACCGCCGCGATCGAGCGGGCGCCGTCGCTCGACGCGCGCGCCGAGCTGCTAGAGGCCCTGCGCAGCGAGCGCAACACCGCGAAGCTCGACGAGCTCATCGGCAAGGCGCCGCCGGCGAAACCCGAGCGCGCGGTGCGCACGACGACGCGCGCGATGCGCGTCGATCGGCGCCCCACCCGCTGGACCAGGTTCCGTGACACGGAAAGCGCCTCGGCGATCCGGCACAAGGAGAGCGCGACGCCCGAGCAGCTCGACCGGCGTGCCGACGTCCTGATGATCCTCGACAACGCCAAGGCCGGCGCCTTCGACCACCTCGAGCACGACGCGAAGGTCGCCTTCATCGACCGCTACGACCGGGTGTGCATCGAGGAGGCGGGGATCGGCCGCGGCCGTACGAACGCGCTGCGCGGCAGCCTGAGCGAGGTATTGCTGCGCCCCGTGCGCGGCGCGCCCAAGCGCGCGTTCCTGAAGGGCGAGGAGAAGCCGATCGGGACGATCGGCGCGACGATCCCGGACTACGGGATCGCGCATCCGGGCTTCACCGAGCACGTCAACCAGAAGTCCGACTGGCTGAAGGTCGGCCGCCCCAACCGTCGGGGCGTCTGGTCCGGCGGAGTGGACGCGGCCAACACCTACTATCGCCGTGCCGATCTGATCGAGGCCGACAACATCCCGGCGACCGACCGGTACAGCCTCGATTTCACCATCGACCCCGGGGAGGCCACGCGGCGGGCGATGCTGCGCATCCTCTTCAAGCCCGGCAGCAAGATCTTCCGCGTGAAGTTCGGGACCGACTGGTACGACCGCAGCTCCGTGCGATGAGCCCCACCGAGACACTGTGCGTGGGGCTGCGGTTCCGGCCCGACCCGGATCCCGCGGCGTGGCGGCGGACGTTCGACGCGCTCGTCGCGTGGGACGGCGCCCTCGCGCCGACGAACGTGCACCGCCGCGACGATCCCGAGGCGTCGCCCGACGAGCCGTGGTCGGACGCGCTGTGGCCGCAGCTCGCCCGCCGCGCGGCGCGGGACCGGTGGTGGTCCTGGGGGCTCGAGCGGCGCGAGGGCGCCGGCACGTCGATCGACGTCGGCCGCGGCGAGCTCGAGCACGAGGTCGATGTCGCGCTCAACCGTCCCGCCGCCGGCGACGTCGCCGCGCGCGTCGGCGACCTGCTCGCGGAGATCCGCGACCGCGGCGGCGTGGCGCCCGCGCTCGCGCTCGTCTACGACTGCGACGGGCCCGACGCCGAGCTCGCGATGCAGGGCCTGCGCGGCCTGAGCGAGGTGCCCCCGCTCCTATACCTCGATGCCCGGGCCGTCGAGCGCGCAGGCGGCCGCCACCGGGTCGTCGGCGCGCCCGCGCGCGTGATCGAGGTCCCCGGCGGCGGGCTGATCCTCGTGACCCGCGATCCCTGGGCGCCTCCGAGCGGGCAAGCTGCGGCAGCAGTGCGCGCCGCGCGCGCCTGGCTGGGGATCGGCGACGACGAGCCGCTCGTGCTCCTGTGACCCTCGCCCGCGCACCGCTCGAGCCCAAGCCCGCGCGGGCGCCGCGCGACAAGGCCGCGCGCGAGCCCCGCGGCCCCGCGGCTCACGAGCGCCTCCACCCAGTCCTCTTGCTCCAGCGTCGCGCGGGCAATCGCGCGGTCGCTGCGCTCCTGCAGCGCGCGAGCGACGGGACGGAGCCCGCGATCTCGGCCCGCGTCGTCGACCGCGCGCTCGCCGACCGCTCGCCGGGGCACCCGCTCGAGCCCCGGACCCAGGAGCGGATGGAGGCGCGCTTCGGCCGGCGGTTCGGGGAGGTTCGCGTCCACGCCGACGCGGGCGCCGCCGAGCTTGCGCGCGGGCTGGGCGCGCACGCGTTCACGCGCGGGCGCGACGTGTACTTCGCCGGCGGCGCGTACGACCCCGCCAGCAAGGCGGGCGAGCGCGTGCTCGCCCACGAGCTCACGCACACGATCCAGCAGGACGACTCGCCGCCGGCGGCGGGCGGTCTGAGCGCGGCGAGCGACCCGGCCGAGCGCGAGGCACGGGACGCCGCCGACCGGGTGGCGAACGGGGCGGCGGTCCCCGCGCCGCGCGAGCGGCCGACCGCCCTCGCCCGCCAGGAGCTCGGCCTGGAGGCGGCGCTGGCCGGCGGCGGCACGAAGCTGACGCCGGTCGCGCCGGACCCCGTCGCCGACGAGGCGGTCGCGAAGATCCTCGATCGGCTCTCCGGCTACACGAGCGACCGCGACAGCGCGGAGATCGTCGAGGAATTCGGCAGGCACGACCGGGCGACCGTGCGCTCGATCATGCGCCGGCTGCGCGCCAAGGCGGCCGAGTGGGATCAGACGCCCGAGGAGATCGTCGACTGGCTGCTCGGCGACCTGACGCCGCGCGATCGCCAGCAGCTGCGCATCATCCTCGCGCGCGCGCAGACCGACGAGCGCAAGACGCCGCCGGGAGCGGCGCCGGCGCCGGAGAAGGTCGACAGGGAGATCGTCGACGCCGCCGTCAGCATCATCATGGAGGCGCTCATCGGCCCCACGGGCACGGCGGGCAGCGGCCGGATCCTGCGGACCTTCCAGGAGCGGAGCCCCGCCACGATCCGCGCGATCCTCGAGGAGCTGAAGGCCGTCGCGCCGCCGGACGTGGAGCCCGAGGGGGTGATCGACTGGCTGTTCTCGGACATGATCAAGGAGGACCGGCGCGAGCTGCGCAGCCTGCTCTTCGCGGTGGCCCCGCAGGAGGACCTCGTCCGCCTCGCCGCCAAGGAGGTCGCGGATCTCCTCGCCGGCTACACGAGCGAGGACGACAGCCGCGAGATCGTCGGCACGCTCACGCAGTTCTCGAGCGACGGGCTCGATGCGGTCCTGGCCCGGCTCCAGCAGCGGACGCCCGACGCGAAGGACCCCGACGCGCTCGCCTTCAGGCTCTTCGACGACCTCGAGCGCGGCATCGCCGAGGACCTGCGCCAGCACTTCTTCAAGATCGGGGGCGCGGCCTCCGGGTGGGCGGAGATCTACACGGCGCGCAAGGTCAAGGCGCTGCTCGACGACTACACGAGCTACGCGGACTCCAACTCGATCCTCTGGAACTTCGAGACGATCGAGGCCAAGGAGCACCGGACCAACGTCCAGGCGGAGCTCGAGCAGCTCACCACGCCGCACACGGCTCAGCAGGTGCTGATGGAGAACATGTACGAGGTCCACTACCGGCAGCTCGCGGCGCTGCCCGGGCTCAGGCTCGACGCGTTCCAGCCCCAGCGCGGCGCGCTGGCGTCCCTCGGCATCGGGGTGCTCGACGCCGTCCTGGACATCGTCGAGGTCGCCGTCGGGCTCGTCATCGGGATCGTGACCGGCATCGGGGCGTTCCTGCTCGGCCTGCTCGGAATCGTCGTCGACGTCGCGCTGGCCGCCTACTACCTCGTCATGTCGGCTGTGTACTTCCTGACCTTCGGCACGGTCGGCGGCTCGCAGTGGCTGGCGACGAAGGAGTTCTTCAAGGGGATCGCGCAGCTCCTCGCCCACCCGATCGACACGATCACCGCCGCCTGGACGCAGACGGTCAGGGAGTCGACGACGATCGAAGGCCCGTTCGAGTACGGCCGCCGCGTCGAGTTCTGGACGCGACGCATCGTCTCGTTCGTGCTCAACGTGTACTTCAGCTTCCGCGGAGGCGCCTCCGCGGCGAAGGCCGTCGCGGTCGAGGCGCGCGAGGTGAGCCTGGGCGCCGCGTTCGTGAAGGTCGCCAAGAAGGAGGCCGGCGTGGTGGGCAAGGCGCTGCGCGGCGTCGCCTCGACGTTGGTGGCCAGGCTCCGCACGCCGATCGCCTCGCTCAGAGTGCTCGGACCGCGGATCTCGAGCCTGCTCTCCGCGACGACCCGCGAGCACGTCTGGAAGTTTCTGCGGGCCGCGCCCGGAAAGCTCGTCAAGAGCGAGATCGAGAACTGGAAGAGCCAGAAGGACTTCTGGCGCGAGCGGGTCAGGGGCTCGCAGAAGAAGCACCTCGCGCTCTCGGAGAAGTCCGGCGAGCTCGAGGATCGACTGCGCGCCGAGCAGCCCGACCCCGAGGACAGCAAGGCGATCGACGACGTGGCGAAGGACGCCGCGAAGCTCGACGAGGACGTCGGCAAGGAGGAGGAGGACATTCTCGGGCGCAGGCAGGAGCGCGAAGCCGCGCCCGAGCCGGTCGGCCGCGGGCCGGCCGCGCCGCCGGCGCCCGGGACGATCCTCGCGGCGGGCACGAGCGAGGCCGAGGTCATGGAGGCATACCTCGCAGCTGCCGCCCGCAGCGCGCCCGAGTCCGTCGAGGTCGGCATCTACACGCAGGACACCCCGAGCGGCCGGCGGTTCGTGGTCGTGCAGGGGTTCAAGGGCGGCGTGCGCCCGCCGCCCGGCGAAGGCTGGTTCAACGTCTCGCACTTCCACCCCGACGCGCCCAGCGACCCGGGCTTCCACAATCCTGCGCCCCAGGACCTCGCCAGCGCACTCGATGACTGGAGGCGCAGCCCCGGCCGCGGGCGCGTGTCGCAGAAGGTGCATTCGCGAACGCCGACGGGCGAGCTCTACGAAGTCGAGTTCGGGGTCGATCCATCCGATCCCGACCGCTCGTACTTCGTGCGCCTGCCGGGCCAGGCCGAGCCGATCCGGTTCGGTGAGCTGTGGCCGGACACGATCGCCGCGGAGGTCAACGAGGCCCGCGCGATCGCGGATGAGGGCGAGCGCCTTCGGCGCCTGCTCGAGATCTTCCGTCGGCTTGATCCGGAGCGATACTACGCGGGCTGGTGGGCGCGCCGGTTCGCGCTCGGCGAGACGCCGACCGGCGGCGGCGGGGGCTTTCGGCCGCCCGCCATCGGCGGCGGGGGTGGGGCCGGGGGCCCGCCGCCGCCTCCACCGCCGGCGGGTGGGGCGAGCGCCGGCGGCGATGTGCCGCCCGTCTTGCTGTGGACGGCCCCGGATCAGCCGTCCCTCGTCGTCGGCGGCAGGGTCGTCGGGCACCCGGGCCGGACGACGCTCACCGGCGGCGGGCGGCTCGTCGGTCCCGGGGGCGAGCCGCTGTCCGGACCGACCGCTCCGATCCCGCCGCTCCTCGACGTTGGCGGGCAGCCGATCCCGCCGACCCCGCGCACGGGGCCGCTCATCATCGACCTGCAGTCCGGCGCCGGGACGTTCCTGCCCGAGCAGGTCGCCGGGACCCCCGGCGCTCGCGGCATCGGCACGGAGACCGGCGACTGGCTGCTGGGCTACCGCCGCCTGACGACCACCGACCCGCAGGAGCTCGCGCTGCTGCGCCAGATCGTCGCCGAGTCGCCGATCTGGCCGGACACACCGGCGTGGCGCACGCCGCTGGAGCACACCCCGCGGCTGCTGCCCTGGGAGGTGCGACCAGGCCCGCACCTCTGGCCGCAGACCGGGCCCGTGACGACGCTGCGCGAGCCGTTCTTCCCCGCGCTCGGCGGCGGCCCTCCCGGCGGCGAGCGACTGATCCCGGTCGCGGGCGGCGGCCAGTCGGCGCTCGCGGACGTCACGCGGATCGTCCCGACGCGCCACCCGCAGCTCTACGGCGTCGCCGACCAGATCTACCTGCGCCGACCGTTCGGTCTGTCGCGCGCGGATCCGGCAACGATCACCGAGCTCGGGCGCGAGCTGAACAGGATGCTCCGTCCCGACGGGTTCGTGGAGCTGCGGGTGCGCGTCGGGCGCGACCTGCTGGTCCCCGAACGGAGCGGCGTCGGCGTCGGCGTCGACCAGCTCGGCGCGATCGCGAACGAGATCGACGGCGCTCGCGTCGTCACGGTCGACCGCACGACGATCAGGGGCTTCGCCGAGAAGGGGGTCGCCCCGGCCGACCCCGAGCAGGCGAGCATCCTGGCCAACGCGGCGTCCGACATTCGCACGGGCGGGCTGGGCGAGGGGCTCTTCACGCTGATCGCGCGGATCTACAAGCGCGGGCCGGTGCCCGCGCCGTGAGCGATGGCGAACGGCCGCTCACACGAGCAGCTCCCGGCGCCGCGGACCCCGGCGCGCCCGGAGCAGGATCCGGGCGCGCTCGCGCCGCCGCCGCTGCCGCGGCCCGTGTTCGAGCCCGGCCAGTTCGGCAACCTCGAGCTCGAGGCCGAGATCGAGGCGATCCGCGCGCGCATCGTGGGTCGTAACGCGCGACCGGGCGACCTCGACTCGCTGCGCGCGCTCGAGGAGGAGCGGCTGCGACGCGTCCGCCTGGGCCAGGCGTGGCTCGGCCGGGGACGGGGCGCCGAGGGCCGGGGCGACGTCCTCTATCAGCTCGTGCCGGCGGGCGATCGGGTTGCGGTCGTCGAGATCGCCCCGAGCGTCGCCGCCGATCCCTGGCTGACGGCCGGGACCGTCGTCCTCACGCGCGAGCAGTTCGACGAGCAGCTCCGGCGGCGCGGCATCCCCACGATTGACGAGGCCGCGCTGGCCGGCACGCGCGGCAGTCGCATCCACCTGCCGGGCTTCGAGAGCCGCCTGCCGTCGCTCTTCGCCCAGCCCGTCAGCGGCCCCCAGCACCTGCGGACGGGATTCTCGGGAGCGTTGGGCGAGCTCTCGGCCGGGATGGGATGGTCGCGAGGGATGTTCGCCACCGACCTCAACACGGTCCCATGGGGAGCGCAGCGCCAGGTAGGCAACTTCCCGATCTTCGACCTGCGCACGCTGTTCGCGCTGCGCCAGGTCAAGACGAGCACGCAGCTGGCCCTTCCGGGCCGCTTCGGCGTCTACTCGTCGGGCTACGGGGACGTCACCGGCGTCCGTCGCCCCGGGCTCTTCGCCGTTGCCGCGCAGGACGCCTACCCGACGCTGGCGGCGGCCGACGCCGAGCAGCTCGCCCGGATGCAGGCGCTGCTCGCCATCAACGCCGACGACGTGCGCGCGTTCCGCGAGCGGATGCGGATCCGCGTCACCCAGCGCCCCGCCGACGTCCGCCCGCTCGTAGACGCCATGCTCGCCGACGCGCCCGAGGTCCTCGCCCCGCGCGTGTTCACGTCGCTCGCGCAGATCGAGTCCGCGCACGCGGCGGGGACGCTGAGCGCCGCCGACCGGGCGCGCCTGCTGACCCGTCTGGCCGACCGGGCCTCCGGTCGGATCGTCTCGCACGGGCTCTCGACGAGCGAGCTGCTCAACCTCCAGCGGGCGCGCGCCCGCTTCGGGCTCGGGCCGGCGAGCGCGTCCCCCGACGTTATCTCGACGCAGGTCTCGCCGGAGTTCCTCCTGGCCGAGCGCTACGGCGGAGGGTGGGCCGGCGGCGCTCGGGCCGCGGGGCGCTCCGTGGCCGGCGGCGGCGCGGCGGGCGGCGGCATCGCCGTCGTGACGGACCTCGGCATCATGATCTTCGACGAGCGCGAGCACCCCGACTGGGCGCGCGAGCTCGTCACGCACGGCGGGCTGGGCGTCGTCTCGGGCGCGACGGGCAGCGGCGTGGAGACGCTCGTCGTCAACCAGCTCTCGCGTGCCGCGATCACCGAGGGCGTGTCCGGCGGCGGATCGGTGGTCTTCCGCAGCAGCGTGGGCGGGGGCGCGGCCGGCGCCATCGCCGCGCCGATCTTCGCCCTCGGCAGCATGGCGCTGAGCGACGAGGACTACTCGGGGGAGGACTACTTCGCCGTCGGGACGCGGACCTCGGTGGTCGGTGGCGGCTCGGGCCTGCTCGCCGCGGGCTTCACCGGCGCGGTCTTCGGCTCGGAGGTCCCGATTCTCGGCAACGTCGTCGGCTTTGTGGTCGGGGTCGGGGCGTACCTCATCATCGACGGCGCGGTCGGCGACTGGGTCGAGCGGACCGCGCGCGACGCGGCGCGGGAGATCGCGGAGCTCGCGGAGGCGTTCGCCTTCGCCGTGGAGAAGGGTCCCGGGGCGCTGATGGCGCCGGGCTTCGCGACGCCGCTCGTCATCCGCGGCGGCTATCGCGGCCTGCTGCGGTCGCCGATCGACGTCGAGCGCGAGCGGGCGCGGCGGGAGGGCTCGGGCCGGTGACGCTAGCTGGCTAGCTAACCCGGTCTCCGCAGAACCCAGCCCGCCTCACACTGCCCTTCCTCCTCGCCCCGGTCCGGTGACCAGGCGAGGCCCGGCATCACGCCGGACGAGACCGCTGCCCCCTCAGCTGGGTGCGCCTTCAACCGGCCCAGCCGGGTGAGCATCGAGTTGAGGCGGCGCCCACGGCGAGTCCGGTGGGGCGAGCATCTGGTCGCGGCCTACGATTCGGCGGTGGGTTCCTCGCTGACTGTTCGCTCGGCCCGGGTCGAGGACGTTGCGCAGATGGCGCGTGTAAATGTGCGGAGCTGGCAGGAGACGTATCGGGGGCTCATGTCGGATGCGGTGCTCGATGATCCGGGCCTCCTGGCTGCTCGGGAGCGGTTCTGGACTGCCGCTTTGACCGACGAGCGATATCGCGAGAACCGGGCGGCTGTCGCCGAGCGGGATGGTGAGTTGATCGGGATCGCCATGTCGGGCCCGCCCCTGGACGCTGCGGCGGCGTGGACGAGGCAGCTGTATGTGCTCTATGTGTATGCAGCCGACCAAGGCACGGGTGCTGGGCGAGCGTTGTTGGAGGCCGTCATCGACCCCGCGGAGTCCGCGGCGCTGTGGGTCGCCGATCCCAACCCTCGCGCGCAGGCGTTCTACCGCAAGCACGGCTTCGTTGCCGACGGGACGGCCCAGGTCGAGGACGGCATGCAGGAGATTCGCATGGTCCGCGACGTGCGGCACCGTCGGTAGTCCAGCGCGGTGGCGGGCTCCCAGCTGGGGGGTCGTGGCCTGGGTGGAGCTCAGCGGCGGGTCGCGCGTGGGGCGCACGTAGTCGCTCCAGTCCCGTGCGGCGAGCTTGGCCCAGGCGGCGGCTTTCCCGCTGCTGATACCGACGAGCTCGGCGAGGATGGGGGCGGGTATCTGTCCTGCGAGGGCGAACATGGCGGCACCGAGGAGGGACAGCGTCACCCGAACCATTCCCGTCCGCCGGGCGAAACGCTCCGACCTGTTGCGTTGGCTGCAATAAAGCCCGCCTCGGCCGGTGCCACAAGAAGCGTGTGGAGGTGGCCGGGCGCCGGTAGCCGCAGAGAATCCGCCCGCTCCAGGATGGATCGCTATGCCGATCGGGCGCTCTGGGAGACTCACGTCCGCGACGATGGACCACCAGCAAGCTCAAGTCGACGAGCATTCCGGCGCGGTGATCCCGCAGGACCCCTCCGCGCTCGAGTGCATCTACCTCGCCTTCGGGATCACCGCGGCAGAGCGCGAAGCCCTCTACGGCGAGTCGATCGGAGAGCAGGGCCACCATCTCGAGATGGCGAAGGCCATGGCAGATGGCGCTCTCGTCGATGCCTTCACGGCGAGCATCGAGGACTACGCCGGCTACGCCAACGAGGGCCAGCTGTTCTTCGATCCACGGGATGCGCTCACACCCGAGCATCGCCCGACAAACGATGAGGATCTCGAGACGAGTTCAATCGCCTGGTGGCCGGAGCCGCAGGACCCCGCCCTTCGTGAAGCCGACTAGAGCGCCCTGGGTTGGATCTACGTGGCGCGCGAGCTCGTCCCGCTGCGAACCTCAGGGCAGGACGCGAACACCTCGGCACTCTCCCGCGCGTCCCGGCGCCTCGATCTACTCCTCGCCGACCAGGAGCGGACGCCGGTCCTGACGGAGGTCAAGGCGAGAGGCGACCAGCACCCGTTCTACGCCACCGTTCAAGTACTCCTCCTGGCATCCCAGCTCGCCAGTCCGTCGCAGCGACTCAGGCTCGCGGCGCACCACCAGCTCAAGCCGGACGGGCCCGTGGACCTTTGCCTCGTGCTCGCCGCGAATGCGCGCTACTTCTTCGAGCCCGAAGCGGGGTGGAAGCGGGCACCGAAGGTCAAGCCGAAGCTCACGGTGGAGGCTGAGCGGCTCTCCGCTGCCTTCGTCGCGGACACGCGCACGCACGCGTACGTGCGGTCCATCACGTGGCTTGAGGCCAAGATGCTCGACGCCAAGCTCGTGGTCGCGGAGCGCTGCCGGTTCGAGCATGGTGGACAAGAGGCAACGATCGAAGTCGCACCTCCCTAGACGACCCGACGAGGCGGGCCGAGGTTGTTCCACTCCGCACGCGCGACGTGGCAATACTCCGCAGAAAGCCCGCAAACTGCGAACCGAATTTTGGCGAGCGGGATCGGGTAGTGCGACGACAATAGCCTGTAAATTCGCATGATTTGGGCCAGTGGTCCGCCTGGATCGCACCCAGAGGTCGGGGGTTCGAGTCCCCCTAAGCTCCACTGCATGGACAACGCGGAACTCGGAGAGCTGCAGGCGACGCTGAAGGAGCGCTACCGCCAGGAGCCCGGGTCGGCGCTCGTCACGTTCACGGCCACCGGCGCCCTCGGAGAGGGCGTGTCGTGCTCCGTGCAGACGGGCCGGGCGCTCGCCGAGGCGGGCCTGCACACGGCCGCCGGCGGCGACGGCTCGCTGCTGTGCTCGGGTGACATGCTGCTCGAGGCGCTCGTCGCCTGCGCCGGCGTGACGCTGCGGGCCGTGGCCAGGTCCCGGGGCATCCCCGTCCGCTCGGGCCGCGTGCTGGCCGAAGGCGACCTCGACTTCCGGGGGACGCTCGCCGTCGACCGCGACGCGCCCGTGGGCTTCTGCGCGATCCGCCTCGTCTTCGAGCTCGACACGGACGCCGACGACGACGAGCTCGCCACGCTGCTCAGGCTCACCGAGCGCTACTGCGTCGTCCTCCAGACCCTCGCCGGCACGCCCGAGCTGGACGCCGTGGTCAGGATCGCGTAGGCCGCCTGCTAGCTTGAGACAGGTGGACGGCGCCGCCGTCCGCGAGGTTCTCGTTCTGGGCAGCCCTGCGTGGTTCCGGGTCACAGGATCTCCGGCAACCGAGCAAGGAGCTCAACCGATGTCTCAGTCGTTCGCCGATCTCGGCGTGTCCGACGCCGTCTGCGGCGCGCTCGCCGCCCGCGGCTTCACCGAACCCTTCGCCGTCCAGCGGCTCGTGACCGGCGACGTGCTCGCCGGGCGCGACGTGCTCGTACGCTCGCCCACCGGCTCGGGCAAGACCCTGGCCTTCGGCGTCCCACTCGTCGACCGCCTGCGGGCGACGGACCGCCGGCCCTCGGCGCTGGTCCTCGCGCCCACGCGCGAGCTCGCCCAGCAGATCGTCGACGACCTGCGCGACGTCGCCCACGCGCGGGCCCTTTCGATCACCGCGGTCTACGGGGGCGCCGGACTTCAACGCCAGAGCCGCCTCGCCGCTCGCTCGCACATCCTCGTGGCCACGCCCGGCCGCCTGGAGGATCTCGTCGCCCGCGGCGCCGTCACGCTCGCGCACGTCCGCGTGCTCGTCCTCGACGAGGCCGACCGCATGCTCGACATGGGCTTCCGCCCGGCCGTCGACCGCATCGTCGCCCTGACCCCGCGCGGGCGCCAGACGCTCTTCTTCTCCGCCACGCTCGACAGCGACGCCGGCCCGTTGGGCGGCGCCTACACGCGCGATCCGCGCCGCCACGACCACGCGCCCGCGCCCGAACGCGCCGCCGCCGTCGAGCACCGCTTCCTGGCAGTCAGCCAGGAGCGCAAGCTCGACGCGCTCGTGGACGCGCTGCGCGGCGCCGACGCGCGGCGCTCGCTCGTCTTCGTGCGCACGAAGCACGGCGCCGACCGCCTGGTCAAGCGGCTGCGCACGCGCGGGGTCGAGGCGGTGGCCATGCACGGCAACAAGTCCCAGGGCCAGCGCGAGCGCGCGCTCGCGAGCTTCGACGCCGGCGACGTCGCGACGCTCGTTGCCACCGACGTTGCCGCCCGCGGCCTCGACGTCGACGAGATCACGCAGGTCGTCAACTTCGACGCGCCGCCCGACCGCGACAGCTACGTGCACCGCGTCGGGCGCACGGCTCGCGCGGGACGCACCGGCGCCGGGGTCACCTTCGTCGCGGCCGACCAGGCCGCCGACGTCGCCCGCATCGCCGCGGACCTCGAGCTCCACGCCGAGTTCGACCGCACGGGCTACGCGCCGGCGCCCCGCCGGGGCCTCGAGCACGGCGCGCGGCCGGCGCAGCGCTCGCGCCACCGCCACCGGGCATCCCGCTCGCGTCGCTAAGAGCCCGGATCGCTAACGCGACCCGAGGGGCGGTATTGGCCTGCTGGCGCACTCCGGGAACCGGCGCTGACCGCGGCGACCGCCGTCTACGTCCGAACAAGGCGCGACTTCACCGACGCGAACTGGTGGGTGGCGTCCCGTCGCTCGCCACCTGAGGCCGCGAGCAGGCGCCTCGGCGAGGGTCAGGATCCGCCTTGCCAGCGGATGATGCGCGCGCGCGAGGCGGTGCAGCGCACGTCGAAGGACTCGTACGCCCGAACCTCTCGGCAGCGCCACGTCGGATAGTAGGTGTCGGTGCCGCGGTAGCGCCGTGAGACCCGGCGCGGTGCGGCAGGACACATTGCGGGTGGTCAGGTTCCCGACGTCGATCGCGCCGCGCGTCGGCTTGAAGGTCCACCGGCGGGTGTTGAGGTCGTAGCTGCCGCATTCGCGGATCGGCGCCGCCGACGCCGAACCGGCGAGGAGCGCGATGGCCAGCGTCGCGAGCACAACGGCGAGCCGGATGATCGACCTGGGCAGCGCTTCCTCCTAGAGGCTTGATGTGGGTTGGGTCGCGGGGCAGGTGGCGGCGTTGACATAAAGAAGAGGGCCTCCAGCCCTGCCAGCTCGTGATTGGAGCACGAGATGACCGCTTGTCTGGAGACCCTCGTTATCGCAGCCTACGTGTTCGCCGCGTCGGTTCGGATCCCTCGCTCGGGCCCTGCGGGCCTGATCACCGACGATGAGCTGATCGCGCTCGCCGCCGCGCAAGCAGCGACCGGCGTCTGCTCGGATCGCCAGTTCCTGGGCATGATCGAGCGGCTGCTGCCCGGTTGGTTTCCGCACCTGCCCGACCAGAGCCAGTACAACCGCCGGCTGCGGCGCCTGGCGCCGTGGATCGCCACCGTGCAGCTGCAGGTCGCGCAGCTGATCGCCGACGGCCAGATCCGGCTCGTCGACGGGACGCTGATTCAGTGCGCCAACTACCCCGGCTGCGCCTCCAAGAGCGAGTTCGCCGGGCACGCCAGCTACGGGTATTGCCCGTCCAAGAGCCTGTTCGTGTGGGGCATGCGCCTGGTCCTCATCGCCGACTGGAAGGGCACCCCGGTCGGCTATGACCTCGTCGGACCGAAGACCGGACAGGAACGCGAGTCCGCCTGGGAACTGGCCTGCGGGCACCCCGACAGCCTGCTGTTCGGCGACGGTGGCTTCTGGGGCGCCGAGTACCAGCGCACGATGAGCCTGATCGACGTCACGCTGATCACGCCCACCAAGCACAAGCTCGGTCAGCGACCACCGATGGAAATCGCCAAGGCCCGCATCCGCCTGGTCGCCGAGTCGGTCTTCAGCAACCTCAAGGGCCAGATGCGCCTCGACCAGCACCTCGCCAAGACCCTCACCGGACTGGTCCAACGCATCGCACAACGCCTGCTCGCCCTCACCCTCGGAATGCTCATCAACATCCTCACCGGCCGCCCGCCACGCGCCCTCGCCGCCTACGACGGACGATGAACCCACATCAAGCCTCTAGTGGACGATGAAGGTGCACACACCGGGCGCGAGCCGGCGCATCACACCGGCTCCTCCGGAGCCCGACCGCCAGCGCGTGAACGTGAGGACCCCGCACATCCGCCGGGGCCGGGAGAGCACGATCGTGGTGCGCGTCGATCGCCATGGGCCCTGGAATCGGCCCTTGACCGTCGCTCTCGCGGAGGCGTCGTGGTGACCCCATTCGGTCCAGCGAGCCCGGACGATCATGTAGTGGCTGCCGGGCGAGAAGCGCGTGGGGCGCACAAGCGCGCGCGGAGTTCCGCTCGGAGACGTGGAGGCCAGGATCGCCGGCGTGCCACGCGCGCCGGCAACCGGGCTGAACGCTGTAGCGCATACCAGAGCCGTCGTGGTAGCTGCGCCCACGAAGAGCAGTCTTCTCGGCGTCACACGGGCCATTCCTCGTCCGTCGGCGACACCAGCCTAGCTCCGCTCCGACATATGTCCACGGGCCGACCGAGGCACCGGGATCGGTCCGGGTCGTGCTCAGCGCCGCGGCCACGACGACGGTGTCCAGGCCGGCCATCAGCGCATCGACGCGCGCGAGGATGACGACCGCGGTCGTCGACGTCCTCGTGCTGCGCGCGTTCGTGGGGGCCGAAGGTCCCGCTCCGCCGAGTCACCGTGAGGGTCAACGGGTCGGCTGCCCAATACCGAGCATGTTGCCCTCGCTGTCTCGAAACCAGGCGCCCTTCTCGCCCACGCCTTTGCTCGGGTAGTTACCCTGGACGTCGGCGATACCGTCAATCGTCGTCAGACCGGGGAGGTCGACCTCCTCGAAAGCGACCCCCCGTTTGCGAAGCTCGGCCACGGCGGTCTCGATGTCATCCACCTCCCAGGCCATCTGCGTGAAGGTGCCTGGTGATCCGCCGGCTGACTCGAACAACGCGAACTCCCCGCTCACGCAGCGGTAGAGAAGCCCCCCGGGTCGCTCCTCGCTGGGCTCGAGCCCGAGCTTCTCCGCATAGAAGGCCCGTGCGCGGTCGAGATCCTGCACCGGGATCCTGGTCGCCACGTGAGTGTCTTTGAGCACCTGATCTCCCTTCGTGGTGGTGTCGCCGGTTCAACCGGCGAGCAGGGCGTCCATCTGGCCGACCCCGGCCGCGCCGGGCCGGAGCGACGCCCGCTCGTGCGGGCGCAGGCGGCCCGCTCCGGCACGTTGCTGTCACCTGCGGGCCGGCGTGAGCCCACCTGGCTCGCCGGCGTCTGGCGATCTCGAATCCCGTACGGCCCGGCTCTTGCGGCACTCATCCTTGGTGACGGTCCGCTGTCGCTGCGGTTCGTTGGTCGAGGAACGTCCGGAGGGAGGCGACGAGCTCGTCGGCGGCCTCCTCGGGCATGAAGTGGCCGCCGGGTAGCGGGCCGCCGTGCACGTCGCTGGCCCATCGCCGCCAGATCGGCAGCAGCCCTTCGGCCATGGCGTCTTCGCCGGCGCCCCAGTGCACGAGCAGCGGGCAGGTGATCATCGCGCCGGCGGCGCGGTCCCCGGCGTCGAGCGCGCGGTCGAGATGGAAGGCGGCGCGGTAGTCGGCGCACCAGGCCGCGATCGTCTCGGGGGTGAACGCGCGCACGTAGCGCTCGGTGGCGTGCGGGTCGATCGCGCGGGGCCCGGCGACCCACGTGTCGAGCAGGTGTCGTATCACCCGCTCGGCGCTGGCGGCGATGAGCTGCTCCGCGAATGGGGCCGGCTGGGCGAGTAGCAGGAACGGCCAGTACTCCAGTGCCGTGTCGGCGTCGAGGCGATCGAACTGGTCCAGCGTCGGGATGACGTTGAGCACGCACAGTCGCTCGACGCGGGCCGGGTCGTCGAGCGCCATGCGGTAGCCGACGCGGGCGCCGCGGTCGTGGCCGACAACGGCGAAGCGCTCGTGGCCGGCGCGTGCCATGACCTCGACGAGCTCGGCGGCGATTTCGCGCTTGGAGTAGCCCTCGCCGAGTGGTCCGCCGCGCGGCGCCCGGCTCGCGCCGACGCCCTTGAGGTCGCAGAGGACGACCGCGTGGTCTCGGGCGAGCGCCGGCGCGATCCGGTGCCAGCAGGTGTGGTCCTGCGGGAAGCCGTGCAGGAGGAGGACGGCCGGGCCCTGGCCGGCGGTGGCGACGGCGTAGTTCGAGTCGCCGACCGCGACGGGCGCGTCGGTGAAGCCGGCGAGCGCGCGGTCATGGTTGGCGTTGCGAGCTGAGGACATGGCTTTGGAGAACGAACGTCGGCCAGCGGGTCGCTAGGTGACGGCCGCCGGCACATCGTTACCGGTGGCCGCCGGCGCATCGTTTACGGGCTGGGGTTGAGCCGCCGGGACATCGTTTGCATCCGGGCGGGATCTGATCGGGCGCCCGCAATTCGTCGCGGCTGCGGACGATCGCGGCGGCCTCGCCGACGGTCGACGTCAGCGGGCGCGCGGGCGTCTGCGGTCGCGCGGAAGCGGGACAATGCGCGTTCAGCGGATCTCGACTAGTTTCCCTGTCCTTCGGGCATCCGCGGGCGGATGAAATGGGGGAGGATCGGGGCGTCGCCTGTCGACGCCGCGTTCTTCTTGGTGCCTGTGCGCCCGTGACTAGTTTGGCGCTGGGGCCTTCCCCGGGATCCCGGACTGTTGCTTCGAGCACGACCATCAGACTCGTCTGTTTCGAAGGTCCCGCCGGGCGACACCGTTCGGTGTTCGACCCGGGAGGAGCGATGGAGACGATCTTCGAGCGCGTCGGTGCGCTGGATGTCCATAAGGCGCAGGTGACTGCGTGCGTCAGGGTCGCTGACGCATCCGGGCGCCGCGAGGCGCATGTCGCCGAGTTCGCCACGACCGTGCAGGGGCTGCTGGCGCTGGCGGATTGGCTGAGGGCGTTCGCCGTCACGCACGTGGCGATGGAGGCCACAGGCGTGTACTGGCAGCCGGTCTGGCAGATCCTCGAAGACGACTTCGAGCTGATGCTCGTCAACGCGCGCCACGTCAAGAACGTCCCGGGCCGCAAGACCGACGTCTGCGACGCACAATGGCTGTGCCAGCTGATGGAGGCCGGCCTCTTGCGCGCGAGCTTCGTGCCGCCCAAGCCGCAGCGGCGGCTGCGGGCGTTGACGCGGTATCGCAAGACCCAGATCGCCGAGCGCCAGCGCGAAGCCAACCGGTTGCACAAGGCGCTGGAGGACACGGGCATCAAGCTCGACTGCGTCGCCAGCGACATCCTCGGCGCCTCCGGCCGCGCGATGCTCGACGCGCTCGTCGCCGGCACGACCGACCCGCAGCTGCTCGCCGACCTCGCGAGAGGCAAGCTGCGCGCCAAGATCCCCGCGCTGCGCGACGCGCTGCAGGGCCGCTTCGAGGCCCACCACGCGCTCCTGATCGGCGCGATCCTCGCTCATCTGGACTTCCTCGACGAACAGATCGAGCGGCTCTCCGAGGCGATCGAGGAGCTGCTGGGCCCTACCGGGCTGGCCGGCCGCGAGCTGGCCAGCAGCATGACCGGCGTCGCCGCCCGCACCGCCGACGTCCTGGTCGCTGAGATCGGCACCGACATGAGCGTGTTCCCGACGGCCGGGCACCTCGCCTCGTGGGCCGGACGCTGCCCCGGCAACGACAAGTCCGCCGGCAAACGCCGCAGCGGGCGCACCCGCAAGGGCAGCAAGTTCCTCGGGATCGCGCTCGAAGAGGCCGCGCTCGCCGCGATCCGCGTCAAGCGCAGCTACCTCGCCGCCCAATACCGGCGCCTCAAGCCGCGCCTCGGCCACGGCCGCGCCATCGGCGCTGTCAAGCACTCGATGCTCATCGCCTACTGGCACATGTTCACCACCGGCGAGACCTACCGCGACCTCGGTGGCGACTACTACCAGCGCCGCGACCCCCAGCGCCACACCAGGCGCCTCGTCGCCCAGCTCGAGCGTCTGGGTCACACCGTCACCCTCCAGGACGCAGCCGCGTAGGGCTCAGGCACATTTCCCATCAGTCGACGAGCGCGCCGGCGCTGACGTTGACGATCGCCGCCGTCATGGCACGCGCCCAGTCGGAGGCGGCGAACGCGGCCGCGTTGCCCACGTCCTCGAGCGTCGCGGCCCGCCCGAGCAGCGACTGTCCCTCGATCAGCTCGACGATCGCCTGGCGGCCCTCGAACCCCTCGGGGAGCGACTCGGGCACCCCTCCGCTCGCGAGGGTGACGACCCGCACTCCGTGCGGTCCCAGCTCGACCGCGAGCTGGCGTCGGATCGTCTCGATCGCATCGAACGCGACCTGCGTGCCTCCCAGGTAGTAGTCGCGGATCGGCGCGCTGCGGTCGCCGGGACCGCCGAAGGCGAGGATCACGCCAGAGCGCCTGGGGATCATGTGGCGGGCGGCCGCCCTTGTGGTCAGGAAGGTCGTCCGCGCGGCGGTCTCCACGGGAGCCATGAAATCATCGACCGCCATCTCGACGAGCGGGATGCCGTGGGTGTGAGGGTGCGTGATCAGGTTGAACGAGATGTCGATCCCTCCGGCCTCCGCTGCGACCGCGTCGGCGTGACGGTCGACCGCCTGCTCGTCGAGCGCGTCGACCTCCGCGGTCTCGACCGACCCCCCGGCGGCGCGGATCGACTCCGCGACCTCCTCGAGCGTGGCCCGAGTGCGCCCGGCGAGAAAGACCTTCGCCCCCTCGCGGGCAAAGGCACGCGCGACCGCGCCGCCGATCGACCCGCCGCCTCCATAGATGACAGCGCTCTTGTCGTCGAGCAACATCGAATGCCTCCTTCTGTTCAGCCGCCGTTCCGGAGCGCGCAGGCCGCCATCCGCTCGAGCAGCACTGCACGCTCGCGGGCATTTTGGGTGAGTGAGGCGGCACGGTCGAACTCCACCCGAGCCTCGTCGTCGCGGTCGAGCTTGGCGAGCAGGTCTCCGCGCACGGTTGGCAGCAGGTGGTAACCGCGCAGAGCAGGTTCGGACGCGAGGGCGTCAACCAGTTCGAGCCCCGCCTCGGGGCCGAACGCCATCCCGACGGCAACCGCGCGGTTGAGCTCGACGACCGGCGAGGGCAGGAGCTGCACGAGCCCGTCATAGAGGGCAACGATGCGCTCCCAGTCCGTGTCGTCGGCGACCCGGGCCCGCGCGTGGCAGGCGGCGATCGCCGCCTGGAGCGTGAACGGCCGGAGGGCGCCGCCGGTGCTCTGCGCGCGATCGAGCGCGGCGAGCCCGCGGCCGACCAGCAGCCAGTCCCAGCGCGACCGGTCCTGGTCGAGCAGAAGCACCGCTTCTCCGGAGGGGCCGATGCGCGCGCGTGAGCGCGATGCGTGCAGCTCCATCAGGGCGACGAGGCCGTGCACCTCCGGCTCTGACGGGAGCAGCCCGGCGAGGATGCGGCCAAGCCGGAGCGCCTCCTCGATCAGCTCGGGCCGGATCCAGTCGTCGCCCGCGGTCGCCGCGTAGCCCTCGTTGAAGATCAGGTAGATCGCCTCGAGCACGGACGCGAGACGGTCGGCGAGCTCGTTGCGCTCGGGGACCTCGAAGGGCACCCGCGCCTCCGAGAGCGTGCGCTTCGCGCGCACGATCCGCTGCGCGACCGTCGCCTCCGAGACCAGGTAGGCGCGGGCGATCTCCTTGGTCGTCAGGCCGGCGAGCAGGCGCAGGGTGAGCGCGACCCGCGCGTCGGTCGAGAGCACCGGATGGCAGGTCGTGAAGATCAGGCGAAGGAGATCGTCATCGAACGGATCGTCGATCTCGGCGTCGAGATCGGAGTTCTCGATCTGGCCGCGGACCTGGATCTCGCGCCCCAGCTCCTGCGTCTTTCGCTCGTGCACCTCGGCTCGGCGCAAGCGGTCGATCGCCCGGTGCTTGGCCGTGCCCATGAGCCAGGCGCCCGGGTTGTCCGGGACACCCGACTCGGGCCACTGCTCCAGAGCGGCGACAAGCGCCTCCTGCGCGAGGTCCTCGGCGACGCCGACGTCGCGCACGATCCGGGCCAGGCCGGCGATCAGCCGCGGCGACTCGATCCGCCAAACGGCGTCGATCGTCCGGTTGACGTCGCTCGCCGGCACGCTGGATCGTCGGCGCCGCGCCGCCGGCTACCGGTTCGCCTCGGCCCGCTCCCGCAGGCGCGCCTCCTGCTCGCGCAGCTCAGGAGTGAGCGAGTCGCCGAAGTCGTCCGGCTCGAAGACCGGGCGGATCTCGACCACGCCGTCCGTCCCGTCCGGATTGGGGATGCGCTTGACCCACTCGATCGCCTCGTCGAGCGACTTCACCTGCCACACCCAGTAGCCCGCGAGGAGCTCCTTGGTCTCGGCGAACGGCCCGTCGATCACCTTGCGCTCGCCGCCCGAGAACGCCACCCGCGCCCCCTTGGAGCTCGGGTGCAGCCCGTCCCCCGCGAGCATCACGCCGGCCTTGACCAGCTCCTCGTTGAAGTTGCCCATCTGCGTGAGCAGCTCCTGGCTGGGCATCACCCCGGCTTCGCTCTCCGCCGTCGCCTTGATCAGGACCATGACTCGCATTCCGTCGTTCCTCCTTGGGTTGGACGTGCTTCTACCAATGCGTCGAGCGGGCGAAGCAGAAATCGACACGCCACCGTCGCATGCCTGGGCCGGCCGTGCGGCTGTGACCGTTCCGGTTCATGGACGCGAGCTCGACGCGGTCCTCTCGCCGAGGCGCAAGATCTCGAGCTGAAGGAGGTACGGAAGACCGACCACCGCTTCAGCTCGGAGCGGGCACTCGACGCCTGCGGCACGTACGAGCTCGAGAGCATCTCGCCGGTCGTCGCAAAGCCGCCGGCCGAGCGACGTTGAGGACCGCGTCCTGCCTACGCCGGCGGCGGTCGACGCGGCCGCGAAGCTGCGCGGTCGACTACCGCCCCCAGGGGAGCTGAGGGTCTGCTCGACCGAGCCGCGCGCGGGCGACGTCCACCGCCTCGGCGCTGGAGTCGACGAGCACGAACCGCCGTCCCAGCGCGCGGGCGACGGCGCCGAGCGTGCCCGAGCCCGCGAACGGGTCCAGGCACCAGCCGCCGGGCCGCGAGGAGGCCGCGACGATCCGGCGCAGCACGCCCTCGGGCTTCTGCGTCGGCCAGCCGGTCTTCTCGGAGCCGTTCGTCGGCACGATCGTGTGAAACCACGTGTCGGTCAGGCGCTTGCCGCGCGCGGCCTTCGCGGGGCCGGCGAGCCCCGGCGCCAGGTAGGGGACGCGCTCGACCTCGCCGTCGTCGAAGTGATAACGCTCGGGGTCCCTGACGTAGACGAGGATCGTGTCGTGCTTGGGCGGCCAGCGCCGCCGCGTCTTGGCGCCGTAGTCGTAGGCCCACACGATCTCGTTGAGGAAGCGCTCGCGGCCGAGCGCCCCGTCGAGGAAGACCTTGACGTAGTGGCTCTCGCGCGGGTCGAGGTGGACGTAGAGCGTCCCGTGGTCGGCGAGGAGCGCGTCCGCGGCCAACAGCCGCGGGCCGAGCCAGCCGAGGTAGTCCTCGAACGCGTCCGCGAAGGCGCGCGTGGCGAGCAGCTCCGTCCGATAGCGCCGGCCGCCGAAGCCGGTGCGGTCGCCGGCCGGGTCGGCCGTCGTGCGCACGGTGCGGCGCTCGCGACGGCGCCCGGTGTTGAACGGCGGGTCGATGTAGACGAGGTCGAAGGCACCGGCCGGCAGCCGGGCGAGGACGTCGGCGCAGTCGGCCTCGACGAGCAGGTCCTCGTCGAGGCCGACGCGCTCGGGCAGGTCGTCGTGACGGAGCAGGCGCACGCCCGAGGACCCTAGGCTCAGGGGCGGATGCGCCGCCGTCTCGCCGTGCTCTGCGCCGTCGCCGTGGCGGTGGGCGCCCTCGCCTGGGTTCTCGTCGGGCGCGACCGCGGCTCCGACGCGCCCGCCGCGGCAGTCGCCGTGCCCGACCCGCTCGCGCCCTACGACCCCGCGCGCCGCGCGGAGCTCGAGCGCCGCGCCGCCGCGGGCCTGGCCCACCCGCTCTACGCCAAGAGCCCGGGCGGCGCGTCGGCCACGGCGCAGCGCACCGCGCGCTGGCGACCGCTCGTCGACGCCGTCGCGGCCCGCCACGACCTCGACCCCGCCACGCTCGAGGCGATGATCTTGCTCGAGTCCGCCGGACGCCCCGACGCGCGCGCCTCCAAGGACCTCGACGGCGCCGCGGGCCTCACGCAGATCCTCGCCGAGACCGGCCGCGACCTCCTCGGGCTGCGCGTCGACGTGAGGGCGAGCGAGCGCCTCACGCGCGGCATCGCCCGCGGCCGCCGCGTGGCCGAGCGCGAGCGGCGGCGGCGCGTCGTCGACGAGCGCTTCGACCCGCGCAAGGCGCTCGAGGCGACCGCACGCTACCTCGAGCTCGCGCGCAGGAGGCTGGGCCGCGACGACCTCGCGGTCGCGAGCTACCACATGGGCATCGGCAACCTCCAGGCCGTGCTACGCGCCTACGGCCGGCGCGACGTCCCCTACGTCCAGCTCTTCTTCGATACCTCGCCGGTGCGCCACGCGCGCGCCGCCGCGCTCCTGGCCTCGTACGGCGACGACTCTGCGACCTACCTGTGGCGCGTGCGTGCGGCGCAGGAGATCATGCGCCGCTGGCGCGCCGACCCCGACGCCCTCCAGCTCCTCGAGGACGCCCAGACCGCGAAGGCCTCGGCCGAGGAGGTCCTGCATCCCGAGGACCGCACCGAGGCGTTCGCCGACCCGGGCGCGGTCGGCGCCGCGAGCGAGGACGGCCGGCTCGTCGCGCTCGAGGCGCGCGTGCTCGAGGACCGCGGCCTGCGGATCGACCCGCGCATGGGCGAGCTCGCGCGGCGCGTGGGGGCGGCGCCCGAGCTCTACCGCGCCCTGCGCCCGCGAGCGCTGGCCATGCTCGAGGTCGTGGGCGCCGCCGTGCGCACGATCAGCGCGACCGCACCGCTGACCGTGACGAGCACCGTGCGCGACGAGCGCTACCAGCAGCGCCTGCGCACACGCACCCGCGAGGCGACGCTCGGCTTCTCGCTGCACACGACGGGGTGGGCCTTCGACGTCGCGCGCGCGTACCGCTCGCGCCGCCAGGCGCGCGCGTTCCAGTTCGTCCTCGACCGCCTCACGGCGCTCGACGAGATCGCCTGGGTCCGCGAGCCCGGGGCGATCCACGTGAGCGTCGCCGGATGAGCCCGACCGGCTCGCGTGCGGCTGCGCGCCTCCCTACACTCGACGGCCGTGGGCCGGGTCGTCCACTTCGAGATCCACTGCGGCGACCTCGACCGCGCCGAGCGGTTCTACGCCGACGCCCTCGGATGGACGATTCAACGCTGGGAGCGCAGTCCGGTCGACTACCGGCTCGTTACGACCGGCGCCGAGGGCGAGCCCGGCATCGACGGCGCCCTCGTCGCGCGACGCGACCAGGCCGACGGCGATGCCGTCGTCGCCTGGGTCAACACCGTCCAGGTCGACGACCTCGCCGACACGGGTCGCCGGATCGCGGCCGCCGGCGGCCGGCAGGTCGTCGAGGACCGGGAAATCCCGGGCGTCGGGCGCCTCGCCTACTTCGACGACACCGAGGGCAACCGCTTCGGCGCCCTGGAGCCGAGCGCCTAGGCCCGGACGACCGCGAGCAGCCCGCGCGCGACCTCGACCACGTGGTCGGGGTTGATCCCGAGCTTCTCGAGCACCTCGGCCCCCGGGGCGCTGGCGCCGAAGCGCTCGATCGAGACGCTGCGGTCGACCCAGCGCTCCCAGCCCATCGCGATCCCCGCCTCGACCGAGACCGAGGGCAGGCCCGGCGGCAGGACCTCTTCGCGGTAGCCCTCGTCCTGGTCGGCGAAGAGCTCCCACGAGGGCATCGAGACGACGCGGGCGGCGACGCCCTCCTCGGCGAGCGTGTCGGCCGCCGCCTGGGCGACCCATACCTCCGAGCCGGTGGCGACGATGCTCAGCGCCGGATCGTCGGCATCGCGCAGCACGTAGGCCCCGCGGGCCACGCCGTCGAAGCTCGCGTCGGGCTGGATCGGCAGGTTCTGGCGCGAGAGCACGAGGGCGGCGGGCGCGTCGAGGTCCTCGAGGATGACCCGCCACGCCGCCGCCGTCTCGATGGCGTCGCCCGGGCGCAGGACGACGAGTCCCGGGATCGCCCGCAGCGCCGCGAGGTGCTCGACGGGCTGGTGCGTCGGGCCGTCCTCGCCGAGGCCGACCGAGTCGTGGGTCCAGACCCACGCGACCTCGAGGCCCATGAGCGCCGAGAGGCGCACCGCGCCGCGCATGTAGTCGGCGAACTGCAGGAAGGTCGAGCCGTACGGGCGCACGATGCCGCCGTGGCCGGCCATGCCGTTGACGACGCCGCCCATGCCGTGCTCGCGCACGCCGAAGAAGACGTTGCGCCCGGGCTTGGCGCGCGTGTAGCGCTGCTGGTCGCCCCCGGGGAACTCGGTCTTGGTGGACTCGCTGAGGTCGGCGGCGCCGCCGACCATCGTCGGCACGAGGTCGGCGAAGGCGGCCATGCACTTCTGGCCGGCCGAGCGCGTGGCGAGCTTGTCCTGCTCCCACTCGATCGCCTCGAGGGCCTCGCGCAGCCCGGGCCGCGGCCGGCCGGCCCACGCCAGATCCCACTCCTCGGCGAGCTCGACGTGGCCCTCGCGCCAGCTCTGAAAGCGCGCCTGCCACTCGCGCTGGAGCGCCGCGCCGCGCTCGGTCTGATCGCAGTGCGCACGGACCTCGTCGGGCACGACGAAGTGCGCGTCGGGGTCCCAGCCGAGGATCTCCTTGGTCGCGCGGACCTCGTCCTCGCCGAGCGCGGCGCCGTGGGCGGCGCTCGTCCCCTGCTTGTGCGGTGCGGGCCAGCCGATGATCGACTTCACGCGGATCAGCGACGGGCGCTCCTGCTCGCGCATCGCCGCATCGATCGCGACCTCGAGCGCGCCGAGGTCGTTGGCATCGTCGACGGTCGAGACGTCCCACCCGTAGGCCTCGAAGCGCCGGCCGGGGTCCTCGGTGTCGAAGCTCAGCGAGGTCGGGCCGTCGAGCGAGATCGAGTTGTCGTCGTAGAGGTAGACGAGCCGCCCGAGCCCGAGCTTGCCCGCGAACGAGGCGGCCTCCGAGGCGATGCCCTCCATGAGGTCGCCGTCGGAGCAGATCGCGAAGACCCGGTGGTCCTGGGCCTCGGTCCCGAAGCGCTCGCGCAGGAAGCGCTCGGCGAGCGCCATGCCGACGCCGTTGGCGAAGCCCTGGCCGAGCGGGCCCGTGGTGATCTCGACGCCCGGGGTGATGTGGACCTTGTCGCGCTCGGGGTGACCGGGCGTCAGCGAGCCCCACTGGCGGAAGCGCTCGAGCTCGTCGAGTGGGAGGCCGAAGCCCGCGAGGTGCAGCGCGCTGTAGAGGAGCATCGAGCCGTGGCCGGCGCTGAGGACGAAGCGATCGCGGTCGGGCCAGCTCGGGTCGCGCGGGTTGAACTCCATGATCCGCGTGAAGAGCAGGTACGCGGCCGGCGCCATCGCCATCGGCAGGCCGGGATGGCCCGAGTTGGCCTTCTGGACCGCGTCCATGGAGAGCGTCCGGATCGTGTCGACGGACAGGCGGTCGATGTCGGTGCTCATGGCGCTGGAGTATCCCCCGTCGGTCCATGGGCGAAGCACCGGAGGCGAGCGGTGACGGGCGTGCTGCGCACGCCGACGAGCGCTCGGCGGACGTCTCCGGCTTCCGTGGGCGCCGCGCTAGGAGAGCGCGACCTCGGCGCCCGCGCCGACCCACAGGCGCACGGCCTGCGGGACGCGGAAGGCGCGCTCGATCTGCGCGCCGGGACCGACGAGGCTGCCCTCGATGCGCGAGCCCACGAAGCGGATGCGCGCGCCGTCGAGGACGATCGAGTGCTCGATCTCGACGGAGTCGATGTCGACGCCAGCTCCGATCGAGGTGTAGGGGCCGACGTACGCGTCAGCGATCGTCGCGCCCGGTCCGATCGACACGGGGCCCCGGATCAGGCTGTCGCGCACCTCGGCCGAGGGATGGATCGCCACGCGGCCCTGGATCTCCGAGGCGAAGACGCGCTCGCCGTGCGCGTCGAGCGGGAGGTCCTCGAGCATCCGGCGGTTCGCCTCCAGCAGCGCCTGCGTCCGGCCGCGGCACGGCAGGCAGGCGTCGACGTCGCGAACGTCGATCCGGGCGCCCAGCGCCTTCAGGCGTGCGAGCAGGTCGCCGGGCGGCCACGCCGGGTGCTTGGCGGCCTCGCGCCGCAGCGCCTCGTGGACGTCCGCTCCGATGCAGAACCCGGTCGCCGCGTCCGTCCGCAGACGCGAGCCGTTGAGGCCGGTGCCGGGCCGCAGGACGAGCGCGTCGAGCCCGGCGTCCGCGAAGTCATGCCAGAGGGACGCGAGGCGCTCGCGCAGCAGCACGTCCCCGTGCTGGGCGAGCAGCGGCGCCCCGCCGAGGAAATCGGCCACGGCCGGCGAGATCAGCGGGTCGGCGGAGCCGCCGCCGTCGAGGTGCAGGAGCTCCAGGTTCCACGACGATCCGTCGCCCACCGCCCCACGGATGGCGGTCGCGGTCGTCTCGTCGGTCACGATCGCCGCCTCGCGGACGCCCGCGCCGGCGAGCGCCTCGAGGTGGTGGAAGAGCACGGGCTTGTTGGCCACGGGCGCGAGCTGGCGCGCCGAGAGGCCCAGGCTCGGCCATGGCTCCGAGCCGCGACACTCCCCGGCGAGGACCACGGCCTTGGCAATCTCCATGTCCATCCAACGGATCGTCGGGCCTCCGACGTTCGTCACGAGCGACGGCGACCGGGGGAAAAACGGGCGCCTCGGCCCACCGCGCGCCGGGGACCTACCCGAACGAGGGGCTTCACCGGTCCGCCCGCCCGCGCACAATCGGAGGCTCGCCGTCGGCGCAAGGAGGACGAGATGACCTGGACGCGAGCAGCGTCCGCCCTGGTGTGTGCCGGCTCGCTGCTGGCCGCGGCGGCGTGTGGCGAGAGCGCGGCTCCGGCGCCGGTGCGGGCGGCCTCGCCCGCCCGCCCGGCGCTGACTCCAAGCGCCCGCTACCCGCTCAGGGTCGGTCCGACCAGGCGCTACCTCGTCGACGGTCGCGGGCGCCCCTTCCTGATCGTCGGCGACTCCCCGCAGGCGCTGTTCGTGAATCTCTCCGAGCGCAAGGCGGGTCGGTTCCTCGCCAACCGCAGCACCGCGGGCTTCAACGCGGTCTGGGTCAACCTGCTCTGCGCCGCGTACACGGGGGGCCGCGACGACGGCAGCACGTACGACGGCATCCGGCCGTTCAAGCGCGAAGACGACCTGTCGACGCCGAATCCCGCCTACTTCGCCCGCGCCGACGCGATCGTCCGCATCGCCGCCCGGCACGGCATCGTGGTCTTCCTCGACCCGATCGAGACGGGCGGGTGGCTCGACGTGCTGCGCAAGAACGGGACCGCGAAGGCCTACGCCTACGGCCGCTACCTGGGCCGGCGCTACCGCCACTTCCCGAACATCGTCTGGTTCAACGGCAACGACTTCCAGTCCTGGCGCGACCCCGAGGACGACGCGCTCGTGCTCGCGGTGGCCCGCGGGATCCGCTCCGTCGACCGCGCCCACATCCACACGGTCGAGCTCGAGTACAAGGTCAGCTCGTCGCTCGACGACGCGCGCTGGCGCGGGCTCATCGGTCTCGACGCGGCCTACACGTACGCGCCGACGTACGCGGAGGTGCTCAAGGAGTACCGGCGCCGCGACCACCTGCCGGTGTTCATGGTCGAGGCCAACTACGAGGGCGAGCACGACTACACCGGGCCGCAGACGCTGAGGCGTCAGGAGTACTGGTCGCTGCTGAGCGGCGCCGCCGGGCAGTTCTACGGCAACCGCTACACCTGGCCGGTCGCCGACACGTGGGAGCGCCACCTCGACACCGTGGGCTCGCGGCAGATGACCTACGTCACGAACCTCTTCGCGCGCCGACGCTGGTGGAAGCTCGTGCCCGACAGCGCCCACCGCCTGGTCGTGGCGGGGTACGGCGAGCCCGCGGACGGCACCGTCAACGACAGCGACTACGTGACCGCGGCGCGCACGCGCGACGGGCGCCTCGCGCTGGCCTACCTACCGGCCGGCCAGCGGATCGTCGTCGACCTCTCCAGGCTCTCCGGACGCGTGCGCGCGCGCTGGTACGACCCGACGAGCGGGCGCTTCGCGCGCGTCCCCGGCTCCCCGTTGCGCAGCGCGGGCCGCAGGAGCTTCGCGCCGCCGGGCCGCAACCGCGACGGCGACGCCGACTGGGTGCTCGTCCTCACGGCGCGCTGAGCCGCGCCCGCTTCGTAGCCCGCGCGAGTTCCACGGTCCGGCCGGCGTTGCATGGACGCCCCCATGTGCGCCGTCGTCGACCCCCGCTTCTTTGTCCCTCACCGTCACCCGCCCCCAGGTCGGCGCGTTGCGGTCCTCGACGACGACGATGCAACCCGTACGGCCTTCGGCGCGATGCTCGCCACCGGCGCGCTGGACGTGAGCGCGGGCGCCGCCGGCCCCGGGCGGATCGCCGACCTCCGCGCGGACCCGCCGGACGCCCTCGTCCTCGTCGTCGACGTCGCACGGCCCGCGGGACTGGCGGCCCTACGGCGCGTGCGCGGGGAGCTGCCGGCGACGCCGGTGGTCGTCGTCCAGCGCTCCGGCGGCGGGACGCACGCGGCGCGCCAGAGCCTCAACGCCGGCGCCCACGCCTGCATTACCGAGCCCGCCGCCGCGCGTTCGCTCGCGGCGGCCGTGCACGCCGTCATCGCCGGTCTCGTCTGCGTCCCGGCCGAGTCGCGGCGACTCGTCGCCCGGCCGGCGTTCGCCCACCGCGAGAAGGAGGTCCTCGGGCTGCTCGTGACGGGGTTGACGAACCGCCAGATCGCCGGCCGGCTCTTCCTCGCCGAGAGCACCGTCAAGAGCCACGTCGCCTCCGCCTTCGCGAAGCTCGGCGTGCGTTCGCGTCAGGAGGCGACCTCGCTGCTGCTCGACCCGGCCGAGGACCTGGGGACGATCGCGCTGCCGCCGCCGGGGGCTCAGCGCTCGGCGAGCACGTCGCGGTAGAGGGCCACGATCCGGGCCGCGTGGCGGTCATGGCCGAAGCGCGCGAGCGCCGAGCGTCGCGCCGCCGCGCCCATCTCCGCGCGCGCGCGATCGTCGTCGAGGAGCCGCCCGATCGCCGCCGCCCACGCCTCGGGACGGCGGGGCGCGGCGAGGACGCCGTCGACGCCGTCGGTGACCACCTCCGCCGGACCGCCCACGGTGGTCGCCACGGTCGGGATCCCCATCGCCATGGCCTCGACCACGCTGCGCCCGAACGGCTCGTCCCACGACGGCACGAGGGCGACGTCGGAGGCCCGCAGGATCTCGGGCACGTCCTCGCGCTCGCCCAGGAAGCGCACGGCGTCCTGCAGGCCGAGCCCGGCCACGAGCTCGTGCAGCTCGCGCAGGTAGGCCCGGTTGTCGAACCGCGTGGCCCGGGCCGTGAACTTCGTCTCGCCCACGACGAGGAGCGTCGCGCGCGGGTGGCGCGCACGAACCGCGGCGAGCGCACGCACGGCCTCCTGCTGTCCCTTCCACGGGGTGATCTGGCCGATCAGCGAGAGGACGGGCGCGCCGTTGGAGAGCCCGAGCCGTGCCCGCGCCTCGTCGCGGTCGACCCGCTCGGGATCGAGCAGCGTGAGGTCGAAGGGATTGTCGACGACCGCCAGGCGCGGGGCCCGACCGTCGGGGTCGAATGACCGTGCGACGTGGTGGGAGATCGCGACGACCGCGTCGGCGCGGACGGCGAGCGCCGCCTGGAGGCGCTGCGTGACCGGCGACGGGGGCAGACAGTCGCGGACGTGGAGCACGAGCGGCCGGCCCAGCAGGCCGGCCACCGGAGCGGCGATCAGGCCGGCGCGGATGGAGTTCGCGTGCAGAACGTCCGGCCGCCAGGCGCGCGCCGCCCGCAGCAGGCCGGTGCAGGCGGTCGCCATCGCGACGAGCGCCACCGGCGTGTGCACGGGGTGGAGCTTGAGGCTGCCCACGGACTCGGCGATCGTCGCCGTGGGCACGCCGTGGGCCGCCGCGCGCTCGGGGAGCGGGCCCGCGGGGCACGCCAAACGCGCCTGGGTGTCGGCGGGCAGCGCGCCGAGCAGGCCGAGCAGCGACCGCTCGCCACCGCCGACGAGGCCCGTGCGCTCGACGAAGAGGACCTTCACGCCCGCCGCGCGGTCTCGGCGATGAGCGCCTCGACGCGCCGGGCGATCTCCGGCCACGCGAAGTCACGCGCGTGCTCGCTTCCGGCGGCTCCCATGCGCGCGGCGGCTCCGCGGTCGAGAAGCAGCCGGCTGACGGCATCGGCGACCTCGACGTGGCTCGTCGGGTCGACCAGCAGGCCGGTGGTCCCGTCGACGACCGCGTCCGTCGCCCCGCCCACGCGACCCGCTACGACGGGAAGCCCGTGGACGCCGGCCTCGAGGTAGACGATCCCGAAGCCCTCGCCCGCCCCGCCGTCGGCGGGGAGGCGGCTGGGCATGGCGAAGACGTGCGCGCAGTCGAGCCAGCGGTCGCGCTCCTCGTCGCTCACGGTGCCGCACAGGCGGATCGCGTCCTGGATCCCGTGCGCCGCCGCGAGGCGCTCGATGTCGCGGCGCAGCGCACCGTCGCCGAGGACGACCCACTCGGCGCCCGAGACGCGCGAGCGCACGAGCGGCATCGCCCGCGTCATGACGTCGTGGCCCTTGTAGTGGTCCTCGAGCCGCGCCACGGTCAGGACCGTCGGCGTCGCCAGGCGATCGGCCTGCGGAAGCGGGCGCCAGTCGACGCCCGGCGGGATCACGGCGATGCGTTGCGGATCGGCGCCCGCGGCCTCGGCCAGGCCGGCCGTGTAACGGCTGACGGCCACGATCCGGTCGCTTCGCCGGACGGCGAATGCCGCGATCTTGGGACGCGCCGTGACCTCGCGCGCGTGCAGGTACGTGACGATCGGGATGTGGCGGTCCTCGGCGATGATGGCCGCCGCCGGCGCGGCGATGATGTGCATGAGCAGGACGACGTGCGGACGGAAGCGCCTGGCCTCCGCGATCGCGGCGGCGTTGAGCCGCAGGATCCCCAGCCGGCGGTCGGGGCGGGTCGACACGCGGCGGACGTCAAGGTCCTGGCCGGCGTCCCAGGCGTGCGCCCCAGGCGCGTGCAGCGTCACGATCCGGCAGGTGATCTCCTTGAGGTGGGTGACGAGCCGGTGGGCCAGCAGCTGGATGCCGCCGGGCGCGGGCGGGAAGTCGGGGGTGAGAACCAGCGCTCGGAGGCGGCTCATCGCGTCATCATCCCTTTCTCGTACCAGCAGCCCAGCGCGAAGAGCGGCCACAGCACATCCCCGTGGCGGCCCTGTCCGCGACGATGGGCCTCGAAGATCGCGCTCGCGCGACCGCGGTCGAACCAGCCGTCGCGGAAGAGCGCGCCGCCGCGCAGCTGCTCCTCGAAGGCGGGCGCGAGCGGGCCGCGCAGCCACTCCGGGACCGGCACGCGGAACGCGCGCTTGGCGCGCTTGCCGTACTCGGGCCCGACGAGGTCGGCCAGCAGCCGCCGCAGGAGCGCCTTGCCCCCGTTGCGCAGGTGCAGCTCCACCGGGAGCCGCGCGGCGAACTCGGCGACCTCGCGATCCAGGAACGGGGTGCGCATCTCGAGCGACGTCAGCATCGTCGCCCGATCGGCCTTCGCGAGGACGTCGTCGGGCAGCCAGCGCATCTGATCGAGGCGCATGAGCTCGGCGGCCGCATGGCGGCCGTTGCCGCGCTCACCGAGGGCCCACGACAGCGTGAGATCGGAGCCGGCCAGCCCGCGCAGCGCGGGCCCGTAGAGGTCCGCGCGGGCGCGGCGCCGCGGCGCGGTCACGAAGTCGAGGTGGCGGTCGCCGAGCAGCGGGGTCTCGAGCAGCGCGCCGAAGCGCCCGGGCCGGCTGCCGCGCGGCGTCAGGCGCGCCGCGCGCGCGGCGGCCCGCAGCGCCGGCGCGGGGACGGCCGCGTCGAGCCGGGTGGCGAGCTGCAGCCAGCGGTAGCGCGGGTAGCCGCCGAAGAGCTCGTCGGCGCCCTCGCCGCCGACCGCGACCGTCACCGACCGGCGGGCGAACTCGGCGAGGAGGTGCAGCGCGATGAAGGCCTGGTCGGCCAGCGGCTGGTCCAGGCGTCCGAGCGCCGCGGGCGTACGCGCCGCGACGTCGGCGTTGCCGAGGATGAGCTCGTGGTGCTCGCTCCCGAGGATCCGGGCCGACGCGCGCGCGGGCTCGAGCTCGCTCGTGGCGCCGACCTCGTAGCCGACCGTGAACGTCTTGATGCCCGCGGGATGGTGCTTGGCCGCGAGGGCGGCGACGAGCGTGGAGTCGATGCCCCCGCTGAGGAAGAGCCCCAGCGGCACGTCGGCGACGAGTCGTCCGCGCATCGAGCGGGTCAGGAGGTCGCCGGCCTCGGCGGTCAGTTCGGTGAGGTCGGCGCGGCGCGGCGGCGCGTCGAGGACCGGCGGCTGCCAGTAGGGCCGCATCGTCGGCCGGCGGTCTGCGCGCCGCCACTCGAGGATGTGGCCGGGCAGCAGCTGGCGCACGCCCTCGAAGATGCTGCGGGGGGCCTGGACGTAGCCGAGCACGAAGAACTCGTCGATGGCCTCGGGCGACGCAGTCGCCGGGACGAGGCCGGTCCGCGTCAGCGCCGTCGCCTCCGAGGCGAGCACGAGGTCGCCGGCGGACTCCGCGTAGAAGAGCGGCTTCTCGCCGAAGCGGTCACGGGCGGCGACGAGCAGCTTCGCGTCGGCGTCCCAGATGACGAAGGCGAACATCCCCTCGAGCGCGTGGACGAGCGCCGGGCCGTGGTCCTCGTAGAGGTGTACGAGCACCTCGGTGTCGCACCGCGTCCGCAGGACGTGGCCCCGCGCCAGCAGAGTCCGGCGCAGCTCTACGAAGTTGTAGATCTCGCCGTTCAGCGCGGCCACGACCGTGCCGGTCTCGTTGGCGATCGGCTGGTGGCCGCCGTCGACGTCGATGATGCTCAGCCGCCTGGCGCCGAGCGCCACGCCCGCGTCGCGATCGACGTGGATGCCCTCGTCGTCGGGACCACGGTGCACGATCTCGGCGTTCATGGCCCGGACCGCGGCGCCCTCCCGGTCCCCGGTATGCGCGCAGATGCCGCACATCGGCGCTAGCGGGGAGGGGTCGTCGTGGCCATCCCATGCATAACGGCCCGACGGGACGTCCGCTGACGGTCGAAAGGCTCTGGCCCGCAACGCCAGTTTTCGCGGCCCCCGCGCGTTGGATGGGCAACGACGATTCTCGACGCCCGACACGGACGGAGACCCGCCGCAACGATGGACCAGACTCGCACCCCCCAAGGCAAGCAGGACCTCCGCGACTACCTGGCGCCGATCTGGCGGCACAAGTGGATCGTGCTGGCGCTCGCCGTCGTCGTCACCGTCGGCACGTACCTGTACTACAACCACAAGCCGAGGACGTACGCCGCGACGACCGACGTCTACCTGAAGACGCAGGGCGCGGACACGCTGATCACGAACACGCAGCAGACCAGCAGCGACCGCGAACTCGCCAACCAGGCCCGGATCCTCGAGTCGCGCGCGGTCGCCCTCCGCGTCGCCCGCGAGCTCAAGTTCCGCGGCGACCCCGACGTGCTCCTCAACGAGGTCGAGGTCGTACCCAGCCCGCAGGCCGACTTCGTCACGATCCGGGCGCTCTCCTCGAGCGGGACCGGCGCCGCCGAGCTGGCCAACGCGTTCGCCAGGGCGTTCCGCGACCAGGAGCTCGCGAGCCGTCGTCAGGACACCGCGGAGGCGCTGGCCGCCGCGCGCAAGACCCTCCTCGGACTCGGGACCTCGCGCGCCACCCGCGACGAGCGCCGCAGCCTGGGCGCGCAGATCAACCAGCTCGAGACGCTGAAGGCGCTGCCGAGCGGCGACGTCGTCCAGCTCGACCTCGCTCGGCCGTCCGCCGTGCCGATCTCCCCGCAGCCCAAGCGCAGCGCGCTCTTCGCGTTCGCGCTGAGCCTCATGTTCGGGATCATCGCCGCGTACGCGATCGACCGCATCGACCGCCGCATCCGCCAGATCGACGAGGTCACGCCGATCTACGACGCGCCGGTTGTCGCGCGGATCCCGCGCGCCGGCGAGCGCCCACCGTCGACGCCGCCGGCGTCGATCCCGCCGTCGCTGCTCGAGCCCTTCCGCACGCTGCGCACGTCGCTGGAGATCGCGAGCGCGGACGCCGCGATCAGGACGCTGCTCGTCACGAGCGCGGTACCCCGCGAGGGCAAGTCGATGGTCGTGCGCTGCCTGGCCATGGCCTACCGCGAGGCGGGCAAGCGCGTCCTCGTCGTCGAGGGGGACCTGCGCCGGCCGACGCTCGCCCGCGCGCTCTTCACGCTCGAGGAGCCCGGCCTGACCGACGTGCTGCAGCTCAAGACGACGCTCAGCGAGGCCATCCACGAGGTGCCCTCGGCCACGAGCGACCTGGCCCTCGTGGCGAACGCGCTGCCCGCGATCGGCCCCGTCGACGGCGCCGGGCGCAACGGCACGAACGGGCGGGCGATCGCCGATCCGCCCGCGCTCGCGCTGCTGCCGTGCGGGACGCCGGCGGTCAACCCGCCGTCGCTGTTGGGCGGCGACGCCTTCAAGGTCCTCCTGAGCGAGCTGCGCGAGCGCTACGACATCGTGCTCATCGACTCGCCGCCGCTGCTGTCGGTGAGCGACGCCCTGCCCGTGCTCGCCGAGGCCGACGGCACGCTGCTCGTCTCGCGCGTGGGGACGACGACCGAGGAGTCCGCCAAGCAGGTCGTCGAGGTCGTCGGGCGCGTCAGCCGCACGCGCGTCCTGGGCGTCGTCGCCAACGACGCCCCCGCCGCCGCGCGCAGCCTGCGCTACAGCGGCTCGGAGTACGCGAGAGCGATCTAGTGGGCCTTCTCTAGCAACGGGCGACCGTGGAGGCTGCAGCCCCGCTCCAACGCGCCCTCCCGCCCGCCGGCCTCGCGCTCGCGGCCGGGGCGGCCAGCGTCGCGGTCGTCGTTCGCGTCGGCCCCCCGTCGCTCGTCGAGGGCGTCGCGGTGCTCGCCTTCCTGGGCGCGTGCATGTGGATGTTCGCGTCCGAGCGCTACGCGCTCTCGCTCGGCATCCTCGCCCTCTACCTCGGCCTCGTCGACGGCTACCTGAAGCTCAGCACCGGCTCGTCGTACGCGACACTCGCGCGCGACGCGCTGCTGTACGCGATCATCGCCGGAGCAGTCGCGCGCCTGGCCATCAACCGGCGGGAGATCACCCTGCCGCCGCTCGCCGGCTGGGTTCTGGCCTACGCGCTGATCGTGCTCGTCGAGGTCCTCAACCCGGGCAGCTACCCGATCCAGCACGCGATCGCCGCGATCCGGCCGCACCTCGAGTTCGTGCCGCTCTTCTTCCTCGGCTACGCCGTCATGCGGGACGCGCGGCGCCTGCGAGCGATGCTGGTGCTCCTGCTCATCTGCGGCGCGGCCAACGGCGTCGTCAACGCGGTCCAGTTCAACATGGATCCCGAGCAGCTGGCGTCGTGGGGGCCGGGCTACGCGAGGTTCGTCCACGGCGGCACCGTCGGTGGGGATGGGGTCGCCGGGCGCACCTTCGCGGCCGCCGACGGCACCGAACGCGTCCGGCCGTTCGGGCTGGGTGGGGACGCCGGCGCCGGCGGCCTCATCGCCGTGCTGGCGCTGCCCGGCGCAATCGCGCTGATCGCGTCGGCGTGGCGACGACCGAAGTACGCGGCCGCAGCGATCGCTCTCAGCGTGGGCGTGGTGGTCGCGATCGCGACGAGCCAGGGCCGGGGGGTGGTGGTCGCCGGGTTCGTCATGGTCTTCGCCTATGCGCTGCTCTCGATCACCTCGAAACGCCTCGTGCCGACGCTGGCCGGGATCGGGGTCGGGGCGCTCCTGGTCGTGGTCGTCCTCTCGGCGGTCGGCAAGGACTCCGGATCCGTGACGTTCGCGCGTTACAAGTCGATCGCGCCGACGAAGCTGGTCTCGACGACGGAGGAGAACCGCGGCGGCGCGATCTCGGTCGTCCCGACCTACATGAGCGAGTTCCCGCTCGGCCATGGGCTGGGCTCGACAGGCCCAGCGCAGAGCGCCGGTGGCGGCACGAAGAACGACCTCAGCGGCGAGAGCGAGTTCTCCTTTCTGATCCTCGACGTGGGCATCCCGGGCCTGGTCCTGCTCGTCGCCTTCATGCTGCGACTCCTGCTGCTGGCGCTGATCCGGCTGCGCGGCATCGCCGACCCCGAGCTGCGGACGCTGCTCGCCGGCGTCATCGCGCCGCTCTTCGGGATCCTCGCGCTCTTCGTCGGCGGCCCGGCGACGACGAGCTCACCGCTCGCGCCGTACCTCTGGTTCACCGCCGGAATCATGGCCTACTGGCTGATCACGGCCCGGGCCGACCTGCGGCCGGTGCGCCGTGCCTGACGAGCCGCCGGTCGTCGCCGTCGCCTACCGCGGCAACGGCGCCACATCCGACGGGATCCTGGACTACAGCCGGATGCTGACCGACGCGCTGCAGGGCGGCGGGCGCCTGCGCGCGGTGCTCGTCACGGGGCCGGCCGTCCGCGACCTGCCCGCCGTCGCGCGCCGGGCCGGCGGGCTGCTGCTGCAGTACAACCCGTTCTCCTACGGGCGCTGGGGCTTCGCGCCCTGGCTGCCGCGCGACCTGCACCGCCTCAGGGCCCGCGGGCTGCCGATCGCCGTCATGGTCCACGAGGCCTTCATCGCGCCGACGCGCGCGCGCGAGTGGATCCTGCGGGGCTGGCAGCGCGCGCAGTGCCGGGCGATCCTCCGCCAGGCCGACGCCGTCTTCGCCTCGACCGAGGTGCTGCGAGAGGCGCTGCGAGGCCTCGCGGGGCGGGCGGACGTCCGCCACCTGCCCGTGGGCTCGAACCTTCCCGACCGGCGCGAGGCGCGCGGCGAGGTGCGCGGGCGCCTCGACCTCGCCGAGGACGAGCTCGCGCTCGCGGCGTTCGGAACGGGCCACCCGTCGCAGCTCGGCTCGCTCGTCGCGCGCGCGGCGAGCGCGACCGGCGGACGACCCCCCGTGCTGCTCAACCTCGGCGCCGGCGCGCCCGCCCCGGCGGAACTGCCGCACGGCACGCGCGTGCTCTCGCCCGGCCGGCTCCCCGAAGCCGAGCTCGCCGGCTGGCTCGCGGCCGGCGACCTCTTCGTCGCGCCGTTCTCCGACGGGGTCTCGACGCGGCGGACGACGCTCATGGCCGCGCTGCAGCACGAGCTTGCAGTCGTCGGCACGCGCGGGCCGAACACCGATCGCGTGCTGGCGCGGGCGACGGACGCGCTGGCGCTCGTGCACCCGGACGCTCCCGGCGAGCTCGAGCGCGCCGTGCACGGACTCGCCCGCAACCCGGAGCGGCGGCGCGCGGTGGGACTCGCGGGCCGGCGCCTCTACGACGAGCGCTTCGGCTGGCCGGTCATCGCCGACGCGCTCGCCGCGGCGTGGAGCCCAGGTCCTCGAGCAGCTCGGCGATGAAGGCCCCCACGCGCCGGCGCTGCTCCCCGCGGTCGAAGGCGGGCAGGGTCGCCGGGATCGCGTCGCGGCGCTCGCCAACGTCCGTCAAGAAGCTCGGCGGCACCGAGAAGGCGGCCGGATCATCGCAGCCTCAGAGGCGCGCGAGCAGCGAAGTCGGCGCGACCCACGACGCCGCCAGGCCTGCGAGCGCGCGCGCCGTCGGCTGCAGGCGCAGCGCCGCGACGAGGTGCTCGCGCGCCGTCCTCCGGGTGCCCCGGCGCAGCAGGCACTCGCCCGCCAGCCGGTGGTATTGCGCGAGGCGGCGCGTCAGGAACGCCTCGTGGGCGCGGAGGTTCGGATCGGCCAGCAGCCGGCTCTCGCACTGCACGCCGGCCAGCCACGTCGCGGGATCGCGCGACGAGCTGTGGCCGCCCTCGTGCACGCGGTAGGACATCAGCCGCTCGGGGCTGAAGTACGCCGCGCCGCCGCCGCGGGCGATCAGATAGGGCAGCCACACGTCGAGGTGCGGGGCGACGCCCGGCACGAGCTCGGCGGCGTCGAGGGCATCGCGCCGCCAGACGCAGCCGGTGATCTTGATGCTCTGGCCGACGACGGCGTCGAAGAACGGCTGCAGGTAACCGTCGGACAGGTCCGCGCGCCCGAACTTGCGTGTGGCCGCCTCGGTCGCCTCGACGTCGACCGCGCCCGCCTGGTCGATGAGGTCGTGGTCGCAGAACGCGAACACCGCGTCCGGCCGGCGCTCGAGCGCCGGCACGAGGACGGACAGGAAGCGCGGCGACCAGCGGTCGTCGTCGTGCAGGATCGCCACGTAGCGCCCGCGGGCCTGCGCGAGGCCGGCCACCAGGTTGTCGAGCATCCCGAGGCTCCGATCCTGCTCGAACCAGCGCACGCGCGGGTCCGGGACCGCCGGCCGCAGGCGGCGCGTGTCCTCGGGGTCGCCGTTGTTGGAGACGACGACCTCGAGGTCGGCGAACTCGCCCTCGAGGACGCCGGCCAGCGCCTCCGCCAGCCACGCCGGACGGTTGTGCGTCATCAGGACGACGCTGACCAGCGGACCGGCGGAGGGCGCGGCGCTCATCAGCTGGCGTTCACCGGCACGCGCCAGCGCAGGTCGTCGTCGAGGCGCCCGCCGTCCTGCAGCTCCTGCACGCGCTTGATGCGCAGGTAGCGCGGGCCCGAGAAGTCCTCGGTGGTCATGCCCACGCGCGCGTAAGCGTCGCGCAACTCCTCGGCGCCGCGGCGCACGGTCCACTGCGGCCGGGCGTCGGGCAGCACGCGCGCGAGTTTCGAGCAGTCGACCTGGTAAGAGCGCTTGTCGGGGCCGCTGCCCTCCGCGAACGAGGTCCGCGTGCCGGGCATGACCTCGGCGATGGTCTCGGCGACCGTGCGGATGCGGTAGTTCTCGGTGCTCGCGCCCACGTTGAAGGCCTCGTTGTGAATCAGCTCGCGCGGGGCCTCGAGCACCGCGAGGAATGCCCGCGAGATGTCCTCGACGTGCACGAGCGGCCGCCACGGCGTGCCGTCGCTCTGCATGACGATCTTGCCCGTGGTGTGCGCCCAGCCGACGAGGTTGTTGACCACGATGTCGAGGCGCAGCCGCGGCGACGCTCCGTAGGCGGTCGCGTTGCGCAGGTACGTCGGGCTGAAGTCGTCGTTGGCGAGCGGCGCGATGTCGCGCTCGGCGAGGACCTTGGACTCGCCGTACGGCGTGACCGGCGCGAAGCCCGCGCTCTCGTCGAGCTTCGCGTCGTCCTCCCCCTTGCCGTAGAGGCTGCACGAGGACGAGAAGAGGTACCGGCCGACGCCGGCCTCCTTGGCCTTCTCGGCGATCCGCACGGAGGCGAGTTGGTTGATGTCGTAAGTGGTCTGCGGGTTGAGGTCGCCCACCGGGTCGTTGCAGACCGCGGCGAGGTGCACGACGGCGTCGAAGCCGGCGAGATCCTCGGCCTCGACGTCGCGCACGTCCTTCGTCAGCGACGGGACCGGCAGCGGCGCCTGACCGAAGACGCACGGCTCGAAGATGTCGCAGTCCAGGCCCACGATCTCGTGGCCGGCCTGCTGGAAGAGCGGCACGAGCACCGAGCCGATGTAGCCGTTGTGACCTGTGACGAGTACGCGCAAGGGATTCCTCCGGTGGTGGATGTCTAGATGGAAGTCGTCGGCGATCGCAGCGCGGCGATCACCTCGTCGGCGAAGCGGACGGTCGAGAAGTCGCGTGCGCGCTCGGCCCCCGCGCGGCCCAGGCGCGCGGCGAGCGCCGGGTCGTCGAGCAGGCGCCCGATCCGCTCGGCGAGGCCCTCGGCGTCACCGTACGCAACCAGCAGGCCGTCGACACCGTCGCGGACGATCTCCGCCGGGCCGCCCGCCGCCCCGGCGACGATCGGCTTGCCGGCTGCCATCGCCTCGAGCACGACGATCCCGAACGGCTCGCGGTCCGAGGCGTGCACGACGACGTCGAACGAACCCATCGACGCGCGTGCGTCGGCCTGGTAGCCGACGAAGTGCACGCGGTCGGCCACGCCGAGCCGCGCGGCCAGCGCGACGAGCTCCTCGCGGTAGCCGGGCTCGAGCGGATGGTCGCCGCCGACGACGACGACGTGGGCGTCCGGGTGGTCGCCCAGCACGCGCGGGAGCGCCTCGACGAGGACGTGGACGCCCTTCCAGCGCTGCAGGCGCGCCACGAGCCCGACGACGGGTGCGCCGGCGGGCACGCCGGCCGGCACTGGCGGGGCGCCGGCCGCAGACGCCCGCTCGACGCCCGGATGGGCGACGTGCATGCGGCGGCGCGGGCGGATGCGCTCCTGCTCGCGAGCGACTGTGCGCGACGGCGCAAGGACGGCGGCAGCCGGCAGCAGCGTGACGAGGCGGTCGAGCGGGTCCCGCGGCGACGGCAGCCCGTGCTGGAACCAGACGGCGGGGCGACCGAGGATCGCCGCGGCCGGCGCGGCGTACAGGTGCGCCTTGGGCATCCAGCTGACGATGACGTCGGGGTTCCAGGCCCTCAGCGAGCCGGTGAGGCGCCGCGTGGTCCCGGCGAGCCGCCCGAGCTGACGGACCCGGCCGGCCGGCACGACTATGACCTCGGCCCCGAGCCCCTCGGCCTCCGCGGCCATCGGCCCGTCCTCGAGGAAGGCGACCAGCCAGCGCGCGCCCTCGCCGCCGTGGCGCAGCATGTCGAGCAGCGTCACCTCCGCGCCACCGCGCTGAGTGGCCACCGGCATGACGACCGCCGCCCGCAGCGGCGGGGCGGCGAGCGCGGGCGCAGCGGCGGCGGCGCGGTGGTCGAGCGTCGCGGTCACAGGCGCACGAGGACGGATCGGGGCAGCACCCAGCTCGCCAGCCACGCACCGAGGGCCTTGACGGTCGGCCGCAGGCGCAGCGCCGCGCCGAGCCAGGCGCGCCCGCGGCCACGCTCGCCCTGGCGCAGCAGCGCGGCGCCGATGCCCTGTCGGCGCATCGCCATGTGGCGCTGCAGCGCCTTGCGGTGCCCGGCGAACTGCGGCTCGTAGAGCATGCGCCGCTGGCACTCGGCGGCTGCGACGAGGTTCTTCAGCGTCGCGCTGCGGAAGTTGCTCTGCCCGTGGACGCGGTAGAAGACGAGGCGCTCAGGCGTGAAGAACGCGGCCTGGCCGGTGAGCGCGAGCTGGTAGCCCGCCCACATGTCGAGGGCCATGCCGACGTGGTCGGCGAAGCGCTCGGGCGACAGCGCCTCGCGGCGGAACACGGACGCGACCATCGGGATGCTCTCGCGGATCGCGAGCTCCTGGAACGGGAGGTGGTATCCGGCCTCCAGCAGGCCGCGGCCGCTCGCGTGCGTGATGCGATCGGTTCCGGCGAGGTCGACCTCGCCCGATGGGTCGACAATCCAATGGTCGGCGAAGGCGACGACCGCGTCCGAGCGCGCCTCGAGCGCCGGGATCACCGTCGCAAGGTACGACGGGTGCCACCAGTCGTCGTCGTGCAGGACGGCGACGTAGCGCCCACGGGCGAGCGCGAGGGCCGAGCGGAAGTTCTCGGGCCCATCGCAGGGCGGTCGCTCGATCCAGCGCGCGCGCGGGTCCTGCAGGCGACGGCTGAGGGCACGCGTGTCCTCGGCGGATCCGTTGTTGGAGACGATGACCTCGAGGTCGTCGAACTCGCCGTCGAGCACGCTGCGGACCGCCTGCTCGAGCCACTCGGGGCGGTTGTGGGTGGGCACGACGACGCTGACGAGCGGGTCTGCGGACGGCACATCGAACTAACGTCCCCCGAAGGTCGAGACTGTCGGTTGCCGAGCCCGGCGGCCGGTTAGCATGCGGCGATGCCGGCGCGCTCCGACGACCCCACTGTCCTCGATCTCAGCCCCGGCGATCGCGTGCGCGTGCGCAGCGCCGACGAGATCTTCGCCACCCTCGATGAGCAGGGCATGCTCGACGGCCTGCCGTTCATGCCCGAGATGCTCAAGCACTGCGGACAGACCTTCCCGGTGTTCAAGCGCGCCGACAAGACGTGCGACAGCAACTACCACCTTCGGCGCATGCGCGGCGCCGTCCACCTCGGGAACCTGCGCTGCGACGGGTCGGCCCACGACGGCTGCCAGGCGGCGTGCCTCATGTTCTGGAAGGAGGCGTGGCTCGAGCGCGTCGACGAAGCGCCCGCCCCGCCGGCGCCCGCGCGCGACGGCGGCGGCCGCGACTTCGCGACCGACACGCTGCTGCCCGCCGCCAAGCGCACCGACGACGACGGCGAGGCGGTATACCGCTGCCAGGCGACCGAGCTCACCAACGCGACCACGCGGCTGCCGGGCTGGCAGCCGGACCAGTACGTGCGCGACGTGCGCAACTGGGGGCCCGCGAAGGTGGCGCGCGGCCTCGTCCGCGACGCGTTCAACCTGATCCAGGACCTCACCAAGCGGCTCGCCAAGCACGGGCTCTGGCCCCGGCGCCTACTCTTCCGCGACGGCGGCTTCTACCCGTTCCTGCGCGGCCGGCTCGCGAAGGGCCAGACGCCCGTCATCAAGCTCGACGTCCAGCCCGGCGACAGCGTGCGCATCAAGAGCCGCGCCGAGATCGTCGCCACGCTCGACGAGACCAACCGCAACCGCGGCCTGACCTTCGACGTCGAGATGCTGCCCTACTGCGGGCGCACGGCGCGCGTGCGGGCCCGCGTCAACCGGATCATCGACGAGCGGACGGGCAAGATGATCACGATCAAGTCCGACTGCCTCATGCTCGAGGACGTCGTCTGCAAGGCGGACTACCACCGCTTCTGCACGAAGAGCACGTTCCCCTACTGGCGCGAGGCCTGGCTCGAAAAGATCTGATGGGAAATGCGCCGGGGCTCAAGCGGCTGTGGGCCCGAGGCTGACGGAGTGTCCGAGGGCTCGAGCTTGGCGACGAGGCGTTTGGTGGCGCGTTGGGGGTCGCGGCGGTGGAAGTAGTCGCCGCCGAGGTCGTTGTAGGTCTCGCCGGTGCTGAACATGTGCCAGTAGGCGGTCAGGATCGAGTGCTTGACGGCGCCCAGCGCGCGGCCGTGCCCGATGCGCGGCTTGAGGCGTTGGTATTGGGCGGCGAGGTAGCTGTCCCTGCTGCGGATCGCGGCCAGTGCGGCATCCTCGAGCGCGATGCCGAGCCACTCGCTGCCTTTGCGGGTGCGTCCGGAGCGGCGTTTGGCGGCGGACCGGTCGTTGCCGGGGCAGCGTCCGGCCCAGCTGGCGCGGTGGCCGGCGGTCGGGAACACGCTCATGTCGGTGCCGATTTCAGCGACCATGACCTCGGCCTGCGGGTGGCGACTCCGGTCAGGGGCGAGCCGGACGCCGCCGGCCCCGATAGGGCCCAGTGGTGTTTGCGCGCGCCGGCCGCGCACGACCGCCAAGCACTAGCCAGCCGCGGAAAATGCGACTAGCGGAGGATGCCGCGCAGGGCGCTTGGGCGCAGCGGCGCCGCGCGGACGAGGCCCGCGAGGATCTTGAGGTCGCCGCGGTGCGGGATCAGGTAGTCGATCATGCGGTGCCCGAGGTGGCGGGACATCACGACGAGCAGGATGGCGAAGCTCGTCGAGTAGGCGACGAGCGACACGAGCGCCGCGCCCATCGCGCCCATCGTCGGCAGCAACAGGATCAGGCCGGGGATCGTGATGCCGAGCGACACGAGCTCGCCGACGCTCGGCGCGCCCGGCCGGTTGACCGCCGGCAGCCACTGGCCCAGGGCGGCCAGCCCAGAGAGCGGGACGACGGCCACGAGCAGGACGAGCACGAGCGGGCGGGCGCCGGCGAAGTCCGGGCCGAAGACCGGGACCAGCACGAGCAGGGTCCCCGCGGCGAGGACGGCGGCCGCCACGGAGACGACCAGGAGCAGGCAGCGCATCGCCCGCGGCGCGAGATGGCTCTGGCCCTCCGCGATCCGCGGGATGAGCACGGTCACGACCTGGCTGGTCAGCAGCGTGGCGAGCCCTGAGATCGTCACCGCGACCGCGTAGAGCCCGAGCTCGCGGGCGGGCACGAGCGGGATCATCAGCAGCTGGTCGAGGCGCTGGTTGGCGAGCGTCGCCAGCGTGCCGACCCACGCCCGGCCGCCGAAGTGCAGGCCGTCGCGGATCACGTGCAGCTCGACGCGCGGGGGCCAGGCGCGGCGGAAGATCCCGCCGAGAGCGAGCAGCGGCGCCAGGCCGCTGGCGATGGTCACGATCGCGGCGCTCTCGACCGTCAGCTTGCCGAGCGCGAACAGCGCGACGACCCCGAAGAAGGCGACGACGGCAGGCAGCCCGCGGACGAGAGCGAGCGCGCGCCAGTCGGAGAGACCGTGGGCGATGTTCATGGCCAGGTTGGTGAGCAGCCCGACCGGCATCAGCGCCAGGCCGACGATGAGCAGCTCGTTCACCGGCTCGCGGCCGTCGGACAGCACGCCGGCGATGAACGGGGCGGCCAGCGCGGTGGCGCCGCCGATGACGATCGTGGGGATCGCGAGCGACCCGAACACGAGCCGCACCGACATCCCCTGCGCCACCCGGTTGATGGCGAATGCGCCGAGCCCGAACTGCAGCAGGAACGGCGCGATGCCCAGCGGGACTGCGATCGCCGCCAGCAGACCGCGCCCCTCCGCGCCAAGCGCCCGCGCGATCAGCGGGGCGGTGACGAGGCTCGAGACGAGCTGGAAGATCTGCACGCCCGTGAGGCCGGTGAAGGCCTTCAGCTCGCGCCGGCCCGGCGGCTCGGCGGGCGCGACGTCGATGGGCGACGGTGGCGCCGGCGCGACGCGCGGCGTGGCGCGTGGCCGGCTGAAGCCCGTGCTGAACCAGTCCTCGCCGGCCGAGGCCTCGGCCTCCCAGCCCCGTCGCTGCAGGTAGGCGACCAGCGCGGCGTGCATCGCCGGCGCCTCGCCCTTGGCCTTGACCCGGCCGGAGCGCCGGACGGCGAACAGCGGCGAGGCGGCCACCCGGGTGCCGTCGCCGCCCTCGGCCACCTCGATCGCCTCGAACCTGGCCTTCTTGCCGCGGCGACGGCAGGCGACGATGCAGCGGTCGACCATCGGGTCCGTGGGCGGGAGACCGAGCTCGAGCAGCCCGGGGGCGCCGGCGCGCGGCTCGGGCGGCTCGCCGCCGCTCTCGGGCGCCGGGGGCGCGGCGGGCGCCGGCGCAGCCGTGCCGAGCAGGAGCGCGCGCCGGCCCGCGGGCGACGCACGGTCGCCGAGGTCGTGGAGCGGGCGCTGGCGCGTGAGCCTCAGGACCGCCACGGCGCAGAGCAGCGCGACGAGCGCGAGCCCGACGACCGCGAGCAGCTGGGACGACAGCATGATCGCCTCAGGCGCGGGCGCCGACCGCGGGCTTGTCGTAGGTCGTCGCGCCCCGCGGCGGAGCGACGGCCGCTCTCTCGCGAGCCAGGACGCCGGCGATCGCGGCGCCGAGCCGGTCGCGGAACGCATCGCGGGAGAAGCGCGCGGCGCTCGCCCGGAGACGGTCGGCGTCGAAGCGCTCCCAGTCGGTCTCGCGCAGGGCCTCGGCCAGGGCGTCGACGTCCCGGGGCGGTACGAGCGCACCCGTTTCGCCCTCGACGACGATCTCGCACGCTCCGCCTCGCGCCGCGGCCACCACGGGCCGGCCGGCAGCGTGCGCCTCGACCATCGTGATGCCGAACTCCTCGATCGCCGGGACGATGAGCGCGCGGCAGGTCGCGTAGAGCTCGATGAGGCGGCGATCGTCGACGCGTCCCAGGAACGTCGCGCCGGGGAAGAGCCGCTGCAGCCTGGGTAGCTCCGGACCGTCGCCCACGACCCTGACGGCGACGCCGGCGCGCTGCGCGGCGGCCAGCGCGATCTCGGGGTTCTTGTGGGCGGTGACCTCCCCCACGAGCAGGAAGAAGTCGTCGGGCGCCGGGTCCACGGCGAAGCGCTCCACGTCGACCGGCGGATGCACGACGGTCGCGTCGCGCCCGTAGAAGTCGGCGATCCGCCCGCGCGTCAGCTCCGAGTTGGCCAGGTATGCGGTCACGCGACGGGAGGCGCGCGCGTCCCAGCGCCGCACGGCACCCAGAACCGCGTGCAGCGCCGGGCGCGCGGCGGCCGGGACGCCGGCCTCCGTCCGTTCGCGCTCATGCCAGACGTAGCGGAAGGGCGAGTGGCAGTAGCAGACGTGGATCGCGTCCGGCGCGGGGCGCACGCCGTGGGCGAACGCGCTGCTACTGGAGAGCACTAGCCGCGCGCCGTCGAGGGGAAGGCGCTCGGCCGCCAGCGGCAGCACCGGGAGGAAGCGGCGGAAGCGGCCCTGGTCGGCGGCCACGCGCTGAAGGACCGACGTCCGCACCTCGCGCTGCGCGAACCGCCCCTCGGTCCCGACGGGGTCATAGAGCAGCGTCGCGATCGGCGCGTCGGGATAGCTCTCGGCCATGGCCGCAAACGTGCGCTCGGCCCCGCGCATGACGAGCAGGTAGTCGTGTACGAGCGCGACGTTGTCCACGCTTATAGAACGCTCGGCGCGCGTGCCGGCTGCCGCGCGGCTCAGACTTCGCGCGGCGCAGGACGTGACGGACGGTCCGCGGCAGGATCTTGCAGTTCAGCCACGGCGACCAGTTCGCAACATAGAGGTAGTCGATCCCCACCATTTCCTGCGTGGGGACGCGCGTCCCGACCTGCCACCGCCCGGTCATGACCGGCGTCAGGTGCAGCCGGCCGCAGTCCAGGCCGAGCACGAGCGCGTCCTCGCCGAGGACCAGCGGGCGCGGCCCGACGAGGCGCCCGAGGCCTCGCGGCTGCTGCTCGAGCGCTGCTCGCGTGAACACCAACCCCGCCAGCCCATCCGCCTCCAGCACATACGATGGAGCCTATGAAGCGGTTCCTGCGCAGCGCGGCGCGCCGGATCGCGCCCAACGTGATGGCCGACCGGGCTCGCCGCTATGAGCGCGACTTCCGCTCGAGCCGAGGGATCCCCGACCTCGCGCGCCGACTCGACCCCGTCGTGGCCGCTGGCCCGAGCCGCGGCCTTCGCTATCCACCCGAACGCTTCGAGGCCGTCGACGCACCAGTCGCCAAGTTGCTGGGCACGTACGAGCTCGAGCTGCACCCCGTTCTCGAGCAAGCCGTCGGCAACGGCCTCCCGTTCTACGACATCGGCGCTGCCGACGGCTATTGGGCGGTCGGGATGGCGGTCCGCGGACTGAGCGTGACGGCGTGGGATTTGTCGGCGGACGCGCGCGAGCTCTGCACCGAGGTCGCCGCGCTCAATGACGTGCCGGTACGGCTGGAGGCCGAGTACCGGGGAGAGCCGATCGCCTCGGGCCTCGTGCTCTGCGACATTGAGGGCGCCGAGGGCGCGCTCCTGACTGCCGAAGTGGCCATGGGTTTGCCCCACGTCGTGGTCGAGGTGCACGAGGACAGTCATCCAGGGACAGGCGCGATGCTCCGCGAGGCGTTTGCGGGTACGCACACGGCGACGATGATCGAGCAGGCGCCGAGGAAGCCCCCGGCCGCGATCAGCGGGTGGTCCGCGCAAGAGCGCGAACTCGCGCTCGGCGAGTTCCGCGGCCCAGCGCTGCACTGGCTGCACTTCCGACGGCGATAGCGGTGGGGACGACCGCCGGTATTGGGCGCCGCCCGGCGCGCGGTCGGCCTGGCGGGCCGGCGCTGTTACGACGAGCGCTTCGGGTGGCCGGTCATCGCCGCCCAGGTGATGGACGCGCCGTCGAGCCCAGGTCGTCGAGCAGCTCGGCGATGAAGACGCCGACCCGCCGGCGCTGGTCGGCGCGGTCGAAGGCGGCCAGCGCCGTGGGCACGGCGTCGCGACGCTCGGCGATCTCGGCCGCTGTCGCCGTCTCCATGAGCGCGGCCAGCGCGGCCACGTAGGGCTCGCTCCAAGGCGCCGGCCCGGGCAGCCGCCACGACCACGCGTCCGCGACATCGTAGGCGACCGGCAGCCGGCCGGTGACGATGGGTAGCCGGGCCGCGACGTACTCGCTGATCTTCGTTGTGTAGCGCAGCGCGCCGACCTGGTCGAGGCTCTGCGGCAGCGAGCCGACGTCCATAGCCGCTAGGTACGAGGCGACGAGGCGGTGCGGCACGCGCCCGGGCAGGAAGATGCGCTGGCCCAGGTCGTCCCCGGCCAGCGCCCGCAGCCGCTCGAGGCCGGTGCCGTCCCCGACGACGACGACCGCGACGTCGTCGCGGCGCACGCGGCGAACGGCCTTCACGAGCTCGAGCGCGTAGCAGTAGCCGCGGCGCTCGTTCCAGGGCAGCGCCCCCACGATCCCAAAGACCACGGCGTCCCGCGGAATTCCCAGCTGCCGGCGGACCTCCTCGCGCGTCAGCTCGAGCTCCGGCGCGCGCGCGAAGCCGGCGGCCGTGACGCCGCGCGGGGCGCCGAGCGTGAGCGCGCGGCCGACGAGGTACGGTGTCCAGCCGACGAAGCCCGCGCTCGCCCGGCACAGAAGCAGCTCGTAGAGCCACGCGGGCAGCCCAAGCCCGCGACGGGTGCCCGCGAGGAACGGGCCGACGGCGTCGCCGCTGGAGACGACGTACGGGACTCCGAGCAGCGCGCGGCAGAGCAGGACGGCCAGGCCTCCGGCGGTGCCGGTGCCCTCCATGACGATCAGCGCTGGGCGCAGCCGCCGCGCGCGGCGCAGAATGCGCAGCACGTTCGCGGCCTTGTGCTCGCGGTCGAACGGAAAGACCTCCACGTCGTGGTCGGCCAGCAGTTCGACTAGCCGCGCCTCGTCGCTGCTTCCCGCCCCCATCGTGGCGAGCACGAGCACGGGCTCGCGCTGGGCGTCAGCCACGGCGCCGCCAACGCTCGCAGGCGAGCGCATAGGCTTGCTCGTAGCCGGCGCAGACCGCGTCCCAGGAGTAGCCCGCGGCACGGGCGCGGCCGCCCGCGGCGAGCCGATCGCGCAGGCCGGGGTCACTGAGCACGCCGACGAGCGTCTCGCCGAGCCGCTCGGGCTCCACGATGTGCCCGGCCTCGGTGCAGCGCATGAGGCCCTCGGCGCCCGGGTTCGGTGTCGCTACCACCGGCACGCCCCAGGCCATGGCCTCGAGGTAGGGGATGCCGAAGCCCTCGTAGCTCGACGGCAGGCAGAAGGCCCAGGCGCGGCTCAATAGGTCCTGCACCTCGGCGTCGCTCGGGCGCGCGTACCAGGTAACGCCCGGCGCCGGCTCACAGTGGTCGGCAACCATCCAGAGCTCGGCATCGTGCAGGCGCGTGCGCACCTCGCGCTGGAAGACCTCGTGCAGCAGGCGCCCGCGCTTGCGGCCCTCCCAGGTGCCGATGAAGAGAATCGACGGCGCGGCGCTCGGCCGCCGCGCGCCCGTCGGCGGGTCGACTCCGAGCTGGAGCACGCCGTCGGCGCGGTAGAGCATCCGCGAATCCTCGCCGACGCCGTAGCGGGCATCGGCCAGCCGTGCGGCGAGCAGCTCGAGCCCGAAGATGAGCGTCTGGTCGACGCGGCGCTTGACCGATGTCGCCGTAAGCGCCTCGAGCAGCGCCGAGCCGTGGAACGTGCGGACCGTCGGCATCGTCCGGCGGAAGTAGAACCAGTCGTCGCCGTGGAAGTGGAAGACGTCATAGCGCGGGCGCGGGCGGACGTTGAGCAGCCACGGCGCGACGTACTGGCGCACGAACCGCCCGCGCGCGGCGGCACGCGGTCGCAGGAGCTGGATCCGGTACGGCGCTCCGTCGACGTCGCCGGAGAACCCGTGCACGGTGACCTCGTGGCCCCGCGCGGTCAGCGCACGCGCCAGCCGGTCGACGAAGATCTCGACGCCACCGGGCTTGCGCCCGGCCTCGGGCAGCACCGACTGGAACATCCCGATGCGCAGGCGGTCCATCGCCTCGCGGACCGCTAAGCGGCCATGCCGAACAGCGTGACGTCGCCGTTCGAGTCCGTCACCGTGGTCGTCGTGCGCCCGATGACCGACCCGCCGCCGCGCCCAGCCTCGCGCACTGCGCCCGGCTTGCCGCCGTCGGGGGCCAGCAGAGCCCCACTCGGGATCGATCCCGAGGCGACACGCGGGCGGACGCCGCGACCGGCCTGCGCCATGACCGCGACGTCCCCCCGCTTGACGTCCGCGATCGCCACGCCGCACGGCGGCAGCTCTCCGTGCGCCTTGCGGCACCCGTAGACGCCGTCGGGCTCGAGCACGTCGCCTCGGGCCAGGTCCTCGCTCGCGATGAGCGCACTGCCCAGGTCGCCGCCCGCGCCCCCGACCCCGAGCACGACGCCCGAGATCTCCTCTGTGCCCGCGGCGAAGATGCGCTTGTCGGGGTTGCGCAGGATCTCGCGCCAGTCGTCCATGCGGACGGTCGTGAGGGTCTTGGAGCGCAGAAGCGGCATCCCCGGCAACGCGCCGGCCCCGCCGTTGCGCCAGTGAAGCCCGGCCACCGACGTCGAGCCGAAGTCGAGCAGCGCCTGCGGTTTCTTGTCGGCCCACCGGTACCCACGGTTCAGCGCGGTGAACGGCGGGCTGTCGAACACGAGGTTCTCGACGCCGCTCTTGCCGACCTCGTCGAAGATGATCGCCGACCCGGCGTCCTCGAAGCTGCAATTGTCGAAGAAGCACCCGAGCAGGAACACGGTCTTGTCCGTGGTCCCCGACGCGAAGCGGTAGATCGAGAACGGCGACAGGCCGATGTGGCACTGGATGAACCGCGCCTGGAGGATCGCGGCGGAGCTGCGTACGCCGATGGCGGCCTTCGTGCAGGCCTCGAGGTGCGTGCGCACGATCAGGTGGTCGCCGAGCCCGTCCTTGTCCTCGCTGGCCCACAGCATTCCGAAGCTGCCGCCGCCGAAGTCGCAGGAGTGCCACTGCTGGTGGTCGTCGAGGACGACCGCGTTGGCGCGGAAGTCGTGCGCGTACAGCCCGTGCGCGTAGCCCTTGCCGGGGAAGAGCAGACCGTCCATCGCACAGGCGTCCTTGCCGATCTTGCGGTCGACGCCCGGGCCGGCCGCCTCGAAGTCCTGCATGAGCCAGCCACCGGGGCCCTTGCGCGGCTTGATCGCGTACTTCCCGGAGCCGAGGTCCTTGGTCCATTGCAGCACCGAGCCGCGGGAAACCGCGCCGGAGGCGGCGGCGACGCCGATCAGCGCGGGCAGCTGCGTGCCCTTGGGCGCCACGATCTCGCGGTCGACGCGCACGGTCCCGGGGTTCAGGCGCAGCACGCCCTCGCCGCGGGCGGTGGCGGCGAGGTCGACCGCGGCCTGGAAGCGCTCGCCCTGGTCCTTCGAGCTGTCCATCTTGATGCCGATGCGTCGGTCGGTCAGCCACAGCTCCTCGTGCGACACCCTGGCGTCGCGCCCAGGCGCAGCGTTGGTGACCGCGGCGGTCTCGCCGTCGCCGCCGTCGTCGTCGCCGCCGCAGGCAGCGAGTCCGAGCGGCAGGCCGGCGAGCGCCGCCGCGCCGAGGAAGCCGCGGCGCCCGACGCGCGCGGAGCGCGGCTCAGGCGCCGGCTCGTGCGTCATCGCCGACCAGCGACGGCTCGTGGACCGGGGTCGCGGGCACGCGGCCCGCCGCCTCCTCGAGGATCGCGACGACCGTGCTGCCCATGCGCTCGGGCGCGAACTGCTCGGCCACCTCGCGCCGGGCCTGCGCGGCCAGGGCCTCGCCCTCGCCGGCGCGCAGCTCGGCGACCAGGCGGCGGACCTGCGCCTCGAGCGCATCGAGGTCGCCGTCGGCGAAGACGCGGCACACGCGCTCGCTCAGCACCTCGACGGGCCCGACCTGGTCGCTGGCGATCACCGGCACGCCGGCGGCGAGCGCCTCGCCGACGACGAGCGAGCCCGGCTCGTAGTGGCTCGGTACCAGGAGAGCGTCGGCGTCGGCGTAGACCGCGTCCATCTCGCCGGGAGACACGCCCTCGCAGCGCCGCGCGAGCGCCGGGTGCAGGTCGGCCAGGTGCGCGCTGTAGTCCGACCACAGGCTCCCGCCGGCCATGACCTTGATGAGGACCTCGCCGTCGAGGTCGGCGAGCCGGTGGCTCAGCGCGGTGACGAGCTCGAAGCCCTTGCGGGCCGAGAGCCGCGCCGCGAACAGCAGGACGATCGGGCGCCCCTCGGCCGGCCGGCGCTGCACGCCGGCGAAGCGGGTGGCGTCGACCGGGTGGCGCAGGACGCGCGTGCGGGCGAGGTCGACGCCGTAGTCCGCGGACAGCAGGCGGTTGAACGTCGCGCTCGGGCCGACGACGAGGCGCGGCCGGCGCAGCTCGCGGCGCTGGACGCGGCTGCGCGCCTCGAGCACGGCACGGGCGATGTAGTGGCGCACGCGCGACTCGGACTCGAGCGCATACGCGCTCTCCTTGCGGTGCCACAGCAGCTCGCGGGAGGCGGTCGTGCACGGGTGCACGACGATGGGAGGCGCCTTGGAACCGGGGCGGCCGAGGGCGAAGAGCTCGGTCTGCGAGAACTGGAAGACCGCGTCGTAGCGCCGCTCGCGATGGCGCGCCAGCAGCCGCCGCCCGAGCCGCAGCTGCGTGCGCACGCGCGCGGCCGATCCGGTCAGGAAGACCGCGATCGGGTTGGAGCTGTACCAGCGGCCCCACGTGAAGCGGACGGGCTCCGCGACGAGCGTGAGGCCCGGATGCTCGAGCAGCCAGGCCGGCAGCTCCTCGCGGGGAGCCGGATGGAAGAGATCGACCTCGATGCCGTGCTCGAGCACCTGCGCGAGCAGGATGCCGCCGACGGCCGACACGCTGCCGACGTCGATGTCGCCGACCGCCGACCCCGTCCACGCGATGCGCAGCGGCCTCACGACGCCGGCTCCGCAACGCGCTCGAGCCAGATCTCGCGCCAGTACGGGTACGTCGCGCGCGTGCAGAACTTGTGGTAGTCGGCCTTGCAGACGACGCCCTCGAGGATGATGCAGTCGGAGTTGATGTCGAGCATCTTGCCGGTGTTCTCGTCGACGAGGCGCTCCACGCGCGTGAGGACCCGGGCGGTCCGCCCGCAGTAGGGCATCATCTCGATGTCGAACGTCAGGCCCCGGTTGCGGTTGTTGCTGTCGATCGTGGCGAGGATCTCCTCCTTGCTCTTGATCCGCACGAGCTCGCCGGGCTGGAGGTCGAGCGTGCGCTTCGGCGACGTGCCGGGCTCGAGCCTGCCGTTGAAGAACGGCCAGATCTGGCCGCCGCGGATGTGCAGGCGGGCCGGCATCAGCTTGCGCCAGACGCGCTGGGCGAAGACCGCGACCTCGATCGCGAGCCCGCGCAGGATCTTCGGCAGCGACCAGTTGCGCAGGTCGCGCACGTACTGGGTGGGCTGCGTGTCGCGCAGGGGCGTCGAAGCGGCGGGGATCTCGGTCGCCTGACAGCGGAAGAGCGTCTCGCTCGGGTCCTCGGGCGAGGGACGCGTCGTGGCGGGGACGAGCGTGCCCTGCACGAACTGCTCCTCGTCAGGCTCGAGCTCCCGCGGGCGCGCGCCGTTCTGCGGCGCCGTCGCGCGCTCGAGCCACGCCTCGTTCCAGTACATGAGGCACGCCGCCTGGCAGCCGCCGTGCGCTGAGCCGTCGCAACGGACGTTGGCGAGATGCACCGCGTCGCGCATGCGCCGGCGCTCGCCGATGCCGTTGCAGGTCTTGTCCGCGCGCTGGACGACGGGCAGCGTACGCCCGCAGAACTTGAGCATCTCGGGCGTGAACGGCATGCCCTCGAGCGCTCCGTGCTCGTCGAGCGTGGCGAAGATCTCCCGCGCGCTGCGCACGCGCACGAGCTCGCCCGGGCGCAGCCCGAGCGCGCCGCGCGACGGCGCGACCGGCGCATCCGGCGCGGCGCCGTTGCCGGAATGCAGCATTGGAAGGGTCGTGGCCATACGCGTTCCTCCTTGCACGTCCAAGCAACGGCGCCGCGGCCCTCGGCCTTTCGCCGCAGCGTCGCGACAGTCCGGGCGGTGATGCGCCGTTGGATGGGCGTGACCGCCTCTTCGTCGAACTCAGGGAGGAAGCCGTGAAGGTCGTGATCTTCTGCGGTGGCCAGGGCATGCGCATGCGCGAGGCCTCCGAGGTCGTGCCCAAGCCGATGATCCCGATCGGCAACCGGCCGATCCTCTGGCACATCATGAAGTACTACGCTCACTTCGGGTTCACGGACTTCGTGCTGTGCCTGGGCTACAAGGCCGAGGTCATCAAGCAGTTCTTCCTCACCTACAACGAGGCGATGGCCAACGACTTCGTGCTGTCGAACGGCGGCGCGAGCGTCCACCTGCTCAAGACCGACATCCACAACTGGAACATCACGTTCGTGGACACGGGCCTACACGCTCCCATCGGCGAGCGCCTGCGCGCCGTGCGCCACCACCTCCGCGACGAGGAGATGTTCCTAGCCAGCTACGGCGACACGCTCACCGACGCGGACCTGCCGGCCACGATCGCCACGGCCAAGGCCGCCGGCGTGACCGCGAGCTTCCTCGCCGTGCGCCCGAACTACAGCTTCCACATCGTCTCGATGGACGAGCGCGGCATGGTCGACGGCGTCGAGGACGTCACGCGCTCGGACGTGTGGATCAACGGCGGCTTCTTCGTGATGCGCTCGGAGCTGCTCGACCAGCTCCGGCCCGGCGAGGACCTCGTCGACGAGCCGTTCAGCCGGCTCATGGCCTCCGACCAGCTCCTGGCCCAGCGCCACCCGGGCTTCTGGGCGCCGATGGACACGCTGAAGGACAAGCAGGGCCTCGAGGCGCTGCACGAGAACGGCACCGCTCCGTGGCAGGTCTGGGACCCGGCCCGCCAGCTCGATGACGACGCGGCGATCGCCGCCACCGCCTGATGCTCGAGCTGCTGCTGAACCGGCCCGACGCGGCCCCCGTCCGGGTGCTCGCCCTCGGCGCCCATCCCGACGACATCGAGATCGGCTGCGCCGGCACGCTGCTGCGGCTCGTCGAGCAGGGCCTGGTCTCCGAGCTCTGCTGGGTCGTGCTCAGCGGCTCGGCCGAGCGCGCGGCCGAGGCGCAGGCGAGCGCCGAGGCGATGCTCGAGGGCGTCCCGCACCGCATCGTCAGGGGCGAGTTCGCCGACGGCTTCTTTCCCTACGACGGGCGCGAGATCAAGGAGTTCTTCGAGGCGCTCAAGCGCGACTTCACGCCCGATGTCGTCTTCACCCACCAGCGCCACGACCTGCATCAGGATCACCGCCTGACGTGCGAGGTGACGTGGAACACGTTCCGCGACCACCTCATCCTCGAGTACGAGATCCCCAAGTACGACGGGGACATGGGCGCGCCGAACCTCTTCGTCCCGCTCGACGAGAGCCTGTGCACGCGCAAGGTCGCGCACCTCTTCGATCACTTCCACACGCAGACGGTCAAGCCGTGGTTCAAGCAGGACCTCTTCTCGGGGCTCCTGCGGCTGCGCGGGATGGAGTGCCAGTCGCCGACGTCCTACGCCGAGGCCTTCTACTGCCGCAAGGCGGTGCTGGCCTGATGTTCGCCATCGACTCCGGGAGGTCCGGATGATCTTCACCCAAACCAAGCTCGCAGGAGCGTTCGTCATCGACCTCGAGCGCCGGGAGGACAACCGCGGCTTCTTCGCGCGGACGTTCTGCCAGCATGAGTTCGAGGAGCACGGGCTGCGGCCCGTGATCGCCCAGGCCAACCTCGCCTCCAACAAGCGCAAGGGCACGCTGCGCGGGATGCACTTCCAGTTTCCCCCCGCGGCGGAGACGAAGCTCGTGCGTTGCACGCGCGGAGCGATCCTCGACATCATCGTCGACCTCCGCCCGGAGAGCCCGACCTACCTCGAACACGTCGCCGTCGAGCTGAGCGCCGACAACTATCGCGGGCTCTACGTGCCCGAGCGCTTCGCGCACGGCTACCAAGCGCTCGAAGACGCGACCGAGACGAGCTACCAGGTCGGCGAGTTCTACGCGCCGGGCGCCGAGGGCGGCCTCGCCCCCGACGACCCGGGCCTCGGCCTCAGCTGGCCGCTCCCGGTCACCGAGATCTCCGAGAAGGACGCCGCGTGGGCTCCGCTCTCGGAGGTCGAGGGCGACCTCAAGCGTCGGATGGCCGGCGTGCAGGAGCCCGAGACCGCGGTGAGGGCAGCGCTGTGATCATCGTCGACAACGCACTGCGCCGGCGCGAGCAGGAGGGCCACCCCCTCCGGATCGGGCTGATCGGCGCCGGCTTCATGGCCCAGGGCCTCGCCAACCAGATCGTCAACAGCGTCCCCGGGATGCGCCTGGCGGGCGTCTACGGCCGCCGCCTCGAGCGCGCGCTGGGGGTCTGCGACTACGCCGGGCTCGACGGCGCCGTCGTGGCGACGAGCCAGTCCGAGGTCGAGGACGCGATCCGCGCGGCTCGCCCCGTCGCGACCGAGGACGCCTTCCTGCTCTGCCGCTCCGAGCAGATCGACGCGCTCGTCGACGTCACGGGATCGGTCGAGTTCGGCGCCCAGGTCGTGCTCGAGGCGGTGCGTCACGGCAAGCACGTGATCCTCATGAACGCCGAGCTCGACGCCACGATCGGCCCGATCCTGAACGTCTACGCCAAGCGCGCCGGAGTCACCGTGTCGGCCTGCGACGGCGACGAGCCCGGCCTGCAGATGAACCTCGTCCGCTGGGTGCAGGGGCTGGGGCTCACGCCGCGCGTGATCGGCAACGTCAAGGGCCTCCAGGATCCCTACCGCAACCCGGAGACGCAGCGCGCCTTCGCGGAGAAGTGGGAGCAGAACCCGGCGATGGTGACCTCGTTCGCCGACGGCTCGAAGATCAGCTTCGAGCAGACGATCGTCGCGAACGCGACCGGCTTCAAGGTGCTCGAGCGCGGCATGTCCCGCGGCGTGAAGTTCGACGGCTCGCCGCTTGAGCTGCCGTCGCTCTACGACATCGACGAGGTCCGCGAGCTCGGGGGGATCATCGACTACACGGTCGGGCCGTCGGCGGTGAAGATCTTCGTCCTCGCCGAGCACCCCGACCCCAAGCAGCGCCACTACCTGAGCCTGTACAAGATGGGCGACGGGCCGCTGTTCCCGTTCTGGGTCCCCTACCACCTGCCGCACTTCGAGGCACCAAGCGCGATCGCGCGGGTCGCGCTGCTGGGCGACCACGTCGCGCCGCCGCTCGGCGGCCCGGTCGTGGAGGTCTGCGCGGTGGCCAAGCGCGACCTGAGCGCGGGCGAGGTGCTCGACGAGTACGGGATGTTCATGAGCTACGGCGAGGCGGCCAACGTCGAGGAGATGTGCGAGCGGCGCCTGCTGCCCGAGGGCCTGGTCGAGGGCTGCACGCTGCGCCGCGACGTGGCCCAGGACGAGGTGCTGACCTACGACGACGTCGAGCTCCCGGCCGGTCGCGTGGCCGACCGCCTGCGGGCCGAGCAGTACCGCCACTTCCGTGGCGAGACCTGGCTCGATGAGCGCCTGCTCGTCGCGAGCTGAGCCTCCCGGAGACCGAGGCGGATCGACGGCCGCGCCCTGTGCGCGGCCGTCGTGCGTCCGGCCTTAGAGCCGCGCGAGCAGCGGCGTCGGGGCGACCCACGACGCCGCCCACCCGGCGAGCGCCCTCGGCGTGGCCCGCAGGCGCATCGCCGCCCTCAGGTGCGCGCGACGCCGCGTGCCCTGGCGCAGGAGCCCCTCGCCCGCCAGGCGGTGATAGCCCGCCAGGCGCCGCGTCAGCGGGTCCTCGTGCGCGCGCACGTTCGGGTCGGCGAGGAGCTGCTCCGCGCACTGCACCCCCGCGAGCCACGTGGCCGTGTCGCGCGAGGCGCTGTGGCCCCCCGCGTGCGTGCGATGGGACATGAGCCGCTCGGGGCTGAAGTACGCGGCGCCGCCACCGCGGGCGAGCAGGTAGGGCAGCCAGACGTCGAGATGCGGCGCGACGCCGGGCACGAGCTCGGAGACGTCCAGCGCGTCGCAGCGCCAGACGCAGCCCGTGATCTTGACGCTCTGGCGGACCACGACGTCGAAGAGGGCCGGATGTAGCCCTCGCGCAGGTCCCCGCGTCCGAACTTGCGCGTGCTCGTCTCGGTGGCCTCGACGTCGACGACGCCCGCCTGGTCGATGACGTCGTGGTCGCAGGACGCGAACACCGCGTCGGGACGGCGCTCGAGCGGCGGCACGAGGACGGCGAGGAACCGCGGCGACCAGCGGTCGTCGTCGTGGATCGCGACATACCTGCCACCGCGTGCGACACGCCCGCCGGCAGGTTGTCGAGCATGCCGAGACCCTGATCGTGCTCGAACCAGCGCACGCGCGGGTCGGGGATCGCGTGACGCAGCCCGCGCGTGTGCTCGGGATCGCCGTGGTTGGAGCGAGGACTGCCGTCGCGGGGCGCGCTCAGACGTTCGCGCGACGCGCGACGTGCCGGACGGTGCGCAGCAGGATCTTGAAGTCGAGCCAGAGCGACCAGTTGGCGACGTAGAGGTAGTCGATCCCGACCATCTCCGCCATCGGCACGCGCGTGCCCAGCACCTGCCACGGTCCGGTCATCCCGGGCGTGAGGTGCAGGCGGCTGCGGTCGAGCCCGAGCACGAGCGCGTCCTCGTGGAGCACGAGCGGACGCGGGCCGACCAGGCTCATCTCGCCTCGCAGGACGTTGAGGAGCTGCGGCAGCTCGTCGAGCGACGTGCGCCGCAGCAAGCCGCCCAGGCGCGTCACGCGCGGATCGTCGGCGACCTTGAAGAGCCCGACGCCGGCCTCGTTGTGGGCCAGGAGCTGGTCGCGCTGCTCCTCGGCGTCCAAGATCATCGAGCGGAACTTCAGGATCGAGAAGTGCTGCCCGTCGCGGCCCACACGGACCTGGCGGAAGAAGGCGGGGCCCTTGGAGTCCAGGCGGATCGCGAGGGCGATCGCGCCGATGATCGGGCCGGCCACGAGCATGCCGAGCGCGGTGACGACGAGGTCGAAGGCCCGCTTGAGCGCGCGCGACGACTGCGAGAGCCCGAAGGGCCGGACCCCCAGCATCGTCATCCCGTCGATGTCGTCGAACTCGACCGCGGACCCGACGGCCTCGAACATCCGCGGCAGCACGCTCACGCGCACGCCCACGCCCTTCGCGATCCGGATCAGCTCCGCGATCGCCTCGGTGTCGTCGGTCTCCGGGGCGATGACGATCCGGTGCACCTGCAGGTCGCGGACGAGCAGGCGGACCGTGTCGGGCTCGTTGAGCCCGTCGAAGTCCTCGGCGCCGAGCGGCAGCGTGGCGATGACGGTCGCCCGCGCGCGACTCGAGGCGAGCTTCTCGCGGACGCGCTGGGCCCGGCCGGGCTCCCCCACGACGAGGCACCGCTCGGTCGGCGAGATCCGGCCGGCGAACGAGCGGGCGAGGATGCGCCCGGCGACGATCGCCGTGAAGGCGCCGAGCCAGAGCGTGGCGATCTGTGCTCCGCCGAGGCCGCCGTCGACGAGGATCGGCTGGAGGATCGTGACGCCGAGGGCGAATAGGCCGGTGAGCTGCATGAGCCGCGGCGCCTCGTCGAGCGTCGAGTGCACGAGCTGGAGCTCATCGCGGTCGTAGAGGCCGGCGATCTTGAAGGGGACGACGAGGAGCGGCATCCCGGCCAGTGCGACGAGCGCCGGGCGGTCCTGGCCGAGGACGGTCAGGACGACGACGAGCGCGAGCGTCACGGCGAGGACGTCGGCGACGGCCAGCAGCCGCCGGTGCAGCGCCTCGCGCCGCAGCAGCGAGCGCGGCGGAGCCTGCTCCTCGACCGGCGTCGCGAGCCAGGTCGGCGCGGTCGCCGTCTCGTCGACCGCGACCGCGGCCATGCGCCGCCGCGCCCGGACGGGCTCGTCGAGCTCCTCCTCGTGGATCCTCAGCCGGTGTGCGAGCTGGGGCGGCATGGCGAGACGAGGACCGGGCGGCCGCTCAGGCGGCGGCCGGCGCGCTGCGGCGCGTGGTGACCGGCGCGCAGTCGAGCCGGCGCAGCTCCTGCTGGAGCGCGCGCCGCCCGCGGTGGTGCAGTCCGTGGATCGAGTTCTCGGAGCGCCCGAGCCGCTCGGCGATCTCGCCGGGGCTCAGCCCGACGAGGTGGCGGAGGACGACGACGTTGCGCTGGTCCTCGGGGAGTGCCGCGAGCGCGGTACCGAACGCCCGCGCACCCTCGGATCCGTGGACGTCGGCGCACTCGTCGGCGGCGCGCACCTCCTCGACCGGCGTGGCGAGGCGGCGGCGCAGGTGGTCGACGGCCGCGTTGTGGGCCAGGCGCAGCAGCCACGAGGAGAACGGCACCTCGCGCTGCTCGAACTTGACGATCGAGGTGATGAGCTTCGCGAAGACCTGCTGCGTGATGTCCTCGGCCTCGTGCTCGTCGCGGACGATGCTCGCGACGTAGCCGTAGACGTTGTCCGCGTAGCGGATGTACAGGTAGCGGACCGCGTCGCGGTCGCCGCGCTTGGCCTGCGTGACGGCCCGCGCCACGAGGTGGGCCCCGCCACCGTCGTCCAGGCGGGACGCCTTGCGGAAGCTACCGCTGAGGACGCCCGCGCCGCAGCGCTCGGCGGAACTGAAGTACGACTCGACCTGCACTGAATACCCCCCGGTATTGGCATCGTTGCGGCGACTGCAAGCTGCTCCGGTGTGGCGCTCGGGCCGGCTCGTCGGTTCCCTCCTGACGGCGGCCCGTCCGTGCCTGCGGCTGCTTCTGGCTGTCACCGCGCTCACGAAGATGGTCGACGTCCTGCGAGATCTGCGTCGGTGAACTTGGGCGCATGCCACGGGGATGTCCGCCCCCCCGCCACGGGCAGGGAACCCGGGGGCGTTGGGGGGTTTCCTCCCCCGGCGCTACGTGGCGCTGCGCACGGGGCGGCGCAGGGCCACGTCGTGCGACGGGCCGGCCGGCAGGTCGGCGACCGTCCAGCCCGAGCGCTCGAGATGCCGCACGAGGGCGATCCGCTGCCAACGCGCCTCGTCGGAGAGCCGCGCCCGGCCGCGCCTGGGCACTCGGAACGGCGGCGAGGCCGACAGCGGGGCCGCGTTGCCGTAACGGTCGAGGCGCACGGCCTTCCAGCGTGCCTCGCGCCCGGCACGCCGCAGGACGACCTTGCCGCGCTCCTCGCCCGGAGGCGGCGCGGGCGCCCGCTCGCGCACGAACGCGGTCGCGTACCAGACGGCGTGGCGTCCCTCGCGCCGCCAGCCCGCCTCGGCCAACTGGCCGACGAGGCCGTCGTGGACCGCGCGCGACCGGCCCCAGGGCGCGGGCGCACCGACCCGGGCGACGCCGAACGACGGCGAGCGCCCGAGGACCGCGGGCGGCTCGTCGCCCTCGCGGGCGGCCACGATCCGGAACTCGGCCGTCCGACCCGTCCGCTGTAGGACGATCCGGCAGCGCTCGACGCCGCGGTCGCGCCCGCCGTGCTCGTCAGCTGCCGGTGCACGCGTGGGCGGTGCAGGCGGGGGCGCCGGCGCGGCTGACTCGGGTGGAGGCGCCGGCGCCACGGGCTTGGGCGGAGGCGCCGCGGACTCGCGCGGAGGCACCGGCGCCACGGGCTTGGGCGGAGGCGCCGCGGACTCGCGCGGAGGCACCGGCGCCACGGGCTTGGGCGGAGGCGCCGCGGACTCGCGCGGAGGCACCGGCGCGACGGGCTTGGGCGGAGGCGCCGCGGACTCGGGCGGAGGCGCCGGCGCCGGTGACTTGGGCGGAGGCACCGGCGCCGCTGACCTGGGCGGACGCGCCGGCGCGACGGGCTTGGGCGGAGGCGCCGCGGACTCGGGCGGAGGCGCCGGCGCCGGTGACTTGGGCGGAGGCGCCGGCGCCGCTGACCTGGGCGGAGGCGCCGGCGCGACGGGCTTGGGCGGAGGCGTCGCGGACTCCGGCGGAGGCGCCGGCGCCACTGACTTGGGCGGACGCGCCGGCGCGACTGACTTGGGCGCGAGCGCCAGCGGGCGGCGGAGACGGTCCTGCGGCTCGGGCGCCGCGTGTCGGTCCTCGGGCGCCGTCGCCTCTGGGGCCGATCGGCCGGCCGAACCGTGGCCGGGACCCCACACCCGGCGCGCCCGGCGCTGCGCCGACGTGCGCAGCCCGGCGAACGCCACGATGGTCGCCTCCGAGGCCGCGTCGTAGGCCCGCCGTCCGCGCTGGGCCACCGCCTCGAGCCCGGCGAGCCGCTCGAGCGCCGCCCTGGGCATCGTCTCCAGCGCAGAGGCCACGCTCGCCGAGGCGCGCTGCGCCACGGGCTCAAGCCCGGCCAGCCGCTCCAGCGCCGCCCTGGGCATCGCCTGCAGTGCACGCGCCGCGCTCGCCGAGGCGGCGGCGACCCGGCGTCCGGGCAGCGCCCGCGCCGTGAGCACGGCCAGGCCGAGGAAGGTCACCGCGGTGACACCCAGCACGACGACGAGCACGGGGCTGGCGCCGGCCTCGGCCTTCGCCGCTGCCTTGGGCGCCGGCAGCCGCGCCTCGGTGGCCGCGGCGGCGCCCGAGCGCCCGTGGTCGGCGGAGCGCGCGCCGAGCGGGTAGGTCTTCCACAGCGTCTCGGGCTCCGACGCGGCGGCCGCGACGACCGGGCCGGTCCCGGCCCCGAGCGCGGCGAGGCACGCGAGCACGAGCACGCCCGCGAGCCGGACGGCGGGGCGACGTCGCCTGGAGCCCCCGGTCCTCACGACGCCAGCCGCTCCGGCACCGCTACGAGGTCGTTGAGGTGGGCGTACCGGCTCGCCTCGGTCCGGTTGGACACACCGAGCTTGCGGTAGGTGTTGGAGAGGTGGAACTTCACCGTCTGCTCGGTCACCCACAGCAGGCGCGCGATCTGGCCGTTCGTGTTGCCGTCGGCGACGAGCCGCAGGATTTCGAGCTCGCGTGCGGTAAGCGGGCAGGCGCCGGCGGTCACGACCTCGCGGACCGGTCGCGGTCGCTGCGCGACGTTGCCGCGGACCACCTCCCGCAGGAGCGTGCCGAGGGCCACCGGGTGCATGGCCTTCGAGAGAACGGCGTCGGCACCGGCCTCGAAGGCCTCCTCGAGCCGCTCCCCGTCCATGGGCAGGCTCAGGAGCAAGGCCATGGCGGCCGGACGCTGCTCGCGGATCTCGCGCAGCCGAGCGACGGCGTGGCCGGTGTGATGCATGTCGTCGACGAGCACGACGTCCGGACGCAGCCGCGCCAGGTGGTCGGACGTGCTCTGACGCCCGTCCACGACGCCCACGACCTCGAAGCCCGCCGTCTGGCGCAGCGTTAGCCGGATCGCGTGCAGCACCAGCGAGTGGTCGGCGACGATCATGAGCCGCTTCACGACGCACCGCTCGCGTTCCCGCACGTCTCCTCGTCGATCTCCGTCATGTCGCTCCTTGGCCGGACCGCATCCGGCGGCCCGCTTTGATGTGCCCCGCGGCCCGTTGCGGACCGCTCTCTCTGGACCATCAACGTCCGGCGAAACCTGAACTTGTGGTGAGGCTTCGACGCGTGCTCATGGGCGGCCCCGGTCCGGCGCGAACATCGCGCGGATGCCGTTGGCGAGCTCGACCGCCTCGGCCTGCGAGTGCACGCCGAGCTTGCGCAGGATCCGCTTGACGTGCGTGCGCACCGTGTCGCGCGAGAGCACGAGGCGGTCGGCGATGCCGTCGACGGTGAGCCCGCCGCAGAGCAGGTCGAGGACCTCCCACTCGCGTGAGGTCAGCGGGCTGCGCACGGGCCGGACCCCGAGGCCGCCCTCGGGCAGCGCTCGCAGGCGTTCGATGAGCCGGCGCGCAACCGCCGGAGCGAGCACGGGCTGGCCGGCCGCCGCCCGCGTGACGGCCTCCACCAGCTCGGTCATGGGCAGCCCCTTGACCAGGTGGCCCTCGGCACCCGCGCGCAGGCCGAGGACGCCGAGCTCCTCGTCGTCGGAGGAGGTGACCAGGACGACCGCCACCTCGGGCGCGCGCTGGGCGATCCGGCGCGTCGCGTCGATGCCGTCGAGACCGAACATGACGACGTCCATGAGCACGACCTCGGGCCGGAAGTGGACGGCGAGGTCGATCGCGTCGCGGCCGTTGTCGGCCTCGGCGATGACCACGACCCCGGCCGCCTGCAGGCCGGCGCGCAGGCCGGAGCGGAAGGCGGCGTCGTCGTCGGCGATGATCACGCGCGGCGTGCGCTGGCGCAGCGGTTCGCCGTCGGGGACGCTCATGCATCCAGTATCGGCGCCGCGGCGCCGGGACTTCACCTCCGGCGCGCGAGGCCGAGCTCGTGGACCGCGGCCGCGGCGCGCGCAAGGTCGGTCGTCTTCGGCACGTGGAGGTCGACGATCGCCGCTGCCGCCCCGGCCACGGTGCCGGGATCGTGGCCCGAGAACGTCACGAGCGCCGCCCGCGGCGCGGCGGCCCGCAGCAGCTCGAGCAGCGCCGCGGGGCCGGGCCCGGGCATCTCGAGGTCGAGGACGACGACGTCGGGCTCGAGCGCGACGACCTGGGCGACGGCGTCCGTGCCGTCGTCGGCCTCGCCGACCACGCGCAGGCCCGGGCGCTGCTCGAGAGCCCAGCGGAGCAGCGCGCGCAGCTCGGGAGCGTCATCGCAGAGCAGGATCCGCAGGGACATCTACCCGGCCGCGGGCACGGTGAAGGCCACGACGGCTCCGCCGCCCGGTGCCGGCCGGACCTCGATCGCGCCGCCGTGGGCGGTGACGATGCGCCGGCAGACGGTCGCCGACACGCCCGCGCCCAGCAACGGCCCGCGGCCGCGGGGCCGCGCGAAGGCGGCGAAGTGTCCGGCGGCCGTCGCGGGGTCGAGGGGCTCGCCGTCGTCGCGGACCTCGACGCGCACGAGCGCGCCCGACCGGCGGCCGTGGACCGCGATCTGCAGCGGGCGCGCCTGGGCGGCCGCGAGCGCGCCGCGCAGGAGATGGGTCGAGAGGCGGCCCGCGAGGTCAGGGTCGAGCGCGACCGCCGGCAGCGGTTCCACCTCGAGGCGCGCGCCTGCACGCGCGAAGGCGCCGGCCAGGTCGTCGCGGGCGGCCCCGAGCGCAGCGCCGAGATCGATTGCGACCGGCTCGAGGAGCTCGCGACCGGTGGCCAGGACGTCGAGGAGGTCGTCGACGTAGCGGCGGGCGCGCTCGGTGCCGGCCGCCAGGCCGCGCACCACCTCGGCGACGTCGCCCGGGCCGGGCGCGCCCGCTCGCAGCAGCTCGGTGTTGCCGGCCAGCAGGACCACCGCCTCGCCGAGCTGGTGGACGGCGTGCGACGCATGGGCGTCGAGCGCCGCGTCGCCGGCGCCCGGGCGCGCGGCTACGGCCGGGCTCCCGGCGCGCTGGCTCGGCGGATCCCCCCCGCCGTGGCGGGAGGACGCGCGATCGGGTCTCACGCAGCCAGTTCGTCGGCGAGCAGGCCCTGGCGCATGCGCTGGGCCACCTCGACGGCCTCGCGTCGCGAGCGCACGCCGAGCTTGCGCAGCACGTTCTTGACGTGGGAGCGCACCGTCTCGGCCGAGAGCACGAGCGCCGCGGCGATGTCGTCGGTCGAGGCCTCGTGGCACAGGAGGTCGAGCACCTCCCACTCGCGCGAGGTCAGCGGGCTGCGGATCGGGCGCAGGCCTGCCGCGTCCTCGCGCTGGCGGCGCAGCGCGTCGATGAGCTTCATCGTGAACCGGCGCGAGACCACCGCCTCGCCGTCGCGGGCCCCTCGCAGCGCCCGCGGCAGGGCGTCGAGGCCGACGCTCTTGGACAAGAAGCCGACGGCGCCGGCGCGCAGGGTCATGATGCCGATGTCGTCGTCGTCGCTCGACGTGAGGATGACGACCTTGACGTCGGGCGTCTTGGCGGCGATCTGCCGCGTCGCGGCGAGGCCGTCGACGACCGGCATGACGAGGTCCATGACGACCACGTCGGGCTTGTAGTAGAGGCTGAGCTCGACGGCCTCGCGGCCTCCGCTCGCCTCGGCGATGACGACGATGCCCGCAGCCTGCAGCACGTCCCTGAGCATTCTGCGCGCGAGCGCGTCGTCGTCGGCGACGATGACGCGCAGCGGCTCTTCCTCCCGCTCGCCTTCCTGGCGCACGGAACCCGCCCCCATGTCCATGTTGAATGTCCCCCCGGACTGTCTGAACCGTTGCGCGCCGTCGACCGGCGCCACGCACATAAGAGCCGATGTGCCGCTGGACCCGTGGGTAGATTCCTCACCCCGGGCCGAGCGGAGCCGCGCGGGCGGTCCTCTGGGGGGTGGTGAGGACCGCCCGGCGGCCGCGCTGGCGACTGTGACGACGGCTACGCGGTCGCACACCCGCCGTCGGCCGCATAACGCGGCGGCACACGGCCGAGGCGGCATCGTGCCGAGGCAACCGTGCGAGCCGCCTACGCTATCTCTCTCACACGGCCCCCGGCGGGTGATCTGCGGCGGCACGGACGGCAGATGCGCCCGGGCACATTGGGTAGGAAGATCACCAGGCTCAGGTGGTTCCGTGCCGTTTACATAGTCACAGCCATTACGGCACGGAGAGTCTGGGGGCGAACGGGGGGATGGACGGTTCGAAGGCCGGGCGTGGGCCATCGCGCGACGGCGGCGGCGGCGGAGCGCGTAGCGACCTGCAGGTCGGGGCGCTCGCCATGCGTTCGCGCGAGCTCGACGGCCCCCCGCGCGATCTGGTGTCGACCCTCGGCCACGAGCTCAAGACCCCGTTGTCGATCGTGCTCGGGCTCTGCGGGCGGTTGCTGGCTGCGGGCGGCCTGGATGGGCCGCGCAGCGACGACGTGGAGCGCATCCGGGCCAACGCCTACGTGCTGCTCAAGCGCGTCGAGGAGCTCCTGCAGGTGGCGCGGCTCGACGCGGGGCATCTCGAGCTCCAGGCCCGGACGGTCGACGTCGCCGACCTCGTCGGCCAGATCCTCGAAGGCTTCGCGAGCGTCGCCGAGATGCGTCGACAGCGCCTCGAGCTCGACGCGCCGCTCGCCCTCGAAGCCGAGGTCGACGAGGAGAAGCTGGTGTCCGTGGTCTCGAACCTGGTCGCCAACGCGCTGAAGTTCGCGCCGCCCGGGGGCCACGTGCGAGTCGGCCTGGCCGCTGCGCGCCGGCGTCTGCGCCTCGAGGTGGCCGACAGCGGCCCGGGCGTGCCCGCCGGCCTGCGCGAGGAGGTCTTCGAGCGCTTCGAGCGCGGCCCAGGAGCCGGGGCGCGACCCTCGGGCACCGGACTGGGGCTCGCCATCGTGCGCGAGCTGGTCGCCCTGCACGGCGGCACCGTGACCCTCGGGGACGCGCCCGAGGGCGGCGCCCTCTTCGTCGTGGAGCTGCCGCTGCGCCGGCGCGGCGCCGGGCGGCGGCGGGCACGGCCCGCCGCTGTCGTCGGCATCGCCGAGCGCCAGCGCGCGACCGTCGAGGAGCTCCGCGCCGAGCTGCGGGCCGGCGCGCGGCGCAACGGGCACGGCGAGCGCGAGCCCGACCCTGCCGGGCGCCCGCGCGCGCTCGTCGTGACGACCGACGACGAGCTCGGCGCCTACCTCGGCGAGCTCCTGCGCCCGCGCCACCGCCCCGCTCAGGCGGCGAGCGCGCTCGAGGCGGCCCGCATGCTCGCCGCGTCGCCGCCCGACGCCGTGCTGGTCGACGCCGACGCCGGCGTCGAGACGGTGTCGGCCCTGCGCCGGCGTGGCGACGGCGCCCCGATCCTCGCGCTGGCGGCCGCCGCGGCCGACGTCCGTGCGCTCGCCGAGGCCGGCGCCGACGACTGCATCGTCAAGCCGTTCGCCGAGGACGAGCTGCTCGCGCGGCTCGATGCGCTCGGGGCCCGCGGACATGCCGATCCCGGCCCCGCGCCGATCGTCGCCGGCCTCGGCCATGCCTTCGACGCCGCCCCGACGCCGATGGCACTGATGACGGGCGACGGGTGCTTCGTCCGCGTGAACCCGTCGCTGTGCACGCTGCTCGGGCTCGGCGCCGACGAGCTGCTCGCCCGCTGCGCGCCCGAGGTCGTCCACCCCGACGACCTCGCCGACCAGGCGATGCGGCGACGCGAGCTCGTCGCGGGCCGCGTGGCCGTCGATCACGGTGAGTGGCGGCTGCAGCGCGCGGACGGCTCGTGGCTGCGGGTGCGCGTCGCCGCCTCGCTCGTGGGCGCCACGGACGAGGGCGGACTCTTGCTGTGGCAGCTGTCGGCCGGTCCCGGCGACGAGGACCGGACCGCAGCCGACGCCGCGAGCGGCGCCGGACGCGAGGCCTTCGACCGCGCCGTGCGCCACCAGATCCTGCGCTGCGAGCGCTACGGCGAGCAGGCCTCGCTCGTGCGCTGCGCGCTCCCCGACCTCGAGGACGTTCGCCGTGGTCACGGAGCGGAGGTCGCCGAGCGCCTGGTGCATCGGATCATCGAGGCCGTCCGCCGGCGCCTTCGCGACACCGACGTCGTCGCGCACGTCGGCGAGCACGACGTCGCCGCGCTCCTGGCCCACGCGGACGGCGCCGCCGCGGCGATCGCGGCGGCCGACCTGCGCGCGGCGGCCGAGCGCGAGCGCGTCGTCACGCCCGCCGGCCCGGTCGGGACGCGCGCGGCCGTCGGCGTCGTGTCGCTCGCCCGCGCCGCCTCGCCGGCACACGCGCTGCTGGAGGCCGGCCTCGCGCTGCGGGCCGGCGACGAGCGCGCGCGCTCTCAGGGCGTGAGGTGACGCGTCTCGTCGGCGGGCTCGACCGCCGGCTCGGAGTGCGCGGCGCGCAGCTCGTAGGCGGCCCGCGCCCGCGGGTCGGCGCCCATCAGAACGCGGTCGGCCTTGAGGAGGTGGTAGACGCTCTCGGCTGCGCGGCGCGGCAGCAGGCCGGTCACGCGATCCGTGGCCCGGCTGCGCTTCGGCACGTAGACGTCGACGACGCGGTGCTTGAGCGCGTGGACGATCGCATCGGCGACGTCGGAGGGCTCGAGCTTCTTGAAGCCGCGCGCGTCGTCGGTGCCGCCGCCCAGCTCGGTGTTGACCAGGTAGGGCATGACGTAGCTGAGCTCGACCGCCGAGCGCTCGAGGCGCAGCTCGCCGCGCACGGCCTCGGTGAGGCCGATGACGGCGTGCTTGGTGGCCGAGTACGTTGCGCCGCCCGGCGCTCCGTACTTGCCCGCCGACGAGGAGATGTTGACGACGTGGCCGCGGTTGCGGGCGATCATCCGCGGCAGGACGATCTTCATCCCGTGGATGACGCCGTGGAGGTTGATGTTCACCATCCGGATCGCGGTGGCGTCGTCCTCGTCGAGGAAGCGCCCGACCGGCATGATCCCGGCGTTGTTGACGAGGACGTCGAGCGGCCCGAGACGCTCCTCCACGGCGTCGGCGAAGGCCTCGAACGAGTCGCGCCGGGTCACGTCGAGCGGGAGGGCGACGACGCCCGGGCCGAGCTCGGCGGCGGTCCGCTCGGCGAGGGCGACGTCGAGGTCGCCGATCGCCACCTTCATGCCCTCGCGGACGAGCGCCTCGGCGGTTGCACGGCCGATGCCACGGGCGCCGCCGGTGACGGCGGCGACCTCGCCGACGAGGATGCGGGGCTGCTTGGCCATGGGACGGAGGTCCTTCCTTCGGCGGGTTCGACGGGCTGTGAACCCTAGCGGAAAGGTGACGCAGGCGTCACCGATTTGCTCGGTCGCGCCACGCGGGAGCGTCGCCGCGGTAGAGCCCATGGCCGGTGAGGACCATCTGCGTGGTCCGTCGGAGGATCTCGAGGTCCAGCCGCCAGGAGCGGTGCTCGATGTACCAGAGGTCGAGCTCGATGCGCTCGTCCCACGGCAGCTGCGTGCGGCCGTGGATCTGCGCCCAGCCCGTGATGCCCGGCTTGACCGCCAGCCGGCCGCGCTGGCGCTCGGTGTAGCGATCGACCTGCACCGGGACCGTCGGCCGGGGCCCGACGATCGACATCTCGCCGCGCAGCACGTTGAACAGGTTCGGGAGCTCGTCGAGCGACGTCCGCCGCAGCAGGCGCCCGACGCGCGTGATGCGCGTGTCGCCTTCGCTGACGGCCAGCCCGCGCCCCTGGTGCTCGGCGCCCGTGACCATCGTCCGCAGCTTGAAGACGTCGAACGGCTCGCCGGCGCGGCCGGCCCGGCGCTGGCGGTAGATCGGGCTCCCGGGCGACTCGAGGCGGATGGCGAGGATTGCGGCGAGCAGCAGCGGCGAGGTCGCCGCGAGCGCGGTGCCCGCGACCACGGCGTCGAAGAGCCGGCGGCCCATCAGCGCGTGCCCTCCGGCGGCGTCCAGCCGGCCGGCGTGCCGTGGCGCAGGTGGTCCCAGAGGCCGGCGGCGACCGCCACGTTCGTGAGCACGTAGTAGCGCGCCACCAGCAGCGGTCGCGCGCGGACGCGGCCGCCGGCGGCGGCCGCCGCGAGGAGGCCGACCTGCGCCACCGTCGCGGCGCGCGAGGCCCGCAGGCCGGCGAGCAGGGCGACCGCGTGCAGGAACGGGGCGGCGTAGCGCAGAAGCCGGTGCGAGCCGACCATGAGCGCGTAGAGCGGCGGATAGCCGCGGGGGTCGAGCAGGCCGCCGCGCAGGACGATCGGCCAGGCGTGGCTCATCATCCGCCGCTTGCGGGCGAGCTCGCCCTCGAGGCTGGGGACCATCTTCTCCTGCCCGCGGGCCTCGGGCTCGTAGGCCGCGGTCCAGCCGCGCTTGACGAGCGCGAAGGGCAGCGAGAGGTCGTGGCTGACGACCGGATCGACGTGCAGGTAGGCCTCGGGGCGGACGGCGTAGATCGCGCCGTTGCCGCCGGTGACCGAGGCCAGGCGCGACTCGAGCGTGCGGATCGCCATCTCGTAGCGCCAGTACAGGCCCTCCTGGTTGGTGCCGCCGGCGCCGGTGAAGCGCACCTGCCCGCAGACGTAGCCGACGCGCCGGTCGGCGAAGCGCGCGACCAGCGCCCGGAGCGCGTCGGGCTCCCACCGCACGTTGGCGTCCGAGAAGGCCAGCAGCTCTCCGCGCGCGACGGCGACGGCCGCGTCCTGGGCCCGGACCTTGCCGCCCCGCGGCAGCTCGAGCACGACGTCGGCGCCGGCGGCGCGGGCGCGCGCCGGCGTGTCGTCCGGGGAGCCGTCGCAGGCGACGATGACCTCGAGGCGCCCCGCGGGCCACTCGAGCGCGCGCGCGTCGGCGACCTTCGCGGCGATGACCTCGGCCTCGCGGTGGGCGGCGACGACGAGCGAGACGAGCGGTTCCTCGCCCGGCGCGGGGGCGGCGCGCGCGGGGGGGCGCGGGGGCCGCGCCCGGGCGAGCGCCGCGAGCAGCAGCGGGTAGCCGGCCTGCGCGTAGGCGAGCAGCCCGGCGGCGCCGGCGAACATGACCTTCGAGACCTTCACGGTGCGCGATTCTCCGCCATCGAGGCTCCGCGGGTCGCGCGGGACGAGCGCGCCGCCGTAGCCTGGACGCCGTGGGCCCGACTCAGCCGCGCGATCCGGTCTGCGTGCTGCTCCTCCCCGTCGCACTGGAGGACTTCCCCCTGCGCGAGGTCGTCGAGCGCCTCGGGCGCGCCCGCGGCGTGGTCGCCGTCGACCCCCCGCGCATCTCGTACGCGGCGCTCGCGCGGCTGCCCGAGACCGTCGTCGACGGACTCTCGGCGCGCCAGGCGGGCCGGCTCGTCCGCACCCTGCGACGACGGGTCGGCGAGCCCCGCGTGGTCGTCGTCTACGCGGCGCGGCAGTACCCGCTCGCGCGCGTCGTCCTCGGCCTCTGCGCAGGCAGCGAGCTGTGGTACTGGCCCACGGGCGGGGGCCAGGACGACGAGCGCGGGCGCGAGCTCCACGGGCTCGCCGGCGAGCGCGCGCGACTCGTCGCGACCGGCGCCGACGTCGAGTTCGGGCCGTTGTGGGCGCGGCTGGAGGATGCCGGCGTGGACGTGCGCCCGCCCTAGGCGTGGACGGGCTCGGGCGCCCGCGCGCGAGCAAGGGCCGGCGCCCGCACGGGCGCGACCGCGAGTGCCGCGGCAATCGCCAGCACCGCCCAGGTCATCGGGTCCTCGAGGAAGGCGCCGCGGGCGAGCGAGTGGGCGACGAGCACCGCGAAGGCGGCGGCGATCCCCGCCCGCAGCGGCCCCGCGCGGGCCTCGCGCAGCAGCAGCGCCCACCCGGCGGTGGCCAGGAGCGCGAGGTAGGCGGCGATCCCGAGAACGCCCTGCTCGGCGCCGATCGCGACCGGCGTCGTGCCCGACGCGGCGAGCGCCGTCGGCCAGGACACGCCCTCGCGCGCGCGCAGCTCGCGAGCGAACGTGCCCGAGCCGGCCCCCGTCACGGGCCGGGCGGCGAAGATCTCGGCGCCGGCGCGCAGGCCCTCGGCACGATGACGCGCGACGTCGGCCACGCGGTCGAGGCCGACGGCGTCGCGCGACGGCGCCGCGAGCGCCACGCCCGCGACGACGACGACGGCCGGCACGACCACGAGCGCGGTGCGCCGCACGCCGAAGCGCAGCGCGGCGAGCACGGCCAGGCCGGCGAGCAGCGCCGCGAAGCTCGTCTCGGACACCGCGAGCGCGAGACCGCCCCAGAGTACGACGAGCACGGCGCCGCCAACGGCGACCTCGCGTGGCCGCGGGGTCCAGAGCAGCCAGGCGGCGACGAGCACCGCGACGACGGCGAGGTGACGGCCGAACAGGGCCGGGTCGAAGAAGGCCGATCCGGCGCGGGCGACCGTGTCGAAGCGCGTCGCCGCCACGATCTCGGGGTCGACGATGCGGACGCGGACGAGCGCCTCCAGCGCTGCAACGCCCACGAGCACGACCGCGACGGCGGCGAGCGCGGCAAGGCAGTCGCGCGCCAGCCGCCGCGTCCAGGCCAGCCGGCTCAGCAGGACGAAGAGCAGCGCGAAGGGCACGAGCGCCAGGACGAGCACGGCGAGCGCAGGATCGGCGTTTGCCGCGTACGCGGCCTGGACGGCGAAGAGCCCGAGCACCGCGGCGAGGACGCGGTCGAGGGCGCCGGGCGCCCGTTCGGAGCCGGCGTCGGACTCGGGACCGAGGCGCGGCGCCGCGTAGGCGAGTGTCCCGGCGGCGACGACCACGAGCAGCGGGGCGAGGATCGGCGCCATCCCGTGGCCCGAGGCGATCGGGAGGCGGAACGGCACCAGCGCGACCGCGGCGACCGCGAGCCACTCCGGGCGGCGGGCGAAGACGCGGGCCAGCGCGAGCGCGAGCGCGAGCGCGGCGGTCGCGGCGGCGGCCGCGAGCGCCGGATGCTCGCGCAGCCAGCGCGCGTCGGCGCCCTCGAGCACACGGGCGGGCACGAGCACCGCGACGAGGACGAGCGCGGCGAGCATCGCCCACGCGCGGATCCGCGGCGAGGGCGCGGCGAGGGCGGCGACCGCGGGGGCCGCGAGGATCAGTGCGAGAGCAGCGTCCATGTCCGTTCCAGGAGTGCGACGACCTGCGGGTCGGCCGAGCGGCCCGTGAGCCGCGCCGGCAGCTCGGGCAGCGGGAAGCGCAGCACGACGCCCTTGCCGACCCGCGTGGCGCTGATGACGGCGCGTCCGGTCTGCGGGCGCTCGGTGACAGCGGCCGCGAGCACCCGGTCGCGCGGACCGGGCGCGTTGAGCTCCTGCAGCGTGGCGAAGCCCGTGAACGCGCCCGTCGTGCCCGCGAAGAGCTGGATCTGGTCGGAGGCCTCGACGAGGCGCGCCCGAGGCGTCACGCGCGCGACGGGGCGCAGCGTCGCGCCAAGCGCGTCGGTCGCCGCGGCCGGCGTCGGGTCGGCCAGCACGCCCTCGGGGGTGAGCGTCACCTGGCGGCGCAGCGCGTCGACGCCGAACGACGCCACCGTGCCGCCCGCCTCCGCGAAGCGGCGCAGCGCGAGCAGCGTCGGACGCGGCAGCCACCGCGCGTCGGAGGGCAGCACGACGCCCGTGTGGCCCTCCAGCCGCGGGCCCTCCCCGCGCGCGAGCGCGACGTCGGTGGTCACGTCGTAGCTGCGCCGCGTGCGGTCCAGCCACGCCAGCAGCGGGACGTCCCGCTGGGCCACCCCGGCCGCCGGACCGGCGAAGACCCGGTCGGCGCGCGCGGGCAACCCGCCGGCAAGGAGATTGGGCAGCCCGTCGCCGTCGTCATCGACCGCGTTGCGCCCCTGCCAGGTCATGACGGGCAGGACGACGAGGACCGGCCGGTGGACGCGGGCGCGGACCGCCAGCGGCACGCTGGCGGCGCCCGCGCGCGAGCGCGCCGAGAGCTCGTAGAGCCCGGCTCCCGCCGGCACCCGCACCCGCAGCACCGGGGTTCGTGTGTGTCCCTTGCGCAGCGCCCTCGAGGTACCGGCGCGCCGGAGCGTCCAGTTGTAGGCGCGCCGGCGCGCGTCGATGCCGACCGCGGCGACCGCACCCGGCGCCACCGGCACGGAGGGCGGCTGGATCGCGAGGTCGCGCACGGTGACGCCGCCGCCGCCCGGCAGCGGCGTGCCGTAGGTCGTGACCGGCAGGCCGTCGCGCCCGAGCTCGGGCGAGGCGCCGAGGTTGCCGGCGCGGTCGAGGGTCTCGACGCCGACGAGGTAGGTGCCCGCGCGGACCGCGCGACCGCGGCCGTCGCGGCCGTCCCACGACCACGTCGTCGCGCCGGGCGCCAGCCGCCGCGCGAGCACCGCCCGCGGCAGGCCGGGGGCCATCGCGAAGACCCGCACGACCGGACGGCCCGCCGTACGCAGGTGCACCTCCGCGGGTCGCCCGCCCGGCAGCGGCAGGATCTCCGGCCCGCGCGCCCCGTACGGGCCGATCCAATCGACGCGCGGCCGGGGGGGCGTCGTGTCCAGGCGCGTCGGCAGGGCGCCGATCAGGCTCCGGCCCTCGCGGCGCAGGACCACGCGCAGGCGGTAGCGGCCGTCGGGGGCGACGGCGCCCGTGCCCGCGCGACCGTCCCACGTGAAGCGCCCCAGCTCGCCGGCGCGCAGCGCCCGCCGCGCATCGAGGACCCGCACCTCGTCGCCCGCCGCGTTCAGGACGCTGAGCCGGACGTCGTCGCTGCGGGCCACGCGCAGGCTCACCGGCGCGGCGTCCAGGCGCCCGTCCGCGTTGGGCGAGAAGCGATCGGGGGCGCGCACCGCCTCGAGCGCGTTCGGCGAGCGCCCGAGCCGCCCGGCGCCCAGGACGCCGCCGAGCGTCGCGAGCACGAGCGCGGCGAAGACGAAGCCGGCGGCGCGGCTCATCCGAGCGTCACCAGGCCCACGTTGGGGATCTCGATCGCGCCGGCGGCCTCGTCGCCGCGCAGCGCGGCGAGGGCGAGACGGATGACGCCGCGGTGGCAGACCACGAGCGCCGGCAGCTCGGCCGAACGCTCCCGAAGGTCACCGAGACCGCTCTGCACGCGGGCGGACTGCTCGGCGAACGACTCGCCGCCGGGATAGCGGAACGTCGGGTCCGAGCGCTCGAAGCGCGCGAAGCCGTCGGGGTCCTGCGCGCGGACCTCCAAGAAGGCGCGACCGGTCCAGTCGCCGGTGTCGGTCTCGGCGAAGCGCGCGTCCTCGCGCGGGCGCAGGCGGACGCGCTCACCCACGATCGTCGCGGTCTCGCGCGCCCGGGCGAGCGGGCTGCACCACAACGAGACGAGCCGGACGTGCGCCGCGGCCTCGGCCAGCTCGGCCGCTTGGGCACGTCCGGTGTCGTCCAGGGGCACGGGCAGGTGCCCCTGGAAGCGACCCTCCTGGTTGTAGGCCGTCCGCCCGTGGCGGGCCAGGTGGATCATCGTGCGCTACTGCGCTTGGTCTGAGCCCACGCTCACGACGATCTGCGCGCCATCGCTCAGCGCGCGGACCGCCGCGTTCATGGGCTGCACGGCATCTCGTCCCACCTTGACGGTCTTCGCCACGTCGAGGGCCGCATCCTGCCTGCCGGGCGCGAAGAAGATCGCGGTGGCGGAGCGAGCGCCGTTCACGGTCGTGTCGTTGCCCACCGCGCCGCCCTTGAAGCCGGCCTTCATCAGGCTGTCGGACGCCGACCGTGCGAGGTTCGTGATCGCCGTGCCGTTGAGCACCGCGACGGTGACGGTGCCGCGAGCGACGCGCGTCGCCCGTCGCGCCTTGCCGGAGCCGGTGCCGCCGGGCGAAGCCGGCCCGGCCCCGACGACGTTGGAGGCCTGCCGGCCGTCGTCGCTGGAGTCGAAGAGCTGCGTGACGAGCACGACGGCGACGACGGCGACGAGGACGACGACGCCGAGGACGGCGAGGATCGTGCGGCGGCCCGTGCCCGAACGGCCGTCGCCGGCGATCGCGGCCATGCGTGCCCCCGCGGGCGTGCGGGGTGGCACGGTCGCCGCCGGCGTCGCCGTGCGCAACGGCGCGGCGGGGCGGGCGGGGCCACCCCGGGTCGCACGGGCGGCGGCCGCGGCGGCGGTGGCCGCCGGCACCGCCTCGGACCCGGGCCTCGAGCCACCCGGCGCGGGGGCCGAGGGCGATTCGCCCTGCGCCGGCGCGGCCGGAGCCGCGGCGGCGGCACCCGCGCTCGCCGGCGACGCTCCCGGGACGCCCTGCGCCGGCGCCTCCTGAGCCGCGGCGGCACCCGCGCTCGCCGGCGACGCTCCCGGGGCGTCCTGCGCCGGCGCCTCCTGAGCCGCGGCGGCACCCGCGCTCGCCGGCGACGCTCCCGGGGCGCCCTGCGCCGGCGCGGCCGGAGCCGATGGCGGAGCGCCGGCCGCGGCGGGCGCCCGCTGCGGCGATGAGGACGGGGCGCCCGCCTCGGACGGCGCGACCGCGGCGTGGCTCCCGGTCCCGTTCGTCGGCGCGGCAGCGGGCGGCGCGGTCGCCGTCGCGCCCGAGCGAGGGCCCGACGCGGCCGCGGTGGCCGCAGCCGTCGTCGGCGCGACCGCCGCGCCGGGCCTTGCGGCGGTCGGCGCCGCGCTCGCGGCCGCCGGTGCCACAGCGGCCGAAGCGACAGCGGCCGGCGCGGCCGGCGTCACCGCCTTCTCCTGGGCGTCGGAGACGACGCGCGCCTCGATCTCGGCCGCGCGCTCGGGGGCCCGGCCCGCCCACTCGCGCAGCCGCTTGACCTCGCGCGCCTGCGAGAAGTACAGCAGCGACAGGACGCCGAGGCCGAACACGGCCGCGAGACCGGCGTAGCCACCGTACTCCTGGATCTTGTCGCTGAGCGAGAGCGCGGCGAGGAGGGCCGTCATGTGAAGGGCAGGTTAGGGGACCGTCCGGGCGGTGAGCCCTCCGCCGGGCTCGCGCGTCGGTGGCCGCGCGGCGGACATCTCCGCCACCTTGGCCGCCAGGCCGGCCGCGTCGCCCTCGAGCACGAGCAGCGCGATCTCGTCGAACATCGCCTCGACGGCCGTGGGGTCGAGGCGCTCGCGCTCGGCCAGCATGATCTTCTCCGCCGGCGTGGGCTGGGGCCGCTCGTAGGGATTGAAGAGGTCCTCGTGGAGCTTCTCGCCGGGGCGGCGCCCGACGATGTCGATGGCGATGTCGCGGTCGGGCTCGAGCCCCGAGAGCTCGATCATGTCGCGGGCGAGCTGGATGATCGACACGGGCTCGCCCATCTCGAGGACGAACACCTCCCCGCCCGTGCCGAGCGAGCCGGCGCGGATGACGAGCTGCACGGCCTCGGGGATCGTCATGAAGTAGCGCGTCATCCGCTCGTCGGTCACGGTCACCGGCCCGCCGAAGGCGATCTGGCGGCGGAAGATCGGCACGACCGAGCCGGAGGAGCCGAGCACGTTGCCGAACCGCACGGTCGCGTACTGGGTCTCGGGCCAGCGCTGGGCGGCGGCCTCGACGGCGAACTCGGCGAGCGCCTTCGACGCGCCCATCACGGTCGCGGGCTGCACCGCCTTGTCGGTCGAGATCAGGAGGAAGCGCTTCACGCCCGACTCGCCGGCGATGCGGGCGACGAGGCGCGTGGCCAGCGCGTTGTTGCGCACCGCCTCGACGGGGTTGAGCTCCATGAGGCCGACGTGCTTGTACGCGGCCGCGTGGAAGACGAGGTCGGGCCGGTGCTCGGCGAAGACCTCGCGCATCCGCTCGCCCTCCTTGGAGTCGGCGAGCACCGGGCTCAACGTCGAGTGGTGCACGTGGCGGTCGTCCTCGAGCTCGCGCTGGATGCGGAAGAGGTTCTCCTCGGCGTGGTCGACCAGCACGACGCGCCGGGGCGCCACCCGGGCGATCTGGCGGCAGAGCTCGGCGCCGATCGAGCCACCGGCTCCGGTAACCATGACGACGTCCCCGCGCAGGTAGGCGCCAACGCGGTCGAGCTCCATCCGCACGGGCTCGCGGCCGAGGACGTCCTCGACCTGCACCTGGCGGACCTGGCGCACGACGGTGCCGTGGCCGGACTGCAAGAGCTCGAAGACGGTCGGCAGCGTCCGCACGGGGATCCCGCGCCGGCGCGCCTCGCGCACGACGCGCGCGCGCAGCGTGCCGGGCGCCGACGGGATCGCGATCGTGATCTCGTCGGGCTCGACCTCGTCGAGCACGCGCTGCAGCTGCGCCGTCGCGCCCAGCACCTTGAAGCCGTCGATGCGCAGCCCGCGCTTGAGCGGGTCGTCGTCGACGAAGCCGACGGGGGCCAGGCCGAGCCCGGGGTTGCGCAGGATCTCGCGCAGGACGAGCCGGCCGCCCTCGCCGGCCCCGACGATGAGCACCCGCCGGGCCCCCGGACGCGCGCGCCAGCCCGCGAGCGGGCGCTCGTAGAGGACGCGCGCCACGAAGCGCGCGCCGCCGACGCCGGCCAGGGACAGCAGGACGAAGAGCGCGAGTACGCCGGTCGGCGCCGACACCGACACGTCGCCGGACTCGGAGGCCACGGTGACGGGATGGGTGACCGCGATGAAGGCGACGAGCGCGAGCGCATGCACGGCGACCGCCTGGACGACCGCGAGCAGGTCGCGGGTGCCGGTGTAGCGCCACTGCTTGAGCTCGAGCCGGAAGAGCGTGAAGACGACGAGCGCCGAGAGCACGACCCAGACGATCGTGGCGTCGAACAGCCGATCGTACTTCTCGGGCATCCGTCCGCCGTCGAAGCGCAGGCGGTAGCTCAGGTAGTAGGCGGCCCCGGCCAGGACCCCGTCGAACGCCAGCTGGGGCAACGAGTGGCGATGCAGGGGGAAGGCCGCCGAGCGCAGGCGTCGGCGCATCGCGCCAGGATACCCGCGGGACCGGAACGCTCGCAGGCCCCGCTCGTCGGCCGCCCGCATGCGGGCGGCGTGGGGCATCGCCTCGAGCTCGCGGGCGACCGGCCCCGCGGCGCCGGCAGCTCCTCGGGGGAGCGCACGGACAGGCGATCACGCCAGCGCCGTGAGCAGGAGGTCGGCCAGCAGCGCCGGGTCCCGCCGCACGCGCTCGTGATGACCGGCCGCGCGCTTGGCGAGCACGAGCTGGTCGACGCGCTCGAGCCGGCGCATCCGGCCCTCGGCGAGCAGCCGCTCGTCGACGGCGCCCAGCCGGCCCTCGAAGGTCGTCCAGACCGGCGTCCCGAGCGCGGCGGCCTCGCGGTTCATCGTGCCCCCCGCGCTCACGACGAGGTCGGCGAGCGCGACGAGCGACTGGGCGTCGATGGCCCGGTCGGGCACGACGAATCCGTGCAGCTGCGCGCGCTGCTCGGGCGTGCGTGGGAGCACGACGGTCTGCTCGCCGCGCAGCCGGTCGAGGACGTCGGCGAAGAGCGGGTGCTCGAAGCGGTGGTAGAGCGAGACGGCCGGCGGCGTGCGGACGACCGCGATCGGGCGCGCCGGATCGAGGCCGAGCGCCGGGAGGATCGCCGGGTCGGGCTCGAAGTCGGCGAGCTCGTACTCCTCCTTGAGACCCGGGAAGCGGCGCAGCTTGCCCAGGGCGCCGTACCGGCGCAGGCGCTCGGGCGGGATCGCGTCGGGGACGACGACCGCGCGCGCGAGGCGGCAGTTGATCGTGTGCTGGACGGTCGCCCACTCGTAGTCGAACATCGTCGCGGACGGGATCCGCAGCAGCGCGGCGGCGACGGTCACGTCGTTGGAGCCGTGGCCCAGGGCGACGTCGAGCCGGCGGCCTCGCGCCCAGCGCGCGAGCGCGGTCGACCGCGCCACCAGGCCGGCGGCCTTGGCGACGACGCGCCCGCCACGGTGGCGGCCGATCACCGTGTGCTCGACGCCGAGGCGCTCGCAGAGCCCGACGGTCTGTGCGAAGTCGCGCACGGTCACCTCGACGTCCGCGCCCCGGCGCGCCCGAAGCACGTCGATGACCGGGCGCAGGACGAGCACGTGCGGGCTATTCGTGAGGTCGACCCAGACCCGCATCGCGCACCGCGCGGACCACCTCGTCGACCTGCGCGCGCGCAAGCGCCGCGCTCACGGGCAGCGCGAGGTGCGTGCGCGCCGCCTCGTCGGTGACCGGCAGCTCGGTCCCGTCAGCGATCGCGCGCATCGCCGGCTGGTGGTGGATCGGCGTGCGGTAGTAGCTGCGGCACTCGATCCCGGCTGCCATCAGCGCGTCGATGAGCGCGTCGGCCCGCGCGTGGCGGACGACGTAGAGGTGCCAGGCCGGGGTCGAGCCGGCCGTGGGCCGCGGCAGGACCACGTGCTCGCCCAACCCGGCCTGCGCGTACCACTCGCCGACGCCGTGACGGTGCGCCGCCCAGCGGTCGAGCTCGGGCAGCTGGACGCGCAGGATCGCGGCCTGGAGCTCGTCGAGGCGCGAGTTGTAGCCCACGTGCTCGTAGGTGACCTTGTCGCGCGAGCCGTGGAAGCGCAGCGCGCGCACCCGCTCGGCGAGCTCGCCGTCGTCGGTGGTGATCGCGCCACCGTCGCCGAAGGCGCCGAGGTTCTTGGAGGGGTAGAAGGAGAACGTCGCGATCGTCCCGAGCGCACCGGCGCGCCCGTCGGCCGCGCGCGAGCCGGCAGCCTGCGCGGCGTCCTCGACCACGGGGACGCCGAGGCGCTCGATCTCCGATACCGGCGCGACGTTCCCGAACAGGTGCACCGCGACCACGGCCTTCGTCCTCGGGGTGAGCGCGGCGCGCACGGTGTCGGCGGTCACACAGAGCGTGTCGGGATCGACGTCGCAGAAGATCGGCCGGGCGCCCGTCGGGGGGATCGCCTCGGCGCTCGCGAAGAACGAGAACGAGGGCACGACGACGTCGTCGCCGGCGCCCACGCCGAGCGCCCGCAGGGCGATCGTGATCGCCTCGGTGCCGTTGGCGACGCCGATCGCGTGGTCGACGCCGAGCAGCGCGGCGAACTCCGTCTCGAAGGCGCCGACCTCCGGCCCGAGCACGAAGCGCCCCGAGTCCAGCACCGCGTCGAGCGCGTCGCGCAGGCGCCGACCGAGCGGGCTCAGCGGGGTCACCGGGTCGAAGAGCGGCACGGGCACGGCGGCCACCTTAACCGAGGCCGATCGCCTACCCTGGCCCTGGTGACGGCCGCGCTCCTTGTCCTGGCATCCGTGACGGACAAGCTCACCGAGTTCGCCACGAACGTCGTCGGCGACCTCGGCCTGCCCGGGATCTTCCTGCTCATGGTGCCGGAGAGCGCCTGCGTCCCGATCCCGTCGGAGGCGACGATGCTCTTCGCGGGCTTCAACGTCTACGAGGGCGAGTACCCGCTGTGGGCGGCGGTGGCCGTCGGCTCGGTGGCGAACCTCGTGGGCTCCTGGATCGCCTACGCGGCGGGGTACTTCGGGCGCATCGAGCTGCTCGAGAGGCATGGCCGGATGTTTCACGTGAAACCCGCCCACCTGGCCTGGGCAGAGCGCTGGTTTGAGCGCTACGGCGCGCCCGCGGTGTTCTTCAGCCGCATGCTTCCGATCATCCGGACGTTCATCTCGTTGCCCGCCGGCGTTGCGCGGATGCCGTTCTGGAAGTTCTCGGTGCTGACGCTGGCCGGGTGCGTGCCGTGGATCTTCATGCTCACGTTCATCGGGCGCGAGGTCGGACGCAACTGGGAGTCGTGGAAGGACTCGCTGCACTACGTCGACTATGCCGTCGCCGCACTGATCGTCGTCGCGGTGGTCGTGCTCGTCGTGCGGCAGCGGCGGCGCGCGCGCGCGCGGCCCGCCGATGTCCCCGCCTGAGGGCGCGCTCCCGGTCGCGCACGCGCTCGCCCTGGGCGCGCTCCACGGCCCCGCCGAGCTGCTGCCCGTCTCCTCCTCGGCGCACACCGAGCTCGTCCCCTGGCTGCTCGGATGGCCCTACGCGGCGCTCGACGGCGAGCTGCGCAAGGCCTTCGAGGTCGCGCTGCACGCCGGCACCGCGGCGGCCCTCCTCGTCGGGCTGCGCGACGAGGTGGCCACGGCGGCGCGCGGGCTCGACGCCCGCCGCCTCGTCCTCTTGGCCGGCTCGTTCGTCCCGCCGGCGGTCGTCGGGTACGGGCTCGAGCGCCCGATCGAGGAGCGCCTGGGCACGCCGCCGACGATCGCCGCCGGCCTCGTCGCCGGCGCGATCGCGCTCGGTCTCGCCGACGCCGTCGCCCCCCGTCGCCGGCGGCGCCAGGAGGCCGGGGCCGCCGACGCCGTGGTGCTCGGGCTCGCCCAGGCCTGCGCGCTCGTGCCCGGCGTCTCGCGCAACGGGGCGACGCTCACCGCGGCGCGGCTGCGCGGCTTCCGCCGCCGGGACGCCAACGCACTCTCGCGACACGTCGCGCTCCCGATCATCGTCGGGGCGACCGCGCTGAAGGGCACGCGGCTGGCCCGCCGCGGGCTGCCGCGCCCGATGGCCGGCGCGTTCGTCGCGGGCGTGGGCGCCGCGTTCGCCTCGACGCTGGCCTCGGTGCGGATCATCCGCGCCGTCGAGCGCGAGCGGCCCTTCCTGCCCTGGGCGCTCTACCGCGTCGCCCTCGCGGTCGTGGTCCTGCGCCGCTGGCAGAATCCACGCGGATGAGCGACGCGTACGCCGCCGCCGGCGTCGACAGCGGTCGGGCCGACGAGGCCGTCGACGCGCTCGTCGGCGTGCTGCGCGCGATCGAGCCCGGGCGTCCCAGCCGGTCCGTCCTGCCGGGCGGGCACTACGCGAGCGTCCTGCGCGTGGCCGCGAACCTCGGGATCGCGATCTCGACCGACGGGGTGGGGTCGAAGCTCGTCGTGGCCGAGCAGGCCGACCGCCTCGAGACCGTCGGCATCGACTGCGTCGCGATGAACGTCAACGACGTCGTCTGCGTGGGCGCCGAGCCGATCGCCCTGCTCGACTACCTCGCGGTCGAGCAGGCCGACCCCGAGGCGACGGCCCGCATCGCGCTCGGTCTCCGCGCCGGTGCCCAGGCCGCCGGCATCGAGATCCCCGGCGGCGAGCTCGCCGTGCTGCCCGAGCTGATCCGCGGCCATCCGTCGCCGCACGGCTTCGACCTCTGTGGGACGGCGATCGGCACCGTCGCCCTCGACGCGCTCGTGACCGGGGCCGCCGCACGGCCCGGCGACGCCCTCGTCGGCCTGCCCTCGAGCGGCCTGCACTCCAACGGCTACACGCTCGCGCGCCGCGCGCTCCTGGTCGACGGCGGGCTGGCCCTCGACGACCGTCCGCCCGAGCTCGGGGGCGCGACGGTGGCCGACGTCCTGCTCGAGCCGACCTCGATCTACGTCCGCGCGGTGCTCGAGCTCCTGGGTTCCGGCATCGCCGTGCACGGCCTGGCCCACATCACCGGCGGCGGCCTGCGCAACCTGCTGCGCCTCGGCGCCGACCGCCTCGGCTTCGCGGTCGAGGCGCCGCTGCCCGCCCCCGGGGTCTTCGGTCTCGTTGCGCGCCTGGGCGCCGTCGCGCCGGCCGAGATGTGGGACGTCTTCAACATGGGCTGTGGCTTCGTCGCCGTCGTGCCCGAGGCGCACGCCGCCGACGCGGCCGCCCTCCTCGCCGCCCGCCACCCGGGCACGGCCCGGATCGGCACCGTAACCGCCGAGGCCGGGAGCGCGAGGGCGCCGGGCGGCGTCGTCCTGCGCAGCTAGAAGGGGCGAACTCCGCCCGAGTGCTGACTAAGTGGTCCTCGTCGCAAGTTCGTTGACGGGTGGGGTGGTCACGCGGCGAGCTGGAGCGGCGTGGGCTGATCGAGACGGGCGAGGAGCTTGTGGAGGTCGGCGCGAGTGAACTTCCACTCGAAGGGCTGGGCGATCTGTTCGTAGTGGCGCGCGAATGCCAGCAGCGTGCGCTCGAGCTCGTCGAGGTCTGAGAAGTAGTTGGGCTGCAGCACCTTGCGCTGCGCGACGCTGAAGTAGATCTCGGCCTGGTTGAGCCAGGAGGCGTGGACCGGGGTGTGCACGAGGATGAGGTTGCGCCAGGCGCCCTGGAGGCGATCGATCGAGCGCTTGCCGCGATGCGCAGAGCCGTTGTCGACGACGACGAACACGCGCTGCGCGGACGCGTAGGGCTCGATGCTCATGAACTGCTCGATGAGCTGATCGAACGGCTCGATGCCGTCCTTGGGCGCGCAGCGGTCGAAGATCCTGGCGCGCCGGATGTCCCAGGCAGCCAGGTAGCACAGCGCGCCCTTGCGCTCGAACTCATGCTCCACGCGCAGCCCGGCCGGTGTGGGCTCGGTCGGGTAGATGCGGGCGCGGGCCTGGATCGAGGGCTTCTCATCGGCGCACACGACGAAGTCGCCGGGCTCGAGCAGCTGGCCTTCCCAGCGCCCCTCGTAGAGATCGAGGATCGGGCCGGCCTTCTCGGCGAAGCGCGGGTCGCGCGGGAAGATCCACGAGCGATAGTTCCACGGGCGGATCGCGTCCTCGCGAAGCCACCGCCAGACCGTGATGCCCGACACCTGGGCGACGATCCCGCGCTCGATCGCCGCGCGCGCGACCTCAGCCGCCGACCAGCGCGACAGCGGAACCCCGGACTGGGCCGGCAGCTCGCACGCCAGCGCCTTGACCTCGGCGATCTGCCCCGGGGGAAAAGCGCCGCGGCCGGCCGGGCCGCGGTCTCTCCTCAAGCCCCTGGACGCCCTCGCGGCAGAAGCGTTTTCGCCAGTCCGACACCGCCTGGCGCGACTGATCAAGCCGCCGCGCGATCTCCGCGTTGGACATCCCAGCCGCCGCGTAGAGGATCGCCTTGGCACGCACAACGTCCCGATGCGGGCCCGAGTAGGCAGCCGCGCGGCGCTCAAGCTCACGCCGCTGCTCCTCGCTCAGGACCACCTCGAAGGGAGACTTGCCCGCCATCACCACAAGCTTCGCCGCGCGGCGGCCCACTCCTCCAAGCATCCGCCGCGTACTTGCGACGAGGACCACTAAGGCGGTATCTCAGTAGGCCGTTCCGAGGGCGGCGGTGTGTGCCTTCTTGAAGGCGGTCAGGCCGCTGGCGAGTTGGAGCAGGGCGAGGTGGTTGTCGTCCTTCTTTGACCAGCGGATGAGGATCGCGCGGTTGCGGTTCAGCCAGGAATGGGCGGCCTCGACGACCCATCGACGCGCGCGCCAGGTGGGGTCGCGGACCTTCGCGGCCAGCTCCTCGCCGCGCGTACGGATGTGCGGCTCGAAGCGCTGGGCGACGGCGAGCTCTCGGACCTGGTCGTAGTCGTAGCCGCGATCCAGACACAGTCCCTGCGGCGTCTGCTCGGTCGGGATCGGGCGGGCGATCGGAGTGGAGGCGAGCGTCGCCTCCAGCAGCCTCATGTCGTGGCGGTTGGCGCCGTCGTGCGCGAGCCCGATCGGGACGCCCGCGCCCTCCGTGAGGACCGAACGCTTCGCCCCCTTTTGGCTCTGTCGGTGGGATTCGGGCCGGTCGCCGGCCCGCCGAGCGGCGCCTTGGTCATCGCGCCGTCGGCCGCCAGCCAGGCCCAGTCGATGCCGACCCTCGCGTCGTACTCCAACAGCCCCTGGCGCCAGATCTCGTGAAACACACCGGTCGCGACCCACTCCTGAAAGCGGCGATGCGCCGAGCTTGAATGACAGACGCCGGTCGCGTTGAGCGCGTTCCACTGCATCCCCGTCCGCAGCACCAACAGGATCGCGTCCATCGCGTCGCGGTCGGGCACCCGCGGGTTGTGGCAACCCAACGCGTGCGCCGGCCGCTCGGGCAGCAGCGGCTCGATGCGCTCCCACAGCCAATCCGGGATGCGCCAGCCGTCGTCGCGGTCCACGAGTCCCACCATCCCTCCTCTGATCGCTGGTCAGACGGCCGGCCGACCAGAGGATTCGACGCCCGCTACATAACTCCTACCGAGATAAGCCCTAAGGCGTCATATGGACGCCTTTTCCAGCACTCAGCTCATCGCCGGGCCGTGGCACAACTCATCCAGAAGCTCTCCGGGTACCGGGGCGCGCGCGGCGGCGCAAGCGCGCGGCGGCGCAAGCGCGGGGGCCGCGCCCGGTGTGCGCGCCTCGACGCGGCCCACGGCGCCCAGGGCGCTGACCGGCGTCTCGCCCGGGTAGGCCCCGGCGGAGCGCCGCCAGGACGGCGCGGTCGAGCGCCTCCCGTGTCGGACGCGGCGCTCGCGCGCAGCTCCATCACGCCGGCGCCCACAGCGGGCCCGTGAGCACGGGCTCGGCGCGCAGGCGGAACTCCGTGGCCAGGCGCCACAGCTCCGCCGGCGCGCGCGGGCCGGACAGGTCGCAGGCCGCGGCGACCTCGGCGGTGCCCAGACGGCCGAAGCGCCGGACCGCGGCCTCGGCTGCCGGCAACGGCCCCGGCGTGGCGCCGGCGGCGAGCGCGAGCGCCCGCAGCGCGCTCGCGTCGGTCTCGTCGTAGGCCCAGCGCTCCTCGCCGTTCTCCCCACGCACCGCGAAGGTCGGGAACGGCACGCGTCGCTCGCCCTCCCGGCCGGCTGCCCGCGCGCGCTCGAGGTCGGACCCGAAGGCTTCGACGATCGCGTGCGAGCGCAGGTCGATCTCGAAGCGCGCCACATCGAGGCCTTCGACCGCGCGCGCCACGTCGACGAGCGCGTCCGCGGTGTCCAGGGCGCGCCCGCCGGCCATGAGGCCCTCGCGCACGACACGCAGGTAGCGGCCGTCGAGCCCCTGCTCTGCCGCCGCCTTGACCGCCTGGCAGGCGGGATACGACGAGCGCGGCGGCGCGTCCAGCCAGACCCGCGGGTCCACCGGCATGCCGCTGGCCGCCGCCGCCTCGAGCACGTGGCGCATGGTCTCCAGCGGCCTGCGGAATTCCCGCGCCAGGCCGCCCATGACGTAGGTGAACGAGAGCTCGTCGCCGAACTCCACCTGCAGGCGGCGCAGCGCCGGCTCGGCCGCCCATGACCACGGACACGCCGGGTCCGTGAAGTACGTCACATGCACCGCGCCCACACCCCCACAATACGTTTCATGAGCTCGCCGGTCGGCACGCTGCTCTCCGGGCGCTACCGCCTCGATGCCCAGGTCGGCGCCGGCGGCATGTCGACGGTCTACCGCGCGTTCGACACGGTGCTCGAGCGCCCGGTCGCGATCAAGCTCATGCACCGCGAGATCGCCTCGCACTCCGACCAGCTCGAGCGCTTCCGGCGCGAGGCCCGCGCCGTCGCCCAGCTCAACCACCCCAATGTCGTCGGGGTCATCGACGCCGGTGAGGACGCCGGCATGCCGTACATCGTCCTCGAGTTCGTCGAGGGCGAGACGCTCAAGGACCGCATCCGCCGCCACGGGCGGCTGCCGATCTCGGAGGCCGTCGCCTACGCGATCGAGATCGCGCGCGCCCTCGGGGCGGCTCACGCGCGCCGCATCGTCCACCGCGACGTCAAGCCCCAGAACGTGCTCATCGACGAAGAGGGCACGGCCAAGGTCACCGACTTCGGCATCGCCCGCTCGCTGACCGAGGAGGGGCTGACAGCCGACGGTCGGGTCCTCGGCACGACCGACTACGTCTCGCCCGAGCAGGCGCTCGGGCACCCCGTCGGCCCGCAGTCCGACCTCTACGCGCTCGGCGTCGTGCTCTTCGAGATGCTCGTCGGCGACGTGCCCTTCCACGGCGAGAACCAGGTCGCCGTGGCGATGAAGCATGTCCGCGAGGAGCTGCCCGACGTCCAGCGGCGCCGCCCCGAGGTTTCGAGCGCGCTGGCCGCGGTCGTGGACCGCGCGACGGCCAAGGACCTCGGCCGCCGCTACCGAACCGTCGACGACCTCATCGCCGACCTCGAGGAGCTCCTGGCGATCGAGACCGCGCGGGCCGGCCAAGCCACCGGCGAGGCGACCGCCGTCCTGCGCACGCTCTCGCCTCGCGTGCGCCGCCGGCTGCCGCTGCGCGTGCGTCATCCGAGGCGGCTCGTGGCCGTGCTCGCGATCGTGGCCGCAGCCGTCGCGGTGGCCGTCATCGTCGCCGTCGACCGCACGAACCGCGGCGCGCAGGCCACCCGCAACATCACGCCACCGGCGAACAGCGGCCTCAAGCCGATCTCCCTGAAGCAGGCCAACGCCAACGACTTCGACCCCTCCGGCGGCGACGGCGAGCACCCCGAGCAGGTCAAGTTCGTCGTCGACGGCGAGAAGAGCACCACGTGGGGAACCGAGCGCTACGACGGCGGGACGCTGAACGCCAAGCCCGGCGTCGGCATCTACGTCGTGGCCGACCCGTCCGTGGCGGCGCGGGCGATCGAGGTCCTGAGCGCGACGAAGGGGTGGTCGGGCGCGATCTACGTCGCGCGCTCCGGCCCTCCCACGGACATCGAGGGCTGGACGAAGCTCGCGGACGTGCGCTCGGCCAGGGCGAAGCTGTCGATCGACCTCGATACGGCCGGCAACCGCTACGGCTACTACCTCGTGTGGATCACGAAGCTGCCGCCGGGGGGCAACCGCGTCGAGCTGCAGGAGATCCGGCTCTTCCGCTAGATCGGCGTCAGTGGCGCAGCCCGCGCTCGCGGACGAAGCGCTCGACCGCGATGCCCACGAGGCGGTCCATGAGCGCCGGGTAGGCGAGGCCTTCGGCCTCCCAGAGCTTGCCGAAGACGCTCGTGCGCGTCTGGCCGGGCATCGTGTTGAGCTCGTTGAGCAGCACGCGGTCGCCGTCGACGAAGAAGTCCACGCGGGCCAGCCCGCTGCAGCCGGCGATCCGGAACGCCTCGAGCGCCAGCGCGCGGACCCGCTCGCTCGCCTTCGCAGAGATGCGAGCGGGCACGACGAGCTCCATGCCCCCCGGCTCGTACTTGGCCTCGAAGTCGTACCAGCCGTCCTCGCCGGCGGCGAGCAGGATCTCGCCCGGCGGGCTCGCCTGCGGCGCATCGCCCGGGCCGAGCACGGAGCACTCGACCTCGACCCCCGGCGCGCTCGCCTCGACGATGACGCGCGCGTCGTGCGCGCGCGCGGCCGCGACCGCCGCGGCCAGCGCCGCCGGCTCGTCGACGCGCGTGATCCCCACCGACGAGCCCAGGCGCGCCGGCTTGACCCAGCACGGGAAGCCGAGCCCGTCACCCTCGTCGCCGGGCCCCAGCCCGCGGTAGTCGACCTGCGGCAGGCCTGCGCGGCCCATGACGTCCTTGAAGAGGATCTTGTCCATGCACAGCGCGCTGGCCGGCACGTCCGAGCCGACGTACGGGACGTCGAGGAGCTCGAGCAGCCCCTGCACGGTGCCGTCCTCCCCGAAGGGCCCGTGGAGCACCGGGAACGCGGCGTCGGCGCCGAGCAGCCCCCGTCCCGCGTACAGGGCGAGCTCGTCGCCCTCGTGCACCCACGTCCCGTCGCGGCGCAGCTCGACCCAGAGCACCGCGTGGCCCGCCTCGCGCAGCCCGTCCGCCACCGAGGCGGCGGAGCTCAGCGAGACGTCGTGCTCGGAGGAGCGCCCGCCCGCGAGGACCGCGACCCTCATGGGCCCGACGGCGTCGTGCCGGGTGTCGTCGCGCCGCCGGTCGTCGCCCCGCCGGGCGTCGCCCCGCCGGTCCCGCCGGCCCCGCCGGGCGCGAGGTCCGGGTTGTACTTGCCGACGGTGACCGTGACGGTCGAGCCCTCGTCGGCCTTGCCGCCGCCCGGGCTCTGCTCGAGCACGATCCCGTCGCCCTCCTGCGAGTCGACGTCGCGCGTGCGCTGGGCCACCTTGAAGCCCGCGCCCTGCAGGCGCTGGGTGGCGAACGCGGTCGTCTCGCCGGTGATGTCGGGCACGTCCACCTCCACCTGCGCCGGGGCCTTGGCCTTGGCCGTGGCCACCGTGATCGTCACCGTGGCGCCCTTCGAGGCCCGCGATCCGCCGGCCGGCACCTGGCTGAGCACCGTGCCGGCCCCCTGCTCGGATTCCTGCTCGGTGCGCGTCACCTTGAAGCCCGCGCCCTCGAGCGCGGAGGTCGCCTGGGCCGCGTCGTCGCCGACGACGCCCGGCACCTGGACCAGCGGGCTCCCGCTCGAGATGGTCAGCGTCACCGTCGAGCCCTTGACCGCGCGCGTGCCCTCCGCCGGATCGACCGCGATGACGGCGCCCGTGGGGACCGACGAGGAGCTCGCCGTCGTCGTCTCGACGTCGAAGCCCGCTGCCTCCAGGCGCGTCCTCGCCGCGCCCTCGGAGAGGCCGGCGAGCCCGTCGGGCACCGTCGCCTGCGCGGGCCCGCGCGACACCGTGAGCGTCACGACGGAGCCGTCCTGCACCTTGGCGCCCGCCGCCGGGTCCTGGGCCAGAACGCGACCGACCCGGCGCGACGACGTCCGGCGCACGACCTGCGAGCGCAGCCCGGCTCGCTCGAGGCGCGCCTGCGCCGCTGCGCGGTCGCTGCCGACGACCGCGGGCACGGTGATCCGCGTGGGCTCCTTCGAGCCTCCGCCCCCGCCCAGCAGCACGGCGGCGGCCACGATCGCCGCCACGACGAGGGCGAGCGCGGCGACCCACCACCAGCGCCGCCAGCGGCGGCGACCGTCGTCGGGCGGCGTCGCGTCCGCGTACGTCGCGTAGGCGTCGGGGATCGGGTCGGCCACGGCGGACGGCGGAGCGACCGGGATCGCGACGGCGTCCTCGGGCAGGCGCGCGCGCACGGCCGCGAGCGCGGCGATGAAGACGTCGGCGTCGGCGAAGCGCCGCGCCGGATCCTTCTCGAGCGCGCGCAGCACGATCGCCTCGAGGTCGCGGGTGACCCCGGCGTTGTAGGCGCTCGGCGGCACCGGCGGCTCCGAGACGTGCTTGAGGGCGATGCTCACCGTGCCCTCGCCCTGGAAGGGCACGCGGCCGGTCAGCAGCTCGTAGAGGATGATGCCGATCGAGTAGAGGTCGGACTGCGCGCTGACCGCGTGACCCTGGGCCTGCTCGGGCGAGAGGTACTGCGCCGTGCCCATGAGCGAGCCGGTCTGGGTCATGTCCGACGCGCCGGCCCGCGCGATCCCGAAGTCGGTGACCTTGAGGCGGTCGTCGGCGTCGACGATGACGTTGTGGGGCTTGAGGTCGCGGTGGATGATGCCGCGGCGGTGCGCGAAGCGGGCCGCGCGCAGGATCTGGATCGTCAGGTCGATGGCCCGGCGCGGGTCCAGCGGCGCCTCGCGCTCGACGACGTCCTTGAGCGGGCGGCCCACGAGGAGCTCCATCGCGATGTAGTAGGTGCCGTTCCAGGCCCCGCGGTCGTAGACCGAGACGACGTGCTGGTGCTGGAGGCCCGCGGCGCTCGAGGCCTCGCGCCGGAAGCGCTCGACGAACTCGTGGTCCTCGGCGAAGCGCTGGTGCAGCACCTTGAGGGCGACCTTGCGCCCGAGCTGGAGGTCCTCGGCGCTGAAGACGTCGGCCATCCCGCCCGAGCCCAGCCGGTCGAGGACCCGGTAGCGCCCGTCGATGACGGTCTCGCCCCTGACGGGATCGATCATCGCAGGAGCTCCTGCATGACCGCCTTGGCCACCGGCGCGGCGACGGTGCCGCCCGTGCCGATCCCGCATTCGATCGTCGCGGCGATCGCCACCCGCGGGTCGCGCACCGGCGCGAAGGCGATGAACCAGAGTTGGTTGGGCCCGCAGTCGCGGTCCACCTCCGCCGTTCCGGTCTTGCCGGCGACGTCGATGCCCTGCAGCGCCGCCGCCGTCCCCGAGCCTTCCCTGACCACGTTGGCCATCATGTCGCCCACCTCGCGGGCCGTCGCTTGGCTCATCACCCTCGACAGCGTGCGCGCGCCGATCGTCTTCACCGTTCGCCCGTCGCGGTCGATCACCTTGTCGGCGAGGTGCGGGCGCATCAGCTCGCCGCCGTTGGCGACCGCCGCCGCCACCATCGCCATCTGCAGCGGCGTCACCGTGAGCTTGTCCTGGCCGATGGCCAGGCGCCCGACGTCGACCGCCGGCGACATCGGCGACACGATCCGCCCGTTCACCCGCTCGCCGCTGGCGGCGCGCTCGGAGCCGGGCAGGTCGATCGCGACCTGCGCGCCGAACCCGAAGCGGTCCATGTAGCGCGCCATCGTCGCCTTGCCGAGATCCACGCCGACGCTGGCGAAGACCGTGTTGACCGAGTTCGTCAGCGCGGTCGTGAGCGTGATCGGCCCGAACTGCTCGTTTCCGAAATTGCTCAGGGGCGTCCCCGAGATGATCTTCGGGCTGCGCCCGCTGACGATCGAGCTCGGGGTGTACCGACCCGAGTCGATCGCCGCCGCGGTCGTCACGACCTTGAACGTCGAGCCGGGCGGGTAGCCGGCCTGCGTCGCGCGATCGAGCAGCGGCGCGTCGGCGTCGCGGTTCAGCGCCTCGAAGCGGGCCGCGTCGCGCAGGGCGTTGGGGTCGTAGGCGGGCTCGTTGGCGAGGACCTCAACGGCGCCCGTGCGCGGGTCCAGCGCGACGACCGAGCCCTTTCGCCCCCCGAGCTGCTGCAGCGCCACGCGCTGGGCGGCGGGGTCGAGCGTGGTCGTGACGCCGTCGCCGCGGCGGTCGGTGCCGACGAGGCGCTCGAAGACCGTGCCGAGCGCGTCCCGGCGCCCCGTGAGCTCGTCGTCGTAGGAGCTCTCGAGGCCGGCGCGGCCCAGCCGCGTGTAGGAGTAGCCGACCGCGTGGGCGAAGAGCCCGCCCTGCGGGAAGCGGCGCGCGAACGTTCCGTCGGACCGGCGCACGGACCGCGCGAGCACCGTGCCGTCGCCGGCGCGGATCGACCCGCGGTCGATCTTCTGGCCCTCGAGCAGCTCGCGGCGGTTCTTCGGGTTGTCCTGCAGGCCCTCGGCGTCGAAGACGGCCCACTTCGAGGTGAAGGCCACGAGCACCGCGAAGAGCGCGACGCTGACGGCGAAGAGGCGGGCGATCGGGGCGTTCACGCCGGTCGCCGGGCCTTGTCGGAGATGATCAGCAGGAGCGCGAGCAGGACGAAGTTGGCGAGGATCGACGAGCCGCCGTAGGAGATGAACGGCAGCGTCACGCCGGTCAGCGGAATGACCTTCGTCACCCCGCCGACGATGACGAAGACCTGCAGGGCGAAGACCGACGTGAGTCCGGCGGCGAGCAGCTTCGAGAACGAGTCGCGCGCGAGCGTGGCGATCTTGAAGCCGCGCTGGACCGCGAGCAGGTACGTGCAGATGACCGCGCACGCGCCGAGCAGCCCGAGCTCGTTGGTGATGACCGCATAGATGAGGTCGGTCTGCGCCGCGGGCAGCAGCGGCACCGACGAGCCGCGGGGCCCCGGGATCGCGAGCAGCGCCTGGCCGAACCCGCGCCCGAAGAGCCCTCCGTCGGCCTGCGCGAAGAGCGACTGGGCGACCTGGTAGCTGCCGCCGGCGCGATCGTAGAGGGGCCCGAACGGATGCAGCCACGCGTCGACGCGGCTCGTGATCGTGGGGCGCACCTGGTAGAGCAGCCATGCGCCGGCCGCGAAGAGCACGAGCCCGATCGCGGGGAACGAGAGCCGGTTCGTCGCCACGTACAGGAGCGCCAGGAAGCCGCCGAAGAACATCAGCGACGAGCCGAGGTCCTGGATCACGAAGAGCATGAGCATCGCCGCACCCCAGACGACGAGCAGCGGCCCGAAGTGCTTGAGCGGCGGGAGCGTGATCCCGGCGACGCGCCGCGCGCCGACGACCAGCAGCTGGCGCGTGTCGCGCAGGTAGCTGGCCAGGAAGACGATGATCCCGATCTTCGCGAACTCGGCGGGCTGGAAGCTCAGCGGCCCGAGCTTCACGCCGAGGTAGGCGCCGTTGATCTGCTGGCCGATGAGCGGCAGGCGCGGGAGCAGGAGGATCGCGACGCTGACCGCGGCGATCGTGTAGCGGTAGCGCTCGAGCACCGCGAGGTCCTGCAGGAGCAGCACCGTCGCCGCGAAGAGCCCGAGGCCGATGACGAACCACTGCGCCTGCTCGCGCGCGAGGTCCTCGTCGATGCGGTAGATCATCACGAGGCCGAAGCACGCCAGCACGGCGAAGAGCGGGAAGAGGTAGGGGTCGGCGTGCGGGAGCGCAAAGCGCAGGAGCACGTGCGCCGCCAGGCACAGGCCGAGGAAGACCGCGCCGTAGGTAAGCGACCCGTTCGAGACGACATCGCTGCGCTCGATGAAGAGCGCGGTGAAGCCGGCGGTGAGGAGCAGCGCGGCCGGCACGAGCGCGAGCAGCTCGCGGTTGCGCGCGCGCGTCATCGGCTCGCCAGCTCCCCGGTCTCGAGCTGGCGCACCCACCCCTGGGCGTCGTCGCGCGAGCGCAGCCCGTGATCGTCGACGACGCGGCGCTGAGCGGGCGTGAGCTCCGTCACGGGCACCCCCGACTCGTAGTTGACGGAATAGAGGTCCAGGCCGGCCGGGAGGTCGTAGGGCATGCCGCGGTAGACGGTGACGAAGCCGTCGTCGCCCGCCCCCACGAAGTAGACGGTCTGCGAGGCGTAGTACGCGCCCAGGAGGACCACGGCGACGAGGACGAGCGCGAGCGCGAGCCCGGTCGAGATCCGCAGGCGCCGGCGCCGGCGCCCGTCGGCGGCGGGTGCCCGCGACGGCTGTGGCAGCCTGCGCCGCACCGGCCCGGGCGCCGTCGCCGTCACCGGCGCGGCCTCGGCGCGCTCGGGCGCGGCCGCGCCGGCGACGTCGCGCAGGCGGAACAGGACGACCGTGATGTTGTCGCGGCCGCCGGCGTCGTTGGCGGCCTCGATCAGCGCGCGGCCGGCGTCGGCGAGGCGGCCGCGCCCGCGAACGATCTCCGCCACCTCGGTCTCCGGGACCATCGAGGTCAGCCCGTCCGAGCAGATCAGGTAGAGGTCGCCGTCGCGCGCCGGCCACGTGCGCGAGTCGGCCTCGACCCCTGCCTCGGGGCCCAGCGCGCGGGTGATGATCGAGCGCTGCGGGTGCTCGTCGGCCTCCTCGGGCGTGAGCCGGCCCTCGCGCACGAGCTCCTCGACGAGCGAGTGGTCGTCGGTCAGGCGCTCGAGCGTGCCGTCGCGCAGGCGGTACAGGCGGCTGTCGCCCACGTGCGCGACGGTCAGCTCGTCCTCGCCGACGTACGCGACCGTGAGCGTCGTCCCCATGCCGGCACGCTCGTCCTCGCTGCGCGAGATCGCGTTGATGCGCTCGTTTGCCTCCTGCACCCGCGAGCGCAGCCGCGCCTCGACGCTGCCGTCGCCCTCGGGCAGGCCCTGCTCGAGCACGTCGACGGCCAGGCGCGCGGCCACCTCGCCCGCCTGGGCGCCGCCCATGCCGTCGGCCACGGCGAAGAGCGGCGACCGCGCGAAATAGGCGTCCTCGTTGCCGCGGCGCTGGCGCCCGGTGTCCGAGCGCCCGAAGTGCTCGACGACCCGGAGCATCAGCCGTCCGCGTACGTGAACTCGCTGTCGCCGATGCGCACGCGGTCCCCGGCGTGCAGCGGCTGCGGGCCCGCGAGGAGCTCCTCGTTGAGGTAGGTCCCGTTCGTCGACCCGAGGTCCTCGAGCACCACGACGCCGCCCTGGCGCACGAGCCGCGCGTGCCGGGAGGACGCGAACGGGTCCTCGAGCCGGATCTCGGCCTGGTCGCCACGGCCGAGGACGGCGCCCTCGCCGACGTCGTACTCCATGCCGACGTGATGGCCGGGCGCGCGCTCCACGACGAGCCGCGGCTCGCTCTCCGGGTCGCCGTGGCCGGCCTGCGACGCCGCGTACATCCCGGTCGCGTCGGGTGCCGGCATCGCCTGGGCGGGGGCGCCGGGGCCCGGTCGCCTGAGGTCGCGCAGCGCGCTGCGGGCGACCCAGAAGAGGAAGAGGTAGAGCACGGCGAGGAACCCGAACTGCAGCGCGACCGAGACCGGCTCGAGCATCACGCGACCTCGAACGTCGCGTCCACGGTACCGACGTCGACCCGGGCGCCGGGCGCCAGCGGCTGGGGCCGCCCGGCGCCCACGGCGCGGCCGTCGACCCTGATCCCGTTCGTCGAGCCGAGGTCGGTGATCGTCCACCCGTCGCCCGCCGGACGGATCTCGGCGTGGCGGCGCGAGACGTTGGCGTCGCCGAGCACGATGTCGCACTCGCGGCTGCGCCCGATGACCGCGCCGCCCGCCGCGATCGCGAAGCGCTTGCCCTCCGCGACGAGCATGGGACGCCCGTGGCGGGCGCCGCGGGCCTCGCGCAGCTCCTCCTGCACGCGACCGGCGGTCGAGTAGACCATCGTGTGCCCGTGGGCGGCCTGCTCGACGTCGGCGTCGCCCGCGTCGCCGGCGTCGCCGGCGCCGCCGGCGGCCGCCGGCGCGGGCCGCACGAGCCGCGCCTGGATCCCGAACTCGCCGAGACCGAGGCGTTCGTCCGTGCGGAACGCGATCCGCGGGCGCGAGACGAGGGCCAGGCGCTCGCGCCGGGCGTGCTCGAGGAGGTAGGCGGCGAGCTCGTCGGCGACCTCGTGCTCGACGCCCTCGAAGCGCTCGCGGTCCTCCGAGCCGAGCCACACGACGTACTCGTTCGGGACGTACGTGCGCGAGACCGAGACCGTCTTGTGCTCGTCCATCTCGCGGGCGAGCTTGCGGGCGATCTCGACGGGACGCACCTGGGTGCGAAAGACGCGGCCGAACGTCCCCTCGACGAGGCCGGCGATCTTGTCCTCGAGGTTGCGCAGCACGCTCATGGTCGGAGAGGGGACGCGGGCGGCGTCCGTCCCGGGGTGATGCTAGGGGCCGGACCGCAGGAGCGCCTCGCCCCGGGCGGCCCGCACCGCGACCGCCGCGGCGCCCGCGAGCACCGAGCCCGCCGCGACGCCGCGAACCGTCGGAGGCCCGCCCTCCCAGGCGAGGGCGCCGGCGGCGAGCTGCGCGGCCGAGCCCGCCGCGGCCGCCCACACGGTCGCTCCGAGGACGTCGGCCGCGAGCCGGCGACCGCGGACGAAGGTGGGAAGCGCGAGCGCGGCGGCTCCCCAGACCAGCGCGATCACGAGCGCGCCGCTCGTGACGAGGGCGCCGACCGACGCCGCGTCGCCGGCGCCTCGATCGGCGGCCGGGGGCACGCCCAGGCCGAGGCGCGCGCCGGTCGCGAGCTCGGCCAGCGCGAGCCACCAGAACCCCAGCGCCCCGAGCGCGAGGCGCTGCCACGGCCGCGCCGCCTGGCCCGCGACGGCGGGCCAGGCCGCCGCGAGGCCGGCAACGCCGAGCAGCGGAGCGCCCGCGGGAGCCGACCACGACGGGCCCGCGCGCCAGAGCAGGACGGCCGTCGGGACGGCCGCGCAGGCCACGAGCAGCGCGCTCCCGTCCCCGGCCCAGGCCGCCAACCCGGCCGCGATCGCCAGCCATCCCGCCCGCGGCAGCAGCGCCACCGCGACGACGGCCACCAGTCCTCCGGCCGGCGGCGCGAGCGGCGGCTCGGCGACGAGCCAGGCGAGCGCCGCCGCCGTCAGCCCGCCCGCGGCGAGGGCGCCCGCGGCGCGTGGCCCGGAGAGCGCCGGCGCGCGCGGAGCCGGCACGACGAGGCCACCGAGTGGACCGCCCGCGACGGTGCCGGGCTCGCCGGCCGCGTCGGGGAGCGCCGCCTCGAGCGCCGCGCGGAGCGCCACGATCGTGCCGCGCCGCTCGGGGCGCGCGAGCACCGCGCGGTCGATCGCACGGCAGAGCTCGAGCGGCAGGTCGCGACGCAGTCGCCCCAGCGCCGGCAGCCGCGCTCCCACGCGCCGCGCGGTCGCGGCGGCTCCGCGCGCGCGGACCGGGTTGACGCCGCTGAGCGCCTCGAACAGCACGAGCCCGAGGGCGTACAGGTCCGCCTCGACCCCGAGCGCGCGTCCGTCGGCCTGCTCGGGAGCCATGTAGGCGAGCGTCCCGACGACGTCACCCGTCCGGGTCAGCGCGTCGTCGCCGAGCGTCCGGGCGACGCCGAAGTCGGTCAGCTTGACCCGGCCGTCGTGCTCCCCGCCGTCGGGCACGAGGATGTTTCCCGGCTTCACGTCGCGGTGGATGACGCCGCGGCGGTGGGCATGGCCCAACGCGTCGCAGAGCGCGGCGCCGAGCCGCAGGACGTCGGCGTCGGACAGCGCGCCGTCCTCGAGCAGCCCGCCCAGCGTGCGCCCACGCACGAGCTCGGAGACGAGGTAGATCGCCTCGTCGTCGCGGGCGGTCTCGTACAGGGCGACGATCCCGGGATGGCCGAGGCGCGCCGCCGTCTTGGCCTCGCGCTCGGCGCGCGCGGCCGCGGCGGGCTCGTGGACCGCGATCCGCTTCACCGCGACGGCGCGCTCGAGCTTCTCGTCGTGCGCGAGCCACACGACCCCGAACCCGCCGGCGCCGAGCCGCCGCACGAGCCGGTACCGGCCCAGCACGCGCGTCGCGGCGGGCGCGAACGGCTCGCCCGGCGCGCGATCGGTGACGTCGTCGGCGGTCCTCACCGCGTCCCTCCTTCGCCGGGCCGCTCCTGCCTCCTGGCCCGTGCAACCGGGCGCCCGCGGCGCGCGCGGTCCGGTCCGGCAGGCATACTGGGCGCCTCCCCTCTCCCAAGGAGCGAGCGGGTGTCGTTCTTCGACGAAGGTGACGAGCCCACAGAGGTGTCCTCGCGGTCGCGGCGGCAGGCCAGGCCGCGCCGACCGGCCACGGCCTCCCGCGCCGGCGGCGGACCGCCCGACCGCCAGACCCTGCTGATCCGCCAGGCGGCGGCCGTCGGCGCCGCGCTGCTTCTGCTGATCCTGCTCGTCTTCGGCCTGCGCAGCTGCGCGAACTCGCGCGAGGAGCGCGCGCTGAAGGACTACAACCGCGACGTCACCGCGGTCGTCGGCGACTCGGACTCGCAGGTCGCCAAGCCGTTCTTCCGACTCATGGCCGGCGGCGCGCGCCAGGGCGATCAGCTCCGCGTCCAGGTCAACCAGCTGCGTCTGGCCGCCGACGAGGACGTCAAGCAGGCCAATGGCTTCGACGTCCCCGACGCGATGCGCCCCGCGCAGGACAACCTCCTGCTCGCGCTCAACCTCCGCGCCGACGGACTGCGCAAGATCGCCGACGAGATCCCGCGCGCGCAGGGCCGCGGCCAGCCCTCGGAGGACGCGATCGACAAGATCGCGGGCCAGATGCAGCAGTTCCTCGCCTCCGACGTCCTCTACAAGGTGCGCGTCGCGCCCTTCGTCAAGGACTCGCTCGACGACGAGGGGATCTCCGGGCAGACGATCGCGAGCTCCCAGTTCCTCCCCGACGTCGCGTGGCTGAGCCCCGAGACCGTCGCCGACCGCCTCGGCCGCACCGCGGCCGGGACGAGCACGACCGTGGCGCCGGGGCTCCACGGCCACAGCCTGACGAGCGTCACGGTAGGCACCACGGCGCTGCAGCCCTCGCCCGCGATCAACCGCGTCGCGTCCGGCAGCGGCGGCCCGACGTTCGTCGTCAAGTTCGCCAATGCCGGCGACAACGACGAACGCAACGTGCGCGTGACGATCCGCGTGAGCGGCGCGGGCACGCCGATCTCGCAGACCAAGACGATCGCGCAGACGAAGTCCAAGGCCGACTCGACGGCGTCGATCCCGCTGGGCAAGGCCCCGCCCGTCGGTCAGGCCGTGACCGTCGAGGCCTCGATCGGGAAGGTGCCGGGCGAGGAGAACACCGACAACAACAAGCAGAGCTACACGGTCATCTTCCAGCGGTAGTGCGCGCGTGGACGAGCTGACTACGACCTCCGGGCTCGTGGCCCTGGCCGCGGCCGCGCTGGCGCTCGCGGCGCTCGCGGTGACCGCTGTCCTCGCGCGGCGCCTGCGCCGACTGCGGTCCGACCAGCGCGCGGTCCTCGGCGATGCGAACACCGACCTCGTCGCCCACGCGGCCGGGCTCGACCGCGGCTTCGGCGACCTGCGCGACTTCATCACCGACGCCGCCGCGCGCCTGGACGGCCGCCTCGCCGAGGCCGAGCGACGGCTCGACGGCGCGGTGGCCTTCCACGCGATCGTCCGCTACGACGCCTACAACGAGATGTCGGGGCGCCAGTCGACCTCGGTCGCGCTCCTCGACGCCCAGGGGTCGGGCGTCGTGCTCTCCTCGATCCATCACCGCGACCAGGCGCGGCTGTACGCCAAGCACGTCGTCGCGGGACGCCCCGAGCTCGAGCTCTCGCCCGAGGAGGAAGATGCGATCCGCTCGGCGCTGGCGGGCGGGGCGCTCGGCGAAGCGAGCGCCCCGCGTTGACGCGCGTCGGCTTCCTGGGCCCCGCCGGCACGTTCAGCGAGGAGGCATTGCGCGACGACGACGCCGGCGCCGACACCGAGGAGGTGCCGTTCGCCTCGATCCACGACACGATCGCGGCCGTGCAGGGGGCCGACGTCGACCGCGCGCTGGTGCCGATCGAGAACGCGCTCGAGGGCGGGGTCAGCGCGACGCTCGACGCCCTGGCCGCCGACGCGCCCGACGTCGTGCTCGTGGGCGAGCGCGTGCTGGCGATCCGGACCTGCCTGCTCGCGCGCGAGACGCTCGCGCTCGAGGCGATCGCGCTCGTCGTCTCGCATCCCCAACCGCTCGCCCAGTGCAGGCGGTTCCTGCGCACGGCACTGCCCGGCGCGGCGCTGCGCGCGGCGACGTCGACCGCCGAGGCGGTCCGCGAGGTCGTCTCCGCGCCCGAGCCCTGGGCGGCGCTCGGTCCGCGCGGCGCGGCCGAGCGCTACGGCGCATGCGTCCTGCGCGAGGGCATCGACGACGAGCCGGGCAATGCCACGCGCTTCGTCTGGCTCGCCCGCGCCGGCGCCCCACCCGTCGGCGAGCCCGGACCCGCCGGGTGGAAGACCTCGGTCCTCTTCGCCGGCACCGGCGACGCGCAGCCCGGCTGGCTTGTGCGCTGCCTCTCGGAGTTCGCCTTCCGCGGCGTCAACCTCACCCGGATCGAGTCGCGTCCCCAGCGCTCGCGCCTCGGGCACTACGCCTTCCACATCGATCTCGAGGGCAGGGCCGCCGAGCCGCGGATCGCCGACGCGATCGCGGGGCTCCGGACGCACTGCGAAGACGTCCGTCTGCTCGGCTCCTACCCCGCCGCGACCGCGCGCTGAGGCGGAGGGGCGGCCCGAGGCGTCGTCTACACTTCCGCCGCAGATCGCCCATGGGGAGCGTCACGCCACCAGGCCACGCAGGGTCCGCGCCGGTCATCGGGCACCGGCCGCGCGGACGTGAACGTGGCCGGGTGCTCGTCCTCAACGCGACCTACGAGCCGATCAACGTCTGCTCGGTCCGGCGGGCGGCGGTCCTGCTCCTCAAGAGCAAGGCGGAGGTCCTCGAGCACGCCGCATGGGAGCTTCGCTCCGAGCACACGGCACTGCCACGGCCGGTGGTCATCCGCCTCGTCAGCTTCGTGAAGGTCCCGCGCGACACCCACCGGCGCAAGATCACGCGCCGCGCGATCTTCGCCCGCGACGGCTGGTCCTGTCAGTACTGCGGCTCGGGCTCGCGCCTCACCGTCGACCACGTCATCCCGCGCTCGAAGGGCGGCACGTCGAGCTGGGAGAACATCGTCGCCTCGTGCGCGCCGTGCAACCGCCGCAAGGGCGACCACCTCCCCGACACGGCCGGCATGCACCCGCGTCGCAAGCCCGGCGCCCCGAGCCCGAACGTCTTCATCCACGTCGCCAGCCCGACGATCCCCGCGGCTTGGCGCCCGTGGCTGCCCGACGTCGCCTTCGCCGACGCGGCATAGCTCGGCACGGGGCGAATCGAGCTCGACCCCGGGCCCGTGCCCGAACCCGTCGCGGACGCAGGCCGTGGCCTCGGCGAAGCGCTCCGATCGCGTGCCGGGCCCGACCAAGCCTCGAACGATCGTGGCCCGAGGATGCCCGACGACGCACGAAGGGCGCCCCCGAGAAGGCGCCCTTCGCGACAACTGACTGGACGTTGCGGCCCGCGCGCGACGATCTGATGTGGCCGGTGGGACCAGTCCGGCGTCGCTGCACGGGGGTGGCCCGGTATGGATTCGCTGGATCGGATCCAGCCCTGCCGACCTAGCGGCCGGCCACCTCCAGGGTCCCGCAAGAACTCAAACTGCCGATACGGACCACCTCCTTTCTCTGGTGATCCGAAATCTAGCAAGCGTCGGCGACGGCCTACTTCAGGTCGCCGGCCGGCCCGGAGCCGTCGCCGACGGGGCCCTCGGTCTCGCCCGGGTCGCTCGGGTCGGCCGAGAGCTCGACCGGCCCGTCGACGGCCGGTTCGGCGTCGACCACCGTCGTCGTCGAGGCGTCGGGCTCGACTACGAGGGCGACGGCCGACACGCGATCGTCGTCGCGCACGCTCATCAGCGTGACGCCCTGCGCCGAACGACCGGTCTGGCGGATGCCGCGCACGCCGGTGCGCTGCACCATGCCCTCCTGGGAGATGAAGAGGAGCTCCTGGTGCGGGCGCACGACCAGCGCGGCCGCCAGGCCACCGCGCCGCTCGGAGAAGCGGATCGTCTGCACGCCCTTGGCGCCGCGCGCCGTCTTGCGGTACTCGCTGACGGCCGTGCGCTTGCCGAAGCCGTTCTCGGTCACGACCAGCAGCTCTTGGTCGTCGCGGGCGACATCCATGGCCAACACCTCGTTGCCCTCGGGCGGGCCGATATGCATGCCGCGCACGCCCGAGGTGTCGCGTCCCATCGCGCGGGCGTCCGCCTCGGCGAAGCGCACGGCCAGCCCGTCGCGCGACACCATCAGGATCTCCTCGCCGGGATCGACGCGCCGGACGGCGACGAGCTCGTCGTCGTCGCGGATGTTGATGGCGATGATCCCGTCGGCCTTGATCGGCGTGTTGTAGGCGCCGAACTCGGTCTTCTTGATCGTGCCCTGCTTCGTGGCGAAGACGAGGTACTCGGCCTCGGCGAAGTCGCGCGTGGAGAGGACGGACTGGATGCGCTCGCCGTCGCGCAGCGGCAGCACGTTGACGAGCGCGCGCCCCTTCGCGGTCCGCTGGGCCTCGGGCAGCTCGTACACCTTCGAGCGGTAGACCTTGCCCCGGTTGGAGAAGAAGAGCAGGAAGTCGTGCGATGAGCACACGAAGAGGTGCTCGATGTAGTCGCCGTCCTTCATGTCCATGCCGGTCACGCCGACGCCGCCGCGGTGCTGCTTGCGATAGGTGGCGAGCGGGAGGCGCTTGATGTACCCCGACTTGGTGATGGTGATCACCATCTGCTCGTCGGCAATGAGGTCCTCGATGTCGAGCTCGTCCTCGCTCTCGCTGATGCGCGTGCGGCGCACGTCGGCGAAGCGCTCGGCGATCTCGGCGAGCTCGTCCTTGATGAGCGCCATCACCCGCTCCTCGTCGCCGAGGATCTCGCGCAGCTCCTTGATGCGCTCGAGGACGTCGACGTGCTCGGAGCGGATCTCGTCGGACTCCAGCGCCGTGAGCTGCGACAGCCGCAGGTCCAGGATCGCGGTGGCCTGGACGACCGAGAGCGTGAAGCGCTCGACGAGCTCGGCCCGTGCGCTCTCACGGTCGCGCGAGGCGCGGATGAGCTCGATGACCGCGTCGAGGTTGTCGATCGCGATCAGCAGGCCCTCGAGCACGTGCGCGCGGCGCTCCTTCTCTGCCAGCTCGTGCTTCGTGCGGCGGACGACGACCTCGCGCTGGTGACCGACGTAGGCGGCGATGACCTCGCGGAGCGAGAGCGTCCGCGGGACGCCGTCGACGAGCGCGACCATGTTCACGCCGAAGGTCGACTGCATCGGCGTGTGCTTGTAGAGCTGGTTGAGGACGACCTCGGGGATCGCATCGCGCTTGAGCTCGATGACCAACCGCATGCCGTTGCGATCGGACTCGTCGCGCAGGTCGGTGATGTCGGGGACCTTCTTCTCGTGCACGAGGTCGGCGATCTTCTGGATCAGGCCACCGTCGCCGCCCTTCTTGACCTGGAACGGCAGCTCGGTGACGACGATCGCCTCCTTGCCGCGCTCGATCGGCTCGACGTGCGCGTGCGCGCGCACGCGCACGCGCCCGCGACCGGTCTCGTACGCGTCGCGGATGCCCTGCAGTCCCAGGATCGTCCCGCCGGTCGGGAAGTCCGGGCCCTTGACGTGACCCATGAGCGCCCCCGCCGACACGCCCGGGTCATCGATGAAGGCGTTGGCCGCGTCGACGATCTCCCGCAGGTTGTGCGGCGGGATGTTCGTCGCCATCCCGACCGCGATCCCCGAGGCCCCGTTGACGAGCAGGTTCGGGAAGCGCGCCGGCAGCACGAGCGGCTCGTTGCGGTTGCCGTCGTAGTTGGGGATGAAGTCGACGGTGTCCTGGTCGAGGTCGCGCAGCATCTCCTGCGCGAGGCGCGCGAGGCGGGCCTCCGTGTAGCGCATGGCCGCCGCGGGATCGTCGTCGACCGAGCCGAAGTTGCCCTGGCCGTCGACGAGCGGGTAGCGCATCGAGAAGTCCTGGGCGAGGCGCACGAGCGTGTCGTAGATGGCCTGGTCGCCGTGCGGGTGGTAGTTGCCCATCACCTCGCCGACGATGCGAGCGCACTTCGCGTACGGGCGCGTCGGCCCGAGCCCCATCTCGGACATCGCGTAGAGCACGCGCCGGTGCACGGGCTTGAGCCCGTCGCGGACGTCGGGCAGCGCGCGGCCGACGATGACCGACATCGCGTAGTCGAGATACGCCGAGCGCATCTCGTCCTCGAGCGCGCGCGGCTCGATGTTCCCTCCGCCGATGATGTCGCTGCCGGCCATGGGCTAGACGTCGATCTGCGCGGCGAGCGCGTTGTCCTCGATGAACTTGCGCCGGTGCTCGACGATCTCGCCCATCAGCATCGAGAAGATGCGGTCGGCCGCGGCCGCATCCTCCATCGTCACCTGCTGCAGCGTCCGTGACGCGGGATCCATCGTCGTCTCGCGGAGCTGCTCGGCGTTCATCTCGCCGAGGCCCTTGAAGCGCTGCACCGTGATGCCCTTGCGGGCGACCTCGAGCACGGCCGCGCGCAGCGCCTCGAACGAGAGCGCCTCCTCGGTCTTGTCGGCGAGCCTGACCGTGAAGGGCGGCGTGCCGGCGAGCTCGACGAGCTGCGCGTGCACGCGCATGAACGACTGGTACTCGGGCGAGTCGAAGAGCGCACGGCGGACGCGGTGGGTCTGCGCCAGGCCCGTGCGGCGCTCGACCGCCCGCACGCGCAGATACTCGTCGTCAGCGTCGACCAGCTCGGTGGCGAAGACGTCGTCGGAGCCGTTGGAGCGCGCGATCAGCGCCATCGCCGCGTCGGCGTTCGCGACCTGCTGGTCGAGCAGCGAGGACTCCTCGAGGAAGCGCACGACCTCGTGGCCGTGCTCGGCGCGCAGCGCGCTGGCCCAGCCCTCGTACTGCTTCTTCAGGCGCGTGTACTTCTGCCAGCGGGCCTCCGTGAGGCGCAGCGTCGTGCCGGTGGAGTCGACGACCTGGATCCTCTCGAGCTTGTCGGAGAGCAGTACGTCCTCGAGCTCGGACTCCTTCTCGATGTAGCGCTCGTTGCGCCCCTGCTTGAGCTTGTAGAGCGGCGGCTTGGCGATGTACACGTAGCCGGCCTCGATGAGCTCCTGCATCTCGCGGAACAGCAGCGTCAGGATGAGCGTGCGGATGTGGGCGCCGTCGACGTCGGCGTCGGTCATGAGGATGACCTTGTGGTAGCGCGCGCGCTCGAGGTCGAACTCGTCGCGCACGCCCGTCCCGATCGCCGTGATCAGCGCCTGGACCTCCTCGTTGCGCAGGACCCGGTCGATCCGAGCGCGCTCGACGTTGAGGATCTTGCCCCGCAGCGGCAGCACGGCCTGCGTGTTGCGGTCGCGCCCCTGCTTGGCCGAGCCGCCGGCCGAGTCGCCCTCGACGACGAAGATCTCGCTCAGGGCCGGGTCCTTGACCGAGCAGTCGGCGAGCTTGCCCGGCAGGCGCGAGTTCTCCAGCGCGCTCTTGCGGCGCGTCAGGTCGCGGGCCTTCCGCGCCGCCGCGCGCGCCTGCGAGGCCTGGACGGCCTTGCGGATGACCGCGTTGGCCTCGGGTGGGTTCTCCTCGAGGAACTCGGCGAGCCTCGCGTTGACGATCGAAGCGACGAAGCCCTCGATGCCCGGGTTGCCGAGCTTCGTCTTCGTCTGACCCTCGAACTGCGGGTCCGCGAGCTTGGCGGAGATGACGGCCGTCAGCCCCTCGCGCACGTCCTCCCCGGAGAGGTTGTCCTCCTTCTCCTTGAGCAGGCCCTTGTCGCGCGCGTACTTGTTCAACGTGCGCGTCAGCGCCGAGCGGAAGCCCGAGAGGTGCGAGCCGCCCTCGTGCGTGTTGATGTTGTTGGCGAACGAGAAGACGGACTCCTGGTAGGAGGCGTTCCACTGCAGCGCGACCTCGACGGCGCCCTCGCCCGTGTCGGACTCGCCCGCGAAGAACACCACCTTCTTCTGGATCGGGTCCTTGCCCTCGTTGAGGTAGCGCACGAAGTCCTCGATGCCGCCGTCGTACTTGAACTCGACGCGGTTGGTGACCGACCGCTCGTCGGTGAGCGAGATCCTCAGCCCGCGGGTGAGGAACGCGGTCTCCCGCAGACGCTGCTCGAGGATCGAGAAGTCGAAGTCGAGCGTCTCGAAGACGTCGTCGTCCGGCAGGAACGTGATCGTCGTGCCGGTCTGCGTCGCGCCTCGGCCCTTCTGCAGCGGCGCCCGCGGAACGCCGCGGTCGTAGCTCTGGGTCCAGACGTGCCTGTCGCGGCGCACCTCGACGTCGAGGGTCTCGCTCAGCGCGTTGACCACGGACACGCCGACGCCGTGCAGGCCCCCGGAGACGTTGTAGCCGCCGTCGCCGAACTTCCCGCCGGCGTGCAGGACCGTGAGCACGACCTCGACGGCCGGCCGGCCCTCCTTCTCCATCGTCGCCACGGGGATGCCGCGTCCGTCGTCGGCGACCGTGACCGAGTTGTCGGGATGGATCGTGACGTCGACGCGCGTGCAGTGCCCGGCGAGCGCCTCGTCGACGGAGTTGTCGACGACCTCGTAGACGAGGTGGTGCAGCCCGCGGATGCCCGTCGAGCCGATGTACATGCCCGGCCGCTTGCGCACGGCCTCGAGGCCCTCGAGGACGGTGATGTCCTGGGCGTCGTAGCCACGGCCCGCTGCGGGCCGGTCCTTGGGATCGTTGTCCTTCGCCATGCGCCTCCGAACGTGACAAACCCCGGCGTCGGGCTAGTCGCAACCCGGCCGGGGCTCACGCCTGTCGTTGACAGAACAATAGCACACGGGGGCGCCTCCTCCCGGGCCTGAGTGGCCATGAAAGCGCTGCAAACCAGCCAGAAAAGGTGCGCTCACCTCCACCCCTGCGCGGGGGTCGTCCGGCACCGCAGCCCCCGGACCGCGTCGCGCCCCAGCGCAGCGTTCACCCGGCGTACGAGCTCGGGCGCCATGAGGTCGAGCTCCTGAGCCCAGACGGCCGCCGAGCACGTCACGACCAGCACGCCGTCGCGCTCGCCCGTCGGCTCGGCTTCGGCGGCGATCACCTCGCCCACCGCCGTCGGCCAGACGCGCTGGACGTCGGCCAGGACGGTCGCCGGCGCGAGCCGCCGCGCCAGGGCGCCCACCGCGCCGCCGACGGGCCGAGGGTGCGGGCGACGCCTCATCCGGCCACGAGCTCCTGGGCCTCGACGCGGCCGGCGCGCACGTGCAGCCGCACGACCCCCGCGTCCCCGGCGCCCGGCACATGCACGAGGTCGGTCGTCGTCACCAGCGCCTGACCGACGCGCAGGCGCTCGACGAGACGCTCGCGCCGATCGGCGTCGAGCTCGCTCATGACGTCGTCGAGGAGCAGGAGCGGCGGGGCGCCGCGCTCGTCGGCCAGCGCGTCGCGCTCGGCGAGCACGAGCGCGAGCAGCCCGAGCCGCTGCTCGCCCTGGGACCCGAAGACCCGCAGCTCCCGGTCATCGCGCAGGAGCGCGAGGTCGTCGCGGTGCGGACCATGGGTCGTGAAGCCGCGCCCGAGGTCGGCCTCGACGCGCTCGCCGAGCTCGACCGCCAGCGCCTCGGCGCTGCCCGCGCGCGAGCGCGGGCGAAACCGCAGCTCCGCGTGGCCTTCGAGCCCGAGCTCGCGCGCGGCGGCCGCAAAACGGTCGGCGATCACGCCGACCGCGCGAGCACGGTCGTCGCGCAGGGCGATCCCGTGTCGCGCGAGCTCGCGGTCCCAGGCCGCGAGCGCGGCGCGCGAGCCGCCGGCGCGGAGGCGCGCGAGCAGCGCGTTGCGCTGCGCGAGGGCCTGCGCGTAGGCCCGCCGGGTTCCGACCCGAGCCGGCCAGAGCGCGGCGACGACCTGGTCGAGATGGGCGCGCCGCAGCGACGGCGCGCCCTTGACGAGCTCGAGGCGGTCGGGCAGGAAGACGCTCACGAGCGGGCGCCCGGGAGCGTCGAGGAGACGCTCGACCGGGGCTCCGTCGACCCGCAGGCGCTTGGGCTCGCCGGGTTGGAAGCCGACGGCGAGCGCATGGGCGCCGTCAGGGGCCACCACGTCGACCTCCACCCGCGTCGCCGCGGCGTCGCAGCGCACGAGCTCGCGCTCGCTCGCGGTGCAACACGAGCGAGCGGTGCAGCCGAAGTACAGCGCCTCGAGCAGGTTGGTCTTACCGGCGCCGTTGGGCCCGTGGACGATCGTGAGGCGCTCGCCCAGCGTGGCCTCGGCCGCCGCGAGGCCACGGAAGTCGCGCACGCGCAGGCGGGTCACGACGGCCATGGCGACCTCAGACGTTGAGGCGGATGGGCATGATCAGGTAGAGGAACCCGCTTGCGTCGGCGGCCTCGAGCAATCCGGGGCGCAGCGGGCTGATGAGCTTGAGCCGGACGTCGTCGGAAGCAGCGCTCTCCAGGCCGCCGACGAGGAACTCGGGGTTGAAGCCGATCTCGAACGGTTCGCCCCCGAACGGCACGGGCATCGGCTCGCTCGCTTCACCGACGTCGGGCGTCTGTGCCGAGATCCGAACCTCACCCTCGGTGAAGCTCAGACGCAGCGGCGCGTTCTTCTGGGCCATGAGGCTGATCCGCCGCACGACCTCGAGTAACTCGGCGCGGTCGAGCGTCAACTCGTGCTCGTAGGTCTCGGGCAGCAGTTGACGGTAGTTCGGGAACTGGCCGTCGATGAGGCGCGAGGACAGCGTCAGGCGTCCGACCTCGAAGACGACCTGGTTCGTGCGCACGCCGATGCGGATCGACTCGTCGCCCTGGGGGACGAGTCGCGCCAGCTCCTCGAGCGCGCGAGCAGGCACGTTGGCCTCGAAGCCGTCCTCGAGCGGCGCCTCCAGGCGCGTCTCCTTGACGCTGAGGCGATACGAGTCGGTCGCCACCATGCGCAGCTCGTCGCGAGCGGCCGATACGAGGATACCGGTCAGGATCGGGCGCGTCTCGTCGCGGGACGCCGAGCGGGAGACGCGGGCGATCGTCTCGACAAAGGCACCCGCCGGCACCGTCACGACCTGATCGCCACCGCGCTCGGGCAGCGGCGGGAAGTCCTCGGCGCGCAGCGTGCGCAGATGAAAGCGCGAGGATCCGGCGATCAACTCGACGTCGTTCTCGCTCGCTCGCAGCTCGAGCGAGACCTCGCCCGCCGGGAGCTGGCGGACGACGTCGAGCAAGAGTCGCGCCGGCAGCACGACGGTGCCCGCGCGCTCGACCCGTGCCTCGAGCGGCACGCGCAGAGCGACCTCCATGTCCGTCGCCCGCAACTCGACCCCGTCACCGGCCTCGACCTGAACGCCCGAGAGCGCCTGGACGGCGCTGCGCGTCGACGCGACGCGGGTGACGGTCTGCAACTGGCCGAGCAGCTCGTGCGTCGACGAGGACAGCTTCACGATCGGCACCTTTGAATGGCGGTCATGGTTGTAGGGGCTGTGGATGTGTGCACGGCTGAGTCCGAGGCCGCATGGTGCGGAAAAGCGGCGAACAGCGCACGACGGCCAGCCGACGGAGTTTGTCAATCACGACGGTTGGAACGAGCGCAAGCGAGCCGCGAGATCCTCGACGGTGCTGCGAGCCTCCGGGTCGGCGGCGACGCGCGCCGCCGTGCGCCGGCACGCGTGGATGACCGTGGTGTGGTTGCGTCCGCCGAAGCCGCGGCCGATGGCCGGCAGCGTCGAGCCCGTGTGCCGGCGGGCGAGGTACATCGCGACCTGCCGCGGCCACGTCACGTGGGCGGCGCGCGTCGTCGAGACGAGATCCTCCGGCGTGATCCCAAACGCCTCCGCGGTCAGCTGCTGGATGTGTCCGATCGTCGGGCGAGGGCTCGAGCCGAGCGGGCCGAGACCGACGGGATAGAAATCGTCGAGCAGCTTCGTCGCGAGTGCCGCGTCGAGCCGCCGCCGAGTCAGCGATGCAAAGGCGACGACGCGGATGAGCGCCGCCTCGAGCGCGCGCAGGTTGGCGGGAACGCGGTCGGCGAGGAGTTCGAGCACGTGCTCGTCCTCGAGCGTGATGTGCTCGAGCTGCACGCGCTTGCGCAGCACGGCCAGGCGGGTGGGAAGGTCGGGCGGCGCGATCGCGGTGACGAGGCCGGAGCCGAAGCGGTCGCGGAGGCGATCGGCAACGGCCTCGAGGTCACCCGGGATCCGGTCGGAGGTCAACACGATCTGCGCTCCGGCCTGATGCAGCGAGTCGAAGGTGTGAAAGAGCTCTTCCTCCGTGCGGGCCTTGGCCGCGATGCCCTGGACGTCGTCGAGGAGCAGGACGTCGTTGTGGCGAAAGCGCCTCTTGAAACGCTCGGCGGAGCCGCCGGCCAAAGCTGCGACGAACTGGTTCGTGAACGTCTCGATGGTGGTGTAGCGCACGGTGAGGCCCGGGTCGTACGCGCGCGTGTAGTTGCCGATCGCGTGCAGGAGGTGCGTCTTGCCGACCCCCGGCGGGCCCGTGATATAGAGCGGGTTGTAGGCCTGGCCCGGAAGCTCGGCGACGGCGAGGGCCGCGGCGTGGGCGAAGCGGTTGGCGTCCCCGATGACGAATTGGTCGAAGGTGTACTTGGGGATGAGCGTGTCGGGCTCGGGCGGTTGCGCCGCCGCGTCGGCGTCCTCTGGGCGTCCGCCGCGGCGCGAGGCCTTTGGCCGGGCTGATCGGCCGTCCGCCTGCACGTCGACGGTGGCGTGCGGGCCGATGACGGCGGCGGCGGCCGCCTGCAGCACGCGAGCGAAGCGGTCGGCGACCCAGGCGCGCAACTCGGCCGGCGCCCGCACGACGACCACGTCGCCGTGAAGGTCGACAAGCTCGAGCGGCGCCAGCCAGATGTCGTACACATCGCCCGGCACGGCCTGCCGAAGCTCGTGGGCGATGCGCGTCCAGGTGTCCTCGGGGGCGACGGTCACGGCAAGGACGATCGGCCGGCGCGGGGCGGGCGTCCAGCGGACCTGATCGAAGAGGGCCGGACCGCTTGCGGCGGCCGGGCGCGCCGACCCTAGCAAACGCCGCACGGGCGTTAGGACCCGTGACGGAGGAGCGCTCGCGGGTGTGCGCAATTGGCGGGGAATACCGCTGGTCGCTCGGACGCCATGTCTGTTCAGAGGTGTTGACGAGGCTGTGCACGGACGCCCGCGCTAGACTCGTGGGCCGCCGAGCGACGGCTCTGATCGATGAAGCGCACCTATCAGCCCAAGAAGCGCAAGCGCGCCCGTACCCACGGCTTCCGAGCGCGCATGCAGACTCGCGCCGGTCGCCTCACGCTCAAGCGGCGCCGCTCGAAGGGCCGCAAGCGGCTCGCCGTCTGACGGTGGAGCGACTCCCGCGCCCGGCCGGCCGGACCCCGAGACGGGGGCGGCTCTCGCGCAGCGCGGACTTCGAACGCGTCTATCGCCAGGGGCGCTCGGTCGCTAACCGCTACCTCGTCATGCACAGCTTCCCCCGTCCACAGGGAGACGAGGCCGCGGGGACTCGTCTCGGCCTGTCGGTCTCGCGCAAGGTCGGCGGCGCAGTCGATCGCAATCGTGTCAAGCGCCTGCTCCGCGAGGCCTTCGCGGCCGAGGCGGGCGACCTCCCCGTCGACCGCGACGTCGTCCTCGTCGCTCGCCCGGAGGTTCGCGAGCTCGCGGACCGTGACGGTCTTGTGGGCGTGCGCGCGGCGCTGGCCGACCTCGTCGGGCGCACCCCGCTCGCCGGCGGGGGGATCCAGTCGTGATGCGCCGCCTGGCGTTGGTGCCGATCCACGTCTACCAGCGCGTCGTCTCTCCGGCGCTTCCGCGCCGCTGCAAGTACGAGCCGACGTGCTCGGCCTACGCCGCGCAGGCGGTCGAGGAGTTCGGCATACTGCGCGGGCTGGTGCTCGCCGCCTGGCGCCTGCTGCGCTGCAACCCGTTCAGCCACGGCGGCTATGACCCGGTTTCGGCACAGCGTCTCTTCGCGCGGAGTACGCCCGCATCCCAGCGATGACGATCCCGTTCGCCAACATCTTCCAGCCGCTCATCGACGTGTTCGATGCGGTCCTCGTCTTCTTCCACGACAACGTGGGCCTGTCGTGGGGCATGGCGATCATCGCGCTGACCGTCTGCGTGCGGGCGATCCTGGTCCCGCTTACGGTCAAGCAGTTCAAGTCGATGCAGGGGCTGCAGAAGCTCGCGCCCGAGATGAAGGCGCTGCAGGAGAAGTACAAGGGCGATAAGCAGCGTCTCCAAGAGGAGACGATGAAGCTGTACCGCGAGCACAAGGTCAACCCGTTCGGGTCGTGCCTTCCGCTCGTCTTGCAGCTTCCGGTCTTCCTGTCGCTCTTCTACATGCTGCGTAAGGACCTGAAGATCGACATCTGCGGGCCCGAGCAGCGGATCGCCGAGGTGGCGGCGAAGATGGGCACGTCGATCACCAATGTGGGCTGCCAGCAGGTCGAGCCCGGGTCGGCGAGCTTCCTCTTCATCAAGGACCTGACCGACAACGCGACGGGCGGCGTTCTCGCCGTCCTCCTTGTGCTCTACGTCGGGTCTCAGCTGCTGTCGAGCGTGCTCATGTCGGTGACGGCCGACCGTAACCAGCGCATGATCATGCTCGCGCTTCCGTTCGTCTTCGTGCCCTTCATCCAGAGCTTCCCGGCCGGGCTCATCGTCTACTGGATCACGACGAACCTGTGGACGGTCGGTCAGCAGTACCTCATCCGCCGAACCGCCGGCGTCCCCGTCCGCGGCGCCCCCGGCGCGGCGACGACAGGAGGTCTGGCGGGATTGATGTCAGGCCGGACAAAGGACGAGGCCAAGGACGACGGGAAGCCCGGTGTCGAGCCGGACGCGAAGGCCGAGCGACCGGCGCGGCGAGGCCAGGGCGCCGCGAGGGCGAACGGTGGTGCCGACGGCGCGTCCCGTCCCGCAAAGCCGCGTAGCGCCCCGCCGCCGCCGCCACGCCGTCGCAAGAAGAAGACCGGGCGACGTCGCTGACGATGGCGAGCGCGCGCGCGACGGAGATCGTCCACGAAGTGCTCGAGCAGCTCGTGGCGGCCTTCGGGCTTCGGGGTCAGGTCGAGGTCACCGTGGATGGCACCAGGATCACGGGCACCGTGCACGGCTCCGACCTCGGGCTCTTCATCGGTCGCCACGGGCAGACGATCGATGCCGTGCAGCATCTCGTCTACCGGATCGCCCTTCAGGAGGGCGTGCTCGATGACGACGAGCGCGTCATCATCGATGCGGAGGGGTATCGGGCCCGCCGCGCAGCGGCGCTCGGCAGGCAGGCGGACCGGGCGGCAGACCAGGCGTTGCGCTCGGGTCGCTCGGTCGCACTCGACGCAATGACGGCCTCCGAGCGCAAGCTCGTGCACGAGTTGTTGCGGGACCGCGGCGACGTCGAGACTCACAGCGAGGGCGAAGAGCCCGAACGGCGCCTGATCATTGCCCCGCGCGGGGAGTGAGCGTGGACACAGGACCGTGGTGGCGGCGGCGCGCCACGCGCACGGTGCGCCCGCGAAGGGTATGAGCCTACGCACGATTGGCTCCCCCGGCCCGACCGAGGAACCGTGCCCGAGGTTTCACGTGAAACGGTCGGTCCCCGGATGCCCGACCGAGGGTCGTCCGACAAGGCCGCGCGCCGTGCGGGGCGGACGCTCATGCGGTGCCGCGGGCGTCCGAGGTTTCACGTGAAACGCTCTCGGCTTCGACCATCGTGTGAAGCGTGACCACGACGGAAGCACTCGAGCGCCTGGCTCGTCGCTACGGGCTCCCGCCGGGTTCCGTCTCGCGATTGGAGCTCCTGCTCGATCTCGTCGCCCACGAACGGAGCTCGATCACATCGGTCCGCGACCAGCGAGCAGCGGTTGATGTTCACGTGGCGGATTCACTCTCCGCGCTGTCCCTCGCTGTCGTCCGCTCGGCGACCCGCATCGCCGACGTCGGTGCAGGCGCGGGTTTCCCGGGACTGGTGCTGGCGATCGCGTTGCCGCGAGCACGGGTCTCGCTCGTCGAGAGCGTGATGCGCAAGGGACGCTTCCTTGCCCGCGCGACCGACGCGCTCGCACTCGCAAACACGGAGGTCATCGTCGACCGCGTCGAGTCGTGGTCGGCAGGCCGCGGGCGGCACGACCTCGTCACGGCTCGCGCCGTCGGGCCACTCCCGGTGTTGCTTGAGTACGCGGCGCCTCTGCTCGTCCCTACGGGGGCGTTGGTGGCCTGGAAGGGTCGGCGGGTCGCGGCGGAGGAGGCGAACGGCCTCGTCGCCGCCGAGGTGCTGGCCATGTCGCCGGCGACCGCCCACGTCGTCGACCCGTCGCCGGGAGCTGCTTACCGAACGCTGTACGTGAGCACGAAGGTCGGTTCGACCCCGAACCGGTTTCCGCGTCGACCGGGAATGGCCCTCAAGCGCCCGGCAGGGACCGATCAGCGGGGGGAGAGTTCTTCGCCGGCGAACCTATAGCGGGGTGGGCCGTACGACCGGCCGCGCCGGTAGCTTCAACCTCCGATGGGGACCGTCTACGCGATCACGAACCAGAAGGGCGGGGTGGGCAAGACGACCACCGCCGTCAACGTGGCCGCATGTATCGCCGAGGCCGGGCCCGCGACCCTGCTCGTCGACATCGATCCGCAGGCGAACGCCACGGTCGGGCTCGGAGTCTCGAAGGACACGACGCCCAACGCGTACGACGTCCTCTCGGGGGAGGCCCGTGCAGAGGAGGCCCTCGTGTCGACCACGATCTCCGGTCTCACGCTCCTGCCATCTTCTCCGGACCTGGCCGGTGCCTCCGTCGAGCTCCCCCGCTCCGCAGGGTCCGAGACTCGGCTCCGCGACACCCTCGCGCCGGTGCGCGACCGCTTCACGTACACCCTCCTCGACTGCCCACCGTCGCTCGGCCCGCTCACGATCAACGCCCTGGTGGCCGCCGACCGCGTGATCGTCCCCGTCCAGGCGGAGTACTTCGCGCTCGAAGGTCTTGCCGGGCTGCTCGACACGCTTGCGCTCGTCCAGCGTGAGCTGAACCCCCGCCTCGCCGTCGCCGGCATGCTCCTGACGATGCACGACGGGCGCACGCGGCTGGCGCGCGACGTCGAGCGCGAGGTGCGCGAGCACTTCCCGTCGCTCGTCTTCGAAACGGTCATCCCTCGCAACGTCCGCATCGGCGAGGCACCGAGCTTCGGGCGGCCGGTGATCCACCACGATCCGCGCTCCGCCGGTGCAGAGGCCTACTTCGAGCTCGCCAAGGAGGTGGCGGCGCGTGGCTAGGCGCACGGGTGACGCGTGGTCGGGCGACCCGGCGCGGTGGCCCGCCCGACCCCGCGACCGCAACCGGGGGCGCCCACACGACGAGGAGGCGCTGCATGAGCACGAGTGACCGTGGCATGGGCCGTGGGCTGGCGGCGATCCTGTCGATCTCCGACGCACGGGCGCGCGATGCGGCGGAGTTGCGCGAGCTCGCGGTCGAGCTCATCGCACCGAATCCCGACCAGCCGCGCAAGCACTTCGACCAGGACTCGCTCCAGGCGCTCGCGCACTCGGTGAGCGACCGTGGCGTGCTGCAGCCGGTGCTCGTCCGCCCGCGCCCCGGTGGGCGCTTCGAGCTCGTCGCGGGAGAGCGGCGCTGGCGCGCGGCGCGCCTCGCCGGCCTCGAGACGATGCCCGCCCTCGTGCAGGATCGCGACGACGCCGGCTCGCTCGAGGCGGCGCTCGTGGAGAACATGGCTCGCGAGGACCTCAATCCGATCGAGGCCGCGCGCGCCGTGGCCGCGCTCGTCGAGGAGCTCGAGCTCTCACGCGAGGCCGTGGCTCGCCGGATCGGTCGCAGCCGCGTGGCGGTCTCCAACTTGCTCCGGCTACTCGAACTTCCCGACGAGGCGCTCGCCCTGCTGGAGGCGGGCCGGCTGACCGAGGGCCACGGCCGCGCCCTCCTGCTCGCCGACGATCACGGCGAACGGCGCCGCCTCGCCCGCGCCGCGGCCGAGCGTGGGTGGTCGGTGCGGCTGCTCGAGGATCGCGCCCGCCGATCGAATGCGCCTGGGCGCCCGGTGACCATGGGGCGCCGCGAGGTGCACCCTGACCAGCTGGCGGCGGCCGGGCACATCGCCGACGCGCTGAGCGGAGTGCTGGGAACCGAGGTGCGAGTGCGCCCGAGCGGAACGGGATATCGCGCGGAGCTCGCCTTCAACTCCCTCGACGACGCGCTCGCCGTAGCCCGCCGCCTGGCGCCGGACGAGCCGGCCTGAGCCTATGCGGCTTGGGCTACACTCGGCGCCGCCCGGGCGATTAGCTCAGTCGGTTAGAGCGCTTCTCTGATAAGGAAGAGGTCCCTGGTTCGAGTCCAGGATCGCCCACTCCCTCCGGGCGGCGCGCGGTCCCCTCCGCACGGCAGGGTTCCGATTCAACGTCGCCACGAGGAGGCTGGGTCCGCCTCGAGGCTCCGCGGTGGGGCCGCTTCGCGGCCCGGATCGATCGCTGTGGAGCGGGCGTTCGCGGCCCGCCGAGCCCGCCGAGGGCACCCGAGGTGGCCTGTAGACTCGGAGCGACCAGCAAGCTCGAGGGAGCCCTCTGTTGCAGGAAATGGTCATCTACGGCGTGAGCTTCGACATGGTTGGCAAGCAGCCGATCGTGCTGCTCAAGACCGCCGACAGCAACAAGTTCCTCCCGATCTGGATCGGTCACCCCGAGGCCGCGGCGATCCTGATGAAGCTCCAGGGCGCGACGACGCCGCGTCCCATGACCCACGATCTCCTCGTGGACATGCTCGGTGAGCTCGAGGCTCGCTGCACGCAGGTGGCGGTCACCGAGCTGCGCGACAACACGTTCTTCGCGTCCATCACGCTGGCGATCAACGGCCGCGAGCTCGAGATCGACTCGCGGCCAAGCGACGCGCTGGCGCTCGCCGTGCGCTCCGGCGCCCCGATCTTCGCCGCCGAGGACGTCATCGCCGAGTCGGCGATTGAGTTCGAGCATGAGGTCGAGGACACCGAGGAGGTCGTCGACCGCTTCAAGGAGTTCCTCGACCAGGTGACGCCCGAGGACTTCGCCGGCGAGGAGTAGCCCGGCGGCGGGTACGCAGCGAGCTCCGGCCGGAATCCGCGATGGCCGCTTCAGGCCCCGGGGCCGAGGCAGCGCTTCCGCGCACGGGCTCTGCTGCTGTCGCGGGGCCGGTCCCCTCGCGCCCCGCCCTCGTGACCGCCGCCGTCAGTGCGCCTGGGCCGCGTCTGCGCGGGCCAGGGCGAGGATGCGCTCGACGAGCGCGTCGAAACCGATCCCGGCGGCGTCGGCCGCCATCGGCAGCAGACTCGTCTCGGTGAGCCCGGGCACGACGTTGGCCTCGAGGACCTGGAGCGCCTCGGTCTCCTGCTCGAGCATGAGGTCGACCCGCGCGAAGCCGCGGCAGCCCAGCAGGCCGAAGACCTCGAGGGCCAGCTCGCGCGCCCGCTCGGTGAGCTCGTCGCCCAGCTCGGCCGGGCAGACGAACGCGGTGCGCCCGATCGTGTAGCGCGCCGCGAAGTCGTAGAAGTCCTCTTCCCGCGGGACCGCCTCGACCACCGGGAGCGCCTCGTCGCCCAGCACCGAGACGGCGAGCTCGCGGCCATGGACGTGGCGCTCGAGCAGCACCTTGTCGCTGTAGGAGAAGGCCGCGACGATCGCGGCGGGAACGTCGGCCGCCGACCGCGCGAAGCGAATGCCCAGGGCGCTGCCCTGATCGGCCGGCTTGACGACGATCGGAAACGCGAGGCGCTCCTCGATGGCGCCGAGCGCATCGGCGGCGCCGAGCTCCTTGAACGCGGTCTCGGTGAAGGCAAAGAAGTCGGGCGTGGGCAGGCCGGCGTCGCGCATCGCGTGCTTGGCGGCGACCTTGTCGGCGCAGCGCATGCAGGACGAGACGCCACTCGACGTGTACGGCACGCCGAGGAGCTCGAGCAGCTCTTGCACCGTGCCGTCCTCGCCGTCGCGGCCGTGCAGGGCGATGAACGCCACGTCGGGGTCGATCGCCCGCAGGCGGCCGACGAGGTCGTGGCCGACGTCGAGGCCGACGACCTCGTGACCGAGGCGCTGGAGGGCGTCCTCGACGCGTGCACCCGAGCGCAGCGAGACCTGGCGCTCGAGCGAGCGCCCGCCCTTCAGCACCGCCACGCGGGTCATCGCGCGTCCGAGCGGTGCTCGCGCGCGCCGCGCGGGGGCAGCGGCACCACGTCGGCGAGCGTCTGGTCGACGGGCCCCGGTGCCGCGTCCGCGCCCGCCGCGTCCGCGCCGGCGGGGTCCGCGCCGGCCGCCGGCGTGCCGCCGGTGAGCGTGCCGTAGAGCTCGACCTGCTCGCGGACGACCTCGGCGATCCGGCGGATGCCCTCGCGGATCGAGTCCTCGTCGATGCCCGAGAAGTTGAGGCGCATGGACGAGCCGCCGCGACCGTCGAGGAACGCGGCTCGCCCGGGCACGAAGGCCACGTTGCGAGAGAGCGCGCGCGCGAGCAGATCGGTCGTGTCGAGGTAGTCGGGCAGCGTGGCCCAGATGAAGAGGCCGCCGGCGGGCCGGGTCCACGAGGCCTCCCGCGGGAAGTGCTCGCCGAGCGCATCGAGCATCGTGTCGCGGCGGCGACGATAGAGCTCGCGCAGCGACGCGACGTAGTCCTGCCAGCGATGGTGGGCGAAGTAGGAGGCGACGAAGAGCTGCGACAGCGACGAGGAGCACAGGTCGCTGGCCTGCTTGCCGAGGTTCATCTTCTCGAGGACGGGAGCAGGCGCGGCCGCCCAGCCGAGGCGGATCCCCGGCGCGAGGATCTTCGAGAACGTGCCGAGGTAGACGACGTAGTGGCCGCCGTCGAGGGCGCGCAGCGTCGGTAGCGGATCGCCCTCGTAGCGCAGGAGGCCGTAGGGGTTGTCCTCGAGCACCAGCAGCTCGCGCTCGCGGGCGACCTCGACGATCCGCTTGCGTCGCGGCAGCGACATCGTCACGCCGGCGGGATTCTGGAAGTTGGGGATCGTGTAGATGAACTTCGGGCGTCGGCCCTCGCGCTCCAGGCGCTCGAGCGCGCCCTCGAGCTCGTCGATGCGCATGCCGTCGTCGTCCATCGCGATCTGCACGACGTCGGCCTGGTAGGCGCTGAAGGCCGGCACGGCGCCCGGGTACGTCGGGGCCTCGGCGACGATGACGTCGCCGGGATCGACCAGCGTCTTGCAGACCAGGTCGATGACCTGCTGGCCGCCGGTGGTCACGAGCACGTCCTCGGGGTCGACGGGCGTGCCCTCGGCGGCCATGACCTGGGCGATGCACTCCGTGGCGACCCGCAGGCCCTCCGTCGGTCCGTACTGCAGCGCACGAGCGGCGTCGGTGGCCGCCATCTTGGCCATGATCGCGGCGAGCGACTCGGGCGGGAACGTCGACGTGTCGGGCAGCCCGCCCGCGAGCGAGATGACCTCCGGTCGCTCCGTGATGGCCATCAGGTCGCGCATTGCCGAGGACGTCATGACCCGTGTGCGCGCCGCGAAGAGGCCGGCGTAGCGCTCGAGGTCGTGAGAGGAGCCGTGGTCGGGCCGACGGGTCATGGACCGGGGTTCGCCGCGGGACCGCCCGCCCCTGTCGTCTACAGTCACGACCGCCCACGCTACCGGACATGAAGACCCTCCTCGACATCCTTCAGGGCATCGGCGTCTCGTGTGCCACGGGGATCCGTCCCTTCCTGCCGACGCTCGCGGTCGGCGCACTGGCGACCGCCGACCTCGGCGTCGACTTCGACGGCACGGAGTTCGCGTTCCTCGAGAGCGAGTGGTTCCTGCTGACGATCACCGTCGCGCTCGTCGTCTCCGTGCTCTTCCGCGCGCGCCTGGAGACGCCCGCGGGCGTCGCGATCCTGCAGGGCACAGGGATCGGGCTCGGCGCGCTGCTGTTCGCGGGCGCGCTGGATGACGGCCACGACGTCTGGTGGCCGGGCCTCGTCGGCGGCGTGCTCTGCGCGGCCTTCGTCTCCACGGTCGTGCGCGCGCTGATGACCCGCACGCGGGTGCGCCTCGACGCCGCTGCGGCCGCGGCGCTCTTCCTCTACGCCGAGGCCGCGGCGCTCGTCCTGGCGGGCCTCAGCGTGCTCCTGCCGCCGGTCGGTCTCGTGGGGCTGGTCTTCTTCGTCTGGCTGCGCGCCGGGGGGCGCCGGCGCGAGGGCGAGAAGTACGCAGGGCTGCGGATCCTGCGGTAGCGGCCGTGGCGCCCAAGCTCGTACTCGCGGTCATCGACGGGCTCAAGCCGGCGATGCTCGAGCGCGCGGTGGCCACCGGCCGCGCCCCGGCGCTGCAGGCCGTCATCGAGCATGGGACCTACGTCGACGACTGCTGCGCGGCGTTCCCGTCGGTGACGCCGGTCTGCGCGGCGTCGATCGCCACCGGCACGCGCCAGGACCGCCACCACATCCCGTCGATGAACTGGTACTCGCGCGACGAGCGCCGCTACGTCGAGTACGGGTCGTCGTTCAGCGCCGCGCGGCGCTTCGGCGTCGTCCAGCAGCTCACGGACACCGTCTACAACATGAACCTCGAGCACCTGCCGGCCGACGTCCCGACCGTCTTCGAGTCGCTCGACGACGCGGGCGTTCGCACCGCGGGCACGACCTACCTCGTCTACCGGGGTCGCCATCGCCACGAGATCTCGCGCGACACGGCGCTCACGCGCCTTGCCTCGGCCGTGGTGCGGCGTTCGGTGATGGGCCCGCAGGAGCTCTTCTACGCGGACATCTTCGCCTCGCGCGACACGGGCTGCCGTTCGCAGCTGGGGCTGCCCGGCGTGCGCGACCAGCACGCCGGATGCGTCGGCGCCTACCTCGTCGAGCACGATCTCTTCGACTTCCTGCTGCTCTCGCTGCCCGACAACGACACGCACTCCCACCGCAACGGCCCGCATGCGCAGGTCACCTCGATCGCCGCCGCCGACCGCCAGCTCGAGCGCCTGTTCCATGCCGGCGGCGGCACCGACGCGTTCCTCGACGAGCACGCGGTCGTGGTGATGGCCGACCACTCGCACGCTCCCGTGGAGCGGCGCATCGAGCTCGGCGACGCCTTCGGCGAGCTCGAGCTGCTGGCCCCGAGCGGGGTCCGCGGCGCCGAGGCCGAGATCGCGCTGTGCCCGGCGCAGCGCTCGGCGATGGTCTACGCGCTGGTGCCCGAGGGCCGCGAGGCGATCGTCCCGCGGGTGGTCGACGTCGGGCGGGTGCTGGAAGGCGTCGACCTCGTGATGTGGCGGCCCGCGCCGCGCGAGGGCGCGATCGCCGGGGGGGTGGGCGAGCTGCGCTTCGCCCCGGGCGGTGACCTGCGCGACGCGCGCGGCGCGCGCTGGTCGGTCGACGGTCCGCTCGAGCTCCTCGGCGCGCACGTCCGCGACGGCGTCATCGCCTCGGATGCGTATCCGGACGCGCTCGCGCGCGTGTGGGCCGCCCTGAGCTGTCCGACCTCGGGCGACGTCCTGCTCTCCGCCGCTCCCGGCTACGAGTTCCCCGACTGGGGCGGGGTCGACCACGTCGGCGGCGGCTCGCACGGCTCCCTGCATCGCTCGGACTCGCTCGGGGCGCTGCTCTTCTGCGGCGTCGAGGCGCCGCAGGCACGGACGGCCGGGAGCTGGTGGATCGGGGACGTCGCGCCGATGGTGCGAGCCCATTTCGGGGTCTGACGGGCTACCCTCGGACAGCCTATGACCGACGACGCCACCGTCCTACGTCCGCCGCTGCGCCTGCGCCTGCGGGCCGGGCTGCGCAAGCCGGCGAACTGGCTGGCGCTCGTGCGCTTCGCGCTCGTGGGCGCGAGCGGCTACGTCGTGAACCTGGCGGTGTTCGCGTTCGCCGTGCACGCGCTGGGGGTCGACTACCGCGTCGCCGCCGTCCTGGCCTTCACGGTGGCGGTGACCAACAACTTCGTCTGGAACCGCCGCTGGACGTTCGCCGCCCGCGACGGGCATGCGGGCTTCCAAGCCGTGCGCTTCCTGGTCGTCTCGCTCGCCGCCTTCGGCGTCAGCCTTGGGATCCTCACCGTCCTGGTGAGCGTCGCCGAGCTCCCACGCGTCGCCGCGCAGGCGATCGCCATCGCGGCCGCCACGCCGCTGGGCTTCGTCGGCAACAAGCTCTGGAGCTTCCGCGGCTGATGCGCCGCGCCGCGGCGGTCGCGGCGGCACTCGTCGCGCTGGGCCTCGCGGCGCCGGCGCACGCCGACGAGCTCGTGCGGCCGTCCTCGCTCGGCGAGGCCCCGAAGGGGTTCCGGCTCACCGGCGCGCAGGCGCGGGCGATCGCCGCCCGCGACCCCAAGGTCGCCGCGGTCCGCCGCGCCCATCCACGCGCCTACGCGAACGTCTTCGTGAAGAGCGCCGGGCGCTGGCAGGTGTCGTTCTTCAGCGACCCTCGCCGGCCGCGCGAGCTCGCGCAGGTCTACGTCGCCGACGCGAGCGGCCGGGTCACCGAGTCGTGGACGGGTCCGCAGGTCGCTTGGACGATGGCACGTGGCTATCCCGGGGCGTTCGGGCGAGCGATCAATGCGCCCTGGGTGTGGATCCCGCTCACGCTGCTCTTCCTCGTGCCCTTCGTCGACCCGCGCCATCCGTGGCGGGTGCGCCACCTCGACGCCGTCGTGCTCGCCGCCTTCGGCGTCTCGGTGGCCTTCTTCAACGACGCGAACCTCGACGTCTCGGTGCCGCTCGTCTACCCGCTGCTCGCGTACCTGCTGGCGCGAATGCTGTGGATCGGGCTGCGGCGCGGGCGCCGCGTCGAGCCGTGGCGCCCGCTCGTGCCCGCGACGTGGCTCGCGGTCGGGCTCGTCTTCCTCGTCGGGTTCCGGATCGGCCTGAACGTCACGAACTCGAACGTCATCGACGTGGGCTACGCGGGGGTGATCGGCGCCGACCGCCTGGCTGACGGCAAGGACCTCTGGGGGACGTTCCCGTCCGACAACGAGCACGGCGACACCTACGGGCCGGTCGCGTACGCGGCGTATGTGCCGTTCGAGCAGGCCTGGCCGTGGAGCGGCACCTGGGGCGACCTGCCGGCGGCGCACGCCGCGGCCGTCGCGTTCGACCTGCTCTGCCTGACCCTGCTCTTCCTCATCGGCCGGCGCATCCGCGGCCCGTCGCTGGGGATCACGCTCGCCTATGCGTGGGCGGCCTATCCGTTCACGCTCTACGCGCTGGACTGCAACGCGAACGACGCGCTCGTCGGTGGGCTGGTGCTCGCCGTGATCCTCGCCGCGCGCGCGCCGGCGGGCCGCGGCGCCCTCGTCGCGCTGGCCGGGATGGCGAAGTTCGCGCCGCTCGCGCTCGCGCCGCTCTTCGCGTCGCAGACGCGCGGCGGCGCCGTGCGCTTCGCGAGCGGCTTCGCGGCGGCGCTCGCGGCGAGCCTCGGGGTCGTGCTGGCCTACGGCGGCCTGCCCGACTTTGCGGATCGCACGCTGGGCTTCCAGCTCTCGCGCGACTCGCCGTTCAGCGTCTGGGGGCTGTACGGCTGGGAGACGGCGCGCACCGCGGTAACGGTCGCGGCCGTCGGACTGGCCGCCGCGCTCGGCCTGATGCCGCGGCGACGTGACCTCGTCGGGCTCGCCGCGCTGAGCGCGGCCGTGCTCGTCGCCCTGCAGCTCGGCGTCTCGCACTGGTTCTACCTCTACCTCGTGTGGTTCGCCGGCCCTGCGCTCGTCGCGCTGCTCGCCGACCAGGGCATGAGCAGCTGGTCGATCGAGGCCGCGCGCAGCGGCTCGGAGGAGAGACCGATGGCCACGGCGTTGAGCCAGGGGTCCTCGTCGCTCGTCTCGAACCGCACCGACATGTGCGTGCGCATGGACTCGATCGCCTGCTCCTTGCGCACGCCGATGACGCCGCCGCGCGGTCCGGTCATCCCGACGTCGGTGACGTAGGCGGTCCCACCGGGCAGGACGCGGGCGTCGGCGGTGGGAACGTGGGTATGGGTCCCGACGACGGCGGACACCCGGCCGTCGAGGAACCAGCCCATCCCGACCTTCTCGCTCGTGGCCTCGGCATGCATGTCGACGAGCACGTGGTCCACGCGCCCGCGCAGGTCCCCCAGCACGGTGTCGACCTCGACGAACGCGGGCCGGCCCGCGCGCAGGAAGAGGTTGCCCGAGAGCGAGACGACCCCGAGGCGGACGCCGTCGCGCTCGACGACGACGGTGCCGTGCCCGGGCTGCGAGCGCAGGTAGTTCGCGGGCCTGACGATCCGATCGTGCTCGTCGAGGTAGGCGTAGATCTCCTTGCGGTGGAATGCGTGGTTGCCGAGCGTGATGACGTCCACGCCCGCGCCGAAGAGCTCGTCGGCGAGCTTGGGCGTGATGCCGAGGCCGCCGGCGACGTTCTCGGCGTTGACGATGACGAAGGCCGGCGCGTGCTCCTCGCGCAGCCGCGGCAGCAGGGCGAGCAGCGTCCGCCGGCCGAGGCTGCCGACGACGTCGCCGACGAAGAGAAGGGTCGCCGCCGCAACGGGCACGCCCCATACTCTCCCCTACGGCGGCCATGAGCGATCCCGTCACCAACGATGACCTGGTCCCGGGCGAGCCGAGCCCGCCAGGGCGCGACGCGGACTTCGACCGCCACGACCCGCACGAGGCGCGGCCGCCCGCCGCCGCGTCGCCCTCGGTCGTGGTGCCGCGGTGGATCCAGCTCGTCGCGCTCCCGCTCGCGCTGCTCGCGCTCTACGCGGTCGCCAAGGCCTCGGGCACGGTGCTGCTGCTGTTCACGACCGCGGCGATCATCGCGCTGATCCTCAACCCGCTCGTGGCCTCGCTGCAGCGGCTGCGGCTGCCGCGCGGGCTCGCGATCCTGCTCGTCTACCTCGGCTTCGCCTCGGCGCTCGTCCTCGCCGGAGTGCTGCTGGCCAACCCCGTCGCCGACCAGGTCTCGACGCTGCGCGACGACCTGCCGACGATCACCAGGTCGGCCAACGAGCGCCTCGCCGACGTCCAGTCCTACTTCGACCGCAAGGGCATCGACATCGAGGTCAAGCAACCGGGGCGCTCCGCCCTGAGCACACTGCAGGACAAGGTCACGGGCGGCACGGACGAGATCGTCGCGTTCGGGACCGACCTGCTGACCCGGCTCGTGACCGCGGGGTTCGGGCTCATCGTCACGTTCGTGCTGTCGGTCTACATGCTCATCCACGGCGAGCGGATCGGCGCCCTGGTGCGCTCGGTCATGCCGCCCGGCGACGGCACGCGCGCCGACGACTACCCCGCGCGCGTCGTGCGCGCCGTCGCTGGCTACGTCCGCGGGCAGCTGCTCTTCAGCGCGCTCATGGGCGCAGGCGCCGGGCTCGGGCTCTACATCTTCGGCCTGCTCGGCATCTTCGAGGACGGCAAGACCTACGCGCTGGCCTTCGGCGTCTTCTTCGGACTGATGGAGCTCATCCCCTACGTCGGACCGTTCCTGGGCGCTGCGCCGCCCGTCCTCGTCGCGCTCTTCCAGGATCCGCTGACCGCGGTCTGGGTCGCGTTGCTGTTCGTCGGCCTGCAGCAGGTCGAGGGCCACGTCGTCGCGCCGCTGGTCTTCGGTCACGCGCTGCGCATCAACCCGCTGCTCGTGATCTTCGCGCTCCTGTTCGGGGCCGAACTCTTCGGCATCCTCGGAGCGCTCGTCGCGCTGCCCGTGGCAGCGATCCTCCGCGAGACCGTCGTCTACCTGCGCCAGCACCTCGTCCTCGAGCCGTGGGGGACGATGAGCCCGCTCGCGGTGGCCACGGCGCGCGCGGGTCCCCGGCCGTGCCCGGAATGCGGTGAGGCCGTCGCCGGCGGCGACGCGTTCTGTCGTGCCTGCGGGGCCGAGCTCCACCGTCGGCAGGTGCCCTCCGCGACGTGAGCCTCGCGCGGGTCCGGCTCGACCAGCCGCCGACGGCGATCCGGCCGACCGAGGTGTCCGACGCCGCCGTCCAGGCGCGCCTGCGCATCGCCAACCGCGACCACACGGCGCCCTGGGATCCGATCCGCGACGCCTCGTTCTACACAGAGCCGGGCCAGCGCCTCGAGCTCGACCTCGACCGCCGCGCGTGGACCTCGGGCACGGCGTACGCGTTCGCCGTGCTCGACCTCGCCGACGGCGACCGGCTCATCGGCCGCGTCACGCTCTCCAACGTCGTGCGCGGTCCGTGGATGAACGCCAACCTCGGGTACTGGATCGCCGCCGACGCGGGCGGGCGCGGCCACGCGACCCGGGCCGTGCGCCTCGCGCTGCGCTTCGCCTTCGAGCACGCCGGCCTGCATCGCGTCCAGCCCGCGATCATCCCGCGCAACGTACGCTCCGTGCGGGTCGCGCGGCGCATCGGGTTCCGCCTCGAGGGGCGCGCCGAGGGCTACCTGCGCATCAACGGCGCCTGGGAGGACCACGACATCTACGCGCTCACCGCAGAGGACTGGGAGCGCATGCGGCCTACGATGTAGCGAGGCATGCCCTATCCGCAGACCCGCCTGCGCCGCCTGCGGCGCACCCCGCACCTGCGCGACCTCGTCCGCGAGACGCGCCTGGAGGCCGCCGACCTCGTGCTGCCGCTGTTCGTCGAGGACGGACTCGAGGGGCGCGCTCCGATCACGGCCATGCCCGGCGTCGACCGGCTCGGTCTCTCCGCCGGGGTGGTGGAGGCGGGCGAGGCCGCCGCGCTCGGGCTGCCCGGCGTCCTGCTCTTCGGGATCCCGGCCGAGAAGGACCCGCAGGGCTCGGGCGCGTGGGACGACGAGGGCGTCGTGCAGCTCGCCACGCGGGCGATCAAGGACGCTCATCCCGAGCTGCTGGTCATCTGCGACCTGTGCCTGTGCGAGTACACGAGCCACGGTCACTGCGGGCTGCTGCTGGACGACGGGTCGGTCGACAACGACGGCTCCGTCGAGCTCCTCGCCCGCACGGCGGTCGCCCAGGCGCGCGCCGGCGCCGACGTCGTCGCCCCGAGCGACATGATGGATGGGCGCGTCGGCGCGATCCGCGCCGCGCTCGACGACGAGGGCTTCGCCGAGACGCCGATCATGGCCTACAGCGCGAAGTTCGCCTCGGCCTTCTACGGGCCGTTCCGCGAGGCCGCCGGCTCGGCGCCCGCCTTCGGCGACCGCCGCGGTTACCAGCTCGACCCCGGCAACGCCGACGAGGCCCTGCGCGAGGTGAGCCTCGACGTCGAGGAGGGCGCCGACGTCGTCATCGTCAAGCCGGCGCTGGCGTACCTCGACGTGATCCGGCGCGTCAAGGATGCGACGCGGATGCCCGTCGCCGCGTACAACGTCAGCGGCGAGTACGCGATGGTCAAGGCGGCGGCCGCCGCCGGCCACCTCGACGAGCGCGCCGCCGTGCTCGAGGCGCTGACAGCCATCCGCCGTGCGGGAGCCGACATCGTCATCACCTACCACGCCAAGGACGCCGCCCGATGGCTTCAGTGACGCCCAAGCTCCGCTCGCGCAAGCATGGCGCGGCGATCGCGCTCGACGACTTCGACCGCCGCCTGCTCAACCAGATGCAGGGCGCGTTCCCGATCGAGCCGCGGCCCTACGCCGCCGTCGCCCGCGTGCTCGAGGTGCCCGAGGAGCGCGTGCTCGGGCGGGTGCAGGAGCTCCTCGACGAGCGCATCATCCGCCAGGTCACGCCGATCTTCGACACCCGCGCGCTCGGCTACGGCTCGATGCTCGTGGCCGCGAAGGTCGATCCCGAGCACCCGTGGCGCGCCGCGACGGTGGTCAACGGCCATCCCGGCGTCTCGCACAACTACCTGCGCAACCACGAGTTCAACATGTGGTTCACGATCGCCGTCGAGCCGGGCTCGAAGCTCGGGCTCGACGGTACGATCGCGATCCTGCGGGAGCTCACCGGCGCCGAGTCGATCCGCCAGCTGCCGACGCTCAAGCTCTTCAAGATCCGCATGGACCTCGAGATGGAGGGCGGCACGGACGCGCTCGCCACGGCCGGCGCGACCGCCGTGGAGCCGGTCGAGCTCGCCAAGCAGCCCTACGACGAGTGGGATCAGGCCGTCATCCGCGCCACGCAGGGCGACCTCCCGGTCGTGCCCGAGCCCTACGCGCCGGCCGCTGCGCGTCTCGGCGTCCCCGTCGACGCGCTCGTCGAGCACCTCCACGGCATGGTCGACCGCGGTCTGCTGCGGCGCGTCGCGGCGATCCTCTTCCACCGGCGCGCGGGCTTCAGCGCGAACGGAATGGGCGTCTGGCGCGTCCCCGACGAGCGCGTGCTCGAGCTCGGCCCGCGGATGGCCGCGTTCCGCGGCATCTCGCACTGCTACCAGCGCCCGACCTACGCCGACTGGCCCTACCAGATCTTCACGATGGCCCACGGGCGCTCCAAGGAGGAGTGCGACGCGATCCTCGACGCGATCGCCAAGGAGATCGACCTCGTCCAGGAGCGGGCCACCCTCTACAGCTCCACGGAGTTCAAGAAGGTCCGCCTGCTCTACTTCACCGACGAGCATCGTGCCTGGGAGCGCGAGCACGCCGACGTCTAGCGTTCGTGCCCGTCTCGCTCACCGACGCGAAGTCCGCCGAGCTCTATCGCCGGGCGCTGACGCGCCTGCCCGGGGGCGTCAACTCGCCCGTGCGGGCGATGCGGGCGATCGGGCGCGACCCGATCTTCATCGAGCGCGGCGAGGGCGCGGAGATCGTCGACGTCGACGGCAACCGCTTCGTCGACTACGTGCTCTCGTGGGGCCCGCTCGTCCACGGGCACGCCCACCCCGACATCCTGGCCGCGGTCCTCTCGGTGGCGGCTCGAGGGACGACGTTCGGCGCCCCCACCGCCGGCGAGGTCGACCTCGCCGAGGAGATCGCCCGGCGGGTCCCCGGGGTCGAGATGGTGCGCATGACCTCCTCGGGGACCGAGGCGGCCATGAGCGCGATCCGCCTCGCACGGGCCGTGACGGGTCGCGAGCGGCTCCTGAAGTTCGCGGGCGCGTACCACGGCCACGTCGACGGCCTCCTCGCCCAGGCGGGCTCGGGGCTGCTCACGGGCGCGATCCCGTCGAGCCCCGGCGTGCCCGCGGCGGCCACCGCGAGCACCGTCGTCGTCGGCTGGAACGACGCCGAGGCCGTGTCGGCGGCGACCGGCGAGCACGAGTTCGCCGCGATCCTCGCCGAGCCCTACCCGGCCAACATGGGCCTCGTGCCGCCGACGGCCGGGTTCCTCGAGCTGCTGCGCGAGCGCGCCACCGCCACCGGCGCGCTGCTCGTCTTCGACGAGGTGATCACGGGCTTCCGCGTGGCGCGCGGCGGCGCCCAGGACCTCACGGGCGTCGTCCCCGACCTCACGGTGATGGGCAAGATCGTCGGCGGCGGCCTGCCGGCGGCCGCGTTCGGCGGCCCGGCGGAGCTCATGGGGCGCCTCGCGCCGGCGGGCGACGTCTACCAGGCGGGCACGCTGAGCGGCAACCCGCTCGCGGTCGCCGCCGGGCTGGCGGCCCTGCGCGGGCTCGACGACTCCGCCTACCCGCACCTGGCTGCGACGAGCGAGAGCCTGGCCGAGGGCCTCCGTGGAGCCGCCGAGGCCGCGGGCGTGCCCGTGCAGGTCGTCGCCGCGCCCGGCCTGCTGACGACCTTCTTCAGCGAGGTCCCGGTCCGCGACCTCGTCGGTGCCCAGGCCTGCGACGTCGCCGCCCACGGCACCTGGTGCCGAGGCCTGCTCGCGCGCGGCGTCTACCCGCCGCCCTCGCAGTTCGAGGCGTGGTTCCCCTCGCTCGCCCACACCGCCGAGCACCTCGACCGCACGATCGACGCGGCGGCGGCCGCCTTCGCCGCGCTGTCGTGAACGTGCTCGCGGCCGTGGCCGACGCCGTGCGCGCGGAGGGCGGCCTGCTGGCCGACGCGCTCGTCGCGTCCCCGCGCCCCGACGGGACGCTCGGCGCGCTCGCCGCCGCCGGCCCGCGCTCGGCCGGCCGCGAGGCCGAGGTGGCCTTCGTGGTCGAGGCGATCCGCGAGGGCGACCTCCTGCACACGGGGCGCTCGCGCCTCTTCGTCACCGCCGACCCCGACCTCGCGCTGCTCGCCGGCGACCGGCTCTACGCGCTCGGCCTCGAGCGCCTGGCGCGCCTGGGGGACGTCCAGGCGGTGGCCGAGCTGGCCGACGTCATCTCGCTGTGCGCGCAGGCCCTCGCCGCGCGCGTGCCAGAGCTGGCCGAGGCTGCCTGGGCGGCCGGCGCGACGGCCGTCGGCTGGGGGCCGACGCCGGCCCTGCGGGAGGCCAAGGCGGCGGCGCGCCGGGGCGATCCGGGCGCCCCGGAGGCGCTGAGAGCCGCCGCGCGCCAGCTCTCGGGTCACGTGGTTTAGGGCCGCTGACCGGCGCCGAGCCCCGGGACCGCCGTACGTAGACTTCCCGGGAGATAAGGTTCCACACCGCGCCCCATGGCCGATCGTCGCCAGACCAAGAGCAAGTACACCGCCGACCGCCAGATCCCCGGCGCCTTCGAGGGGGAGACGGTCACGCGGCGGCGCTTCATGACCGGCACGGCGAACGTCGCCGGGATCGTCGCCGCCTCGGCCTTCCTGCTCCCCGCGCTGGGCTTCGCGCTCGGCCCGGTCTTCGAGAAGGAGGACGAGCGCTGGCAGGTCGTCGGCGTCCCGGCCGACTTCAGCGTGGACACCTACGTCCCCAAGGTCATCGACATCGTTGACGGCATCGGCCAGGCGGGCAAATCGACGGTCTACATCCGCAAGCGCAACCCGAACATCGATCGCGAGCCGGCGGACCAGTACAACCGGTACGTCGCGCTCTCGACGCGCTGCATGCACCTCGGGTGCCCCGTGCGCTTCGTCGAGGCCGCCGGACGCTTCATCTGTCCCTGCCACGGCGGCGTCTACGGCTTCCGCGGCCAGGTGGACGGCGGGCCGCCGGTCCGCCCGCTCGACCGCTTCTACACGCGCCTGCGCAACGGCCGGATCGAGATCGGGCCGCGCTTCTCGGTCAACCGCGAGTTCAAGCGCTTCTCGCCGCGCGATCCCGGCGAGCCGCTGGACGGCATCGGGCCGTACCTCTACCCCTCGCGCCCGACGGTGCGAAAGATCTCCGGCACCTGAGCCATGCCCAAGGCCAGACTTCCCGCCCCCCCGAGCGCGCTGAACCCGCGGCCCAAGCGGCCGGGGCAGGGCAACGGCAAGGTCGACCCGCTCGACGTCGCCGAGGAGGGCGGCGTCAGCGCGATCGACTGGGTCGACGAGCGGACGTCGCTCTCGGGCGCGGCGCGCTGGGTGATGTTCCGCAAGATCCCGAAGGGCACGAACTGGTTCTACACGCTCGGGTCGGCGACGCTGTTCGCGTTCCTCAGCCAGGCGGTCACCGGCGTCTTCCTCGCGATGTACTACGAGCCGTCGCCGACGCGCGCGTACGAGTCGATCCGGTACGTCACGAACGAGGCCTTCCTGGGTGAGTTCGTGCGCGGCATGCACAAGTGGGGCTCGACCGTGATGGTCGTCCTCATCTTCCTGCACATGGCGCGGACCTTCTTCTTCGGCGCCTACAAGTACCCGCGCGAGCTGAACTGGGTCATCGGCGTGACGCTGCTCGTGCTCACGCTGGCCATGGCGTTCACCGGCTACCTGCTGCCCTTCGACCAGCGCTCCTACTGGGCGACGATCGTCGGCGTGAACATCAACGGGACGGGCCCGTTCATCGGCCCGTACCTTTCGGACTTCCTGCGCGCCGGGCCGGAGTTCGAGGCGACGACGCTCTCGCGCTTCTACGCGATCCACATGCTGCTCATCCCGGGGGCGATCGTGGCGCTCATCGGCGCGCACCTCTACCTCGTCGTCAAGCTCGGCACGACGGCGCCGCCGTGGCTGAAGGCCGAGTCCGACGAGCGGCTCCGGCGCGAGCGGGCGTGACGTCGTGAACAGGGTCCAGAGGGAGCAGTACCTCCGCGAGTACTCGATCCTCAAGTCGCAGGGCAAGCCGTTCTTCCCCTACGCGGTCGCGAAGGACGCGGCCATGGCCGTCGTGGTCCTGGTCGCGATCATCGTCATGTCGCTCACGCTCGGCGCGGAGCTCGGGCCGAAGGCCGACCCGACGACGACGACCTACACCCCGCGACCCGAGTGGTACTTCTTCTTCCTCTTCGAGCTCCTGCGGGTCATCAAGCCTGCGTCCCTTGTGCCGCTGGCCACCATCGGCGTGCCGACGATCTGCTTGATCCTGCTCTTCCTGCTGCCGTTCTACGACCGCGGTCCCGAGCGCCGGCCCGAGCGCCGGCCGATCGCCACCACGGCGGGCATCTTCACGATCGCGGCGATCGGCTACCTCACCTACCTCGGCGCCGCCGCGGGCCCGCCCACGCAGATCGACGAGCCGATCTCGGCCGCCGTGCGCGCGCAGGGACCGAGGATGGTGGCCGAGGTCGAGAGGGGCAAGCAGATCGCGGCGCAGTCGGGCTGCCTGGCCTGCCACAAGATCGGCGAGAACGGCAACGGCGGTCCCGGGCCGGAGCTGACCGACATCGCGCAGCGCCTGCCCAGGCAGGCGATCGCGCGGACGCTCACAAACCCGACGGCGCCGATGCCCTCGTTCACGGACCTGCCGCCCGAGAAGTTCAGCGCGCTGGTCGCCTACCTGTCGCAGCTGAAGGGCGAGTAGCCCCGAGGGGCCGCAGTCCCGCGGCGGGTCCGACCGACCGCTAGCCTCGACGATCGATGGGCAACGGCGCGGCGACGACCGGCACCCTCGAGGAGCCGCAGGTCCGAGCGATGTTCGATCGCATCGCGTCGTTCTACGACGTCATGAACTCGGTCATGACCGCCGGCCTGCATCATCGCTGGCGCGCCCGGGCGGCCGACCTCGCCGCGGTGGGGCCCGGCGACCGGGTGCTCGACGTCGCCACCGGGACGGGCGACCTGGCGGTCGAGCTCGCGCGCCGGGTCGCCCCCGGGGGCGAGGTGGTCGGCTCGGACTTCTCGGATGCAATGCTGGCCCGCGCACGCGCGAAGGCGCCCCGGCTGCGCTTCGAGTGGGGCAACGCGCTCGCGCTCGCCTATCCGGATGCGAGCTTCGACGCGGCCACGGTCGGCTTCGGGGCGCGCAACTTCGCCGACCTCGACCGCGGCCTCGCCGAGATGGCGCGCGTCGTGCGGCCGGGCGGACACGTCGTCGTGCTCGAGATCACGACGCCCACCGGGCCGCCGCTGTCCTCGTTCTACCGCCTCTGGTTCGACGGGCTCGTGCCCCTGATCGGCCGTTTCACGGGGGAGGAGCAGGCATACACGTACCTCCCCAACAGCGTCAAGCGCTTCCCGCCTCCGGAGGGCTTGGGGGCGGCTATGGTCCAAGCGGGCCTCGGCGACGTGCGCTGGGTGCTCACGGCGGGCGGGATCATCGCGTTGCACGTCGGGACGAGGACCGCGTGAGCGCCGCGACCGGACCGGTCACCGAGGTTGTGCGCGCGGGCGGCCCGCACATCTCGCGCCGGCTCGACGCCGTCGAGCGGCGCCTGGACGAGCTGGCTCGCAGCCACGGCGAGGCACTGGCCGAGCACGCGGGGGCCACGATCGCCGCCGGTGGCAAGCGCCTGCGTCCGCTGCTCGTCTTCCTCGCCGCCGGCGAGACCCCGTCGGCCTCGCCGACGGGCGCGGGCGAGGACGGCGACGGGCTCGTACGCGCCGCGACCGCGGTCGAGCTCGTCCACAGCGCGACGCTCGTCCACGACGATGTCCTCGACGCCGCCGCGCTGCGGCGCGGGCTGCCCACGGTTGTGGCCTCCGCCGGCCGCGCGGCCGCGACCGCGACCGGCGACCTGCTCTTCGCGCGCGCCTTCGCCGAGCTCGCCCGCAACGGTCGCGGGGACGAGATCCGCGTCCTCAGCGACGCGGGCTCGGCGCTCGCGCGGGGCGAGCTGCTACAGCGCGCCGATGCGTGGGACGCGTCGATCACGCTCGAGCGTTACGAGCGGCGCTGCGAGCTGAAGACCGGCCGCCTGTTCGAGGCCGCCTGCCGGCTCGGCGCGCTCGAGGGTGGCGGCGACGCCGATGCCCTCGGCGACTTCGGCGCGCGGATCGGGCTCGCGTTCCAGGTCCTCGACGACGTCCTCGACGTCTCCGGGCCGGCCGAGCGCACCGGCAAGCACCGCGGCACCGATCTCCTGGACGGGACGATCACGCTGCCGTTCGTCCTCGCGCGGCAGCGGGACCCCGAGCTCGCCGCGCTCGATCCGCGCGCGATCGCCGGCCCGCCCGCGGCCGCGGCCGTGTGCGACCGGATCGAGGCGACGGGGGCGCTGGACCGCGCCCGCGAGCGCGCGCTCGGGATCGTCGACGAGGCGAAGGCCGCGCTGCCGCCCGGGCTTGCAGAGCGCCACCGCGGCGTCCTCGAGCTCGTTGCCGACGGCGTCGTCGCCCGCTACGCCTGACGAGCGTCGGCTCGCGCTCAGGCCGCGGCGCGCACGCCCTGGAGCTCGCGGACCTCGGCGAGCCGAGCGAGCGCGCGGGCCTCGATCTGCTTGACGGCGTCGGGCGACAGGCCGAGCCGCCGGCCCGTCTCGCTCAGGCGCTGAGGCTCGGCCTCGTCGAGGCCGAAGCGCAGCTTCACGACGCCGCGCTCGAGCTCGGGCAGAGCCTCGACGGCGCGGCGCAGCGCGCCGCGCTCGAGCGACACCGCGACCTGCTCGTCTGGCGCCTCGACGTCGGAGGGCAGCAGCGCGCCGAGCGTCGTCTCCTCCCCCTCGCCGACGGGCCGGTCGAGCGAGACCACCGTGCGGGTCGCCTCGTGCGCCTCGCGCACGTGCGTGACCTTGAGGCCCGTCGCCGCTGCCAGCTCCTCGTCGGTGGGCTCGCGGCCCAGCCGGGCCTCGAGCTCGCGCCCGACACGCGCGATCTTGCGCTGGCGGATGCCGACGTGGGCCGGGATCCGGATCGTTCGGGCACGGTTCTCGATCCCGCGCTGGATCGCCTGACGGATCCAGAACGTCGCGTAGGTCGAGAACTTGTAGCCCTTGCGCCAGTCGAACTTCTCGGCCGCGCGCACGAGCCCGAAGATGCCCTCCTGGATGAGGTCGAGGAGCGTGAGGTCGTAGGTCGGGTAGCGGCGCGCGAGCGAGACGACGAGGCGCAGGTTCGCGTTGACGAGACGCTCCTTGGCTTCGAGGTCGCCGCGCTCGACGCGCTTGGCCAGCTCGATCTCCTCGCGCGCGCTGAGCAGCGGATGGTGACGCAGCTCGTTGAGGAACAGCTGCAGGGCGTCGGTCGTCGCCTCGGCGAGGTCGGCGTTGGCGTAGCGCAGGCCGACGACGTCGGTTTGACCGCAGTCGGCGGTCAGGTCGAGCCCGACGGCCGCGGCGCGCTCCTGGAGCTCGATCGCCGTGGCCTCGTCGAGGCCGAGCTCGTCGAGCTCGTCGAGGCTCACGCACCCGCTCGGTTCTCCCTGGGCGACGAGCGCGTCCGGGCGGGCTTGCACGTCGGCGTCGAAGGCCATCACCCCCGATCTGTCCGCTCGGCGCGCCGGGCAAACGGCCGCGGGCGTCCGAGCGGTGCCGGCCAGCTGGCTGGCCCCCTGGCTACGCTCGACCGCGGACGGCGCCCCGGCGTCACAGGACGCTCGCTACTAATAGGGGCGAACTCCGCCCGAGTGCTGACCAAGGCGTCATATGGACGCCTTTTCCAGCACTCGGCTCATCGCCGGGCCGTGGCACAACTCATCTAGAAGTCGCCGGGCTCGATGTGCCCGGCGTGCAACGCCTCGACGAAGCGCTCGACCTCGTCCTCCATGTTGGCGTGCACGAGCCGCTTGAGGTCACGGACGAGCGCCTGCGTGCCGCGGTCGAGCTCGTCGTCGAAGCGCTCGACAACCGCCTGCTCGAAGACGCCCGAGCCGAGCCACTCGCAGTTGGGGCAACGCAGGACGACCTCCCAATGGGTGGCGCCGGCCTCCTCCCACGCGATCGGGTGGACGAGGCGCGAGTCGCACGCCGCGCAGACGTGCAGCTGCGGCGTCGTCGCTGCCGGGGCGGGCTCGCGCTCGGGCTCGGGCGCGGCCGGGAAGAAGACGACCTCGATCGCCTTGCCCGAGGGCAGGACGACGCGGCGGACGGAGGGCGTGTTGTCGGGCTGAGGAAGCATCGGGCGGCGGTTGCTGTTCCCTACATCGGCCGCGAGCGCCCGGTCCTTTATGCCCAGCCTGATCCGGCTCGCCCGCGAGGCGCATACACTTGGCGCATGCCCTCCATCGGACCGCTCGAGCTGGGAATCGTCCTGCTCATCGTCCTGTTGATCTTCGGGCCCAAGCGCCTGCCGGGGCTGGGTCGTCAGATCGGCTCGGGGCTGCGCGAGTTCAAGGATTCCATCAGCGGCAGGGATCGCGACGACGACGACCATGACGAGCCCGATGCGTTCGGGCGCCGCCAGCAGCTCGAGGCCGCCGAGCCGCGCCCGGTGGAGGCCGCCGAGACGCGCCCGGTCGAGGCCGCCGAGCCGCGCCCGGTCGAGGCCGCGCAGGACCGTCCCGCCTCACGCGTCGAGCAGTAGCCCGTCCCTCGTGGCGCGATGAGCGTCATCCGGCCCGTCGGCCACGAGGAGCGTCTGAGCCTCGTCGAGCATCTCGACGAGCTGCGCTCGCGCCTGATCGCGTGCATCGCCATCTTCCTCGTCGCCTTCAGCGTCTGTTACTGGCAGAACGGGTGGCTGCTCAAGACGGTCAACAAACCGCTGCAGACTGCGCAGAAGGCCGGCGCCGAGAAGCACACGCAGGACCCGCTCGAGGAGTCCGCGCGGTTTCAGATCCGCTCGGGCCGGGCGTTCGACGCGACCGCCGCCGCGCTGGCGAGCGTCGACAAGGTGCTCGCCCGGGCCGCGGCCCGCTCCGGGCTTTCGGCCGCGGAGCGCCAGACGCTCGACGCCTCCGCACGGGCCGTGCGTGCGGCGGCGGCCTCCAACCGCGCCGCGGCGGCGGCGGTGCCCACCAACCGCGGGCGGCTGCCGGTCACGCTCGGGGTGACGGAGCCGTTCGTGACGACGTTCACGGTGGCGGGCTACGCCGCGCTGCTGCTGTCGCTGCCGTTCATGCTGTGGCAGGCGTACGCCTTCGTCCTGCCGGCCTTCACGCCCCGCGAGCGGCAGGCGGCGCTGCCGCTAATGATCATGGTGCCGTTCCTCTTCATCGCGGGCGTCGCCTTCGGCTACTTCCTCGCGCTGCCGCGCGCGGTGACGTTCCTGCAGAACTTCAACGACGACTCGTTCGACATCCTGATCCGGGCCTCAGACTATTACCGCTTCTCGATCATCCTGATCGCGCTCATCGGGCTGCTGTTCCAGATCCCGGTCGGCGTGCTCGCGGTCACGCGGCTCGGGGTGATCTCCGCCCGCCAGCTCGCGCGCAACCGCGGCTACGTCATCCTCGGCTTGGCCATCGTCGCGGCGGTCGCCACGCCGACCCCGGACCCCGTGACGATGCTGATCGCGATGGCGCCGCTCGTCGTCCTCTTCGAGCTCAGTGTCCTGCTCGCGCGGATCTTCGAGCGCCGCCGCGGGCGAGCCGAAGATCGCGACGACGACGACGACCCGTTCGCGGGCGAGCGCGAGTGGGGCGCGGTGGACGAGGATCTGCCCGTATCCTGAGCCTCATGCTCTTCGACCTCCGCGGCCGGGGCAGGCGGCGCACCGTCCAGGCCATCTACCTCTCGCTCGCCCTGCTCATGGGCGGTGGCCTGGTCTTCTTCGGCATCGGCGGAGCGACGAACGGCGGCCTCTTCGACGCCTTCAGCGGCAACAGCGGCAACTCGACCGCGGCCGACAGCGCCTTCACCAAGCGCGTGGACACGCTCGAGGCGCGCCTGAAGGCCGACCCGCGCGACGCGTCGGCGTGGGCGGAGCTCGCGAAGGTGCGCTTCCAGCTTGCGGGGACCGGCGAGAACTTCGACCAGGGCCAGCAGGCCTACACCGACAAGGGCCGCGCGAAGCTGGCCGGGGCCTCGGCCGCGTGGCAGCGCTACCTGGCGCTCAACCCGCCCAAGCCCGACCCGACCGTGGCCAACTTCATGGTCCAGGCCTATGGGCAGGGGGCGCTGGCGCAGTACGACAAGGCGGCGCAGGCGATGGAGATCGTCATCGACGCGCGGCCGCAGAACTCGGCGCTCTACGCCCAGCTCGCCGTGCTCGCCCACGGCGCCAAGCAGGCTCGCAAGAGCGAGCTGGCGGAGGCGAAGGCCGTCGAGCTCGCGCCGGCGGCACAGCGCAAGGACCTCAAGACGCAGATCCAGGTCGCGCGCTCCCAGCTCGACCAGGGCGGCCAGATCCAGGCCCAGAGCGGGTAGCCCAGACGCCGCTACCATGGGGCCCGCCTCGCCCCTGTAGCTCAACTGGCAGAGCAGCGGACTCTTAATCCGAAGGTTCAAGGTTCGATTCCTTGCGGGGGCACTGCGCGGCTAAGCTGGCGGGCCGTGACGCTCGCGATCCTCGACGGCCACGTCCTGCCCGCCGCCGAGGCGCTCGTACCCGCGACCGACGAGGGGCTGCTGCGCGGCGACGGCGTCTTCGAGGTCATCCGGCTCTACGGTGGGCGGCCGTTCGCGCTCGACGACCACCTGGCTCGCATCGCCCGCTCGGCGGCGAACCTGCGCCTCGAGCTCGACGCCGAGGCCGTGCGCGCCGACGTCGAGGTGCTGCTCGAGCGCAACGACGTCCAGGAGGCGGCGCTGCGCGTCGTCGTGACCCGCGGCGGGCGGCGCCTCGGGTTGGTCGAGCCGCTCAAGGAGCTGCCCGAGACGCTCGCGGTGGCCACCGTCGAGTACGCGCCGACGCGGATCCTCGACGCGGTCAAGTCGCTCTCCTACGCCGCCAACATGCTCGCGGGCCGGCTGGCGCGCGAGCGGGGCGCGGACGAGGCGCTGCTCGTCACGCCGCACGGCCGCGTGCTCGAGGGCCCGACCTGCAGCGTCTTCATCGCCTTCGCGGGCGACGGGCTCGTGACGCCGCCGCTCGACGACCACATCCTCGACTCGATCACGCGTCGCCGGCTGCTCGAGGTCTGCGACGTGCGCGAGCGGCCGATCGCGCGCGACGAGCTCGCCGGCGCGCAGGAGGCGTTCATGGCCTCCACGCTGCGCGAGGTCCACCCGATCCGGGCGATCGACGATCGCCCGCTCCCGGGCGCCCCCGGTCCGCTGACGGCCCGGGCCGCGCGCGCGATTCGCGCCCGCATCGAGCACGAGCTCGGCGTGCCGTCGCCGTAGGGGTGCGCGTCCTCACGGTCATCGGCAATCGGCCGCAGTTCGTAAAGGCCGCGGCGGTCTCGCGGCTGCTGCGCGACGAGCACGAGGAGCTGCTCGTCCACACCGGCCAGCACCACGACGACGACCTCTCGGTTGTCTTCTTCTCCGAGCTCGGCATCCCGCGGCCCGATCGCCAGCTCGGCATCCACGGGGGCACGAACACCGGCCAGACCGCGCGCATGCTCGCCGCGCTCGGCCCGCTGGTCGCCGAGGAGCGACCGGACGTCGTGCTCGTCTACGGCGACACGAACTCGACGCTCGCGGGCGGCCTCGCCGCCGCGCAGGCGCGGGCGCCGGTGGCGCACGTCGAGGCGGGGATGCGCTCCTTCGACCGCGCGATGCCCGAGGAGCTCAACCGCGTGCTCACCGACCACCTCTCGGACCTGCTGCTCTGCCCGTCGGTCACCGCGGTCGAGAACCTCGAGCGCGAGAGCGTCGCCGGCCGCGTCGAGCTCGTCGGCGACGTGATGGTCGACGTGGCGCTGCTCGTGCAGCCGCGCGCGCGGGCCGACGAGGCGACTCGACGGGCCGCGGGCGTCGCGGGCTCCGACTACGTCGTCGTAACCGCGCACCGCGCCGGCAACGTCGACGATCCCGCGCGCCTGCGCCGCCTCGTCGACCTCCTCCTCGCCCTGCCGCTGACCGCCGTCCTGCCCCTGCACCCGCGTACCCGCGCGCGCCTCGACGAGGCAGGCTGGCTCGGGGAGCTCGAGCGCGCGCCGCGCGTGCGGCTCGCGCCGCCGCTCGGCCCGCTCGAGTTCACGGCCCTGCTCGTCGCCGCGCGCGCGGTCCTGACCGACTCCGGCGGCGTGCAGAAGGAGGCCTACCTCGCGGGCGTGCCGTGCGTGACGATGCGCGACACGACCGAATGGGTCGAGACCGTCGACGCCGGCTGGAACGTCCTCGTCGATCTCGACGCGGACGCGGCGCTGGCGGCGCTCGAGCGCACGCCGCCGCCCGGGCGCCCGGAGCTCTACGGCGACGGGCGCGCCGGCGCGCGGGTCGTGGCCGCGCTCAGCCCTGCCCGAGCCGGCGGACGCTGACGCCCGCGGCGGCGAAGCGCGCCGGGTCGAGGACACCGCGACCGTCCACGATCGCGCGCACGCCCGGGAAGTCCTGCGGGCCGAGCGCGCGGTACGCGGCGTGGTCGGCCTGCACGATCGCGCCCGCGGCCGGGCCACGGTCCCAGGGGGCGAAGCCGAGGGCGGCGAGCTCGCGGTCGGCGTAGAGCGGGTCGGCGGCGACGGGCTCGGCTCCCGCCGCGGCGAGCGCGTCGCACAGCGCGAATGCGCCCGAGAACGCGGTCTCCTTGACGTCGCCGCGGTAGGCGACGCCGAGCACGAGGACGCGCCGCCCGGCCACGCCGTCGAGGAGGCCGTCGAGCGCCGCGACGGCGTAGGCGGGCATCGCCTCGTTGACCGCCCGGGCGGCGCGGGGCAGCGTCGCCTCCGGGTCGGAGGCGAGCAGGAAGCGCGGGTAGACCGGGATGCAATGGCCCCCGACGGCGACGCCGGGCCGGTGGATGTGGCTGAAGGGCTGGGAGTTGGCGGCGGCGATCACGCGCTCGACGTCGACGCCGGCGCGGTCGGCGAAGCGCGCGAGCTCGTTGGCGAGCGCGATGTTGACGTCGCGGTACGTCGTCTCGGCGAGCTTCGTGAGCTCGGCCGCCTCGGCCGACCCCATGGCCCGCACCTCGGCGTCCAGGAACGCGCCGTAGAGCTCGACGCCGCGGCGCTCGCCGGCCTCGCTCAGCCCGCCGACGAGCTTCGGGTACGTGGCGAGGTCGGCGAAGACGCGGCCGCTGAAGACCCGCTCCGGGCTGAACACCGTGTGGAAGTCCGCTTCGCCGTCGAGGCCGCTGTGGCGCTCGAGCGCGGGCGCGATCCGTCCGCGGGTCGTGCCGACCGGCACGGTGGTCTCGACCGACACGACCGTGCCCGGGCGCAGGCCCGCGCCGACGTCGGTCAGGGCGGCATCGAGCGCCCGCCAGTCCGGGCGCGCGCCGGCGTCGACGATCAGGGGAGGGACGGCGACGACGAGGTCGGCGCCCGCGGCGACCGCCGCCGTGGTCTGCGTCGTCGCGCGCAGGCGCCCGGCGCCGACGACCTCGGCGAGGGCGTCCGCGAGGCCGGCCTCGCCGGGAAACGGCGCCCGGCCCGCGTTGACGAGCGCGACGGTCTCGCGGTCGATGTCGCAACCCACGACCTCGTGGCCCGCCCGCGCGATCTGGACGGCGAGCGGCAGGCCGATCTTGCCGAGCGCGACGACGACGGCGTTCACGCCGCCGCCCGCAGCGCCACCGTCTCGCCCGAGGCGGCGCTCGCGAGCACGGCCTCGGCGCACGCGACCGCCTCGAGTCCCTCGGCCAGCGAGACGACCTCGGCGCCGGGCACGCCCTCGAGGAGGTCGGCGAAGCCCTCGAGCTCGACGAGCAGCGGCTCGCGCCGCGCGAGCGCGTAGCGGGTCATGTCGCCTTCGCTGACGCCGCGCAGCGACCGCGTCGCGTCCCACTCGGAGGCGACGGTTGCGTTCGCGTAGAACGTGAGGTCGGCGGTCAGCGTGTCGGCCACGAGCATCCCGCGCTCGCCGAGCACGCGAGTGCGGCGGACCTTCGTCGGGGAGAGCCAGTCCACGACGCAGTTGAAGCTCACGCCCGAGCCGAGCGCCCCGGTGGCGAGGACGAGATCCTCGTGCTCGCGCTCCATCCGGTGCTGGATCTGCGCGGCGACGCGCTCGACGGGCGCGTCGCCGAGCCAGCGCACGAGGTCGAGGTCGTGCGTCGCGAGGTCCTTGACGACGCCGACGTCGCGCACGCGGTCCGGGAACGGGCCGATGCGCTCGGTGGCGATCAGGAAGACCTGGCCGAGCTGCCCCTCGCGGACGCGGTGGCGCAGCTCGAGCAGCGCCGGGTTGCAGCGCTCGACGTGCCCTACCGCTGCGTGGACGCCCGCCGCGCCGCAGAGGTCGATGATCGCGCGGGCCTCGGTGGCGGTGGCGGCCAGCGGCTTCTCGACGAGGACGTGGACGCCGGCCGCGGTGAGCTCGCGGACGCTCGCGGCGTGCTCGTCGGTCGGCACGGCGACGACCGCGAAGTCCGGACGCCCGCGGGTGAGGAGCTCGTCGATGCTCGGCGCGACGAGCGCCGGGTCGTGGACGGCGCCGAAGCGGTCGCCGCCCGGGTCGACGGCGCCGGCGAAGCGCATGCGCTCCATCGCCTGCAACAGCCGCGCGTGGTGGCGGCCGATCATGCCCAGCCCGAGGACGGCGCCGCGCAGCGGCGGGGTGAGGTCGGTCGGCGGCACGCCGGGCTAGGGTAGCCGTCGCGGTGGACCGGGCCCGGCGCCGCGCTACGCCGCCGCGAGCGCGTTCGCGGGCTCGGGCGTGCGGGTCCAGACGATCTGCTCGCGCCCCGGGCCGACGCCGACGAGGACGATCGGGACACCGACGGATTCGGCGACGAAGTCCAGGTAGTCGCGTGCCGCCCCCGGCAGGTCGGCCGCCAACCGGGCCTCGCTGATGTCCTCGCCCCAGCCGGGCAGCTCGGTGTACTCGCCTACCGCGTGGTGCAGGACGGACTGGTGGTAGGGGAAGGCGTCGAACGTGGCCTCCTCCTCGCCGCGGTAGCGCGTGCAGACCTTCAGCGACGGAAGGCCGCTGAAGACGTCGAGCTTCGTGATGACGAGGCCGGTCATCCCGTTCAGTCGCGCGGCGTAGCGCAGCGCGACGAGGTCGAGCCAGCCCGTCCGGCGCGGGCGCCCCGTGGTCGTCCCGAACTCGCCGCCGCGCTCGCGGATCTCGGCGCCGAGCGCGTCGTCGAGCTCGGTCGGAAACGGCCCGGCGCCGACGCGCGTCGTGTAGGCCTTGGCGATGCCCCAGACCTTGTCGATGTCGCGCGGCCCGACGCCCGCGCCGACGCACGCCGCCCCCGCGACCGGGTTCGAGGAGGTCACGAAGGGATAGGTCCCGTGGTCGATGTCGAGCATCGCCCCCTGGGCGCCCTCGAAGAGCACGAGCCGTCCGGCGTCGAGCGCCTGGTGCGCGAGCGACGCCGTGTCGGCGATGAACTGCTCGAGGCGGTGCCCGAAGGTCAGGTAGTCCTCGGTCATCGCCTGCAGGTCCAGGCGCGGGTCCTTGTCGAACGGCCGCAGGGTCAGGCGCTTGGGCTCGAGCGCGGCCATGATCTTCTTCTTGAGGATCTTCTCGTCGAGCATGTCCTGCACGCGGATGCCCAGCCGCGCGGCCTTGTCGGCGTAGCAGGGCCCGATCCCGCGCTTGGTGGTGCCGATCTCGAGCTTGCCCAGCCGCGCCTCGCCCGCATGATCGAGCATGAGGTGGTAGGGCATGATGAGGTGCGCGTTGGCGCTGATGCGCAGGCCGCTCACGTCGACGCCCTTGGCCCTCAGCCCGTCGAGCTCGTCGGTCAGCACCCGCGGGTCGACGACGACGCCGTTGCCGATCACGCAGGTCTTGCCGGGGTAGAGGATGCCGCTCGGCACGAGGTGGAACTTCCACTTCACGTCGCCGCGCACGATCGTGTGCCCGGCGTTGTTGCCGCCCTGGAAGCGGATGACCATGTCGGCGCGCTCGGCCAGGAGGTCGACGACCTTGCCCTTGCCCTCGTCGCCCCACTGGGCGCCCACGATGACCATGCCCGGCATGCGATCTCAGTGTCTCAGGCGACGAACCGACGCGCGTCCTCGCCGAAGAGCGGCACGAGCGTGCACATCTCCTCCAGGCGCGAGACGGTGCGCTCGCGTACCTGCTCGACGAGGTCGTCGCGCTCGAGGTTCGTCGTGATCACGATCGAGCGCTCCTCCTCGTAGCGCGCGTTGACGATCGCGTAGAGCTGCTCGAGCACCCATTCGCTCGTCTTCTCCGCGCCGACGTCGTCGACGTGGAGGAGATCGACGGCCGCGAGTCGATCGAGGAAGTCGACGTAGCTGCCCTCGGCCCCGTTCTCGAAGGTCTTGCGGATCTCGGCCAGCAACCGCGGCAGCGAGTAGATCGCAACGGAGCGCCCGAGCTCGAGCGCCGTCCGCGACACGAGCATGGCCAGCGTCGTCTTGCCGGTGCCCACGCTGCCGTAGAACCACAGGCCGCGGCCCGCGTCGAGGTTCGGGCCCAGCTCGCGGGTGAAGCGCCGGACGACGTGCACCTGCGGCGCGGGCATGTCGCTCACCGGCGGGCGCTCGAAGGAGGCGCCGCGGTACCTGCGGGGGATGACCGCGCTGAGGCTGCGCGCGCGCCGGCGCTCGACCTGCGCTGGCCGGCAGCGACAGGGCACGGCGACGCGCGTCGCCTCGTCGATGACGAACCCGCCGCCGTCGCAGGTCCCGAACGGGCAGGGGCCGGCCACCCTCAGGCCGCCCTCTGCAGGCCGAGGAAGCGGGGGTACTCGTTCTGGAAGGTCAACGGCACGTCGCCGAGCCCGCCGTTGCGGTGCTTGGCGATGATGAGCTCGGCCTCCCCGGGCCGGTCCGTGGTCTCCGGGTGGTAGTACTCGTCGCGGTAGATGAACATGACGAGGTCCGCGTCCTGCTCGATCTGGCCCGATTCACGGAGATCGGAGAGCATCGGGCGCTTGTCGGTGCGCGCCTCGACGCCGCGCGAGAGCTGGGAGAGCGCGATGACGGGCACGTCGAGCTCGCGCGCGAGGATCTTCAGGCCGCGGCTCATCTCGCCGACCTGCTGCACGCGGCTGTCGTAGCGCGAGTCGGCCCGCATGAGCTGCAGGTAGTCGACGACGATCAGACCGAGGCCTCCGTGCTCGGCTCTCGCCTGCTGGTGCAGCCGCCGCGCCTTGGCACGCACGTCGAGGATGCCGATGTCGGACGAATCGTCGACGAAGAGCGGCGCCGCGTCGTAATCCGTGGCCACGCGGAGGACGCGCTTCCACTTCAACTCGTCGCGCAGGCGCCCCTTGCGCAGGTCGTCGCCCTTGATCGCGGCCTGCGAGGCGATGAAGCGCTGCGCGAGCTCCGCCTCGGACATCTCGAGCGAGAAGAGCGCCACCGGGCGCGGGCGGTCGCGCGCGAGGGCGACGTTCTCGGCGATGTTCGCGACCAACGCCGATTTCCCCATCGAGGGTCTCGCCGCGATCACGATGAGGTTGCCCGGCTGGAAGCCGCCGGTGATCGAATCGAGGTCCGCGAAGCCGCTCGGGGTGCCCGTGAGCGAGACGCCCTCCGCCGACAGGCGCTGCCACTTGTCGATCTCGACGTGCAGGACGTCGCCGACCTTGCGGAAGTCCTTCTGGCGGTCGTCATGGGCGACCTCGAGCATCGCCCGCTCGGCGCGCTCGACGATCTCGCGGGGTGGCGCGTCGGGCGCGTTGACGAGCGCCTGGATGTCGTAGGTGGCGGCGAGGACCCGGCGCATGAGCGCGCGGTCCTTGACGATCTGGGCGTACTGGCGCAGGTTGCCGACCGCGGGGACCGCCGCGGTCACGGCGTCGATCTCGGCCGCGCCGCCGGCGTCGTCGAGGCGCCCGCGCGAGCGCAGGTGCTCGGTGACCGTGAGCACGTCGATCGGCTCGCCCGCGGTGAAGAGCTCGAGCATAGACTCGAAGACGAGGCGGTGACGCTCGCGATAGAAGTCCTGGGCCCGCAGGCCCTCCTCGATGAGGAACGCGTAGTGCGTGCGGTCGGAGAGCAGCATCGCCCCGAGGACGGACTGCTCGGCCTCGAGCGAGTGCGGCGGCGCGCTCTGGGGGGCGCCGGGAGCCGTCTCGTCGGAGCGGCCGTTCGTGATCGGAGGCGTGCTCATGGGCGCCGCCCGACGCTAGCAACGGGCCGGGTCGGCAACCCCCGGCGTCCCCGCAACCAGCGCGTGTTTCGTAGCGGAGCTGCGCTCGGCCGTTGCAGTGCCGTCGCGCGCTCAGCGCTCGGTGACGATCGTCTTGATCGTCGCGGTGACCTGCGGGGCGACTTCGACGACGACCATGTAGGTGCCGACGTGGCGGATCGGCTCCTCGAGGTGGACGGCCCGGCGGTCGACGGTGATGCCGCGCGCGTCGCGGATCGCCTCGGCGATGTCCTGGGTCGTGACGGACCCGAAGAGGCGGCCGTCCTCGCCGGCCTGCTGGGCCAGCGTGAGCACCGTCTTGGCGAGCAGGTCGGCGCTTTCGCGCGCCCGTCCCGCCGCGGCCTGCTCGGCGCGCTCGGAGGCCTCGGCGCGCCGGCGCGCCGCCTCGATGGCGCCCCGGGTGGCCGGCTGCGCCAGCCCGCGCGGGATCAGGAAGTTGCGCAGGTAGCCCTTGGAGACGTCGACGACGGCGCCCTTGTCGCCGAGGGTCTCGACATCCTGGAGGAGGATCGCCTCGGGCACCGGCAAGTGTTCCCTAGCGGTCCTCGCGGTCGCGGCGCGAGCCGCGCTCGGGGCGCTCCTCGCGAGCGTCGCTGACGTAGGGCAGCAGCGCGAGCTCGCGGGCGCGCTTGACCGCGCGCGCGATCTGATTCTGGTGGCGGCGGCAGGCGCCGCCGATGCGCCGCGAGCGGATCTTGCCGCGCTCGGAGACGAACCGACGCAGCATGCCGACGTCCTTGTAGTCGACCTGGTCGATCTTCTCCTTGCAGTACGGGCACGGCTTGCGCCGGCCACTCCCGGGGCCGCCCTTGCGGTCACGCCGCCGAGCGGGCTTGCGGTTGCGCTGCTTCGCCACGTCTGGGGATCCTCGAGCTCTCTCTGCAGTCGAACGCGCGCCGGACGGCGCGCGCGTCCGGAGATTGTGCCACCTCCGTCGCGTCGGCGCGGGCCGATGCACGGCGCCTCCGGGTGGAGGCGCTCGCCCCAGGGTAGCGGGCCCGCGCGCGCCGGCGGCTCGGGCCCCGGGGGGCGAGCGCCCGGCCGCCGGCGGCGAGTCCGAACTAGAAGGGGATGTCGTCGTCCGCCGGGGCGGACGAGCCGCGCGCGGGCGTCGCCGCGAAGTCCTGCGTGTCGACCGGGATGTCCGAGCGCGGCGTGAAGCCGTTGCCCGCTCCGCCCCCGTCGTCGCGCGGGCTCGAGAGGAACTGCACGGCATCGGCGATGATGTCGACCGCCTGGCGCTTGCCGCCGTCCTTGGCCTCCCACTCGCGCCATTCGAGGCGCCCGTCGATCGCAACGGGGCGGCCCTTGCTCAGGTACCGCGCGCAGTTCTCGCCCTGCGTCCCCCACACGGTGACATCGAAGAAGTTGGGCTTGTCGACCCACTCGCCGGTGGAGCCGTCCTTGCGCCGGGTGTTGCACGCCACTCGCAGCTTGCAGACCGAGGTGCCGCTCGGCAGCGAGCGCAGCTCGGGATCGAAGGTCAGGTTGCCGGTGATGATCACGCGGTTGATGTTGGTCGCCGCCATGGGCGGGTGCTCCTTATCTGTTTCGGGGCCGAAGCGTCGCTCGAGATCGTGTGCGCCGAGTCTAGACCGGGGGTCGGAGGGTCCCGGCGATCACGCCGCTCCTTGCGCTGATTTGTTGCAAGCTCGCCGCACGGGGCGCGACGCTGACGGCAGTCGCGGTCAGGAAGGCGCGACGGCGGCCTCGGCGGCCGCGGGGCGCTCGATGCGGGGCGGGTCGACCGGCCCGGGCGTGCCTGCGCGCAGCTTGATGATCCGCGAGCGCACGATGCCGTCGGCGATGCGCAGCATCCGTTGGAGGTCGTTCAGCAGCTCCGGCGCCGCGTGGAACTGGATCAGGCGGTACTCGGCGTCCGTCTTGTGGCGGATCTCGTAGGCGAGCGCGCGCGTGCCCCAGTCGTGCCGGCCGACGACCTCGCCGCGAGCGGCGATCATCGCCTCGACGTCGGCGAGGATCTTCGCGCGCTGCTCCTCGGCGGCGGCCGTGTCGAGCAGGAGCGTGAGGTCGTAGAGCGGAGCGGGTGCGGCCATGGACGGACGCCGTCGAGCGGCGGCGGCCGACGATAGCAGGGGGCGAACGAGCGTCGCCCCGAGCCTAGGGAGCGCGTGGGCCCCGATCACCTCGTTCGCCGGATCCGCTGGGGCAACGTCGCACGGGCCTTGGCGCTGCCCGCGCTCGCGGCGCTCATCGTCCTCTGGCCGCGTGTGGGCTCGCGCGCGCCCGACGTGCCCGGGGGCGCGGCGCGACCGGTCGCGCGGGCGCCCGCGCCAGCGACCGCGCGGCCGCGACGTCCGCCTGCGGCAGAGCCCTCGGCCCGGAGGGCCGGGCGCCGGCGCGCGCGTTCCGCCCCGCGCCGGGGCGGCCCCGCGCGCCGTGCCCGCGGCGGCGGGCGACCCGCGCGCCGTGCCCGCGCCGGCGGGCGACCCGCGCGGCGCGCCGCGCGCCGGCGCAGCGGGCGGGCTCCTGCGCACCCGACGCCGCCGCCCGTGCGGTCCACACCGCCCGTGCGGTCCACGCCGCCCGTCCGCCCACGCGTGGCGCCGCGCCGCAGCACGCCGGCGCCGCCTCGGGCGACCCCCGCGCGTCCCCGCCGGCCCGACGTCGTGGCCTCGGAGTTCGGCACGCCGTGAGCGATCCGCGCCCGCGCCGAGCCGGACTGCCTCGGCGCGCCCGTGTCCTTCGGCGGCGCGGCCGCGGCGCATCCGGCGAGACGGCGGCGGTGGGGTCGCCGGCTCCCTCCGGGTCGTCGCGGAGGCCGGCCTCCCAGCGGGGCGTCAGGCGCCCTGCCGCGCTGCGTTGGCGGCCTTCTTGCGGATGTCGGCGAGCTGCTCGTCGATCCAGTCGCCCGGATCGCGGGCGGTGACGACCTCCTTCAGGCTCGCCAGGCGCCGCGCCCGCTCGTCGTCGCGCATCGTCAAAGCGGCATGGATCGAGTCGGCCAGCTCCTGGATGTCGAACGGGTTCACCGACAGCGCGCAGTCGCCGAGCTCCTCGTGCGCGCCGGTGTTCTCCGAGAGGATCGAGACCCCGTTGCGCTCGTTGACGAGCGGCCCCTCCTTGGCCACGAGGTTCATGCCGTCGAACATCGCGTTGACGAGCAGGACGTCGTAGTGCTTGTACGCGGACACCGCGTCCTCGAGGTCGTCCTTGAGCTTGAGGTGGATCGGCATCCAGTCCGTCGTGCCGTGGCGGTGGTTGACGACGGCGACGAGCGCCTCGATGCGCTCGAGGTATTCGGCGTACTCGGGCACGTCGGTCCGCGAGGGCATGAGCTGCGCGATGAACGTGACCTTCTCGTCGAACTCGGGGTGCTGCTCGAGGAAGAGGTCGAAGGCGCTGAAGCCGCGCAGCACGTTCTTGGAGAGATCGGCGCGGTCGACGCGCAGGATGAGGTGGTCACGGCGGCGGCGCAGCAGCTCCGCCTCGCACCGCCGAACACCCTCGGAGGCGGCCACGGCCCGCGTCGCCGCGGCGTCGATCGGCAGCGGGTAGTTGCGCACCCAGACCTCGCGGTCCTCGTAGAGGACGACCCCGGCGTCGAAGTCGACCTCCAGGCCCATGAGGTCGCGGCAGCACTGCAGGAAGTTGCGCCGGTAGGAGGACGTGTGGAAGCCGACGATGTCGTTGGCCAGCACCCCCGCGTAGATCTCCTCGCGGATGCGGTTGGGCAGCACCCGCCAGGCGTCGCTCTGCGTCCACGGGATGTGGATGAAGTGGTGCAGGAAGACGTCGGGGCGCGCGCGGCGCACGAGCCCCGGAAGCGTGTAGAGCTGGTAGTCGTGGACCATGACCACCGGCTCCTCGGCGTCCTCGATCTCCTCGATCACCGCGAGGGCGAGGTCCTCGTTGACGACGTTGTAGCCGTACTCGAAGGCCTCGACCTCGTTGCGGCGCACGTCCGGGGCGTTCGAGAGGTCCCACAGGTAGTGCTGGACGAACCACAGCATCGGGTTCGCGAAGACGTTGTAGAAGCGGTCGTAGGCCCCGGGGTCCGAGGCGACGAGGCGCACCTCGTACTCGCCGCCGGCGGGCGACTGGACGGTGAACGGCTGCCCGTCGGCCTCCTCGGCCCGGCGCTGGTCGGCGTCGGTCAGCGCCGAGGCGATCCAGACCGCGTCGCGGTGCGACGCCAGGCCGGTGAGCGCCGTGACGAGCCCGCCCGTGCCGCGCTTGACGCTGCCGTCGTCCTGGAAGGTCACCGGCCCGCGGTTGGACACCAGCACGAGAGGGCCGGCGGTTCCAGGGCTCATCGCTTCTCCAGCAGCTCCGTGAAGATCTTCAGGTAGTCGCGCAGGTAGCGGGGGGTCAGGAAGTGCTTGCGCACGTACTCCTTGCCGCGGCGCCCGAGCGCCTTGCCGAGCTCCGGGTTGCGGAGGATCTCCAGCGTACGCGACGCGCAGTCCTGGACGGAGTCGACGAGAAAGCCGCTGACGCCGTCCTCGACCTGGAGCGGGATCCCGCCGACCTTCCCGCCGATGAACGGGCGGCCCTTCCAGATCGCCTCGGTGACCGTCAGCCCGAAGCCCTCGCGCGTGGACTTCTGGACGAGCACGTCGGACTGCGACTGGAAGGCGTTGACCTCGATCGAGCCGACGTTGTTGAAGTTGTTGAGGATGTGGATGTCGGGGTCGCCGTCGGCGTGGGCGACCGTGGCGTTGAAGAAGTCCCAGCCCTCGGGGTCGTCGGAGGCCATCGAGCCCACGAGCGCGAGCTGCAGCTCCGGGACCTCGTGCTTGACGACCCGGTAGGAGTCGATCACCCCTAGCGGGTCCTTCCACGGGTCGAAGCGCGAGACCTGCGTCATGAGGGGCCGGTCGACGTCGATCCCGAACTGCTGGCAGACGTAGGCGGCGTCCTCGGGGGAGAGGGCCATGTTCTTGGGCGCCAGCGGATCGATCGCGGGCGCGACCAGGCTGACGTGCCCGGCCATCCCGTTCGGGACGTAGTCGGCGAGATGGAAGAGCGACTGCGGGTAGGTCCGGATGAAGGGCAGCAACCGCCCGATCGTCGCCGGGTTGGGGTCGGACATGTCGATGTGACAGCGCCAGATCCAGCAGCGCGCCTTCTCGGGCACGAGCTGGTAGAGCGCGGCCGGCTGCGGGTCGTGGACGAGGCAGACGTCCCAGCCGCCCACGAGCTCGCGGGCGTTCATCTCGTTGTAGCGCCGCCAGGTGTCCCAGTGCTCGTCGCCGAGGTCCTCGGGCGCGCCCTGCAGCGCGTTGTGCATGAGCTTGGTCGCGTTGAAGAACTCCTCGCGCCCGTAGATGACCTGCCACTCGCACTCCAGGCCGACGTCCTTCATGAGCGGCACGAGCGTGTAGAGGATCTCCGAGACGCCGCCGCCGAACGCCGTCGCCGAGACGTGGACGACGCGGGCTCCCTTCAGGGGCTCGGCGAGCGCGTGGATCTCCTCGATGAGGTCGCGCCCCACGATGTGCGTGTAGTCCGCGAGGAGCTTCGATCCGACAGCGACCGGCTGGAGCACGCGGCGGAATGTACTCGCGGCGCTGGTCAGCCGCTCGGCGGCGCGTCGAGCGGGCGCTCGGCGAGCCTGACGGTGAGCCGCCGCCGGTCGCCGTCGCGCACGACCGTGAGGGCGACGGTCTCGCCGGGCCGGTGCCCGACGAGCATCCGCGAGAGGTCGTCCTCGCGGCGCACGGGCCGTCCGTCGAGCGCGACCACGATGTCGCCGCCGCGCAGGTAGGCGCGCTCCTGGAAGCGCTCGCGGCCGCTGCCCGCGCGCAGCCCCGCGTCCGCGGACGGGCCGCCGCCGGTGACCTCCTGCACCCACGCTCCGTGCGCGGCGCGCAGGCCGAAGTGCTCGGCCAGCTGCGGGAAGACCGGGACGGTGGCCACGCCCAGGTACGCGTAGCGCACGCGGCCGTCGGCGCGCAGCTGGGCCAGCGAGCGCCGGACGGTCTCGACGGGCACCGCGAAGCCCACGCCACTGCCGTCGCCGGTCGAGGTCTGGATCTGCGAGTTGATCCCGAGCACGCGCCCGCCGGCGTCGAGCAGCGGGCCGCCCGAGTTGCCGTGGTTGATGGCCGCGTCGGTCTGGAGCGCCCCGACCGTGTCGAAGCCGGTGAGCGATTGGATCGAGCGGTTCTTGGCCGAGACCACGCCCACCGAGAGCGACTGCTCCTCGCCGAACGGGCTGCCGATCGCGACGACCGGCGCGCCCACCCGCACGTCGCGCGCCGTGCCCAGCGGCAGCGGGCGCAGGCGCAGGCCCGCCGGGTCGACCCTCAGCAGCGCCACGTCGGAGAACGGGTCGAAGCCCTTGACGTCGGCGGGGACCTGGTTGCCGTCGGCGAAGCGGATGTAGACCTGCCCGGCGCGCTGGATGTCGCGACCCTCGCCGCTCGTGACGACGTGCGCGTTCGTGGCGATCTCGCCCCTGCCGGAGACGACGAAGCCGGAGCCGAGCCCCTCCTGCGAGCGGCCGCCCGAGCGCAGACCGCTCGCGATGACGGTCACGACCCCCGGCGCCTCGCGCTGGTAGATGCCCTGGGGGTCGAAGCGCCCGCCGCCCGGCGCGCGCCCGGCCTCCGAGAGCAGCTCGACGCGCGTCGTCGTGCTGCGCTCGGTCGTCGTGGTGCTGTCGCCGCCGCGCCCGCAGCCGGCCAGCGCGGCGGCCGCCACCGCTGCCGCGACCGCGGCGTGCGTGGCCCTCACCGCGGAAGCTCCAGCGCGAACGTCGTGCGCCCTGGCTGGCTGTCGGCGCTCAGCTCGCCGTCCATGCGCTCGGCGAGCTCGTGGGCGATGGCCAGCCCGAGGCCCGAGCCCTGGGCGTCGTCGGAGGTGAAGAACGGCTCGAAGATCCGCGGCTGCGCGGCCCGCCCGATGCCGGTGCCGAAGTCGGTCACCGTCAGCCGGGTGCGGCCGTTGCGCTGGGTCGCCGAGACGACGACGTCGGTGCCCGACGGCGTGTGGGTGAGCGCGTTGTCGATGAGGATCCGCATGATCTGGGCGACGCGCTCAGGATCGCACACGGCCTCCACCGGGCCGGAGGCCAGGCGGAGCTCGAGATGCGACTCGTGGGCGGCGAGCGCCGGTGCGAACTCGGCGGCGACGGTCTGCGCGAGCTCGCCGACGTCGGTCGCCTCGGGGCGCAGTCGCAGCGAGCCCGCCTCCAGGCGCGAGAGGTCGAGCAGGTCGGTGGCGAGCTTGCCGAGGCGGTCGACCTGCTCGCGCAGCTGACGCAGGAACGCGCGCCGCGTCTCGTCGTCGAGATCCTCGTCCTCGAGCAGCTCGAGGAAGCCGCCGAGCGAGAAGATCGGGGTGCGCAGCTCGTGCGATGCCGTGGCGATGAAGCGGCTGCGCGCGGTCTCGAGCTCGGCGAGCTGGCGCTGCATGCCGTCGAGCGTCCGCGCCAGGCTGCCGAGCTCGTCCGTGCGCCCGGTCTCGAAGCGCGCCGTGAAGTCGCCTGCCGCCACGCGACCCGCCGCGCGCTCCATGCGCCGGATCCGGCGGCTGAACGCACGGGCCGCGAGGATCCCCGCCAGCAGCGCGGCGACGAGGGCGATCGAGCCGGCGACGAGGACGCGGCGGCGGATGAGGCCGACCGTGGCGTCGACGTCCTCCAGCGGCGAGGAGAAGACGACGACGTAGAAGACGCCCGAGTGCTTGGACCCCGGCGGCGTGAGACGCAGCGGCAGCGCCGCCTCGGCCATGCGCCCGTCTTCACCGGCCTCGGTGCCGCTCGCCGGGCGTCCCGTCCGCGCGGCTTCCAGGGCGACGTCGAACTGCAGGTCGCCGACGTCGGTGCGCGCGGTCGAGTCCGAGGCGAGGTAGGTCTGCAGCGCGGGCGCGCCCCCGGTTCCACGCGAGACGCCGAGCAATGTCACGCGCGCCCCGGAGGCGTCCGCGGCCGCGCGCACGCGGCGGTCGAGCGTGCGGCGGCGGAGGCTCTCGTCGAGCGCCTCGCGCACGGGGGGCTCGTACCGGCGCGCGAGGTCGCCGAGCGTCTCGAGCTTCTGGTCGCGCACGCTGCGCTGCAGCCCGACGGTGGCGCCGACGTAGACGAGCACCACTGCCGCGAGCGTGATCGCGAAGAACAGCAGCGCCAGGCGGGTGGTGATCGAGCGCGTGGTCAGTCGCCGGTGTCGCGGAAGCGGTAGCCCACGCCGCGCACCGTGAAGAGGTACTCGGGATCCTTCGCGTCGCGCTCGAGCTTCTCGCGCAGGTGGCGGATGTGGACGTCGATCGTGCGCTGGTCGCGGTAGGCGCTGTCGCCCCAGATCCGCGTGAGGAGCATGTCGCGCGTCCAGACGCGGCCCGGGCCCATCGCCAGCGCGGCGAGGATCTCGAACTCGACGAACGTCGTGCGGACCTCCTCGCCGCGCACCCGCACCGAGCGCTTGGCGAAGTCCAAGCGCAGGTCGCGCACGACGAGCGGGCCCTCGTCGCCGTCGGGCTCGTGTGGCGACATGCCGGCCCGGCGCAGGGCGGCCTTCACGCGCGAGCGAAACTCGCGCAGCGAGAACGGCTTCGTGATGTAGTCGTCGGCGCCGAGCTCGAGGCCGAGGACCTTGTCGATCTCGTCGGCCTTCGCGGTGAGCATGATGATCGGCACCGCGGAGCGCGCCCGCAGCTGCCGGCAGACCTCGAGGCCGTCGAGGCGCGGCATCATCACGTCGAGGACGACGAGGTCGAAGGGCGCCTCGGTGAAGCGCGAGAGCGCCTCGCGGCCGTCGGCGGCCTGGACGACGTCGTAGCCGTCCTTGCGCAGCGGATAGGAGAGGAGCGTCTGGATCGACTGCTCGTCGTCGACGAGGAGGATGCGCGGCGCGCGTTCGGCCATCGGTGATCTTCAGACAGGGTAGTCCGAGGTACGCTCGCGACCTCGTGCGTCCTCCCGCACCATCGGACCGTCTCCACCATCGTCCTCCGGGCGGGTGGGTCCTCCTCCGGCCCGCCGGCGCCGGCGCCTCGCCCCGGCCGGCCCGACGTCACGAGAGGTCCGGCTAGATGCTCGACCCGCGGATCTATCGCGCCGCGCTCGTGCCGGTCGTGCTGGCCCTCATCGTCTGCGCCTTCTCGCTGCAAGACCGGCCGGCGCCGATCCGCACGACGCTCGCGCCCGACGCCTTCAGCGCGTCGCGCGCGCTGGCCGACGTCAACGGCCTCGCAGACGCCTTTCCGCAGCGCCGGGCGGGCGACGCCGCCGACGAGGCGCTCGGCCGGCGGGTGGCCGGCGCGTTGCGCGCGATCGGCTCCTACCAGGTCTCGACCCGGAGCTTCACCGGCGAGACGATCGACGGCGAGCGCCGGCTGACCACCGTGCTGGCCCGGCAGGTCGGCGCGCCCGGCCCCGGGCTCGTCGTCGTCGCCCATCGCGACGCGGCCGGTCGCGGCGCGCGCGCCGAGCTCTCGGGCACCGCCGCCCTGCTCGAGCTCGCGCGGATCGTCGCGGGCGGGCGGCTGCGGCGCACCGTGACGTTCGTCTCGACGAGCGGCGGCAGCGGTGGCCTGGCCGGGGCGCGCGACCTCCCGCGCCACCTCGGCGACCCGGCCGACGCGGTGCTCGTCCTGGGCGACCTCGCGGGCCGCGCGGTGCGCAAGCCGTTCGTCGTCGGGTGGTCGGAGGACGGGCGCCTGGCCCCCGACCGGCTGCGACGCACGGTCGACGCCGCGGTGCGCGCGGAGGCGCGGACCGACCCGGGCGGTCCGCGCGCGTGGGTGCAGTGGACCCACCTGGCCTTCCCGCACGCGACCGGGGAGCAGGGGCCGCTGCTGGCCGCGGGGCTGCCCGCGGTGCTCCTCTCGGCCGGCGGCGAGCGCCCGCCGGCGGCGGACGAGCCGGTCTCGGGCGAGCGCCTGCGGGTCTTCGGGCGGGCGGCGCTGCGCGCGCTCACCGCGCTCGACGCCGGCTCGGGCGTCGGCGCCGCCGACCGCTCGATCGTCACCGTCCGCAAGCTGCTGCCCACCTGGGCCGCGCGGCTGCTCGTCGCCTCGCTGCTGCTCGCGCCGGTGCTCGCGGCCGTCGACGGCCTCGCCCGCGTGCGCCGGCGCCGGCACCCGGTGGCCCCGAGCCTCGCGTGGATCGGCGCCGCCGCGCTCGCCTTCGTCGTGCCGATGGCACTCGCCGCGCTGTTCGGCGCCACCGGGCTGCTGCCGGCCTCGCCGCCCGTGCCCGTCCCCCCGGGCGCGATCCCGTTCGACGGCGTCGCGAAGGCCGCGCTCGCGGCCGTGCTGCTGGCCTTCGTGCTCGCCTGGATGCTCCTGCGGCCGTCGGCGCTGCGCCACGCCGGCGGCGCCGAGCGCCTCGAGGGCCCAGGGTCCGGGGCGGCGCTCGTGGTGACCTGGTGCGCGCTCGCCGTCGCGCTCTGGCTCGTCAACCCGTTCGCGGCGGCGCTGATGGTCCCGGGCGCCCACGCGCTCCTGTTCGTGGCCGCCCCCGAGGTGCGCCTGCGTCGCGCGCCGGCCGTCGGGCTGGCGCTGCTGGCCGTCGTGCCGTTCGCCGCCGTCGACGTGACGATCGCCCGCCACCTCGGCGCGGGCCCGCTCGAATTCGCGTGGTGGGCGCTCCTGCTCGAGGCCGGCCGCTTCGCCGGGCCTGTGGCCTGGCTCTTCGGGAGCGCGGTCCTCGCCTGTCTGCTCGCCGGGATCGTCCTCGCCGCGCGCCCGTCGCCGTCGCTGCGCGAGCCGGACACCCGGATCACCGTCCGCGGCCCCGTCAGCTACGCCGGCCCGGGCTCGCTGGGCGGCACGGAGTCGGCGCTGCGGCAGTCCACGACGTCGTCCGGAGGCGGGCGCAGATGACGCGGGCGCTGGCCATCGTCCTGATCGTCGCCGGCCTCGTGCTGCTCGGCGACGCCGCGGCGACGCTCGTGTGGCAGGAGCCGGTCACCGCGCTGCGCGCCGGGTCGGCGCAGCGCTCGCTCGGCGCCGAGCTCGAGCGCCTCGAGCTCGCCGAGCCGCCGCCGCCGCGATGGCGGCCGAGCCGCAGGGACCTCGCGCGCGCGGCCCGGCGCCTGGAGGCCGGCACGGCCGACGGGCACGCCGCCGCGCGCCTGCGGATCGAGCGGATCGGCCTGAACGCGGTCGTCGTGCGCGGCTCGGACCTCGCCGACCTGCGCGACGGGCCGGGCTTCGTGACCGGCTCGCCGCTGCCCGGACGGCGCGGGACGGCGGCGATCGCGGGGCACCGCACGACGTACGGCGCGCCGTTCCGGCGCCTCGACGCGTTGCGCCGCGGCGATCCCGTCGAGCTCGACCTGCCCTACGCTCGCTTCGAGTACCGCGTGCTCGGGACGCGGATCGTCGCGCCGACGGATCTGGCCGTGCTGCGCGGCGCGCGCCACGACCGGCTCGTCCTCTCGGCCTGCCACCCGGTCTTCTCGGCGGCCCGGCGCATCGTCGTCAGCGCCCGCCTCGGGGCGATCCGCCCACCGGACCGCCGCGACTAGCCGAGCCGGTGCTCGAAGCCGACAAGCGCCTGCGGCTCGCCGCGGGCGCGCAGGACGAGCCCGGGCGGCCCCTCGAGGACGCGCCCCACCTCGTGCGCGCCGGCCGGCGGCGGCCCGGCCAGGGACGCGCAGAGCTCGAAGTCCTCGCCGCCCGCCGCGCCCAACCGCCACGGCTCGACGCCGAGCTGCACGGCCACCTCGGCCACGCCGGGCGCGAGCGGGAGCGCGTCGAGCTCGACCTCGACACGGACGCCGCTGCGGGCGGCGAGGTGGCCGGCGTCGGTCGCGAGGCCGTCGGAGAGGTCGATGAGCGCTCCCGCCCCGGCGCGCGCGAGCGCGCGCCCGGCGTCCAGCCGCGGCTCGGGCCGCAGGAACGCGCGCACGAGCGCGTCGGGCCCCTCGGCGCGGCCCTCGAGCACGGCCAGGCCGGCGGCGGCGCCTCCGAGCGGCCCGGTGACCACCACCCGGTCGCCGGGCCTCGCGCCGTCGCGCCCGACGAGCGCGTCGGCGTCGTCGGCCCAGCCGGTGACCGTCACGGCGATCGTCAGCGCCGGCGCGCGGACGAGGTCGCCGCCCGCGATCGTCGTCGCCCAGCGGGCAGCGAGCGCCTCCATCGCGCCGGCGAGCTCGAGCACCGCCTCGGCGCCGAGGCCGTCCGGAACCCCGAGGGCGACGTACGCCTCGCCCGCGTCGGCGCCCATCGCGGCGAGGTCCGAGAGCGCGGCGGCAAGCGCGCGATGGCCGGCGTCGGCCGGCCCGACCCGCGGGTGACCGAGGTCGAAGTGCACGCCGTCGACCATCGCGTCGACGCTCGTGACCGCGAACGGCCGCGCTCGCACGACGGCGGCGTCGTCGCCGATCCAGCGCACGACGCGATCGGAGCGGTTGACGAGCAGGCGCTCGAAGGCGGCGATGAGGGCGCGCTCACCGATGGCGCGGCGGACCGTACCAGCGCGGCCATAGTCGAGCCTGCGATCAGCGTACGCCGACGTGCCGGGGGCGCCTACCGGTCTCAGCCCGGTGCGGCGGTGGCGCCGCCGTCCGGCGTCGCCGTCTTCGGAGCGGCCTGCGGCGCCGACTCGTAGGCCGTGGGCGGGTAGCGCCCGTTCGTGGCGCCCGTGCCGGTCCCGGTGCCGGTCGTCCCCGGAGCGCCGGTGCCGGTGCCCGTGCCGGTGCCGGTCGCCCCCGTGCCCGTGCCGGTGCTCGTCCCCGTCCCCGTCGTCCCCGGCACGCCCGTGCCCGTGCCGGTCGTTCCCGGCGTGCCCGTGCCGGTCGTCCCACCCGCGACGGTCCCACCGGTGCCCGTGGCCCCGGTGCCGCCGGTGGGCGCCGTCGTGCCATAGCGCTCCTGCTGGGTCGCGCCGGACCGGTTCGTCGAGTAGCCCGACGGTCCCAGGGCGCTGCCCGTGCGCGAGTAGCGCCCGAAGAACGGCTGCGCGACGAACGGGGTCTGCGGCGCCGGGAAGCCGCCGCAGAAGCTGCCCTTGGCCGTGCGCATGTACGCGCCCCAGATCGGCCCCGCGACGACGCCGCCGGCGGCGCCCGCGCCCAGCGTGCGGCGGTCGGTCGCGTGGCCGATCCACACCGAGCTCGTCAGGTGCGGCGTGTAGCCGACGAACCACGCGTCGGTGAAGTCGTCGGTCGTGCCCGTCTTGCCGGCCGCGGGGCAGCCGATCCGGGCGGCGGTGCCCGTGCCCGACTGCACGTTCTGCTCGAGGATGCGCGTCGCCTCGGCGGCCACGCCGTCGCTGAAGATGCGCTTGCGCTTCGGCTTGCCCCACGAGCGATCGACGCGCCCGCCGGGGAACGTGACCTTGCGGATCCCGGTGGCGCGGTTGCGCACGCCGCCCGACGCGATCGTCGCGTAGGCGTTGGCCATCTCGAGCGGCGAGACGCCCTTGGTCAGGCCGCCGAGGCCCTCGGCCGGGTAGGAGTGCAGCTCGGACACGATCCCCATGTCGCGCGCGGTCTTGGTGACCGCCTCGGGCCCGAGGTCGAGGTCGAGCTGCTGGTAGACCGAGTTGTCGGAGGCCAACGTCGCCTTCACGAGGTTCACGCGCCCGAGGTACGTGTTCGAGTACGTGCTGACGTCGATCTTGCCGTAGCGCGGGTCGGTGAAGTTGAGCGGCCGCGAGGTGTAGCTCGTGGCGGTCGGGCTCACACCGCGGCGCAGGGCCGTCATCAGGACCATGACCTTGAACGTCGAGCCCGCCTGGCGGTGGCCCTGGGCGGCGAGGTTGAACTTCGAGTCGCCGTACTTCGCGGTGGAGGCCATCGCGCGGATGTAACCGTTGCGCGGGTCGATCGAGACGATCGCGCCCGCGCGATCGGTGCCCGCGACCGCGTTGTCGACGGCCGCGCGCGCCGCGTCCTGGAGCTTGAGGTCGATCGTCGTGTCGACGCGCAGGCCGCCGCGGCGCACGGTGTTCAGGCCGTAGCGGTCGACGAGCTTCTGCTTGACGTAGTCGAAGAAGTAGTTCTCGCGGCGCGACGTGTAGTAGCGCGAGTGGCGCACGCCGAGCGAGCGCCGCATCGCCTTGCTCGCGGTCGCCGAGGAGATGAAGCCCTGGTCGGCCATGCGTCGCAGAACGTCGTTGCGCCGGGCCTTCGCGCGCGCGCGGTTGATGAACGGGTTGTATTCCGAAGGCGCCTGCGGCAGGCCCGCGAGCAGCGCGGCCTCGTGGAGCTTGAGCCTGCGGGCCGGCTTGTCGAAGAAGACGCGCGCGGCGGCCTGGATGCCCACCGCGGTCTGCCCGCCGACCGTCCCGTAGGGGATCGAGTTGAGGTACTTCGCGAGGATCCACGCCTTGCCGCTGCGCCCCGGGTGGCGGTTCTCGAGCTCCTCGGCGAGCTTGGCCTCGCGGATCTTGCGCTTGTAGCCCTTCAGCCCCGAGCGGGCCCGCTCGCCCGTGTAGAGGTTGCGCACTAGCTGCATCGTCAGCGTCGAGCCGCCCTGAACGTCCTTCTTGGACTCGAGGTTCTTGACCGCGGCGCGGACGATGCCCTCGAAGTCGACGCCCTTGTGCTTGTAGAAGCGCTTGTCCTCGACGGCGACGGTGGCGTCGCCCACGGTGTCGGGGATCTTCGCGTCGGGAACCGTCTGGCGCAGGATGTCGGCGCCGATGAAGCCCAGCGGCGTCCCGTCGGCCGCGAACACCCGGGAGGTCTGCCCGATGTCGATCGGCTTGCGCGTGTCAAGCGACGGCGCGCTGTTGGCGACCGTGATGACCCACCCGACGGCGACGGCGACGGCGATGAGCGCGCCCGTCACGAGCAGCCCGAGCAGGACGAAGATCACCTGGCCCGGCCGGGTCCGGCTCTGGAACTTGCGACGCTGTCGCTCGCGGCGGGACATGGCGGGACCTCCGAGGGTAGAGCAGGGTTCGCCGCCGCGCGGCGAAGCCCTCTCTGGCCCGCGGCGGTCACGGGGGGCGGGCTGCGACGATGTCGCCCGGCATGGCGCGCGTCGGCAACGCAGCGCGGGCCCTCGGCCCGCATTCGCTCGCGCGGCTCGACGGCGCGTGGGCGGCCGCGCTGACTGACGCCTGGCGCGCGCTGTGGAGCTCGCGCCTCGTGGTCTGGGGCTGCGGTGCGCTCGCCGTCGCGCTCTGGGGCGTCGCGCCGCGGGCAGACGCGTTCGACCCAGCCTCGCTGACCCGACCGTTCGGCGCGGCCGGCGACGCGCTCGCGGCGAGCCTCGGGCGCTGGGACAGCGTCTGGTACCTGGCGATCGCCCACGACGGCTACCCGGGCGCCGGCGGGGCGCGGACGGCGTTCTTTCCGCTCTACCCGCTGCTCGTGCGCGCGGTGGGCGCGGTCGCGCCGCCGCCGCTGGTGGCCGGCGCGCTCGTCAGCACCGCGTGCTTCGCGATCGCCCTCGTCCTCCTGCACCGCCTGTGCGCGCTCGAGCTCGGGCTCCCCGCCGCACGCGCGACCGTGCTGGCGGTCGCGTTCTTCCCGGCGTCGCTCTTCCTCTCGGCCGCGTACGCGGAGAGCCTCTACCTCGCTCTCTCGGTCGCCTGCCTGCTCGCGGCGCGAACGGGCCGGTGGGCCGCGGCCGGCGCGCTCGGCGCGTTGGCCGCGGGGACCCGCAGCGCGGGGCTCGTGCTCGTCGTGCCGCTCGCGGTGCTCTGGTGGGGCTCGCGGCCGCGCCGCGCCGGCGACCTTGCCTGCGTCGCGCTCGTCCCGGCCGGGACCGCGGTCTTCTGCGGCTGGCTGGCGCTGCGCGGCGGCTCGGCGCTCGGGCCGTTCGAGGCCCAGGCGGTCTGGTACCGGAGCTTCGCCGGGCCCTTCGCCGGCGCATGGGACGGGCTCGTGGCCGCGTGGGCGGGCGCCCGCCAGCTGCTCTCGGGCTCGCGCGAGCACGTGTTCTTCGCGCGCGCGGGCGGCGACCCGATGGCGGTCGCGCGCGCGAACCTCGTCCTCGCCGGGTCCCTCGTGCTCGCGGTCCCCGCGCTCGTCGGGGCCTTTCGGAGGCTACCGACCGCCTACGGCGCCTATGCCCTCGCGGCGCTCGCGCTTCCGCTCTCGTGGCCGGTCGCGCCACAGCCGCTCATGTCACTGCCGCGTTTTGAGGCCGTGCTCTTCCCGCTCTTCATGTGGCTCGGGGCGTGGGCGGCCGAGGGCGGCGCCGCGCGCCGGCGGGCGCTGCTTGCGCTCGGCGCGCTCGGGCTCGCGGGCTGCTCGGCGCTGTTTGCGACCTGGCGCTGGGTGGCGTGAGGCCGCGGGCGGTCCTCCTCGACGCGCTGGGGACGCTCGTCGAGCTCGAGCCGCCGTGGCCGCGCCTCGTCGGCGCGCTTGCAGCGCGCGGCGTGGTCGTGCCCGAGGCCGACGCGCGGCGCGCCATGCGGGCCGAGATGGCCTTCTACCGCGCCCATCACGACGAGGCGGCCGACTGGGCCGGCCTCGCGGACCTGCGGACGCGCTGCGCGGGGCTCGTGCGCGCCGAGCTCGCGCTGGCGCTGCCCGTCGAGGACGTGCTCGACGCGCTGCTGGAGGCCCTGCGCTTCCGCGCCTACGCGGAGGCGCCGGGCGTCCTGCGCGCGCTGCGTTCGCGGGGCACGGCGCTGGTCGTCCTCTCCAACTGGGACGTCTCGCTGCACGACGTGCTCGTGCGCACCGGCCTCTCCGAGCTCGTCGACGCCGTGGTCACCTCGGCCGAGCTCGGCGCGGCCAAGCCCGACCCGGCGATCTTCCGCGCGGCGCTCGAGCGGGCCGGCGGCGTCGCGCCCGCCGACGGACTGCACGCCGGCGACAGCCTCGAGGAGGACGTCGCGGGCGCCCGGGCCGCGGGCGTCGAGGCCGTGCTCGTCGCGCGCGACGGCGCGCCCGGTCCGCCCGGCGTGCGCACGGTGCGCTCGCTCGAGGCGCTGCTCGATGGCGGTGGCTGAGGCGGCGCGCGCCCTACTCTCCGAGCACGCCATGCCGTCCGCGCCCGAGTCCGCGTCGTCGCCGCCGTTCTTCTTCGAGCACCCCGAGCTGCCCGAGGGCCGGCCGCCGCCGCCGCCGCGTCGCCCGCGCTGGCGGCCGTGGAGCGCGTGGGTGGCGCTCGTCGCGGGATTCGCGGGCGCGCTCGCCGGCGCCGTGCTCGTGGGCGTCGTCGGGGCCGCTTTCGGCGCGTCGTTCGACGACCCGCCGCCCGCCGTGAGCATCGTTGCGACGATCGTCCAGGACGTGTCCCTCGTCGCCAGCGCGCTGCTCTTCGCGCGGATCGGCGGCCTCCCGCGGCCGGGCGAGTTCGGGCTGCGGCGCACGCGCCTGTGGCCCGCCGTCGGCTGGATGGTCGTCGCCTTCGTCGCGTTCTATGCGGTGACCGCCGCGTGGGTGGGGATCCTCGGCACGAGCCCGACCGACGACCAGCTCCCGAAGGAGCTCGGCGTGGACTCGAGCACGGCGGCCCTCGTCGCCGTCGCCCTCCTCGTCACGGTCGTCGCGCCGGTGGCCGAGGAGTTCTTCTTCCGCGGCTTCTTCTTCACAGCGCTGCGCAACTGGAAGGGCCTGTGGCCGGCGGCGATCGTCACGGGCCTCGTCTTCGGCGCGATCCACGCCGGCTCGGCGCCCGCGACGTACCTGCTCCCGCTCGCGGTCTTCGGGTTCTCGCTGTGCCTGCTCTACGCGCGGACCCGCTCGCTGTACCCGTGCATCGCGCTGCACTGCGTGAACAACTCGCTCGCCTTCGGCGTCTCGCAGGACTGGGGCTGGCAGATCGTGCCGCTGCTGGCGGCGGCCCTCGCGCTCATCGCCCTCGGCGCCCGCCTGGCCACGGCGGCGTGGCCGCAGGGCCCCGCCCCCGCGCCCGCAAGCTGACGTCCGGCGGGCGTTGCGCCCGGGGATACGATGCCCGGCCCATGCGACGGCGCAGCGCCCTCACGATCACCGCGGCGGGTCTCGTCGTCGCCCTCGCGCTGCCGGGCGCCGCGGTCGCCGCGCGGGCCCCGATCGCGATCGTGCCTGCGCGGGTGGGGCCGGAGCAGACCGTGCTCGCCGGGTCTGCCTGGGAGGTGAAGGTCGTCCTGCGCCGCTACGTCGCCGGCCAGACGGTCGTCGTCGGCCTCTTCCGCCACGGCAGGCGCCTGCGCGCGCTCGTGGTCCCGGTCGTGCCGGGGCGGCGCGGCACGGGCGTGGCGACGGCCGCCGTCGGCGGACGCAGCGCGGGCCCGGTCCTCGTGCGCGCGGCCCACTTCCCGACCGCGCAGCTCGGCGCGCTCCTCGCGAAGCCCGTCCGGGTGCACGTGCGTGCAGCGCGCGCCGCGCTCGGGGCGCGCGGGCCGGTGGTCACGATGCTCCAGCGCTCGCTGCGCGCGCTCGGCTACGTCACCGGGCCGCGCGGCAGCTTCGACGACCGCACCGGCCGCGCGGTGCTCGCCTTCCGCAAGGTCGTGGGCATGGATCGCACGGAGATCGCCGACGCGTCGGTCTTCCGCGCGCTGGCTCGGGGCAAGGGCCGCTTCCGGGTGCGCTACCCGCGCCACGGTCGCCACGTCGAGGCCGATCTCTCGCGCCAGGTGCTCGCGCTCGTCGCGGGCGCCAGGGTCGCGCGCATCCTGCCCACGAGCTCGGGCAAGCCCTCGACGCCGACGGTCCTCGGGCAGTACCGGGTGTACTCGAAGACCGCCGGCACGAACGCCAAGGGCATGCTCGACTCGAACTACTTCATCCGCGGCTACGCGATCCACGGCTACCCGTCGGTGCCGATCTTCGCCGCGAGCCACGGCTGCCTGCGCATCCCGAACGGCGAGGCCGCCTACGTCTTCGGGTGGCTGCGCATCGGCGACCGCGTCGACGTCTACCGGTAGGCGGGCGCGCGTCAGGGCGCGTTGGTCTCCGCCACGAGCAGGTCGAGCATTGCCGGAATCCCGCCGCGGGCGTGCGCCGCACGCTGGCGGTCGGCGCCGTTGCCCTCGCGCAGGATCCGCTCGATCCCGTCGAGCACCGGCGCGGAGCCCAGCTCACGCGCGTGTGGGCGCGCGCGCTCGAGGACGGCCCGGGCGACCTGGCGCGCGGGGCGCAGCGAGCCGTCGAGCGGCAGCCGGGCCTCGAGCCCGTCGCGCGCCGCCGCGAACGAGGACTCCATGAGGGCCTCGCGCGGGGTCAGGGCCGGCGGCGCCTCGGCCGCCTCGCGGGCCAGGCCGTGGATCAGCCCGGCCAGCGCGACCACCGACCACAGCGGCGCCTGCGCGTCCATCGCCCGCACCTCGACCGTGCCCAGGCGCGGGTGCGGGCGCACGTCCCACCACAGGAAGGTGTAGTCGTCCAGCTCACCCGCGGCGAGCACGGCCTCGACGAGCTGCGCGTAGTCCTCGAACGAGTCGAACGCGCGCGGGATCTCCGCGCGGGGGTAGCCGCGGAAGATCTGCGCGCGCGCGCTCGCCAGCCCGGAGTCGCGGCGGTACCAGAACGGGGAGTTGGCAGACAGGGCCTGCAATAGCGGCAGGTGCTCGCGCAGGCCGTTGCAGACGCGGATCGCCGTCTCGGCGTCGGGCATGCCGACGTGGACGTGGACCGCGCAGGTCGGGGTGCGCTTGACGAGCCCCCGGACCTGCTCGATGATCATCGCGTAGCGCCGCTCGTCGACGTGGACCACGTCCCCGAAGTCGCTGGCGGGATGGATTCCGGCGCCGAGGGGCGTGCCACCCGCCGCGCGCACGCGCTCGCGGAGCGCCGCGAGCCGGGCCTCGGCTTCGGGCGCCGAGCGCGTGATCGGCGAGGCGAGCTCGACGAGGGCCGCGAAGGTGTCGGGGTGCGCGGAGCCGTCCGCCTCCTTCACGCGCAGGCGCGCGAGGATGTCGGTCCCCGTGTGCGAGAGCTCGCGCGAGGGGCCCTCCACGAGCATGAGCTCCTCCTCCACGCCGAGGGCGAAGGGCTCGCTCGCGCCGAAGCGCACGGCTCCGATCGCGTCGGGCACCGTGAATAGAGTAGGGCCGATGGGCGCCCGCGAGGTCCTCGTCGCCGAGTTGCGCGCCCATGCGCTCGTCCTCGGCGCGGTCACGCTGACGTCGGGGCGGACCGCCGAGTACTACGTCGACGCCAAGCGCGCGATCCTGCGCCCGGCGGGCTTCGCGGCGCTCGCCGCCCTCGTCGCCGGCCGCGCGCGGGCCTGGGATGCGACGGCGGTCGGCGGGCTGACGATGGGCGCCGACGCGCCCGCGTGTGCCGCGCTCGCCGGCGGCGCCGACGTCAAGGCCTTCTTCGTGCGCAAGGAGGTCAAGGGCCACGGGCTGCAGCGCCGGATCGAGGGGCCGCCGCTGGAGCCCGGCGAGCGCTGCCTCGTCGTCGAGGACGTGGTGACGACCGGCGGCTCGACGCTCCAGGCCCTCGACGCGGTCCGCGGCGCGGGCCTCGTGGTCGCGGGCGTCGTCGCCGTGCTCGACCGCCTGGCGGGCGGCGCGGAGGCGATCCGAGCGGCCGCGGGAGGGGCGCCGTACGAGCCGCTCGCGACGATCGACGACGTGTTTCCGGAGCGTCCGGACCGGGTGCCACCACCCGACTCACCCCGAGCTCGACAGCGTTAGGATGCCAGCCGCCGCTGCCGCGTCGGGCGGCGGGATTCAGCACGAGGAGGTGCATTGTGGGGAGAAGGATGCTGGCGCCGCTCGCGGGCGTTGCAGCCGTCGGCGCGCTCGCCGTGAGCGCCTGTGGAAGCGACGACAACGGCGACGGAGGGGGCGGCGCGAAGCCGGGCAACGGCGCCGTCGTGGCCGGCAAGCCGGGCGGCACGCTGCACATCATGTCCAACGGCGACGTGGACTACATCGACCCCGGCGCCGCGTACTACCAGTTCAGCTTCATCGTCACGTACGCCACCCAGAGGCCGCTGTTCTCCTACAAGCCCCAGGATGCGGCGAAGGCGACTCCGGACCTGGCGGCCGCCCCGGCCCAGGTCTCCGCGGACGGCAAGACGATCACGATCAAGATCCGCCCGGGCGTGAAGTTCAGCCCGCCCGTCAACCGCGAGGTCACGTCGGCGGACGTCAAGTACGCGCTCGAGCGCGGCTTCAACCCGCACGTCGCCAGTGGCTACGCGGGCGCCTACTTCGGCGACATCGTCGGGGCCAAGGGCGCGACGGGCGGCGACATCTCGGGCATCCAGACGCCCGACGATCGCACGATCGTCTTCAAGCTCACGAAGGCGAAGGCGGCGATCGTGATCGGCGCGCTCTCGCTGCCGCTCTCTGCGCCGGTGCCGAAGAGCTACGCCGCCAAGTACGACAAGATGAAGACGCCCAACCAGTACGGGTTCTACCAGGTCGCGACCGGCCCCTACATGGTCCAGAACAACGCGTCGGGGAAGCTCACCGGCTATACCCCCGCCCGCAAGATCGTGCTCGTCCGCAACCCGAGCTGGGTCAGGTCGACCGACTACCGTCCCGCCTACCTCGACCGGATCGAGGTCAACGAGGGCAACTCGGACGCCGTCGGCACCGCCCGCCGGATCCTCGACGGCTCGGCGATGGTCAACGCCCAGGCGGACTTCAACCCGCCGCCGCAGATCCTCAAGTCGCTGTCGACGGGATCCCAGGCCGACCAGCTCGTGGTGGGTCCCCAGACGGGCCGCGTCCGCTACGTGGCGATGAACACGACGATCAAGCCCTTCGACGACGCGAACGTCCGCAAGGCCGTCGCGGCGGCGATGGACCGCGCCGCGATGCGCCAGACCATGGGCGGGCCGCTCACGGGGGACATCCCCACGCACTTCCTCCCGGCGACGATTCCGGGCTACGCTGAGGCCGGCGGCGCCGAGGGGCCTGGGCTCGATGCCCTGAGCAAGCCGGCGGGTGACATCGAGCTCGCGCAGTCCTACATGAAGAAGGCCGGCTACCCGAGCGGGAAGTACACGGGCGGCCAGAGCTTCCAGATGGTCTCCGACAACACCGCGCCGACGAAGGACGCGGCCCAGGTCGCCGAGAAGGCGTTCGTCGCGCTCGGGTTCAAGATCAAGCTCGTGCAGGTGACGCACGACTCGATGTACACCAAGTTCTGCCAGGTGCCGGCGCAGAAGGTGGCGATCTGCCCGAGCGTAGGGTGGCTGAAGGACTTCCCCGACGGCTCCGCGATGCTCGAGCCGACGTTCAAGGGGACGAACATCCTGCCCACCAACAACGTCAACTGGCCGCAGTTCCGCGACAAGGCGGTCGACGCCGCGATGGACAAGGCGGACCCGATCACCGACACCGCTGAGCGGTCGCAGGCGTTCGGTGAGATCGACAAGCAGATCACCGAGCAGGTGCCCGGCGTCCCGTGGCTGTGGGACAAGACCCTGGGCATCCGCGCCAAGGACGTCGTCGGCGTGATCAACTCGTTCAACGCGTCGTGGGACATCAGCTACACGTCGCTGAAGCAGTAGCCCACGCTGAAATCGGGCGGCCGCGGCGTGCGCCGCGGGCGCCCGATCCCAGCGCGCCCAGCATCACAGCCCGAACGGCCGGGCGAGGCTGCAGCCTGCCTGACTCGCTGAGCGTCCGCCGTGCCAAACCGCTCACTGACGCGCTGCCGCGCGCGACGCGAGTTACCTCGGGCTCTTGTCGCGGTCCTGGTGCGCCTCTCGGCCGCCTCAAGTAGGGGCCAAAGGGGGATGTGGGCGCTACTCGCACGGCGCGGGTCGCCGGTCCAGCGTGCGCGAGCGCCTGCCCGACGATCGTCGCGACGACCGCGAGGTACATCGGATTGCGCACGTACCGGTAGAGGCCGCCGACTACGAGCCTGCTCGGTGGGCGCGACCGGCGCGGGCGTGCCGCGGCCCTCGCCCACGAAGCGGGCGAACCCGCGTACGAGCAAGTCGAGCAGGAGCTGACCGATCGCGTGCTGGCGGACGCCTGCTGCTTCGTCCAGGTGAGAGTCACGCGGATGAAACCGGACGCTCGCTTCGGGGAGCGAAGGAGGAGCCTGCACGAGACGTCCCCCCGCGAACGTCGCTCCTCACACCCTCATTCGGGCTTTGCAGACGGCGCTCCCCTCGCTCACGCTCTGGAGCGAGGATGCATTGGCAGCGGCTGTTCGACCCGCACCCTCTGGGGGCCTGCGAGTCGTGACGCTGCCCTGCGGCGCTCGTCGGCCCGCCGGCTGGCGGGTGCGAACGCGCTCCAGGCGAACCAGCGTCCGAACCCGCGCTGAAGCGCCCTCGGGCCGCTCAAAGTCAGCTTGCGAGCCCGGAGCGCGCCGGCCATCTCGGCGCGCCCCAGGTAGACGCGGTAGAGGGTCGCAGTGTCGACCGTGACCTTGACGTCGACGTCGAACCCGGGGTGCTGGAGGCAGACCGAGACCTCGGAGGGCTCGAGCACCATCCAGTAGCGCTTCGCCGGGTCGCGGAAGTCGAACTGGACCACCGTGCGATCCGGGGGAAGCTGCTCACGATCGACGTGGCGGGCCATCCAGACGATCAAGAGGTCGGGGTCTAGCTCCTCGGGGCGGGGATCCGTGAACGACCAGGTCACCCCCCACTCCCCGATCGCCTGCACGACCGCCTCCAGGTCCCGGCCGGCGCGCGTCAGGCGATAGTCCAGCGTCCTCCCCGTGGGGCCGGTGCGCCGCTCGACGATCTCGGCTCGCTCGAGCGAGCGCAGCCGATCGGCGAGGACCGAGCGCGAGATCCCCGGCAGGCCGCGCTGGAGCTCGTTGAACCCGCTCGCACCGCCCAGCATCTCGCGCACGATCAGGAGCGTCCAGCGGTCACCGAGGATCTCGCTCGCCTTGGCGATCGGACAGTACTGCGCGTAGCTCCGCATCCTCCGGAGATGCTAGCCCCGGATGCGCGCCAGGTTCGGGATTCGAACCGGTTGGTTCGAAATTCGGTCTAGCCCGTGGCGGCAACCCGCGTAGCGTCGGCGTCATGACTACCGAGACGACAACACTGGCGGCGGCGGCCACCGACCTCGAGCGTCTGCGCGACTCTATCCGCGGCCCGGTGATCGATCCCGACGACGAAGGCTACGACGCCGCGCGCGCGATCTGGAACGGTGCGATCGACCGCCGTCCCGCCTGCGTCGCTCGCTGCACCGGAGTCGCCGACGTCGTCGCGGCGGTTCGCTTCGCGCGCGAGCGTGACCTACTTGTGGCGGTGCGCTCCGGCGGCCATGGCGTCGGTGGTCATGCGCTCTGCGACGGTGGCCTCGTGATCGACCTTTCGCCGATGAAGGGGATCAGGGTCGACCCGGCGGCGCGCACCGCCAGGGCCGAGGCCGGCGTGCTCTGGGGCGAGCTCGACCGCGAGACGCAGCTTCACGGCCTGGCCACCGTCGGCGGGATCGTCACCCATACCGGCATCGCGGGGCTGACCCTTGGCGGCGGGATCGGGTGGCTGATGCGGAAGTACGGCGCGACCGTCGACAACCTCGTCTCCGCGGACGTCGTGACGGCCGAGGGCAAGCTCGTGACTGCGAGCGAGGAGGAGAACCCCGAGCTCTTCTGGGGCATCCGCGGCGGCGACGGCAACTTCGGGATCGTCACCTCGTTCGAGTACCGGCTTCATCCCGTGGGCCCGAACGTGCTCGCGGGGCCGATCTTCTACCCGCTCGCCGACGCGCCCGACGTGCTGCGCTTCTATCGCGAGTTCATCGCCGATGCGCCCGACGAGCTGACGACGATCTTCGAGCCGCGGGTTGCGCCCCCGCTCCCGTTCCTACCGGAGGACGTACACGGCAAGCCGATCGTGATCGTCGGCGCCTGCTACGCGGGATCCCCCGAGGACGGCGCCGAGGTCGTCCGCCCGCTCAAGCAGTTCGGCCGCCCGATCGTCGACCTGCTCGAGCCGAAGCCCTACGCGGCCTTGCAGGCGATGTTCGACCCCTCGGTGCCGCACGGCTGGCACTACTACTGGAAGTCGGTCGAGCTGCCGCCGCTCACAGACGACGCGATCGAGACGCTCGTCGAACGCGCCTCGACGCTCACCTCGCCGAAGTCGTACTGCATCGTCTTCCAGCTCGGCGGCGCCCTCGGTCGCGTGGCCGAGGGCGAGACCGCCTTCAGCCAGCGCGGCGCGGCCCACAACGTGAACATCTGCGCCGTCTGGACCGAGGACGACCCCGAGGCCGACCGCCACATCGGCTGGGCGCGCGACTTCTTCTCGGCCATGCAGCCGCATGCGGGCGGGCGCGTCTACCTCAACTTCCTCGGCGACGAGGGGGCCGAGCGGGTCCGCCAGGCCTACGGCGACCGGCATTACGAGCGCTTGGTCGAGCTGAAGCGCGCATACGACCCGACGAACTTCTTCCGGCTGAACCAGAACATCGAGCCGTAGCAACAGCTCGGCGGCCATCCGCGCGTCGCCGAGACGGATGCGCGCGCGACAACAGTGCGGCGGCAAGCCGATGGCGCTCACAAGGCGTCGCTGCCAAGACGCCGAGGCGGGAGTCTCGACCGAGTGCTCAGCCTCGCTTCGACTCCTTTGCGGGCGTCTCGCGGAGGCTCATCGAGAGCCCTGCCTTGGGACGAGGAACAGGAGCGCAGGGCAAGACCGCTGCTCCGCGACGATACCGACAGCATCGGGGTGGGCGGCTCGACCTTTCGCTCGTCGCTCCCTTGGATGCCGAGTTCCGACGGCGGGCCTCTGCAGGCCGCGCAGGCGCTCGCGCGTCAGCCATGCCGGCCCGGCGTAGTCGATCGCGGCCGCGAGCGCCCAGAGCGCCACGCGGACCGCGCCCTCGAAGAGCGACCCGACGACGAGCAGCGCCATCCCGATCGTCACGGTCAGCGCGAAGCCCGCGATCGCCGCCCACGAGGCCCGCCCGAGCCGCGAGGCGTGGACGTAGATCGCGAGATGCATGAAGCGCACGCCCGCGTACGCGAGCGCGAAGAGCGTCGCCTCGTCCGAGAAGGCGTCGGGCACCGCGATCCCGACGATGAAGATCAGCAGCGTCGCCGCGAGCAGGACCGCGTGCAGCGCCCCCGACTCGGCGTCCTCGGCGTTGGCCGCCCAGACGAACGCCGACCACGCCCACCAGACGAGCGCTAGGACGAGCATCGACCGCCCGAAGCCCGGCCAGGAAAGATCGTCTGCCAGCAGCGCGGTCACCTGCGTGATGGCGAACACGAAGACGAGGTCCCAGAGCAGCTCGACGGGTGTCGTGCGGCGCTCGACGGATATCGGCATCCCTGACGAGGTTGTAACGGACGCGCCGCTGAAGCGCGGACGACGGGTCGTCGCACTTCGTGGGCGCGTCGATGCAAACAGACGAGCACGCGCACCCGCGACTCGTCGACGTCTCAGGACGTACGTCGCCCCGTCTTCCTCGCGCGCCTACTCCGCTAGTGGCCCCGCGGCCTCCAGGGCGGCGGAATGGCTCTCGAATGGCTGCCACGAACGCAGCTTCCCGCCGCGAAACCGGAACACCGCCGCGCTCTCGGACTCGTAAGCGATTTCGTCTGACTCGATCCATCGCACCTCGATTCTGCCGAGTCCAACCACGGTGTCACCCCGTCCAACGAGCCGATCCGCGATGATCCGCGGACGCACGTTGTCGAAGCTCTCCTGGAACCAAGCGCGCGCTGCCTCAGGTCCACGCAACCGCACCCCGCCTGGGGTCCGCATCTCAACGTCGGGCGCGAGCAACGACAGAAACTCGGCTACGTCGCTGCGGTCGTTGTAGAGCTCGATGGCCGTGGCGCACTTCGCCGAGCGCTACGGCCTGTTCATCATCATCTGCCTCGGCGAGTCGATCGTCGCGATCGGCGTCGGCGCGGGCGACAGGGCCGTGGACGCGGGCCTCGTCGCCACGGCGACGCTCGGGCTGCTCATCACGCTCGAGCTGTGGTGGACGTACTTCCACCGCTTCGCCGCCACCGCCGAGGAACGCCTGCGCGCGCACGGCGACCCCGTCCTCGCGGCGGCCGACGCCTACAGCTATCTGCACCTCGTCCTCGTCGCGGGGATCATCGTCTTCGCCGTCGGCGTGAAGGCGGCGGTCCACGACGTCGGCGAGCCGCTCGACACCGCGTCGCGCCTCGCGCTCACCGGCGGCGTAACGGCCTACCTCGCCGGCCACGTCGCGTTCCGCCTGCGCCTCGTGGGCGCCGTCAGCGGCGCCAAGCTCGTCGCCGCGGCGGGCGCGCTCGCGGTCTTCGCAGTCGGAGGCGGGCTGCCGGCGTGGGCGCTGGCGGCGGCGCTGGCGGCGTTGCTCGGCGCGCTCTGCGGCTACGAGGCGCTGCTCACGCGCGGGCCGGCCTGACCCGCCACCGCTCGCGCTCACTCGCGAGGCACGACCGAGGCCCCGGGGATGCGTCCGAGCCGGCGAGTCAGAGGACTCGGCCGGCGCGCAGCCGGTCGAAGAGCTCGTCGGCGCCGGGACGCGAGTCGGCGCCGAAGCGCACGGCCAGGAAGCCTAGCGCGGCGAGGATGGCCATCAAGAGGAGCACGGAGAGCATGAGCGGACGGTAGACACGCCCGCGACCCTCCACCGCGGGGTCTGCACCCGTCGGCGATGCGCCCGCGCCGAACCACGAGGGTGCGGACAGCCGCCAACTGCAGCTCGGCCGAGCGCCGGCATCCCGGCGTGACGGGCCGGGGGGAGGAGTCCGGGAGTCGCACGCGTCGTCTGCGTCTCACGGGCACGGGATCCGCGCCCGCAGCGTCGTCCCAGCGCCCGGCGCGCTCGTGAGCTCGAGCCGGCCGCCGAGCGCCTCGACGCGGTCCGCCAGGCCGCGCAGGCCCGAGCCCGTGCCCCCGTCGGCGCCGCCGACGCCGTCGTCGGACACCTCGATGAGCACGTCGCCCTGCTCGCGCGCCACGTGCACGCGCGCCGCGGACGCGCGCGCGTGCTTGGTGGTGTTCGTGAGCGCCTCGGCGACGAGGTAGTAGGCGGCGGCCTCGACCGGTCGCGGCAGCCGGAGGTCGCCCGTGACGGAGATCGCGACCGGGATGCTCGTGCGGCCGGCCAGCAGCTCGAGCGCAGGCACGAGCCCGCGGTCGGTGAGGATCGCCGGATGGATGCCGCGCGCGAGCTCGCGCAGCTCGGCGAGCGCGTCGGAGAGCTCCGCGATCGCGCGGCGCAGGAGCTCGGGCGCGTCTGGGTCGTCGCGGGCGAGCTTCGCGTCGCAGAGGCGCAGGGTCAGCAGCAGCGAGACGAGCCGCTGCTGCGCGCCGTCGTGCAGGTTGCGCTCGATGCGCCTCCGCTCGGCATCGCCGGCCTGGACGATGCGCGCGCGCGACGCGGCGAGCTCCTCGCGCGCGTGCGCGTTGGCCAGCGCGAGCGCGACGAGCTCGGCGAAGTCGGCGATGCGCTGCTCGGAGCGCGGGGGGAAGGGCTCGTCCTCGAGCGAGGAGACCATCACCGCGCCCCAGAGCCGGGCGTCCAGCGCGATCGGCGCCCCCACCGCCGAGCGGAAGCCCAGCCGTCGCAGGAGCTCGACCGTCGAGCCCGTCACGCCCTCGTAGCTGTCGAGGCGCTCGGGTCGCCCGCTGCGCAGGATCCGCGCCGCCACCGTCGGACCGTCCAGCGTGATCCGGGTCCCCACCGGGACCGAGCGCGCGGCGCCGGTGCTCCACGCGCCGACGACCACGGCCGCCTCGTCCGGCTCGTAGCGCACCATGTTCGACGTCTGGCCGCCGAGCAGCCGTCCGACCTCCTCGGTGACGACGGCGAAGACGCGCTCCTGCTCGGCCTCGCTCGCGACCGTGGTCGCGACCCGACGCAGCGCCGCCTGCTCGTCGGCGAGCGACCGCAGCGCCTGCTCGTGGCGCTTGCGCTCGGCGGCGTCGCGCAGGTAGCCCGTGAAGAGCGGCGGGCCGGCGACCTGCGGACGGGTAATCGCAATCTCGACCGGGAACTCGCTGCCGTCGGCGCGCATCGCCGGCAGCTCGAGCGGGTGGCCGGCGATCGTCGGTCGCCCGATGGCGACGTAGCGGGCGACGCCTCGCCGGTGCGCCTCGCGCAGGGGCGGCGGGACGACGAGATCGGCGAGGTCGCGCCCGATCATCTCGCTTGCCGTGTAGCCGAACGTGCGCTCGGTGGCCTGGTTGACCTCGACGACGAGGCCCGCCGCGTCGATGGTGACGATGCAGTCCAGGGCGGCGTCGAGGATCGCGCTCTTGCGGGCGTCGCTCTCGCGCAGGCGGTCCTCCGCGCGCCAGCGCTCCACCGACTGCCCGATGCGGCTGCCCAGGCTCGCCATCGTCTCGAGCAGCTCGTGGTCGGGCTCGCGCCGCTCACGCACGAGGAACTCGATCGCGCCGAGGACGGCGCGCGCCCCGGTGAGCGGAAAGCAGAACGCGGTGCGCAGGCCGGCGCGCGCGGCGCTCGGGGCGCGCGGGAAATTCTGGTCGGCGACGACGTCCTCGACCCACGCGGGCTCTGTGGTCGCCCACACGCGCCCGGGGAGGCCCTCGCCGAACGCCAGGCTCGTGCGTCGCGCCGCCCGCTCGAAGGGGGCAGGCGCGTGCCACAGCTCCGCGCAACGCATGTGCGCCGCGTCCGACGCCGACACCGTCCACACGGCGCCGACGTCCCACGCGAGCGACTGCCCGATGGCGGCGAGCAGCCGGGGGTAGGCCTCGGCCTCGTCGCGCACCTCGCCGAGCACGCGCGAAACCGCGTGCTCGGCCCCCAGGAGGACGCCCGCTTCGTAACGCTGCGTACCCACGATAGGTGACTCGATGCGAACCGACGTCCACCAATGACTCGATGCGACCGGACGTCCACCTTCGCACATCCACGGCCGGTTCCGGCACCCACGGCGCCGCGTGCCGGGGCGGCCGCCGCTGACGTCCGCGCCGACCGACGCGGCTCAGGCGGCCGCGCGCCGACGCCCGAGCATCCGTCGCGCGACGAGCTCCGCGACGTGCGGCGCGTCGGCCGCGACGCCGAAGATGTTCCCGGAGCCGCGGTTGCGCTGCCACGGCTGGCCGACGACGAAGAGTCCGGGCACCGCCGTCGCGCCCTCGCGCTGAACGATCCTTCCGCGCTTCCCCACGACGGGAAGGCGCAGGTAGCCCGTGTCGGACCCGAAGCCGCTCGCCCAGATGACGGAGCGGACGCCGGCCCCGCGAAGGTCGAGCTCCGCGGGTCCGTGCGGCAGTGACCGCTCCGGGTAGGGCTCGTCCGCCGGATCCGGCTCGGGCGCCGGCGCGTCGGCGCCGACGCGCTCGATGTGCGCGTCGATGCGTCGGCGGACGGCGCACGCGACCGCGTCCGCGAAGGCGGCGTTCCCGGCCACGTCGTCGGCCAGCCCGACGCGCGGTCCCGACGCCCCCGTGAGCCGGCCGAGCAACGTGGCGCCGCGGCGCTCGAGGTGCTGGAGGCTGAGCGTGCGGCAGCCTCCGGCGCCCGAGATCTGCGGGCTCGTCGGCGGCGCGACCCCGGGGGCGGGCAGGCGCTCGTCGAAGAAGCTGTCCTCGACGAGCCAGGCGAACGCGTCGCGTCCGCGGTAGCGCCGCGGAAGCCGGCCGACGCGGCTCGTCGCCAGGTAGACGTCCCGCCCGGCGTCGAGGAGGTCGTCGGCGATCTGCACGCCGGACTGCGCGCCGCCGACGACGAGGACCGCGCCCGCCGGGAGCGTGTCCGCGCTGCGGAACTCGGCCGCGTGCAGCTGGATGACGGAGCCCGGCAGCGCTGAGGCGACGGCGGGGATCCGCGGAACGCGAGCGGCACCGCTCGCGACAACGACCGAGCGCGCCTCGAAGACGCCGTCGTCGGTGGCGATCGAGAAGCCCTCCGCGGTCCGGAGTGGTGCGACGGCGACGACCGTCACGCCGGGGCGGACGGGCAGGCGCTGCCGGAACGCGTAGCGCTCGAGGCCACGGACGAACTCCGGCGCGGACGGGAACGCGTCGGGCTCGACCGCGTCGACGTCGTCGGGCAGGCGGTTCATCCACCCCGGGCTGTTGAGACGGAAGGCGTCCCAGCGCTGCGAGCGCCAGGTCTCGCCGATGTCGCCGCGCTCGAGCACGATGTGGTCGACCCCGCGCCGGACGAGCTCGCGGCTCACGCCGAGCCCGGCTTGGCCGGCGCCGATGACGATGGTCTCGAGGCGTTCCGTCAGCATGCCCGGCACGCTACGGGCGAGCCGGCTCGCCGACGCTCGCGCGAGCCGGTGAGGGCCGGTGCGGATATCCACCGAAGCGCACCGGGAGCCAGCCCTCGTCCCGGGCACGCAGCGTCCCGAGTTCACGCGCGCTGGGGAGGGCTCGCGTGCTCGCCTGCCAAGCGGTCGAGGAGAGCGGCGAGCGCGTCGGGGTCTTCGGCCATCGGGAAGTGGCCGCCGGGGATTTCGATTGGCTCGACGCCGAGCAGTTCGCGTGCCATGAACCGCTCCCAGGCCGGCTCGAAGAGCTCGTCGTCGGTTGCGTACACCAGTGCGGTCGGAATGTCGGGATGGGCGGGGAGCGGGTACTCGCCGGCCGGCGGGGCCATCGGGCGCAGGCGCTGCGCGAGCGCGCGGGCGGTCTCCGCGGGCAGGCGCGCGTACATCGCGCGCGTGGCTGCCTCGGCGTTCCAGGCGCTCGTGCCGTCCGGACGGTCGGCCGGGAACGGGAACCGCTCCCGGAAGGTGTTCGGTGCGCCGGGCGGCGGCGCGAACCCGCCGAGCCTCGGGCACAGGTGCACCAGGAGCGAGCCGGGGCGCGCCGACGCAACCAATGTCGCGTAGGCCGATCCCATCGAGTGGCCGACGACGACTACCGGGTCAGCGGCGCGGTCGAGCGCATCCAGTGCCGGGCGGGCACGCTCCTCGAAGCTGGTGTTGGGATCGTGAAACGGCAGGTCGGGCGCCACCGCGTCGTGACCCCGCGCCCGTAGGTTCCGCGCGACGGGCTCCCAGCACGAGCCGTCGTGCCAGGCGCCGTGAATCAGAGAGAAGGTGGCCACGCCCCGTCGCCGTCCGTCATCCCGTTGCCGAAACGGGGTCGGGCCGAACGATGACGGTGTCGACCACGGGCGTGACCTCGTCGGCCGGCATGCCGGCTCGCTGGGCCTGCTCGCGCACCTTCTCGGCGCTTGCGCCCTCGTAGACGCACACGGTTCCGAGGCGCCCGGACTCCTCCTGGACCACGTAGGTGCGGATCCAACGGACGTCGCCGGTCATCTCCTCGCCGACCTCGGCCGACCGGGCGCCGGTTTCCTGCATTGCATCGGCGCTGTCTGCGACGTCGCGCCTGCGGATGATGTAGAGGTTCATGCGGCGACCGTACGGAGCACGGCCGCGGTCGACTTCGGCAGAACTGCCGTACCTACGGGACCCGATGCCGTATTTGGCCGGGATTAGACTCACGGCATGGATGCCGTGCGGGTGATCGGCAGGGAAGCCGAGCGCGCCTGGCTCGAGGAGGCGGCAGCCGAAGCGATCGCGGGGCATGGGTCGCTGGTGTTGCTTGGAGGCGACGCGGGGGTCGGCAAGACGCGGCTCGTCGAGGCGGTCGCCACCACCGCCGACGCGACGTTCCTGCGCGGCGCCGCGAGCCCGGCCGCGCCGCCCTACTGCCCGATCGTCGCCGCCCTGCGCCACCATCTGCGACGCGTGCCGGACGCGCTCGAGGACTGTGGCCGGCTGCGCGGGCATCTCGCGCTGCTGCTGCCGGAGCTCGGCGATGCCGTGGCGGGGAGCGACCGGGCGACCCTGTTGGAGAGCGTCCGCTGCGGGCTGGCGACGATCGCCGGCCGCCACCCGGCGATCATCCTGCTCGACGACCTCCAGTGGTCCGACGACGCGACGCTCGAGCTGCTGGCCGCCCTCGCCGCCACCCTCCGCGATCTGCCGGTGCTGCTGATCGCTGCGTACCGCACGGACGAGGTTCCGCGCTCGCATCCGCTGCGCGGGCTGCGCACCGCGCTGCGGCGCGATCGGATGCTGCGCGAGCTGGTGCTCGAACCGCTGACGCCCGAGCACACGGCCGAACTCACGGCGGCCGTGCTCGACGTTCCGGTCTCGCCGGCGCTGGCCCGCATCGTGCAGCATCGCACGCAGGGCGTGCCGTTCTTCGTCGAGGAGCTGGTGACCGCGTTGCGCGGGGACGACCGATTGCAGAGCGGTCCGGCCGGCACCGAGCTGGCGGGTGAAAGCGACGTGCCGCTGCCCGGGACGATCCGCGATGCGGTGCTGTTGCGCACCGCGGGACTGGCGCGGCGGGCGCGCGCGACCGCGGAGGCGGCCGCGGTCGCCGGGCCGCGTTTCGAGATGGAGCTCGTCGCCGCGCTCGGCGGTGGCGAGGGTCTGGAGGAGCTGGCGGCGAGCGGCGTGATCGTCGAGGCCGGCGGCGGCGTGCCGCGTTCCGCCACCCGCTTGCGCGCGACGCGATCTACGAGGACATTCCGTGGCTGCGTCGCCGGTCGCTGCATCGCTGCCTTGCCGAGCGCCTCGCAGGCCGTCCCGGCAGGAGCTCCGAGGTCGCCGCGCACTGGCTCGCCGCGCGCGAGCCGGCGTGCGCGCTCGACGCGCTCGTGCGCGCCACCCGGGAGCTGATGGCGGTCCATGCGTACCGTAACGCTGCGCGCGCCGGCCGTCAGGCGCTCGAGTTGTGGCCCGACGGCGATGACAGCGCGGATCGCGTCGCCTTGCTCGAGCGCCATGCGCGCTGCTGCGAGCTCGCGGGCGAGCTGACCGAGGCCGCCCGCGCCCTGCGCGAAGTCGCCGCCGCGCACCGGACGCATGCTGGCGGTCGCGCGCTCGCCGACGCCGAGCGTCGCCTCGCCGGCGTCTTCGAGCTCCAGAGCGACCGCGAGCGCGCGCTCGCCGCCCGCCGTGTGGCGGCGGACGCGTTCACCGCGAACGGGCTGCCGGGCGAGGCGGCCGCCGAGCGGCTGATCGCGGCGGGCTACCTTCAGAGCGCCGGCAAGCACACCGAGGCGATCGACCTCGCCGCCCGCGCCGTGGAAGAGGCCACGCGTGCGGAGCGCACCGATCTGCGTGCCCGCGCGCTCGGCCTGCAAGGCATGGCGATGGCCAAACGTGGCGAGTTCGAGGCCGGCCTCCAGACCGTCAGGGCCGGGCTGTCGCTGGCGCTCGAGCACGAGCTCACCGCCGAAGCCGCCGAGGTCTATCAGCGGCTCGGCACCACACTCGAGGTCTCCGCCGACTACGCCGGCGCCAAGTCCGCGCTCACCACTGCCCTCGGCCTCTGCCGTACCCATGGCGCCGACGCCCTCGAGCATACGTGCCTGGCCTGCGTGGCGTATGTGCTGCGCGAGCTGGGCGACTGGGGCCGCAGCGAGGAGCTCTGCCGTGACCTGCAGCGACGCGCCGCGGGTGCCGACCTGGTCGCCGACAGCGTGCTCGGAGCCATCCACGCCTTCCGCGGCAACACCAGCGCCGCGCGCCCGCTCCTGCTGCGCGGCCTCAACGCCGCCTCCCGACGCGATGTCGTCTCGATCGAGGTCGACTGCGCGGCGGCTCTGGCCTGGGTCGAGGACCACGAGGGCGCTCGCGACGCTGCCGCCGAGCGCTGCCGCTTCGTGCTCGCACGCTGGGAGCGCTCCGAGGATCACCATTACGCCGTCTGGGGACTGCGCTGGGCGGCGTGCTTCTTCGCCACCCACGGCGCCCTGCGCGACGCGCGTGCCTGCGCCGACGCGCTCTCGATGATCGCCGCGTCGTCGGGGTACCCCGACGCGCTGGCGGCACTTGCCCACGCGCTCGGCGAGATCACCCTCGCCGAAGGCGACGCGCTCGCCGCCGCCGAGCAACTCACGCGCGCGCTCGAGCTCCAGGCGGTGCTCGAGATCCCGTTCGAGCGAGCGCAGATCCAGCTGCGCGCCGGCGTCGTGCTGGCGGCGTCGGGCCAGCGCGAGCTCGCAGTCGAGCGTCTCGTCGACGCCTACCGCACCGCGCGAAGGCTCGGTTCGCGCCCGCTCGCCACCGAGGCGGCGGCCGAGGTGGCCAAGCTCGGGGAGTCCGTCGAGCGGCGCCTCGGCCGCCGCGCGGCCGCCCACTACGAGGGCGCGGGCCTGTCGCGGCGCGAGCTCGAGGTCATGCGGCTCGTCGCCGTCGGCCGCACGAACCGCGAGATCGCACGCGAGCTGTTCCTCAGCCCGCGAACCGTCGACATGCACGTTCGCAACATCCTCGCGAAGCTCGGCTGCCGCACGCGCACGGAGGCCACGTCGAGGGCGACCGAGCTCGGGCTGCTCGTGGGCTAACCGGCCACGAGCGTGGGATTCGCCATCCATGTCGCCACGGCGCGCCATGGCGCGGATCACGACAGACTCCCGCATCGCCTCGGAGAAGCGAGCGTACTCACCGGCATCGCCTGCTCACGCGCGGGGCACAGCCCGGTGTAGCCGCACAGCTTTGGCCGGCGCCTCGCTCCCTGGGACGAGGAGGAGCTGTCCCACGGCGTCGTGTCCTGTGGGGCTGCGCTACCGCGATGCGGGGCGCTTGGCGCCGCCGACATAGACGCACCAGTGCACGAAACGCGGGGACAGGCGCCCGATCTGGTGAAAGACCGTATACATGAACGGAGCGGTGGCCTCTCGGCGCTCGCGCTCGACGGCGCGGGTCACGACCCCGGCGGCCTGCTCGACGGACAGCGTGGGGACGACGCGATCGACCCACGGTAGCCGCTCCTCCGAGCCGGGGTTGTTGTCCCAATAGCTGCTGGCGATCTTCGACAGGACAACGTCGGTGACCGTCACCCCGGTGCCGCGCATGTCGACGCGAAGCGCCGCGGAGAAACCGCGTAGCGCCCATCGGGCTGACGCATAGGCGACCGACCCCGGCCACGGGAACCAGGCGCCGGGGCCGTTGACGTTGCAGATGTTGCCGCTTCCGCGCTCGGCGATCTCGGCGATGAACGCCTTCGTGATCGCGAACGCCGCGAAGTAGGGAACGGCCATGATCGCCCGCATCTCCTCGAGCGACGTCTCCTCGATGAAGAGCCAGCGCCCGACGCCGGCGTTGTTGACGATCACGTCGGGAATGATTCCCTGCGCCTTGATCGCATCGGTTGTCGCCACAACGGCGTGAGAGTCGGCGAGGTCGACGGGATAGACGTGGGCGCGGCCTCCCGAGCCGTCGATCGTCGACGCAACCTCACGCAGCTTGTCCTCGCTGCGCGCCAGCAGCAGGCCCTCGGCGCCCCGGGCGGCCATCGCCCGAGCCGTGGCGGCTCCAAGGCCCTGAGATGCACCTGTGATGAGCACCGTCTTGCCGGCGAGCTCCATCGAAATCAACCCTAGTCAGGTATCCGAGCGCCCGGCAACATGCGACGCGGCCCTTGTTCGCGAAGACGCACGCATCCAGCGGCCTCCGCTTGGGGCGACGAGCGAGCTCACACGTCTTGCGGCGGGTGGGGGCCGGATGCGACGCTGGCCTGAACCCGCACACGAGGAGCGCTCAGATGTCCAGGCCCCACGCTGTCCGCGCAGCGATCGCCGCGCTGCTGGCCCTCTTGCTCACGGCCGGCAGCGCGTCCGCCGCGACCGATCATGTGGTGATCACGGGTGGCGCCGTCGTGCCAGCGGGCCAGACTGCCGGCGACGTCGTCGTGCTCGACGGGACCGTGAGGATCGCCGGACGTGCCACGGGCGACGTCGTATCGGTGAGCGGTCCCGTCCGCGTCAGCGGCCGTGTCGATGGCGATCTGATCGCAGTGTCGGACCGAGCGTCCCTCGGTCCGACGGCGCGCGTCGGCGGCGACCTGCGCTACGGCGACGAGCGCCCCGTGCTCGCGCGCGGCGCGAGGGTGGGCGGCAAGATCAGCAACGAGGACTGGGCCGACGCAGCGAACGGGTGGGGTTGGGTGAGCTGGTTCGCGTGGTGGCTGGCGGTGTCGGTGTCGACGCTGATCGTCGGCGCCCTGCTCGTCTGGCTGGCGCCGGCCGCGCTGTACGCGGCGGAGCGGGCGGTGCGCGAGCGCCTCGGCGCCACGGTCGGGTGGGGCGTTGCGATCGCGATCGGCGTGCCGCTGCTGGCGATCCTGGCGCTCGTCACGCTCGTGGGCATCCCGTTCGGCGTCGCGCTGCTGTTGGCCGCGATCCCCGTGCTGCTCGTCGCGTACGCGACGACCGCCTGGATCCTGGGGCGCCGCGTGCTGCGCAACCGCTCGACGTCGCCATGGGCGGCGCTGCTGGCCGGCTGGGGGATCCTGCGCGTGCTCGCCCTCGTCCCCGTCGCGGGCGCCCTCGTCGGGCTCGCGGCGACGGTCGTGGGACTCGGAGCGCTCGCCGTTGCGCTATGGCGGGCCCGCAGGCCGGGCGCGCCCGCGGCGAGGCCCGAGCCGCCTGCTTCGGGCCGTCCCGCACCAGCCGCCTGACGGTCTCGACGGGGCGCGGCGCCGCGCTGCTCGCGGGCGTCGCTCCCGGCGTCCTCGACGACGCTCACCACCATTCGGCCGCCGCCGTTGTTGTTCAGGAGTGCGGCTGACGGGGTCGCCCGCCCGGGTGACGGACGACCCCGGCCGCGTTGTTGGAACGCGCCGCGGAGGCCCGGCGGATCCCGTACAACCCTCAGCGGGTGGTGCGCAGGGCGCGGTTGACGCTGCGGACCGGCGGGCACGTGATCGAGGAGCTGGAGGACTCCCCGCAGCTCTCGGCGGAGGAGGCGATCGCGCGGGCCCGCAGGACCCTCGCGAACCCACGTGGAACCCACGGCGGCCCGAGCGCGAACGGGGCGACTCCCGAATTCCGCGTTCCGATCGAGTGCCCCGAGCAGGATTCGAACCTGCGGCCTACTCCTTA